>NVUX02000089.1 GCA_002402045.2 Paracoccaceae bacterium | reverse complement strand
ATCATGAGTTAATTGCTAAAGGGAAATGCAAGAAACTTGCGATTACAGCGGTTATGCGCAAGCTCGTAGTTATGGCAAATGCGTTGCTGCGTGATCCGCGGCAACCTGCTTCATAGCTTCACGCACGCTGGTATCATCGCTACGAGTGCTTTTGTAACGAACACTCGAACGATCAAATTGCAGTACTTCACACGCCCGACGCTGGCTTATCTCATGCTCTTCACACAAGTGAGCCACAGCATCCCGCTTTGCACCGGGCGTTACCACTTTCGCGAAGCAACGTCTTTCAGCATCGCATTATCCAGCATCTGTTCTGCCAATAGCTTCTTCAGCTTGGCATTCTCGGATTCCAAAGCCTTTAGCTTGCGAGCGTCAGATACATTCATGCCACCATACTTCGATTTGTATTTGTAAAAACTCGCCGAACTGATGCCATGTTTACGGCAAACTTCTGCCGTTGGCATGCCTGCTTCCTGCTCTTTGATAATCCCGATAATTTGTTCTTCTGTGAACCGTGAACGTTTCATTCGTCAGTCTCCTTCCTTGTGAAGGATTCTACATTAAAGTGGAGGAGTTTTAAGGGTGCAGGTCACTTTCTTCAAAGCGGTTACTGTGCCAATCTTCGCACCCCATCCCAACCCCCGTCTTAGGTTCCCTAGGCCCCCTAAAAAATGCGATTAATCAAGGCTAGGTATCAAATATCCGATAAACGCTAGACCTACCAATTCCCAGCTGCTCCGCAATATCCGATGCTCCAATTCCTTGTGACCTGAGCGCAAGCACCTCCTTGCTCTTTCTTTTAGCTGTTGGTGCTCTGCCTTTATATTTGCCCAGTGACTTAGCTCTAGCAATCCCTTCACGCTGGCGTTCCAACATGATTTCGCGTTCGAATTCAGCAACAGCACCCAGAATTTGCAGTTGGAGCCTACCTGATGATGTGCTGGTATCGATTGGTGTATTGAGTGCAGTGAAGTTACAGCCTTTAGCTTCCAGCCTCTCGACAATATCAAGGAGATCACGAACTGAACGCGCTAAGCGATCCATCTTGGTAACAATCAGGGTATCACCATCGCGCGCAAAGTCGATTGCTGCCTCAAGCTGATCACGCTGAGCTACGGAAGACACTTGTTCCTTAAAGATTTTATCAACACCAGCTTGCTCCAACTCCCTGATTTGAGCTTCAAATCCAGCAATCTGGTCTTTCGTCGATGTTCTGGCATAACCGATTTTCATATCTACATTCCTATTTCCCAATAGCATCTAGAATATATGGGAATAATTGTAAATATTTCAATGGTACGTATATGGGGCATTCATGCGATGGTTAATACTTGTTCCAATCGGTCCGGGCCTAGTGGGACAATGCATTTGAAACACATGAACAAACGATTTGTCATCGACCGCAATTAGCAGCAATGCGGAAGTTCTATCGCTATGTTATCCGCCCAAACCTGTGGTTCAGGCGAATGAAACGAATTGTGTGGGTTCTGTAATCAGGAAAGCGGAGATTGTCATACATCAACCAAAATTCGCAATTATTCAGGCCGCAGTAAACGGATGGGATACGTCAATTCTCAGTTAGCTCAAAAAATCAAAGCGAAAACCGTTGATGAATATCACGAAGAAAACTTACTTCGTCTCGATTTAAACCCTTTTCTTTAGTTCCCTCATGAGCCCAGTTGTTACGATAAGAACCAAAGAAAGACAGCCACTTCAATTTTTCTGCTTTGCTGTTGAACCCTCGACCGATGTCCTGCGCAAAATGTTCCTCGAAAGTCTGGAATTCTTCAGGTTTTGGCTTCGGAGCACGCCCCCAGTACTTTTCAATAATCTTTTTATAGTCGGTTAAGTTGAATTGGTCAGTCCACGGAATCTCTTTTCTTCCCAGTCCTTCATTATAGCTCTTCTCCATTTGTTCTTTTGCACGTTCGCTGCATTTGCGCTGGATCGCCCCAATTTCCAAATCCCAGTTTGTACCAAAAATTGTTTTTAGGTTTGAAATGATGACATTCTTCATATGTCTTTCAATCTCTGTTCCAAACAGCCGACCGTCATCTTGCAATTCTTTGTCCTGCCTCTCCCTCCAATCAAGTAAGTCGGCAGGCTCATAGTCCGGAAGCCGCTCATTAACAAAATGTTGAAACATCCGAAACCATGTGTTTTCCGCTCCAGAACCAAGTTTCCCCAACAGTTGCTCTTTGTCTTCATCTGAGATCACTCCGAGTGCTTCGAATAGAGCCTGAAGATATTTCTGGATGCTTTCGAATCTGTCATCTTCAGAAGAGGTGAAAGATAACTCTCCGCATTCAGTAAGGTATCTGTTCAAACTGCCAACAAGGCTGATGAAAGGAAATGTTCCTCGATTGTAAACTATGAAACTGTTCAAAGTCTCGGCGTCACTCTCAAAATGATCTTCGGCAAATTGATAGCAAGCATTCAGAAGCGTAACGACCTTTTTCCTCGTAGATTCCATTTCCTTTGCATGATCGTGATTGCTTGTGTCATATAGTGTTGTATTTTTTTCTTCTGATTCAAATTTGTTACCTTTTGCTTCCGGTAGCAAACCGCAGCGTAAAAGCGAATCTGAAAAGGCCTTGGATCTTAATAGAGCGCGATCCTCACCTAAGTCGATCTTACTAAATAGAGGGCCAGTTTGATCATCTCCTAATTGCCTAATTATTGAAGAGCGTAGCGCCTTCATTCTAGAATCAAGCCGCGGAGCATTCCAATAGAGGTCCTCCTCAAGAGTAATTCGAAGAGTCGCGCTGACTGCCTTTTGATTTTGATTGATGTCCATAAACATTTCTAGTTGCTCTGAGGGCTTTAGCCCCAGAAAAGCGACAACAGGTATTGTATTCGAAGACTTGCGGTCTGTGTTCGCATATCCATAAATTCTGTGCTGACCATCAATGATGTAAGATATTGCGTATGCATTTGGAATTTTTAAAATACCTGTCCGGGATCGGGAAACATCCCCGCGACTATGAGGTTGAAACTCAATTTTTTTAAGCCCCTCACCGAAATTTAGAACTACGGAGTTTGGAAAAAAACCTCCATCCTCAACGAACTTGTTGATTCCTTTAAGCCGGCTCGGAACGAGGAGCCTTTGGTATGTTGGCATTTCGGCTTCATTTGCCCGAGTTCGATGCAGTACGAACCCTATTTTAAGAAGAAGTTCCGGCTCCAACGAAAACATGTAGTACGTTTGAGCGCCCATCGTCCCTTCGATGGCAGGAACTTCGATTTTGTCTTTATTGATATCCTGCCCCTTGAACAGCAAAGCCATGAATTGATAGTGCGCTGCGTTTTTGTAGGACTTCAACAAGCCGTCCACGTAGTCAAATGCATTGTCATTGTATAGGAAACCTCCAGCATCAGATAATCGCTTTGCATCGGTGCTTTCACGATTAATTCTAAGATTCCTTGTCGCGAGGATGAATTTGACTTTTCGTCCCGTGCCGAACAACTGATCGAGTGCCTTTTGGTGGCCATTCATTCTTAGTCGCAAAGCTTCAAATTCTGTCTTAAAGGAAGGCGGCTTAGATGGCTTTTCGGAGGATTTGCACTCAATTAGGAGAATGCTATCGTCGTTCACTGCAATAACGTCTATCTGCTTCTTGTCAGCATCAGATTTTCCGAATGGTAATTTGAAGTTTCCATTGATATTTAAACATCTATATCCCAACCGGTGGAGCTGACACCATATATCATCTTCAAACTGCACATTGTGACTTTTAAGTTTTCGAAGCCAAGTTTTTGTTTTTAGTGTTTTCCCATACTCCTCCCAGCCTTCCTTTAAAAGATCCTCTACTAATGCGTGGTCAACACTTCTTTCTTGATACTTGGAAGACTTCGATTTGAAGAGACGTCCAAGCTGAGAAACGTCTGTCGTAATTTTTTCTTTAAGCAGTTGCGCTTCAGCGGGATCCATATACGGCAAAGGCTGGCCTCCCATTCATTTTTTCTAATTCAGACACGCCGTTCGCGGAGTTAAAACACATAAAGAACCTCAGTTGTTTATCCGCGCGCGCGCGCGCTCCCCGAGATAACCGAAGCGCGAGACAAAACTTCTGGGGTTCCTAAATCCGTGTAGAGTTTGTGGATAGTCTCATGGTTAGCATTCGTAAGAACGACCTTCGCGCCTCGATTTAGAGCGGCTTCAGTACATTGACGCAAACGGATTTGGTCATCCCAACTAAAGATGTTCTGGTTGTACTTTATAAAGCCATTTGTGTTGTGCGCAGTAGTGTAAGGAGGATCTAAGAATACCAAATCGCCACTTCGCGCATCAGAAAGTGTTTCTTCAAAATCACAGACCTTAAGTTCAGCGCTTTCCAGTAAACTGCTGGCACCTTTGAAGTCATCATCTGCGAGAAGTACCTGCGACTTTGTTCCTATTGGAACATTAAATTTTCCAGATAGGTTCTCGCGATATAGACCGTTCCAACAGGTTCGATTAAGATACAGAAATTGGGCGGCCTTCGTATGTGACTTGCGACGGACTCGGTCGCGCTCCTGATAGTAAAATTCTTTGGAATGCAAATATTGCATTCTCCCGAGTTCTTTCCGAACCAAACGCCAATCCGACCGAATTGCCCTATAAGTGTTGATTAACTTTGGGTTCACGTCTGACAAAATAGCTTGCTTTGGCGCCAAGTGGAAAAAGACTGCCGCACCACCTAAAAATGGTTCTATATATCGTCCATCAAATTCTGGAAGAATAAATTGGTTGTTTTTTAGGAGCCAACTTTTTCCACCAGCCCATTTAATAAAAGGCTTCAATTCCCAAACCCCATTTGATTCTTCTTTTTTTACACAAGCTAAAGCGCAATCATCTATATTTCAATGAAAATGTAAACTTGGTACATTAGTTTATACAAATAATACCTTCTTCCTTGTTAGTCACTTATTTGCCACCAGATAGAATTCACCCAATCATTGCTCAAATATAACCTATTTGTAGTAGTCGCATAGTTTGACGAATTGGGCTTTTAAAATGCCTCCTCCCCTCATTGTTGCCGTTCAATATTCAGAGCAAACAGATCGGGTTGACTTGCACCAAAGCTCACTCAAATTCCCTCGGCTTTCTACCAACTACACGCATTGCGCAACGGCTTAATTGCTTCTCTCAAACCTTCGATGTTGAATGTTGCTGTTACTGGGACCTCTGCATAAGGCGTGACTTGGGCAAGCAACTTACCATGGTTCATCATCTTTTTAGCGAAGGCCACATCACTTCCTTGAACAAACGCCGCTTTGTGGTCGGTTGAAATCGACCAAGTCTTTGTTTGAGCTTGCGTACTATCAAAACGGGTTAAAATTTCAGTTTGATCAAGACCAAGGTATACCTTCCAACCAATAAATACGTTGGTTTCCGCTTCACTGCACCTAATCACAAGTGATGGCGTAACCTTACCGAAGGCAGTTGTTATCGAGTCATCGGCCTCAAGTATCAATGTGATTTTTTTGCTATCATCAATCTGGGAGGTTTTAGAACTGACATACCAGTTCCCTATTGATGGGGTTTGAGGGGCTTCCTTAACAACCGGCACTTTTTTTGGCGCGATCACTGCTGAAACCGTCTGCACCTTTCCTGATGCTGCAGTCGATTGGTCGGTATTTATTGCACCAACGGCACCAGCGATAAACGGTACTCCAATAAAAATTGCCAACGCAACTTTCCCGAAGCTCCATGACGAACCTTTGCTTGGTTCAATTACAAATTGATTGTTTCCAGCTTCATTTTGAGCAAAAGACGCACTTACACCACTGGTAGACACGGAAGCCATCTTGTATCCAGACTCAAGCAATCCCTTTAGATGAAGACCGTTATATATGAATGGGAATATCAACCAGCTGAGGCCCAGAGAAAGAAACGCCAGCAGAAGCATTATCATCCCCCATTTGGCATCTCCCCTGAGTAAAGCTGGAAAAATCCCAAAATACAAAGTCGTCCAGGAGAACCCAGTTGGGGCTTCTCTAACCATTCCAGTAGCTGGATTTATCAATCTGATCTTCGCCATCACTATTCCCCGTCAGCAATTGTTTCTAGTTCATTGAAAGTATAATTGATGACTATAGTCTACATATCTGAACGTGGGTCTAACAAGAATGGTGAGTAATCAGTTAATACTGGGGGCATTCAGCATGGGAGACGGGCGGAGTTAAACAGCCTGTATCATCAAAATTCTTTGAAAGATTAGCCCAGTTTTTCAAGCAATGCGGAGGGCGTAGTTTTCAATACCATGGCAATTCGACAAATCACATCCAATGAAGGGTTTCGTATACCGCGCTCAATACCGGAGATATAGGTGCGGTCAATTCCGATCTCCATTCCCAGCTTTTCTTGCGAGATTTGAAACTGGCTTCGCGCGGTTCGAATATTTGATCCAAGGATTTTTCGGTAGTCTTGCATGTGCAATGCAAACCATTGCGTAGACTCAACGTCCACGGACTCAAATGCACAACCTCCTCACATCAAAAGCTAGACACCCAAATTTTACAGCTGTACTATCTTCATCTGGCAGTGACTAAATCTATTTCCCACCCCAACCGCACTCCCGGCAATGGGTCCCATACAGCGATAACCCTGCCATCTCAGGAAGGGTTATTTTTGGCTTTGCTACATACTCAAAAAAACGTTGATACTAATCAAAGACCTCAATCAGCCCGTCCGCACGTTCATCACCGAGACCATCGGTGATCTCGGTGTATGGGTTCTCGCCCATCGCCAACTGCCTGATGATTGGATCTGAAGTGCAAGCGAAACGACCATTGTTCATTAAAACGTAATCTAAGCTCAATGCCGCATACAAATCATCCTGGAACTCATCCAAGGTTGGAATACCCTTTGGAAACTGCGTATTTGCTCTCTTGAGCATCTCTGGAGACATGCGCGTAAGTAAAGGTGGCAAGCTAGGGCTACGCCATTTGTTGGCTGGAAAGTTTCGCCTATCTGGAACGATGCTTTCTTTCTCTTGCAAATAGTCATCGAGGCATTTGCGCTTTTCACGCCAGCCCATCCGCTTGACCCATAGCATTATAAACAGCACCTCACCCCATGTAACTTCTGTAGGTTCTGATGCCCCAACCAATAACATAGCGCCTTCGTGATGCATGATTACATCTTCAGCAGAGTGACAAATAGTACAAAGCCGTCCAGCTTCTAGACGAGTTTGCAGTGGAATATCACGCCATTCAGGAAAGCCGGTATTGCCATAGCGGGTATGAACTTCTTTTTTCTTCCGGTCGAATGTAGATTTACTGACATGGGTCGCGATTTCTGGATGCCGTTTTGAGAATTCAACATAGGTTTCCCCACGCTCGATAGAATTGGACATGCGGGTTAATTCAGTACGCGTATATTTATTCGGAGTGTTGGGATGAACGTT
>NVUX02000088.1 GCA_002402045.2 Paracoccaceae bacterium | reverse complement strand
TGCACTTTCCATTAATATCACCTGCTCATTCTCCGCGCTCAAATACGCGGATGTTAACAAAACAAGTGGGTCAATTTTAAACGCCAATTACCCACCCAAGTGGGTCAATTTTGCATGCCTATTCACACTGTGCTCGGTGGCTGAGAACGAACGGCGTGCACATGGGCTGGTGTAGAAATTCATCAACATAACCACGCAACAGATTTGCAGCGTTTCAATACGTCCAAATTTTCTCTCCCATTATAATACGAAGCGGATAGATTTAACAAAAAGGAACATCCGATATGACACAGAAACAGTGGATAGAATTTGCTGCCCTTCGTGAAGAACTGGATTTTCCAACTGTTCTTCAACATTACGGCCTCACGCATAGCGAGGGCAAAACCCAGCTTAAAATCAATTGCCCTTTTCATGAGGATCACTCCCCTTCCTGCTCAATCAATATGACACGCGGGATATTCAAATGCTTTGGCTGTGCAGCCAAAGGCAATGTTCTTGAATTCGTCATTCAAATGGAAGGCGGCAATCCTGAGGATAGGGAAGACATATATAAGGGCGCGCTCACCGCCATAGAAATCTTAGGGCGAACACCTGAGGATTTTGCTAAACCGTCATCCAACCCCAAAGGCAAAAAACCGGCGCATAAGGCGTCCGGCAAGGCAGATACAAAGCCCAGCAAGCAACGGGATGCAAAAACGGCTGACAAGCCCGCACAGCGCGCCTCAGATGACGCTGAAAGCCCAGCCAAGAAAAACGCGGTGCTTGATTTGCAGCTTGATCTTGAACACGAGCATCCGTTTCTAATTGAGCGCGGGATCGAACCAGATATGGCGGAACGCTACGGCCTTGGGTTTTGCGCTGGTGGGATTATGAAAGGCAGGATCGCAATCCCCATTCATAACCAACTCGGCGAACTCGTCGCCTATGTCGGGCGATATGCAAACGAGCACATCCCGGACAAGGTTGATCGGTATCGCTTTCCAAAGCGATTTCTGAAATCGCTTGAGCTCTACAACATCCACCGCGCCATGACGTTGGAAAAGCGATACCTCGTTTTGGTCGAGGGATACTGGAGCGCCATTCGTTTGCATGACGCTGGCATTCCGGTGGTGGCGCTTATGGGAACGTCAGTTTCCCACGCGCAAGCTCAACTCGTTCGCGAGGCCGGTTTCAAATTCATCACCCAGCTTCTGGATGGTGATGACCCGGGCCGTGCAGCGGCAAAAGAGAATGCGCACATTCTCGCTAAGCACGTTTACGTGCGAACCTTAGAGCTGCCCGATGGCGAGAAGCCGGATACTGTTTCAGAGGATTTCCTGAAACAGTTTGGCTAATCGAACTCGTTAGCACTCGTACACCTTTACTCCGCCCCTCAGGGCGGAGTTTTTCTGTGTGAGCATGCATTGGCGAACTCAACTTTTCCCGCCTAATTGTTGCCCGCCGATTTGGCTCACCAAAATTCGAGGAGGCACGACGAAGATATTTTGTGATTGCCAAACGCGCGAGGCGACGCAAATCGACGCCACCGGTGCGTCTCTGCGCAATCTTAATGAGTACCCCTGTGGTCGAATTTTAGATAGTGTGGTGGCGGTTTGCGTCGCCTCGCAAGAGGCGGCAACAATTAGGCGGAAATCGTTTCTATTCAATGCTTTGCTTGAATAGCAGGGTACTCCCCTTAAGTGGTGTACCTCAGGTGTACCCTAAAAACGATGTTTTTGGGTGCCATTTGTCTCTGGTATTACGGGTTAAAGGACAAATAAATCGTCAGCGGATTGCGGTAGCAGCCGCAATTCGGCTCAAAGAGCCAAATACCATCCCATTCGGTGTGGAATCAGTGGCATAACTTACACATAATGTTACACATTAATGGTTTACGTAATAAAAACAGGTTTAATAACAACTCGATACATAGTGGCTAAACGGTCTCCAAAACCGTAGGTCAAGAGTTCGAGCCTCTTAGCCCCTGCCAGTGCCTTTTGATTTCAAAACATGAATGCCATGTGGCCTTGGCAATTTGCATTATGCAGGGGTTTCTCTTGTTTTTAAACCCGCATAGGTTTACTCAACATTGGAGCCTTGGCTGTTCCGATTTGTCGCACTGGTTTGGGCTGATATATTCAAAAAATATATTGTAAACGGAAAGCCTCTTTAACAGGTGGAATCATGCAGATTTATCTTCCCATTGCCGAAGTCTCGGTAAATATGTTTGTTATACTGGGCCTTGGCGGCATGGTCGGCATGCTTTCGGGCATATTTGGCGTTGGCGGCGGTTTTTTGATGACCCCGATTCTTATCATGATCGGGATTCCCCCTGCGGTGGCTGTGGCCACAGAGGCCAACCAAATTGTTGCGTCGTCTTTTTCGGGCGTGCTAGCGCATTTCAAGCGCAAAACGGTTGATATCAAGATGGGCCTCATTCTGATGCTTGGCGGCCTTGCGGGAGCTACGCTTGGCGTGCAGATCTTTAAATACCTCAAGAGCATCGGGCAGGTTGAGCTGCTGGTAACGCTGTCTTATGTGATTTTCCTTGGCCTTGTCGGCGGAATGATGTTTGTGGAGAGCCTGAACGCCATTCGCCGCGCTGGCAAGCCCGGCGCCCGACCACGGAAAAAGAAGCATAACTGGATCCATGGCCTGCCTTTCAAAACACGGTTTCGCACATCCGGGCTATATATTTCGGTAATTCCGCCTATTGTAGTGGGTGTGGCCGTGGGTATATTGGCCGCGATCATGGGGGTTGGCGGTGGCTTTATCATGGTGCCTGCCATGATTTATATGCTAGGCATGCCGACCAAGGTTGTGGTTGGCACCTCGCTATTCCAGATCATTTTCGTAACCGCCTACACCACGCTTTCCCACGCCACGCAAAACTTCACGGTGGATGCAATTCTGGCGTTGCTTCTCATTTTGGGCGGCGTGATCGGCGCGCAAATTGGCACGCGAATCGGAGTGAAGCTCAAGGCGGAGCAGCTGCGGATTTTGTTGGCAGGCATGGTGCTGATTATGTGTGGTAAGCTCGCGCTTGATCTATTGTTGATGCCAAGCGAGCTATTTTCTATTGGCACAGGGGGGCACTGATATGCTGCGTATTCTTATCACCGCGTTTGCTCTGATCACCACGCCCCTGATGGCGCAAGAAACCGTAGTGGTAGATCTGAGCCAAAACCGGGTTGAAATCACCGCCACCTATTCTGGCTCCAATATCTTTGTTTTTGGCGCGGTTAAGCGCGAGTCCCCCCTGCCCGAAGGCGCAGGCCCCATAGATGTGGCCATCGTTATCGAAGGCCCGCTCGAAACCGTGACCGTGCGGAAAAAAGAGAAAAGGCTGGGTATTTGGGTGAATACAGAATCAGTGGAAGTGCATGAAGCCCCAAGCTTTTTCACTATTGCCACCACGCGCCCGCTGGAAGACATGCTTAATGAAGGTGACCGTAGAGACTATGCCATTGGGCTAGATTTTGCCGTGCGCCCACAAGGGCCGACGGAAGAAAATATAGAATCCTTTGCACAAGCTGTTGCTCGTATTCGTAAAGATGACGGGCTATATTCGGAGCGCGAAAGCATTGTAAACCTCACCGAAGATATCCTTTTTGAGGCCGATATATCGCTGCCCGCCAACTTGGTTGAAGGGGATTACAATGTGCGTGTTTACCTGATCCGCGACAAAAACATCGTATCAGATACAACCGTCGGAATTACGGTGCGCAAAGCCGGCCTTGAGGTGTGGCTCTATGATCTTTCGCGTAATAGCCCCCTGATTTATGGGCTGCTGTCGCTGTTGGTCGCATTGGTAGCTGGCTATAGCGCTTCGGAAATCTTCCGTCGCCTGAAGCACTAAAGAACACGGGTTAGCGCGTGTAATACACAGGAAATGCTGAAATTGCGCACAGCGTTTCAGAGCGGCGCGTATGCAAGCCCTAAGGCAAGCACGCGCTCGCCGCGCCGCTAATGTGGTACGGCGCTACTTCTTTGCGCTTAACGAATCAACTTTAATCGCAAGCGCATCAAGCTTGGCCATAACATCATCGCGGTAATCGTCTGTTGCTTTGTTGTCTTCGGCCTCATGCTCCCCCTCCATAGAGGTCACGATCAGGCCAACCACGAGATTTACCACTGCAAATGTGGTAATCATAATAAACGGCACAAAAAAGACCCAAGCATAGGGCTGTACCTCCATTACCGGCCGGACGATCCCCATGGACCAGCTTTCCAGCGTCATGATTTGGAATAATGAATAGAGGCTCTCTCCAAGGGTGCCAAACCACTCTGGAAAGGCTTCGCCAAACAGCTTAGTAGCCATAACGCCCGCGATGTAAAATATCAGCGCCATCAGGACAAAAACAGACATCATGCCGGGGAGGGCCGAAATAAAGCCCTCGACCACACGCCGCAGGCTTGGGGCCACGGAAACCACGCGCAGAACCCGCATAATCCGCATCGCGCGCAGCACTGAAAGGCCGCCAGCGCCGGGAAGGAGTGAGATGCCAACGATAACAAAATCGAAATTGTTCCACCCGCTGAGAAAAAACCTGTGCCGATGCACAATGAGCTTCAGGGCGATTTCGATTGTGAAAATGCCTAGGCAGATGTTGTCAATCAGGTCGAGCACCGGTCCGGTACGCGCCATCAGTTCTTTTGAGGTTTGTAGGCCGAGCACCACGGCATTTACCAAAATCACAACAAGAATAAAATTGCCGAAGGCGCGCGTGGAGATGAGTGAATGGATTTGCTTGATCATAGATTGCCCCAGAGGTTTTTGTGCAATCTAGGGGAAGTTTGCGGAAAAGCCAATAAATTTGCGCAGGCCGCAGCGTTCGCTCAGGGGGGCATCGAGCCCCCCGTTCGCTCAGCCCGTCTCAGGGCGGGCGGATATTTGCCAAGGCATCGGCTGCTTAACCCGCTTAGTAAGGTGGTGTGTGGGGGAAAGGTCCTTTGGAATATCCGGGTCCTCGCCCCGCACAAGGCGCACAAGCGCGGCGGCTATAACATGGGCATTGCCCAAGCCGGTTTTGAAGCCGCCTGTTGCCACAAACGTATGGGCATCAAGCTGCCCCAGCATGGCCTCGGGCTTTGGCGCGCGCGGGCGCAGGCCGGCATGGCGCTCAAGCACCTTGGCCGCTGCTAATGCGGGCACAATGGCATACGCTTTTGCCAAAACCGCATCCAGAAGCGCATCTGTGCTGTGCGGCTTTAAAAACTTGTTTTCGCTTGTAGCCCCCACGGCCACGCGGCCATCAGCATGGGGAATGATATAAACACCGTTGCCATAAATCACAGGGCTGCCCGCAGGCAGGCCTCCGCTCAAGAGCGCGGATTGCCCTTTAACGCCGCGGATTTTCCCCTCGCCCAAAAAAGGCGACAGCAAAGCCTCGCTGCCAATGCCCGCAGCAATCACATTAATCCCTTCGAGGGTTTCAACCGGATGGTTTTCAATAACCTCACCACCGCTTTTCAATACGGCGGCGGCCAATGCCGCGCAGGCCAAGCGCGGGCTAATGCGGGCGCTTAAGGTTTCGTGCACTACGCCATATGGAGCCACCTCGCGTGCAATATGCGGCGCATCGGGCAGCACGCGCCAATCAAAGCCCTTAGGCCACAGCCGCACAGCGCCAGCGCATCGGCCTTTGGCCTTCTCAGCCTCATAAGCATCATTCAGCGGGATATACCGCCCCACGCGGCCATACCCACTGGGCAGGTTTGAAAGCGCTTCCACCTCGGCCCAGTGTTTCTCGGCGCTCACCAGCGCGCCAAGCTGAAACTGCTTTCGAATATTCCAATCTTCCGGCACATGCGGGCTGAGCGCGCCCACAAGGCCGCCGCTCGCCCCCTGCCCCACACGGCTTTTTTCAAGCACACGCACTTGGTGGCCGTCGTTCAACAGGGCCAGCGCGCAGGAAAGCCCATAAACGCCGGCCCCGATCACGGTGATATTTACCATTGCGCTTTCCCTTTTTTGGCCGCATTCATGCAGGATGGACCCTAGAACCGCAGCGCTAATATGGCAAGATGATGGCACCCCGCGCAGCGCCCAATTTGACGACCCCTACTTTTCAGCCGAAGGCGGACTGAACGAATCGCAGCATGTATTTTTAACCGGAAATAACCTGCCCGCGCGTTTTACAAAGGGCTTTCACATCGCTGAGCTAGGCTTTGGTACCGGCCTAAATATGCTAGCGGCATGGCGAGGATGGCAGCAAAGCGATGCCGAAGGGCCTTTGCATTTCACCAGCTTTGAAGCCTTCCCGCTGGCCCTTCCGGATATGGAAAAAGCACTGTCCCACTGGCCAGAACTAGCCCCGCTGGCCGCGCCGCTTTTGGCTGCGTGGCCCTGCACCACACTGAGGCTACCAAGCCTCCATTTTGAATTGATCACCGGAGACGCCCGCACCACCCTGCCTGCGTGGCACGGCAAAGCTAACGCATGGTTTCTTGACGGGTTTAGCCCCAGCAAAAACCCTGAAATGTGGTCAGAAAACCTGATGCATGCGGTGGGGCAGCATACTGCGCCCAAAGGTAGCTTTGCCACATATACGGCAGCAGGGCACGTAAGGCGCACGCTCGCAGCTGCGGGGTTTTCGGTGACCCGCGCCCAGGGGTTTGGCCGGAAACGACATATGAGCATTGGCCAGTTTGACACCGCGTAAATTCCTTTAATAAAATGCTGCGATTTTGCTTTCCCTTGCTGCAAAACTATGATCGTTTAGCGCAAAGCATCAGGGGGAAGCGCATGCAATCCGGCGGACAAATTCTTGCAAGTTGCCTTGCAAAACAAGGCGTAAAAACAATATTTGGCGTGCCGGGCGAGAGCTATCTTGCGGTGCTCGATGCCTTGGTGGACCACCCAGAGATTCGCCTGATCGGCAACCGAAACGAGGGCGGCGCAGCGTTTATGGCCTGCGCCCATGGGCAGCTTACGGGCCAGCCCGGCATTTGCATGGTGACCCGCGGGCCGGGGGCAACCAATGCCAGCATTGGCGTGCATTCGGCCATGCAGGGCAGCACTCCGATGATCCTGTTCATCGGCCAAGTGGGCCGCGATATGCGTGGGCGCGAGGCCTTTCAGGAGGTCGATTACCGCGCATTTTTTGGCCCGATTGCCAAATGGGTGACAGAGATTGATGATGCCGACCGTATCCCCGAAATCATCGCACGCGCCTTTACCGTGGCGCAATCGGGCCGCCCCGGGCCGGTAGTGATTGCACTCCCTGAGGATATGTTGAGGAGCCTCACCGAGGCCCAGCCTTCGCCAAAAGTTAAGCTGGCAGAAGCAGCCCCAACGCCGGAGTCCATTTACGACCTGAAAAAGGCATTTGCCCGCGCTGAAAAGCCCTTGCTCCTAATAGGTGGTTGCGGCTGGACCACTGAGGGCCGCGCCGATTTGCAAGCTTTTGTAGAGCAAAACAACCTGCCCGTCGCCAGTGCGTTTCGCTTTCAGGATCTTCTCAACAACCACTCGCCAAGCTATATCGGAGACGCGGGGCTAGGCAAAACGCCTGCCTTACAAGCCGCGCTAAAAGAGGCCGACCTGATTTTCGCTCTCAACATTCGTTTTGGCGAAAACACCACCGATGGCTATACGACCCTCACCGTACCGCACATCGGAAAAGGGCTTATCCATAGCCATGCCAGCGACCTTGAGTTGGGCAAAATCTACCAAGCCGATCTGCCAATTCATGCCGGACCAAATGCCCTATGCAAAGTGCTGGCGCAGCTTGATCTTCGTGGCAGCTGGCAAGGTTGGGCGGCAGACCAGCGCACGGCCTACGAGGAAAGCATGGCATTGCCCGTGCGGGAAACCGCTGTCGATATGGGCGCAATTGTTAGCCATCTGCAATCCACATTGCCGGAAAATGCGATCCTCACCAATGGTGCGGGGAATTTCGCCATTTGGCATAACAAGTTCTTCAAATACGGCTCTGAGGCCCGCCTGCTGGCCCCGCAATCCGGCGCTATGGGCTATGGCCTGCCCGCCGCTATTGCAGCCAAGGTTAAGCACCCCGACCGCATGGTGGTCTGCGTTGCTGGCGACGGTGATTTCCAGATGAACATGCAGGAACTCGGTACAGCCATGCAGGCCGGTGCGCAGCCCATTGTGATTGTCGTCAATAACGGTGTTTACGGCACGATTTGGATGCACCAAGAGCGGGATTATCCAAACCGGCAGAGCTTCACAAAGATCGAAAATCCGGATTTCTGCGCCATTGCCAAAGCTTATGGTTTCCATGCAGAAACCGTAACCCAAACAGCTGACTTCCCCGCGGCCTTTGCCCGCGCGGCGGCCTCAACGACCGGCGCGCTCATCGAGCTGGTGGTAGACCCAGAATTCATCACCCCCAAAGCCACAATTTCCCAAATCAGAGGTTAACATGCCCGAATTCAATCGTATTCTAATCACCGGCGCCGCCGGCTCCCTTGGTACTCACTTACGCAATAAACTCAAGCACCTCACCACCCATATGCGGCTAGTAGACCGTGTGGAAATGGGCGAAGCCGCCGAGGGCGAAGAGCTGATCGTGATGGATCTTTCAGACCGTGAAGCGGCGCTGGAAATCACCAAAGACGTGGATATCATTCTGCATTTTGCAGGTGTGCCGCGTGAGCAAAGCTTTGACGAAATCATGACAGACACCATTCCCGCTGCCTATCATATGTATGAAGGCGCGCGGCTGCACGGGGCTAAGCGGGTGGTCTATGCCAGCTCAATTCATGCCGTGGGCATGGCCAATGTTGAATCCATGCCAGACACCGAGGGCCGCCACCGGCCGGATACATTTTATGGCATGACCAAGTGCTTCATCGAAGACCTCGGCAGCCTTTACTGGGATAAATGGGGTATTGAGAGCGTTAACCTGCGCATTTGCTCCTGCTTCCCCGAGCCCGCCGACCGCCGCATGCTTTGGAGCTGGCTCAGCTTTGATGATTGCGTACGGCTAACTGAGGCCGCCATGGTTGCGCCTCGGGTCGCGTTTTCAGTGATCTATGGCACGTCAGACAATGCCCGCAACTGCGTGAACAATGCCAAGGCAGGGCATATCGGCTATCGCCCGCTAGACAGCGCCGACAGCTATGCTGAAAAGATTTTGGCGAGTACCGAGCGCGAAGACCCCGACACGCGGGTGGCCAAAGTAGTGGGCGGCTGGTTCAGCAATTATCCACATCCTGACGATGCAAAGTGATGTTATCATCTGCGGCGGCGCTGTTATCGGCAGCGCCATCGCATGGAACCTCGGGCAGATAGCGCCAGAGCTATCCGTTACGATTATTGAGCGCGACCCGAGCTTCCAGCACAGCTCCACCGCGCTTTCGGCCAGTGGCATACGGCAGCAATTTTCGGACTCGCTGAATGTGGCAATTAGCCAGTTTGGCGTGGCTTTCATCAAAGATACGCCCGCCCGCTGGGGGCTGGATTTGAACCTGCGCGAGCAAGGATACCTTTACCTCAGCGACACCGACTCCGGCGCGCAGGTATTACGTGAAAACCACGCGGTGCAGCGGGCGGAGGGGGCCGATGTTGATCTGCTTTCCCCCGATGAACTGAAAACCCGCTTTCCACACCTCAATACCGAAGACCTGACCCTCGCCAGCCTTGGCCTTTCTGGCGAAGGCTGGTTTGACTCGGTTGGCCTGATGCAGGGCTATCAGGCCAACTCGACCGTAACGCGGCTAAACGACAAGGTGGTCGGCTTAAGCGTGCAATCGGGTAAAGTGCACGCGGTGAAGCTGGCTTCAGGTGCCGAGATTTCCTGCGGGGCTTTTATTAATGCCGCTGGGCCTTATGCCGCTGAAATTTCCGAAATGGCAGGCATTATGCTGCCCGTGGAGCCGCGAAAACGTACAAATTTCACCTTCGATTGTGCCGTCGCACCAGAGGCTGGTCTGCCCTTGATGATTGACCCAACCGGCGTGTGGGTGCGCCCCGAAGGCCAGCATTTTTTATGCGGTTGTGGCCCCGAAGATGACCCCGCGGTGGCGCATGACGATTTTGAGCCGCGCTTTCAAGAGTTCGAAGAGATCATCTGGCCAGCCCTGGCTGCCCGCAGCCCCGCCTTTGAAGCGATAAAGATGCAGGCCATGTGGGCGGGGCATTATGCCTATAATGTGCTCGACCAAAACGCTGTAACGGGCGCGCATCCGGAGATAAGTAATTTCTATTTCGCCAACGGGTTTTCGGGCCACGGCTTGCAGCAAGCCCCCGCAATTGGGCGCGGCGTGGCAGAGCTGGTAGCGCTGGGGGCCTATAAAACCCTTGATCTGACCAAGCTTGGGTATGAACGTATTTTGCGGGGTGAACCCCTGCTGGAGAAATGCGTGATATGAGCTGGCAAGCGCCCACCGAGGCCGAAATTCTGCAAACACTAGATGCCACTTGGCCCGCCGCGCGGTATTTTGAAAGCGGCCCGTTTACCTTGCGGTTGGGCCAAAATGGCGGGCAAAGGGTTTCAGCGGCCTCAGCAAACGGGCCAGCAAATGAGGCCGAGATCGGGGAGGCAGAGCGCTCTATGCTGGCGCTGAACCAAGCGCGGCTATTTATGATTTCAGGGAAAGATGCTGAGCTGGATTCGACACTGGCGGCGCGCGGCTATACCGTAAAAGACCCTGTAACGATGTTTGCCTGCTCCGTGGAGGTTTTGGCGCAGCATGACCTGAAAGATTTGACCGCTATTCGCAGCGAAGCCCCGCTGGAAGTGATGAAAGAGATTTGGGCTGCCGGGCGAATTGAAAAGGGGCGGCTGGCGGTTATGGCCCGCACCAAAGGGGCAAAAACATATTTACTCGGACGCACTGACGACCGCCCCGCAGGCGCAGCTTTTGTGGCTATGGATGGCACATCGGCCATGCTACATGCGCTTGAAATTCTGCCAAAACATCGGCGCAAAGGCTTGGGGCTGGCAATGACCGCCGCCGCAGCAGCTTGGGCTGCCGAGCAGGGCGCCGAAACCTTCAGCCTCATCGCTATTACCGCCAATACCGCCGCGTGCGGGCTTTATCGCAGCCTCGGCATGCAAGAAGTCGGCCATTATCACTATCGCAAAAAGGACTAAACCATGAAACAACCTACCGCTCTTGATCTGCCCCAAATGGACCCGCTCCCCGAAGGCACTGCGAAATTCTTTGCCATTTGCAAGGAAAAGCTCGGCATGGTACCCAATGTGTTGCGAGCCTATGCCCATAACATCGACAAGCTAAACGCGTTTTCAGGCATGTATAATGACCTGATGTTGGGAGAAAGCGGGCTAAGCAAGCTTGAGCGCGAGATGATCGCCGTGGCTGTTTCTGCGGTTAACCGCTGCTTTTATTGCCTCGTGGCGCATGGCGCCGCGGTGCGTGAGCTTTCGGGTAAGCCCGAACTTGGCGAAGCGCTGGTGATGAATTACCGCGCAGCAGAGCTAACACCGCGTGAGCGCGCGATGTTGGATTTTGCTGTGAAGATGACAGAAGACAGCGCGCAAATGGCTGAGACAGATCGGCAGAGCTTGCGCGATGTGGGCCTCTCGGAAGCCGATATTTGGGATGTGGCGGCTGTTGCGAGCTTTTTCAATATGACCAATAAGATGGCCTCGGCTGTAGATATGAAGCCAAATGCCGAATATCACGCGCAAAACCGCTAGCGTCAAAACCAGGGGGCATCGAGCCCCCTGGTTTTGATCTTTCCGCAAGCGGAAAGGGGCGCTTGCGGCGGCGCGTAGCTTACGGTAATTTGGGTCGACCCTTGAAAGTGCTTCCATGCCTAAAACCCCTCTTATTGCTGCCAAAGGCCTAACGGTAAAGCGTGGCAAGCGGGTGCTGCTGGACTCGGTGGATTTTGAAATCCTCCCCGGTGAGGCACTAACGTTGATCGGCCCAAACGGGGCAGGGAAAACCACATTGATACGCGCACTTATCGGAATGGTGCCTTTTAGTGGCAGCCTAATTCGCCGCAAGGGCCTGCGGCTTGGTTATACCCCGCAAAAGCTGCCGTTGGAGCAGCTCATCCCCATGCCGGTAGACCGGTTTATTGCGCTTTCCGGTGAGCGCAATCGCGCAAGACGCCGTGAGATGCTCAGCAGATGCGGCGCCGAGAGCCTACAAGACACGCAAATGGCCGCGCTTTCGGGCGGCGAAACCCAACGGGTGTTGCTGGCTCGCGCCCTGATGCGTGCACCAGATCTGCTTATACTGGACGAGCCAACCCAAGGGCTGGATTCCCCCGGTGAAGCACGGTTTTATCAGCTGCTTTCAGATATTCGCGCTGAAACCGGCGTGGCCGTGTTTATGGTTAGCCATGATCTCCATATGGTGATGGCGCAATCTGACCGCGTGATCTGCCTTAACCAGCATATTTGCTGCTCTGGCACGCCGGGCGTTGTGGCAGAAGACCCGAATTACCTTCAGCTATTCGGCCCCCGCGCCGGCATCGCCCCCTACCAGCACCATCATCACGAGCATTGCGACCATGATTGACCCCTTCCTTTTAAAAGCCGCCGTGGCGGGGCTGCTGGTTGCATGGGTTGCAGCGCCACTTGGCTGCCTCGTAGTTTGGCGCCGGATGGCCTATTTTGGAGATGCCACCGGCCACGCCGCCCTGCTTGGCGTGGCGTTGGCATTGAGCTTTTCGATGCCACCAATTGTGGGCGTGGTTGTGGTGGCGTCTGCCATGGCGCTCACAATCACATTTGCCACACGTGGCGGATTTGCTGCCGATACCATGCTGGGTGTGTTTTCCCATGCGGCACTCGCCATCGGGTTGGTGGTTGCCGCGGTTTTACCCGGCGTGCGGCTAAATCTGATCAACACACTACTGGGGGATATCCTGACGGTTTCCACCAGTGAGATCATCTGGATCGCCACTGGCGGTGGGGCTATTTTGGCTGTCATTGCAAGCGCTTGGCGAGGGCTGCTGAATGCTACACTTTCGCCAGAGCTTATGGCCGCCGAAGGTGGCTCATTGCTGCGCGATAAGCTGGTTTTCACCCTGTCGCTGGCGCTATTTGTGGCACTGGCCATGAAGCTTGTCGGGATTCTGCTGATTACCGCCATGCTCATTCTGCCCGCCGCCGCCGCCGCCCCGTTAGCCCGCACCCCCGAGCGCATGGTGGCAATTACGGCCCTAATCGGCAGCCTTTCTGTGCTGGGCGGATTGTGGATGAGCTGGGAGGCAGATACGCCCGCAGGACCGTCTATCATCGTGGTCGCAACTCTGATATTTGTGTTCACAGCCCTCGGATCAAAAAAATAACTTTATGCCACAAGCACGGCATATGCGACGCGGCGCAGGCATAATATCTCAAAGCCGTGCAAGGGTGGAGCGCCGCAATCGTCGAGCTTGGCGAGACCTCAGAACAGAAAAACAGGTGTTTTAGCTACAATTTGGCAGTTGGCTCTCATAAAGATCGGCGCGGTTTTGCACTTGGCGGGCCACGTCCAATAGCCAATTTTGCCCACGATAACTGCCACTTCGATAGCCGCCCTGCCCTTGGTGGTATGCCAGATACTGGTTATAGGCGTCGGTTAAAGCGATGCCGTTTCGGCGCTTGGATTCGGACATATACCAGCCGATAAAATCGGTTGAGTCTCCATAATCCGTGCGCCGCGCATTGCGCCGCCCGGTGGCAGACTGATAATCCCCCCATGTGCCATCCAGCGCTTGCGAAAAACCAAACGCCGTTGAAATGCGGCCAGTGGGGATAGAGCCAAGAAAGAAAGTTCGGGTTGTTTTTGCGCGGGACCGAAAGCTGCTTTCCTTCCAGATAATCGCCATCTGGACAGAAATCGGCGCGCCCCATACCGCCTCGGCTTTGCGCATATCGCGCAGCCAGCCGGGACGCTGGTCGAGAATAGAGCAAGCGTTATCCTGCCGCGTGGGCGGCTGGCTTTGCCGCACGCATGAAGCAAGGATAAGCACCAGAAGGATGGCGGTTTTACGCATAGGCCTGACTCGATATAAACTGCTTTTTATTATTGGCCCTATCAAGCCCCAAATGAGCCCCGAAATCAAGAGGCCTTACAACATGAAGCCGAGAATAAGCGGAATGGCGAGCACCGAGAGCAAGGTGGAAACCACCACAAGCCCCGCAACTTCGGCGGCGTCAGCCCCATATTTCTCGGCCAACATATAAGACGTGACGGCCACCGGTGTGGCCACTTGCACAACCAGCGCCGCAAAAGCAACCTCGGGCAGGCCGAGCCAAAGGCCAATACCCACGGGCACGGCCACGCAGATGGCCAGCTTAAGCATTGAAAGCCCAAAAGCCCGCCCGAGCGACGCCGGCTTTAGGCGCGTGATCGCCACGCCTAGGGTGATGAGCATCAGCGGAATAGCAATTTTGCCCAGCAATTCAAGGGTGTTCATGCTCCAAGCCGGCAAAGCAAAGTCATTAACAAGAAAAACAGAGCCAAGCACAGTGGCCCAGACAATGGGCTGCTTTAGCGCGGAAAGTGGCGAACTATTGCCAGAAACCAGCCACACGCCAAGGGTAAAGGAGAGGAAAGCCATGACGGCAAACACCACAACCGCGTAATCAAACCCGGCTTGCCCAAAGGCAAAAAACGCCAGCGGCAGGCCCAAGTTTCCGGTATTGCCAAACACCAAAGGTGGCAAAAATGTGCGCTGGCTGAAGCGCCCGAGGCGTAGGGCAATCGCCGAGATCACGGCGACCGCAATATAAGCTGCGGCAGCGGCTAAAGCCGTGATTTGTAGGGCGTCAGGGTCGATCTCAGTTTTGACCAAAGCAGTAAATATCAAGGCTGGCACAGAGAGATTCATCGTGAGCCGCGTAACGAACTGCACGTTATATTCAAAGCCAAGCGCGGCCCATGCAAAGCCGACTCCTGCCAGCAAAATAACGGGCGCAATAATTTGCAGAACTTCCAGCGCCAGATGCATAGCCGTTATCCTTATCCCATTGAGCATGTGGACATCTCGCCCAGCCATCCTATATATATGCGGTGAGCCAAAGGTTAGATACAAGTGATGAAACAGCAGACCGCAAAATTTTCTTTAGGGCAGGTGGTAAAGCACCGTGTGCACCCGTTTCGCGGGGTGGTTTTTGATGTGGATGCCGAGTTTAATAACTCTGAGGAATGGATCGAAAACATCCCTGAGGATATTAGGCCCGCCCGCGACCAACCATTCTACCACCTGTTTGCGGAAAATGACTCGTCATATTATGTAGCTTATGTTTCCGAGCAAAACCTGTTGCGTGATGATAGCGAAGAGCCGGTTGGCCATCCGGATGTGGACGAAATGTTTGGCGAATTTAGTGACGGGCATTATAGTTTGGGCGCAAACCTGCACTAGCGCGCCCGCCGAAAACTGCACACCTTGAGGGTTTTGCTCTGCGGGCGCGGTGGAGCGCCGCACACCTTGGCTAGTATCCTAAGGCGCAGCCATCTTTACGCGGATCAGATCCCGCCATAAGAACGCCCGATTCCGCATCAATTCGAATGGCTTGGGCACCGCCAATCGCGGTTTTAGGCCTGATAACAGAGTGGCCAAGCGCCGCAAGCTTGGCGCGACTTTCATCACTATATCCGCCCTCCACGGCCAGCTCACCGGCATGGGAAAAACTGCGAGGCAGGCTAATAGCCGCCTGCGGGTCCATGCCATAATCAGCAATATTTGAAAGAAAACGCATATGTCCGTTTGGCTGGTATTGCCCGCCCATTACGCCAAATGGCATAAGGTATTCGCCCGGCTTTCCCAGCATTCCGGGGATGATGGTATGCATGGGGCGCTTGCCGCCTTTGGCCTCATTTGGGTGGCCTTTTTGCAGGGTAAAGCCCGCCCCGCGATTTTGCAGCAATATGCCAAATTTGTCAGAGGCGATGCCGCTGCCAAAGCTATGAAACACCGAGTAAATCAGGGAAAGCGCCATGCGGTCTTTATCAACCACGGTTAAATAGACGGTCTCTTTATGAACGGATTCCAGCCTTTGGCTAGGCAAGTGTAGGGCTTTATTTGGATCAATTAAATCCGCAAGACTAGCCGCCGTAGCAGGGCTTAGAAGATGGTCCAGCCGCTGCATGGCGGAAGGGTCTGCAATAAAGCGGTCGCGGGCATCATAGGCGAGCTTGGCGGCCTCGGCCTCCAGATGAGCGCGCTCAGCGCTGAGGGGATCAAGGCTGGTAAGGTCAAAATGGGCAAGGATATTGGCCATCAAAAGTGCTGTGGCCCCGTGGCCATTGGGCGGTAGCTCGGTAAGGGTGTGGCCTTTGTAAGCCGTGCTAATTGGCGTCACATAATCGCATTTTGTGGCCGCAAAATCGGCCAACGTATGGCTGCCGCCCGCGGCTTGCAGTGCGCTGACCAGGTCTTCTGCCACTTCGCCCTCATAAAACCCCGCACGGCCTTGCGCAGCAATTTTGCGCAACACTTTGGCTTGGTCGGGCGCAGCAAAAACCTGCCCTGCCTTGGGTGCTTTGCCATTAAGTAAGTAGCGGCTGCGGGCGGTGCCCTGCAAGCGGCTTGCGTCATTGGCCCAGTCAAAAGCCACACGGGGCGCAACGGGCACGCCCTCCTCAGCATAGCGAATTGCGGGGGCGAGCACTTCGGAAAGTGGTAATTTACCGTGGTCGTGGCTTAACGTCACAAAGCCATCCACAGCACCGGGGATGGTAACAGCATTAGCGCTGCCATCGGGAATGGTCGCATGGCCAGCCGCGCGCAAGCGATCGGCAGACAGGCCCGCCGGCGCGCGACCCGAGGCGTTTAGCCCGATGGGTTGCACCCCCGGTGCCGGCTGCAAAAGCGCAAAACAATCGCCGCCCAGCCCTGTCATTTGTGGCTCGCAAATATTCAAAACCATCGCAGCAGCAATGCCCGCATCCACAGCGTTGCCCCCCGCTTCCAGAATGTTCACCGCCACTTTAGCAGCCAAAGGGTGGGAGGTGGCGCACATGCCATTTTGGCTTAGCACTACCGAGCGGCCATCTTGCTGATAATCACGCATTTTCTATCCTTTGGTCAAAGCGTCCAGTGTTTTCCAACGCTGCAAAAGCACCGGCAAAGCTGAAAGCGAGAGCATGTTGGGGCCGTCTGAAGGGGCATTATCTGGGTCATCATGCGCCTCGATGAAAAGGCCCGCAACCCCCACGGCCAGCGCCGCCCGCGCCAATGAGTCTACGAATTCGCGCTGCCCACCAGAGGCAGCACCCTGCCCGCCGGGCTGCTGCACCGAATGGGTGGCGTCAAATATAACCGGATGGCCCGTCGCCGCCATAATCGGCAAGGCCCGAAAATCATTGACCAGAGTATTATAGCCAAAGCTGGACCCACGCTCGGTGAGCATAACAGGCGCATCCCCAAGCTTTTCGGCCACATGCGCCATATCCCACGGGGCCAAAAACTGGCCTTTTTTAATGTTCACAGGCTTACCAGTCGCCGCAGCCGCGCGTAAAAGGTCTGTTTGGCGGCACAAAAAAGCAGGGGTTTGCAACACGTCAACAACCGCAGCCACACGGGCGCATTGGCTAGCCTCATGAACATCGCTAAGCACCGAAACGCCAACTTCGCTTCGCACTTCGGCCAATATATCAAGGCCTTTTTCTATCCCCACGCCGCGCGGCGCATCTCCCGATGTGCGGTTGGCTTTATCAAAAGACGCCTTGAATATCATCGGGATACCGGCATCAACACACATGCTTTTCAGGGTTTTCGCCAGCTGCAAGCAATGCGCGCGGCTCTCGATCTGGCAGGGGCCGATTATGAGTGTAAACGGGGCGGTATTACAAAATTCGACCACACCCGAAGGGCCTTGCACCTGCACCGTTTTCATCATTCCACTCCCATTTCGGCCAACGCCTTTTCTACCCGCTCAATATCTTGCGGGTTGTTCACCTCCCAGAATACGCGAGATTTGGCCTCCACTTCAACACATTGTATCATCACGCCATTTTCCAGAAATCGGAGCTGCTCCAGCCCCTCAATCCGTTCCAAACGGCCCATCGGCCAGCGGGCATAGCGGCGCAGAGCTTCGGGCCGATAAGCATAAAGGCCAACATGGTGAAATACGGCATCTTCTGGCGCGAGCTTATCTGAATACGGCAGCACTTCTTTGGAGAAATAAAGCGCGCGGCCGTTGCTATCAAACACCGCCGTGGTGCCGCCGACCATACCCGCTTTGCGATCGGCTTGCAGACGGCGAAGCGTTTGCGCATCAGCACGCAAAACCGGCGTGGCCATTTGCGCGCTGCCCATATTGGCAATCACAGCCGACACAAATTCAGGCGGGGTTAGCGGCGCGTCACCCTGCAAATTTACGATCAGCTCAGCATCGGGTAAGCGCGTGGCCACTTCAGCACAGCGCTCGGTGCCATTGGCCGCCTTGGGAGAGGTCATCATGACCTCGGCGCCAAACCCCTTTGCGTGGTTAGCGATGCGCTCATCATCCGTCGCCACAATCACCCGCTTCACATCGGGCACAGCACAGCCCGCCTCCCAGCTGCGCTGAATTAACGATTTTTGTTGCCCGCTAGCCCCGCGCAGCATGGCCAGAGGCTTGCCTTGAAATCGCTGGCTCTGAAAGCGAGCCGGAATGACGATGGTCACCATCAGGCAACCCCGGCTTGCAAGAGCGTCAGGAAGGTCACGATGCCGACAGGGCGGCCAGCGGTCTCGACAAACAGCGCCGAAATTTTGTGTGATTGCAGGCCAGCTAGGGCTTCTACGGCCATAGTATCGGGCGGAATAGTAATAGGGCTTTGGCTCATAATCTCGCGCGCGGTGGTTTCCCACATGGCAGCTTTCATAGTCCGCTCGGCAGAGCGCTCAAGATAGCGGCGCACGTAACCATCGGTGATAACCCCCACCAGCGCCCCTGCTGAATTTGTAATGCCAACCACCCCGAGCGACCCTTTAGTAAGCACCCCCAATGCCTGATTAATACTGGCGCTCTCAAGCGCCAAAGGCAGGTTTTTGGATTGCATAATTTCACTCACCGGCACCAGTTGCGCGCCCAGCTTTCCGCCGGGATGAAAATCATGAAAATTCCGCTCGGAAAATCCGCGCCGCTCCACCAGCGCAACGGCAAGCGCATCGCCAAGCGCCATGGTCATCAGGGTCGAGGTGGTGGGGGCAAGATCATTGGGGCAGGCCTCTCGCACATTGGGCAACACAAGTGCCACATCGGCGGCGCGGCCCACAAGGCTATCAGCGCCGCTGGTCAGCGCGATCATCTTCATGCCAAAGCGTTTGCAATAGGCAATAATGTCTTGCAGCTCCTTGGTTTCTCCTGACTTAGAAATCAGCATCACCACGTCTTCACGCGCAATCATGCCAAGGTCTCCGTGGCTGGCCTCAGTGGGGTGCACAAAAAATGCGGGCGTGCCTGTAGAGGCAAAACTGGCAGCCAGCTTGGCACCAATATGGCCACTTTTGCCAATGCCCACCACAATGAGCCGTCCCTTGCCTGCCTCGATAATATCGAGCGCGGCTTCTACATGCACCTGCATGCCGTTTTG
Source organism: Paracoccaceae bacterium (assembly GCA_002402045.2). Classification (GTDB taxonomy): domain Bacteria; phylum Pseudomonadota; class Alphaproteobacteria; order Rhodobacterales; family Rhodobacteraceae; genus UBA3077. The sequence goes on along the minus strand of NVUX02000088.1, from coordinate 46,315 downwards.
CACTTCGGCAATAAGCACCTCCAGCCCCGAAAGGGCGAGGCGTAGAGATTTGACCGTAGAAGATGGCGGTTGGTTCATAGGGTGTTCATTTCAAATATCGGTAAAGGAAGGCTAAAAATAGTCGGGGATTTCAATAACAATCGCTGTAATATTATCACGCCCGCCACCTTTTAAAGCCAGATCTATCAGCTCATTGCAAAGGCTGGTGATCGGGGCGGTGCTCATATATTGCGCGATCACCTCATCGGTTACAAACCCGCTCAGCCCGTCTGAGCACAGCAAAAAGCGGTCTCCCGGCTCATAGGTGCCGCGCAGTTTGTCAATTTCGACGGTATCACCCACACCCACGGCACGGGTAATCACATTGCCATGCGGATGGTTTACCGCTTCCTCTTCTGTGATCTGGCCACTTTCTAGCAGGTCATTCACCAATGAATGGTCCGTTGAAAGCTGGGTCATTTTGCCATTGCGCATGTGGTATAAGCGGCTATCCCCCACCCAAAGGCATGCAAAATGCGGCTTAGACAGGATCAGGCCAACAGCCGTAGAGCCGATGGTGCCACCGCCCCGCCGGTCCGCCTCAGCCAAAATTTCGTAATGCGCTTCCAATATCGCACTGCGCATCGCTTTCATCACCTCGCTTGACGGCAGGTTCTGGTCTATTTGGCCAATGCGGCCCACAATGCACTGCGAGGCAAAATCCCCGCCCGCATGGCCACCCATACCGTCGGCCACCATAAACATGCCGAGTTCCGGCACCGAGATCATCGAATCCTCGTTAACTTTGCGCACCAACCCGACATCGGTTTTAGCGCAGTGATAAAAAAAACTCATGCCAATTCCCCTGTTATTATTTCTCCGGTCCAATCACGTGTGTCTTGATTCAACAATGTATTAAACGCGCGGCCTGATGGCAGGCCCTCGCAGGCCAGCCCCAAAGGCGCACCATATGCCTCACCCGGGGCCGAGAGCCATCGGCTTTCTTGGGCCGCTATCGGAATGCTAGAACAGCATGCGGGCAATGCCGCGAGCATGGCTTCAAGCTCGGGTTTGCCCCGAAGGCTGTCGAGCATATTGAGCGCGGCATCCTCAACCGGAATGAAAAACCCGCCATCGCTGAGCGGCGCCGGCCCGCCTTGCGCCACCAAAGTTAGCGGAAACAACCGCCCGACAGCATCTTGGCTTGGCATCATAACCCCGTAATATGGCCCGCCTTGAATGAGCGCCTCGCCAATTGTAAAACGCCAAATAGGCGCGGTTTGATAAGCCTCGCGCCAGCCCTCGCCCAAGGCCTCGCTGCTGGCCAGAAAGCCCTCTTGCAAAAAGGTATCCCACGCCTCCACAAAGCGGCGGTTGGTATTGCCGCGCACAAAATCGCCCAGCGCTGGAAATTTGCCAAAATATCCAAACGCCGCGCTCATTAAAGCGAGCTCGGGCAGCGAAAATTGGTCAGCGCGCTCAGCTGAAACGGATTATAGGCCGCCCCTGCCCGCAGCTGAAAGCTCACAATCCGTCCGCCAATATTGAAGATCACGCGAGAGCGGTCAGCCACTTGAGTGCGGCGCACCTCGGCAGCATCGAGCATTCTAAAAAGCGCCCACGGGCCTTCAAAGGCGCGCGAGTTTTCGGCATTGCGCCGCTTTGGCTCCAGCACCACTTGCGTTGGGCCGCCCTCATAAGGCCATTGCATTGGTACATCTTGCGCTGGCTGGTTTTGCCGATAATCCAGAATCTGGCCTTCAATCGCCAGCTGCACCCGCCGCGCGTTGGGGTCAAGGTTCAAGACCTTCAGGTCAAAGCTCACCACCGGAAGGCCGGGGCTGAGGAAAAACGCATCCCGAATTTCGGCAGCCCGCTGAAATTGCAGCAGCACCGAATCCGATATCCCCAGCTCCTGGTTTTGCACCCGCCGCCAGCGCCACGGGCTGCCTGTGGTGTCCACAAATTCCATCAGGTTATCCTGAAAATATTTGTCTATCAGGCCTTGAGGCGCAAACACCCGCGCAAATTCCTGAATAGGAATATCGGCCTGCTGGTTTTTGAAAAACGGATAGCGGTTGTTAACGGCCCGATTGCAGGTCGGCAGCACCTGCGCTTGCCATGAGGCATTTAGCGCCGCGCGCGCCCCCCCAATGGTGGCCCCTGCGCTGCCCGAAGTTACCTGCTCAACCCAGCGCTTCATCGGGTCCGGCATCCGGCCCAAAAGCAGCTGCAATTCGGTGCCAGCCCCGCCACCGAGGTTTGCACTTCCGCCACTAATAGAGAGCCGGTTTAGCTCTTGGTAAAGGTTAGTGAGCTTGTTCATAACCTCGTCAAGCGGGCTGGGCGCGCCCTCAACACCCACAGCAAATTGCTTGAGCCACTCAAAGCGCTGCTCCACCACCGTGCCCTCGGGCGGCGGGGCTTCTTGCCCCGCAGAGGTGGCGCTACTGGCCAGCACCTGAAGCAATGCTTGCGTGCGCACGGATTGCGCGTCAAACAGCTCGCTTCCAGCAAAACCGGCCACATCTTCCACCGCACCATCAACATTCACACCGGCTTCCCGCTGCGTTAGCCGCGTTTGGTTCTCAACTGATTTCAGCAGCTTCGCCACCGGAGAATTTGGCCCCGAAAGCACATTGAGCGTGTCAACAACCTCGCTCACAGCACCCATCGGCTTTACGTCAATATCTCCCAGCACACTTTCATAAGCATCGATATAATCGGTATAATAAAGGTCCAGCACATCCCGCGCGATCCGTGTGAGCGCATTGGGGTCGCTCAGGTCTTCGCCGCGCTCCCCCAACACCCAGTTTTCAGATCTCAGCTGCTCGGACACATCCAAAGCGGCAGGCAGGAACACATTATAAAATCCGTTTTTGGTGAAAATCCCAACCACGCCTTCGCTCAATGGCGCGCCGGACGGGCGGATAATAACCCGCGACGTCAGCGGGCCGCCCTCTTCCAGTATCCGCCATGCCGGCAAAGCCTTGGCCGGTGGGCTGTTGATAATAGAGCTATAAATCCGCTGTGAAACCGGCGTTTCCGCCAGAAGTGTCTGGATTTGCGTTACCATCGGGCCGTGCAAAGCGATCTCGCGCATCGGCTGGTTTATCATCGATGTGAGATGGTTCATTAAGCCTTCCCGCAATTGGGCATTGCCCTCACCCGGGTAGGTTTGCATCCAATCGCCGCGCATCCATTCGGTCACAAGGGTATCATTCATTGGCCCTTGAAGGCCCAACATCATGTAAACCTTAAGCGATTCAAACAGGAAATCAGGGTTGTTCAGGTTGCCCTGCATTTGCCGCTCCAGCTTAAGCAACAAGCGCGGCAACATCATTTGGTTCAGCGCATTTCGGTAAGTCAGCGCCGCTTCATTACCCACATATTCACCCTGATACAGGCCGTATGTCAGCTCGCGCGGCGTTTCGGTATCACCCTGCGCTGGGTTGCCGGGGATATTGCGCAGCAGGTCCAGCGGGGCCACGATTTGCGTCAAGTCAACGTCTTCAATCGGCGAGGTCGGCACATTTTTGGCCAGTTGGTCATAAAGCTGGGTGCGCTCGGCGGCGGTGGCAATCAGATCTTTATTACCAACAAAGCTAAAGCCCCAGAGCGCACCGATAGCGGCGGCGGCCAGCAGGGCGGCGGTCACAGACGTGCGCACAAACCACTTATAGCGCCGCGCCACCTTGTCATCCGCCGAAACCAGCCCAGCCTCTTTAAAGATCACCCCGTCAAGCAACCGCTTGAGAAAATAGCTTCTAGCCTGCCCCGAGCCGGTGCCAATCGCTTGGCGGCCAATGCCAAAGGTGCGGGCCATGCCCATCATCAACCTGTCAATCGGGGTGCCTTCTTGGGTGCCAGAGGTAAAATAAACCCCGCGCAAAAGCTGGCGCTCGCTAAATCTGTCTTCCTGAAACACCTCGTTCAGGAACTCCTTAGCCACGCTTTGCAAGGAAGCAATTTGCTGGGCAAACCCCGAGATCAGCCCGCGTCGTTGCGGGTCCATTTCCTGCTGAAGTCGCTCCAGCGACAGGTTGTTAATCTGGTTCAGTAAGGCCGCAAATTGCTCGTCAAAAGCCGCCATCGGCTCAGGTGCTTTTTTGCCCTTTTTGAATTTATAGGTAAAGCCCCACACCTGCTCACGGTCTTCCCGCGAGAGGTTTTCAAAGAACTCCGAAAAGCCCGCGATTAGGTCAGCCTTGGTGAATAGAATATAGACCGGAAAGCGCACGCCAAGCTTTTCGCGCAATTCTTTCAAGCGGTGGCGAATGGCATCCGCGTGCATTTTGCGCTGCTGTGCATCCTGCATCGAGAGATCAGACAGCGAAATAGCCACAATCGCGCCGTTAATCGGCTGGCGTTTGCGAAATTTGCGCAGCATTTTCAGAAAGCCATTCCACGCTTGGCTGTCGGCCTCTTCATCTGAATCCTGCGTGGTATAGCGGCCCGCCGTATCTATCAGCACCGCCTCGTTGGTAAACCACCAATCGCAATTCCGCGTGCCACCCACGCCACCCAACGCCTTCATGCCCAGCTTTTCCGCCAGCGGAAACTTGAGGCCGGAATTTACAATCGCAGTGGTTTTACCCGCCCCCGGAGGGCCGATGATAACATACCAAGGCAGCTGGTAAATGCTCCGCCCACCAAGCTTTGACTTCCGCAAGGTTTTCAGGGCGTCCTTCATACGGGCGCGCATTTCCTTCAGCTCCTGTTTAACCGCGTCATCGTCTTCGTCGTCATCATCGTCAGCGACCATCTCGTCGCCCATCTTTTTCTCGCGGCGACGGCGCAGCAGCCAACGGGTGATAAGCACCACAAAGATAAACACCCAGATGCCGATAATCCACATGATTTGAGCAAACATGGTGCCAAAAGGCTGCCATTCGCCCAGTTTAAGCAGCGGGCCGAAAAACCATATCGCTACCGAAAATGCGATGCCCATGAAGAGCAGAGCAAACAACAGTGAGGCAAATATTTTGCGAACGTATCTAATCATGTCTCTGCCCTATTTCACCAAAATCACTTCAACGCGGCGACTTAGCCGTTTATCTTCAGTGCCGTTTTCATTCAATATCAGCTCACGGTCGGCACGGCCTTCAGCCGTCACCCGATCAGGGTCTTCAAGCGCCCCTACGATCACCGCCATCACGGCTTCTGCCCGCCTAAGCGATAAAACCTGATTGTTCGGAAAGCGTGCGTTTGAAATCGGGTCGCTATCAGAATGACCCGCAATCAAGATAGACCCGGGTTGGCCATCAAACGCAGCCGCTACTTTTATGATGCGCTCGGCATACCCAGCTTGAATAACATCTCGCCCTGGGCCAAACATCTCAGCCCCCGCAATCCGGATGACCAATGTGTTGCCTTGCTCAAAAATCGTCACAACGCCTTCGTCAATTTCCTCTTTCAAAAAGCCTGTAACTACATCCAACCGCTCCTCAACCTCCGGCGCCGGTGGCGGTGGCGGTGGTGGCGGCGCACGGCGGGTTAGCTCTATCGGCTCGGGCTGCCCAAGCGTTGCCAGCGCGCCTTGCAGCCGCTCGGTTTCACCCGTTAAGGCATAGGAAAGGCCCACAAAGGTTCCCGTTAATACCACCACCAAAATGCCGGTAATAATCCAAAGCGGCTTCCAGATATTCAGCGCTTTATGCGCCAGCTTAATGCCCTTCCAGAAGGGCGAAAGCGCGTGCTCTTGGTCGCCCCGTTGGGCCCGAATAAGCCGTGCTAGCCCCTCACGAATGCGCATATGTTTGTCAGTGCCTTGGTTTTCCACCCGCAGGCGGCCTTCAAAACCGAGACTCAAGCACACATAGATAAACTCAAGCGTTTCGAGGTTGGTGGCTGGGTCTTGCTCCATGCGCGCCAACAAATCAAAAAACCGATCGCCGCCATGGGTTTCCTTATGAAAGGTGCCAACCATGCTCTGGGTAGTCCACACAGAGCGGCCGCCCCACGGGGTGTTCAGCACCACGTCATCCACTGTAGCACACAGCAAATAGCGCGCGATATTCACTTGCTGAGCCGCCACGCCGGCATGCAAACAGCGCTGCTCAAACGCCTGAATTTCTTTCACGACCGAGGTGCGCAGGGCTGCTGGGTCATTATGCTGGGCGCGGTTTCTGATCCGGCCAATAAGGGCGAAAATCTGGCTGGCAGCGGCGTTCAGCGTGTTCATACCGGTCAACGCAAAGCTGGCCTCGGCCGCCCGAGGCGGCTGCTGTGGCATTTGCGGCTGAACCGGCTGTTGCTGCCCAAAACCTTGCTGTTGCGGCTGGCCAAACCCCTGCTGGGGTTGCCCAAAACCTTGTTGCGGCGGCTGCGGCTGGCCAAAGCCTTGCTGGGGCGGGGGCGCATAAGCGGGCTGCTGCGGGGCGGGCGCTCGGCCCCCCGGGCGCAGGTTTACAATCGTTTTTTCCGTGTCATTCGGCTCGGCAAACGGATCATCATCATTGCTCATGCGTTTTCTCCCTTACCCGTTCCTGATCGCCCAAAGCTCCATCTGAAGCCCCGGTAAATCTCCGGCTACATGCACCGCCAACCCGCCCGAGGTTTGCAACTGCTTCCAAAGCTCGCCGCTGCGATCCAGCTCAAAATACGTAACGCCAGCATGAAACGGAATTTGCCGCGGGGCCACCGGCATAGGCCGCATCCCGATGCCCGGCAACGCCGAGTTTACCAGCTGCCGAATGCCCTCAACCGGCCCAAGCTTAGCTTGGGTCGGGAAGTGCTTACGAATGGTTTCAGGTGGCACATCAGCCTTGGCCGCGATAATAAAGCTCGCACCTTGCAGCAAGCGTTTGTCGGCGATCATACCCACCGAAATGCCATACTTCCGCGCTTCCAGTTGAATTTGCACGGCGTTTTGCTCCAGCACAGCCGAGAGGTATTGCCTAAGTGCGCGCATCACGTCCACAAAAGTGGCTGTGAGGTTTTCATGCTGGTAAAGCGGGAAATTAGGCGGCTTTTTGGTGCTGTCCATATAGGTGGAAAGCTCGCCCGCCAGCCCAATCAGAAATTGGTAAATCATCGCCGGATGGGCGTTTTGCAGGGCTGAAAGATGCCGAGTCATCGGCAGATAGCGGTTCACACAAATCAGCAGCAGGAAATCAGTGATTTCGGCAGCGGCCTTGGCGGGGCCACTTTCTACCAGCCGTCCGGCCAGCGCATCAGAGCGATGCCCGAGCAACCCTTCGATCTCGCGCACAAAATCCGCCAGCGTGGTGGAGGCGCGAATATCAAGGCAGGTAGGGATAAAACTGCGGTCCAGCACCACCTCTTTATCAGATTTCACCTCGATAATCCGTGCAATCGGAATCGCAAGCCGGTCAGACATGTCGTCCATTTCCAACGCAAACTCCAGCCGTAACTTGGCAACGGCGAGGGTGGTCGGGGTTTTTTGGTTGCCCACCGCATTGGTGATTTCAATTTCGCTCGGCGCATAGCGTGCGGCTGATTTTTCAGCGCCCGACATATCCACCTCGGTCGCCCCGTGGCGACGGGTCGGGATCGTCAGGTAAACCACGGTGTTTTTAATGTTCTCCGGCACGTCCAAGCTTGGCGGATGCCCCTCGGCAGCGGGCACCCGAAACAGCGCGCCATCTGGCGTTAGTCCACTCACAGATTTCACGGCAAATTTACCAAGGCGGAGCAGCTCGCTATCGATCGTCAGCTCGCTCACACCCCACGCATGCGGCGTCAGGCTGCCCGCCAAGCCACCCACAAGAGATTCCACATATCGGTCATTTTGCTGAAAGTGTTGCGGCTGCAAAAACAGCCCCTCACTCCACACAACTTTACTATCCCAAGCCACGTTTACGTCTCCCAAATGGCGGTTGCCCGCCCACCTTAGCGCAGTTTGCGCAATTGTTCTTCATAAGCTTTAGCAAATGCTTGGCCAAAAAGCGCCTGAAAATCGTCCTCGGCCTCAGCAGCAATTTCGCTATACATTTTTTCAAACACATCCCAGCGCTTCGCCTTACCACCACCAAACAGGCTCTTCTTGGCCTCCATCTTGGCAGAAAGCCTGGCCGGATCAAACCGCTCAAGCAATTGCTTAATCGCGGCCTGCATGCCCGTCATCATCGCGACTTCATGCGCCTTAATATCGTTCACAGCTTCCGTGGCGGCCTTATCGGCCTCCAGATATCCCGGCATATTCGGCTTGACCATCGCCTCCACGGCCTGATCAGCGCTCACAGAAAATTTGATCGGGTTATTCCCGTCCGGCGAGATCATAGTTTGCCCAAGTCGAAATTCGGACTTGATGGAAGCGCGAGTCATCAACACATCGCGCAGCCCTTCAACCATAATGCGGTACGCCGCGCCGGTGCGTTCCATTGCTGCCGTGAGGTCGGCATCATCCAAGCCTTCCCCCGCCTTGGCCGCTAACAGAAAGGCCCGCGCGGCATCACCTGAAACTGGCGTGTTGGCCATAGGCGCAGCGGCCTGTGGAACGGCTGCCGCCGCCACCGGCGCTGGGGCGGCCATTGGCTCCGGGCCGCTCTCGTCCCAATCATCAGGAATAAGCGCGCCTGCACCTGCTTGCGCGGGCGGGGCAGAAAAGTAATCTTGCGCCGAAGCACCGTGGTCAGGCGCGCTGGTTTCCACCCCGTCGAAAGGGTCGCCTCCGGGGCCAAAAATATCTTCGTCTTCCGGAATGAGCGGCGCGGGCTCTGGGGGGGGCGCGGCCAGCCCGCTGGCATCTGGGCCAACGGCGGGGCCATCGCCCAAAAGCGCAGCAATCGCATCGCCAGTGGCAGCACCTGCGTCGTCTAATCCGCCCACAAAACCGGCCAGCTCTTCGCCTTCAGGGGGCAGTGGCGCCAAAATATCGTTCATCATCGGCGCGGCAAGATTGGCGTAAGGGTCCATCGCAGGGGCGCCCAATGCCGCGCTTATTTCAACCCGAAATTCAAAGCCGCCCACAGCGACGGTATCCCCGTGATTAAGCGGTGACGGGGTAGGGCCAAGCGGCTGCGGCATGTAGTTCAGAAATGTGCCGTTGGTGGAGATATCCATCACCACATAATCATTCCCGCGCTCTTCAATTATGCAGTGACGAGAGGAAATTGTGCGGTCAGGGTCTGGCAAAACCACGTCATTGCCATCTGCCCGCCCAAGCGAAATCGCTCCGTTTTGCAGCTGTATCGAGGTCATGCCATTGGGCATCATACCCGAGCCTTGCATATGAAGCGTTAAACCCATTATCTGCGTTAGCCCCCGATTAACACTTGCGGGAAACCCACAGCAATGGCGCCACCATGGGCGCAGCTATCGCCCATACGAGCGGCTGGCATAGAGCCAATGAGCACCGTGGCCGAGCCTTTGGCTACGGCATCAGGCGGGCCAACACAGACCGCCATATTGCCAATAGTGGCCGCAGGCATGCAGCCAATAAGCACGGTTGGCTTACCCGGCGGCAAAAGCGGACCACCCACATGAGGGATCGGGGGCACAGCCGGTGTAACCATCGGACATACGTGCATATCACCAACTCTGGCGGCGGGTTGTCCCATACTGTCCTCCTGTTTGTTTCGGCTTCGTAGCATTATCCGGAAAGCGCATATTATCCAACACCTTCACCCATTTTACTACTGCTTTCTTCACCTATTTGCCCATTTCCTCCTTTGGAAATATCCAAGCCACGGCCCAGCAGCAACTGCCCCTGCCGGTTTATCTCCTCTGGCAGATCAGGCGCATAGAAGCTCTGCAACTGCGCCGAGAAAATCAGTAGCCCCGGCAGGTGCGGCGGCCCTGTGGGCGCTTCCTTATCATCCGGCAGCGGCACGTTGTAACCCGCCTCGCACATCATGGCATCCGGCCCGCCCGGCTCCATCGCAAAAGGCTCCAGCGCTTTTTTGGTGCCTTGCGAAGGCTGAAACACCCAGGCCTCAGCCGCCGTAAGCGCCTTTGTTTTCTGCTCTGGCTCCAGCATATCGCGGGCCGCCAAGCAGCCCCACCACACACCTTCACGCGGCGGCAAAGCCAGCGCCAAGATCTTAAGCGCGTCCATTAGCAGGTTTTGCGCCACCAATTCTTCAATCAGATGCCCCACTGGATCATCCGGCTTGGTTTCGGGCCTAAACGGGAATTTCACTTTCCCCAGCCGCACCACTTCGCCCGCGCTTCGTTTTTCGATTTTTGTAAGGCCTTTGAAGGCCGATGTCGTATTCATATCGCCCTCCTCCCTAGTTAATCTTAACCAATGAACCCTGAACCGTCAGGATTCCACCAGCTTTCACCGTCGTCATGCCCGAGCCTTCCAGCGTGGTCATCGCGCCCTTCACATCCATCTTGCCGCTGGATTCCAGCTTCATCGAGCCGCCCGCGTTCACCTCAACTTTACCCGTGCCCTCAATACTGATGGTGGTTGATTTGATTTTTATCTCCGTAGACGTCATCTCTATGGATGACCCCCCGACCGTAAACTTGATCTTGGTGCCCGCCGTAATATCGAGCGTATCGCCCACATCAATGGTGTAATTCGTGCTGATATTATCGGATTTATTATTGCCAATATTTACCGTTTCATCTTCACCAACACTCCGGTCACGGGTTTTGGCGATCGTCAAGGTTTCCTTACCGTCTTTCACCTCAAAACTATGGTCGCCGGTTTCCAGCCACTCGGTTTTGTTGTGATACACCTTTTGCGTCAGGTCTCCGGGATCTTTCTTTTCAAACCCAATGCTGATTTCGGCATTGTTTTTAATGGTTTCCTTATAGTCCTTCTCCGATTGAAGCCGGATGAACTCCTCATCCTTTTTGTCTTCAAACACCAGCTCATGAAAACCGCCACCGCCCTTGGTGGTGTTGGATTTCATCCCGTGCTGGGTCATATTTGCCGGAAAATCAAACGGATGCTTTTTGGCTTCATTATAGAGCATACCCGTCACAATCGGCCGGTCCGGGTTGCCTTCCTCAAACTGCACCACAACTTCCTGCCCAATGCGCGGAATGTGGAACACCCCCCAACCTTGGCCAGACATGGTTTGCGCCACCCGAATAAAACAGGTGGTTTTTTCGTCTTTTTGGCCTACGCGGTCCCAATGAAACTGCACTTTGATACGGCCATATTTATCCGTATAAATCTCTTCGCCGCTCGGGCCGGTCACCACGGCTGTTTGCACACCGGGAATAATCGGGCGCGGGGTAACCAGCGGCGCACGATATGGCTCTGATTTAAGCTGCACCGAAAACTCGCTCTCGTAGCTTTCCTTTTTGCCTTCACCTGCGCCCCCCGTATTTTGCTCGTCATCGAGGTTCGTATTGGCTTGGCCGTCTTTGTCTTCGTCTGTCTCAATTTGCAGCTTATGCTTGGCGCCCAGCACCAGATATTCTTTGTTAAAATCCGCGCGCGGATGCTCTTTGAGCTTAAACGTACCACCCACCGCCATGGTGCGCACATTGCTCTTGCCCCATGTGCGCTTATATTCCGAGGCCAGCGCCTCGGCCCGCACCCGCGTGCGGGTTTTGCCAAAATCAGCTGTCACATGAATGCCGGGATAATCATAAACCTCAATATCTTTGTGACCGTGCTTACCTTTGGGAATGGCCGTCAGGGCCTTTAAATCCGTCGTTGGTTTGGTGAAATCATAGTCTGTCAGGCTTACCTTGCCAGTATTTACCCGCTCGCTGCTTTTCCATTCATAAATGTGGTCTTCATTGCGCTTAAAAGAGCCAGCCCCGCCACCATCTTCCTTAAATTCAAACCGGATTTCGGCTGCGTCTTGCAGCGGTGAATGCGAACCGGAGCCATCGGCCAATACCAGTGTTTCCTTGCTGGAATCATGAGTGAAGTAATAATACATCCCCTCTTCTTCCATCAAACGTGTGACAAATTCATAATCAGTCTCACGGTATTGCACAAGATATTCACGTTTTTCAAAACTGGCTGAGGTCTTGTCCTGAATATCGGAAAATCCGCGGTCAGAGAATATTTCCTTAATCACCTCCAGCGCCGATTTCTCCTGAAAAATTCGGCAATCGGAATGTAGCGTTAAGAACCAAAGCCATGGCCGCACTTCGGCGCGATAAAGCCCCTGCCCGCCCATGCGCCCTTCAAAAGCACAGCTAATGCAGTAGCCATGCCAATGGCGGGTGTTGCCCTCTTCGTCATCCAGCTCCAGCGATAGCCGCTGGCCCACCACATCTTCCATTTTCATGTTATGATCAGGCGAAATAAACTGAATATCGGTCTGGGTCAGCGTTGACATTTTTTCCGAAACATCAGCGCGCACCAGTATCATTTTTTTAGGCCCCAGCGGGCCTTTCAGGCGAAGCTGCCTGTTTTCCAGTACAATATCATTGGGCATAAAATTCCCCTTTCAAAATATATGAGCGCGCTAAAATCACTTGCGCTCTTCTTTAATATGCTCTTCGCGTTTTAGCCGGCTAATAATGCCGGGGTGGATACCCCAAAGAGAGCCTATCAATACGCCCTCTTCAAGATCCATGCTCAACTCATATAGTGAATCGTATTGATAATAAATAACCGGAGTCGGATAAAATTCCTCGCCCGATAGCATTGCACTTAAGTATTCTTCGCCACGTAACAACCAGTGGCTATCTTCAGTTCCGATCAAAATGATGGGGTCTACATCTGCACCTTCCCCGGTCGTTTCATCATTCATTATAAATCTCCTAATAGAGCAGCTAGGTCAGCGTCCATGTCGTCATCGTCGTCGTCATCATCATCGCCAAAGCCAGCTAACAGGTCATCCAGGCCGTCGTCGTCATCATCGCCGAGGTCAAGATCAAGATCCAAGTCGTCATCATCAGCGCCAAGGTCGCTGTCAAAACCGTATCCCGAATCATCGCCGCCGCTATCAGCTTTGGCGGCCACTTTGGGCGGTGCGCCGGTTTGCTTGGCGCCACTCGAAATACCCACGCTGGTTTCCATACGCGCCCTGCCGCTTTTCATTTCTTTGGCCGCATCCCCCGACCATATCCCAAGCAGCTCGCCGCCACCTACAGCCTGAAACGAGGCAAGCTTTACAATGTTTTGCCCCTGCACCGAAAGCACCGGCATAAAGCCCCGCGCCACCACGTCCGCCGCACCGCTCACGCTAAGCAAGCGCTCGGTGCACGGCAGCGCCACTTGGTCGCCATATTGGTCAGTCATAAAATGAAACGGCATATCGTTGAGCGACATAATGCTACCGAGGCTCATATCTCCGCCCTGCCGCGCCTTGGTTTCAGCCAAAAGCACCGCCACAAGCAGCGCCGGATTGGCCATCAGCATAGAGCGCATGCCTTCCTTGACGTTGAATTCCTCATAGTCAAAGCGGTCCAGCGGCTCGGTTTTTTTGCCATAAGGCATCCGAAGCATAAAACGCGGGCTGGCAAGGCCAAGGTATTTAGCCTCAGGCATTTCGCCCAGCGCATTCCATGTTTTTTGCACCAACGGGTGGCGGTCTTCAGGCTTCACGCCCATAAACCCAGTGCTTATGGCCGAAATAAACGGCGCTTCCATTTGCGCTGAAATCCGCGCCATGCGGGCCAAGAGTTCGGCGTGCGTAGGGGTTTCTTCCCATGTATAAAGCCCAATCACAGCAGATATTGGGCCGCCGCTCTCGTCCTGCATCGGTTTTTCAACCAGCATTTCATAAAGCCCGCTCTGGCTAACATCATCTTGCGCCGCAAGGTCAGCCGTGAATTCTTCAACGCTCACATCATAAACCACCACCTCAAGCTCGGCACTGGTCTCCACCCGCCGCCCCAAAAGCTCAATCGAGCGCCACGCGGCCTCAATGCTTTGGAAATCCGGATGATGCAAAACGCTGCTCATCGCGGTGGAAAGCGCCGCGTCCACCGCCGCTATCATCGCCTCCGCGCCATTATCAGCTGCCGCTACAATATGCGGGCCAATAATGCGTGAAATCAGGTCTGAGGCCGCGCTCGCCTCGGGCTTTGGCTCACTATCGCCGATCAGGTTTTGAAAGTCGGTCAAGCGCAGATCAGCCGGCGCATCCGCCCCTTTGCTGCGTTTTCGGCTCAGCGCTTTAAAATCACCAAATTCGCCGCCCCAAGCCTTCATCCGCTCTACATTTTGCTCAAAATTCCGGCCTGAACTCAGGTCGCGCCGCAGCATATTCAGCTCATTAAACAGCTCTACGTTTTCAAAAAGCTCATCAGGATGCAGGTCATCCAGCTCATTTAGCTCCACCTCCACAGCCGAGCCATCATTGCCCAAAGGCAGCGTCAGCGTGGTGCGAAAACGCATAATCACGTCTTCCATCGTGTCAAAATCGAGCTTGAAGGCCTTCCGTTTGCCCAGCGCCTCGCCGATTTCCAGATTACCGTTATTGCCCCGCCCAGAAAAATCTCCGAGCACGGCAATACGGAATTTGCGGCGCGAACCAGCCTCATGCTGCAATTTGGCGGCGCTCATGCTGCCAAAATCCGGCTTAAACGCTGGTTTTTTCGGCTTGGGCGGCGGGGCGGCTGGTGTGTCTTCAATGTCATCTATCTCCAAATCTTCAAGTGCGTCATCAGCCAGCAAATCATCCAAGTCATCGCTATCATCATCGGCCAGCAGATCGTCCAGATCATCATCATCATCCGTGTCAGCTAACAATGCGTCCAAATCGTCATCGTCATCCACACCCGACAACAACGCATCTAGGTCATCATCTTCATTATCATCGCCTGATAACAACGCATCTAAATCGGTTTCGGCCTCGTCACTAACCCCTGCCAACAAGTCATCTAGATCAAGTTCGTCTTCATCTGCACCATCGGGGTCTTGAGCCACGTCCGCCAGAAGGTCATCAATATCTAGCTCATCGGAATCGTCATCTGGCACCTCATCGGCCATGTCCGCCAACAGGTCGTCCAGATCAGCTTCGTCCTCGTCATCCTCATCTGGGGCATCTTCTGCCATGCTGCCCAACAGGTCATCTAAACCATCGTCAACCTCGTCTTCAGGCACCTCGTCCGCCATGTCCGCCAGTAGGTCTTCAATGCCATCCTCTTCAGCACTGTCTTCCTCTGTGTCGGTCGCCACGGCCGCGAGCAAATCATCTAGCCCGTCATCTTCATCTGCATCGTCAGACCTCACGTCTGCCACGCCCGCCAACAGGTCGTCCAAATCACTATCGCCCTCGTCATCCTCATCGAAAGCATCCT
The DNA here is from genome assembly GCA_002402045.2 of Paracoccaceae bacterium. Lineage (GTDB taxonomy): Bacteria > Pseudomonadota > Alphaproteobacteria > Rhodobacterales > Rhodobacteraceae > UBA3077. Next base: position 31,201 of record NVUX02000088.1, on the reverse strand, counting down.
CGGCAATGCTGCCCAACAGGTCATCCAACCCATCGTCGGCCTCTTCTTCCGGCACGTCTTCCGCCATGTCCGCCAAAAGGTCTTCAAGCCCTTCGTTTTCATCCGGTTCATCAGCCTCGGTTGCGGCAATTTCCGCAAAAATATCTCCCGAGTCGTCATCAATGGGCTCTACATCGGGCGTCATGTCAGCCATATCGGCGAGTAGGTCTTCAAGACCCGCACCGTCATCTTCAAGCTCATCTGGGGCCTCTGCTGCCATTTCAGCCAGCAGGTCATCTGCACCCTCGCTCTCTGGTTCCGCCTCTTCACCCCCATTCGCTAAATCTGCTAAAATGTCATCAGATACATCTGCCTCAAGTTCGTCTAGGGGAGCCTCCACTGCCATATCAGACAGCAAGGTTTCCACCCCGTCACTTTCTTCCACTTCATCAAGTGCCCCTTCAGCTAAATCCGCCAAAATGTTTGCAGATTGGTCGTCATCCTCTTCATCGTCAGGCTCCGCTTCAGCCATGTCGGCCAACAAATCTTCGACACCGTCTTCCACTGTTTCTTCAACCACCGCGCTGGCAGCCAACCCGGCTAAAGCATCTGCGGTCGAAGTGTCTTCAGCGGCATCTTCCGGGTGCGCCATAGCCATATCGGCCAGAACATCCACACTTTCATCCTGAACATCCTCCTCAGCGTCAACACTCAAAGCCAAACCGGCCAGCGTGTCGTCCACGCCATTTTCCTCAGGCACGTCCTCAATGGCGTTCTCGGCCAAGCCCACCAAAATATCGTTTAAGGGATCCTCGCTAACGGCGTCTTCCGGAGCTGCCTCTGCCATGTCGGCCAGCAGGTCATCCACGCCGTTATCTACCGGCTCATCGGGCACCACACCGGCGGCCAAGCCAGCCAGCGCATCTTCTGTCGTGGTATCATCTGGCGTATCTTCCGGGGCAGCCATAGCCATATCAGCCAATATATCTGCGCTTTCATCAGGGGCAGGCGTTTCATCACTTCCTGTCGCGGCCATGCCGGCAAGTGCATCCTCAACCGATGTATCCGTCTCAGTGCTTTCAGGAGCCTCTTTGGCCATATCAGCCAAAACACTTTCATGGGCATCTTCATCGGGAGTATTTTCTGGCGCATCTGCGGCAAGGCCAGCCAAAATATCTGCCTGTGTATCCGCCTCAGGGCCGGCCTCGTCAATGCTGCTTGCAGCCATATCGGCCAATATATCAGCAGAAGGCTCCACCTCGGCATCTGGTTCTTGGGCGGCATTGGCCAGCGCCGCAAGGGTGTCTTCCACGCCCGTATTAGGGGCCTCGGCTTCTGGCGCGTCCAATGCCACCGCCGCTAAAATATCGCGGCTTGTATCCTTTGGCGCGGCCGCCTCTTCCGGCGCAGCAGCTTTCATCGCGTCAAAAGCGGCCTTTTGCTCATCGGCGGCCCCCGCGCCAAATGCCAAGGCGCGCAGCTGGTCAGGGTTGCCCACGAGGCGCTCGATCAGCTCCTCCGCACCAGCTTTGCCGTCCATATATGTCATCAGGTTTTCAAGCTGAGTGCGGGCTTCCAGCAGCTTGCGCAGCGGCTCCACCTTGCGGGCAATTTCCGCAGGGCTAAAATCACTCATCTTTTCAAATACAAGATCAACCGAAAGATTGCCTTCACCACTCAGCGTATTGGGCACACTAAACGCCGCCCTCGGCTTCATCGCCTTCATGCGCTGGTCAAAGTTATCAATGTCGATCTCAAGGAATTTTCGCTCAGTCACGCTGCCCTTGGGCACCTCAGACTTGCCCGAAAGATCAGACATGACCCCCATTACAAAAGGCAACTGCACCTTTTTCTGCGCGCCATACACCTCCACATCATATTCGATCTGGACCCTTGGCGCGCGGTTGCGGCTAAGAAACTTCTGACTGCCTGACATATTAACTTCTTTCCTTCAGCAGGGCTTTCATCTCTGCCAGCTCCGCCTTGGTTTCCTCATTGGATTTAATCACCATATTCAAAATCCGCTCCAGCTCTTGGTCTTGCGCCTCTTCCACGGCGGCTTGCATGGTGTTGACCAAAATACCGATAAACAGATTGAGCACCGCAAAAGACGTTGCCACAATAAACGGCACAAAAAGCAGCCACGCCCACGGGTAAATCTCCATTATTGGCCGCACAATTCCCATCGACCAGCTCTCCAGCGTCATGATCTGGAACAGCGAATAAAGGCTTTCTCCGATTGTGCCAAACCATTGCGGAAACGCTTCTTTATAAAGCATCGTCGCCATGACGGCGAAGATATAATACACAATAAACAGCAATATAATCACGGCACCCATACCGGGCAGCGCCTCTAACAAGGCCTTGATAACCGAGCGCAACTGCGGCACCACCGAAAGCAGACGCATGGCGCGAATAACCCTGAGCGCGCGCAAAACCGACAAGTTGGCCGTGGTTGGCAGCAGGCCCACACTCACAATTGTGAGATCAAACAGGTTCCAGGGTGATTTGAAGAACTTAAACCCAAAGGCATAGATTTTTATCGCCATCTCGCCGACAAATATCCACAGCACGATATTATCAAAAATGGCGAGCGCGGGTCCAATAACATCGCTCACGCGCTCTGAGGTGCTAAGCCCCAGCGTGAGCGCATTAAGAACGATCAACCCAAGGATGGAGTATCGAATGCGCGGGCCATCAATCCACTGCGCTAGTTTCCAGCGGGTGCTTCCCTCTTTTGCATCGGTGACTGCGGCCATAATATCCCTCACACACTATCTTTTCTTCACGGCTTGTTCCAGCTTTTTAAGCTTAGCATCAATTTTGCCGATTGAGTCAGCTAAATCTCCCGAGGCGCCGATGGTTTTGAGAAGCGCGGCGGCTCCCAAATCGAGGGTGGACTTGCTGAAATCTTTGTGTGCCACTTTTTTCATCGCGGCTTCTGCATTTTTAACCGCCGAAGCCGCGTGCTTTTCAATTGGTTTCAGCGCTTTAGTAAGCTCACCTGCGGCCTTAGTGTACTCGGCTTTCAATGGGTCAGACACATCTTTTTTCAAGCTTTTGCTCAATGCCGCCGGAATGGCGCCGAGGGCGCTGGTATATTTGGCAAACCCCTTGGACATTATCGCTAATTCTTGATCCAGCTTTGCCGTTGCTTTTTTAAGTTCTTTTTCCAGCGCCTCGGTTGCTTTGGCCTTTTCCTCACCGCTGGCTTTGGTTTCCGCCGTTTTCAAAGGGCGCAAATCATCCACAATGGCAGTTACAAACACCTCGCGGAAATCTTCGGCAAACTGCCCGATTTCAAATGCAGTCTCTTTATCCAAGGCCTTACGCGCCCGCTTTAATTCCGCCAAATCATCCCCGGCACCAGAGGCAATATCCTCCCGAAAATCTTCGAATTTCTCTTTGAGATTGCGCTCCAGCACTTTTATCTGCTTTGGAATAAACGCCAAAAAGGCCTTTTCCGCCTTCTGCTTATCTCTATCATTCTTGGCTTTGGAAATGGGGTCAAATGCTTGCCAAATCTGCGATGCAAACAGGGAAAGATCATAGCGAAAAATCGCCCGCGCCTGTGCTTCCAGCTTGCGTTTGTCCCATTTAGCAGAGGTCACCGAAAACTTACCGGAAATATCAACCCGACCAGGCTTTTTAAACCCCTTTACGTCAGCCTCCATCTGCTTCCACTTTTTCTTGTCGACCTCCTGAAACGGATCCATCGACACTTTTATTGGAATCTCTTTATCAATAGCCATTTTTTCAACTCCAAATATAATTTTGCGGGCAGCCTAAAAGCCGCCCGCATCTATCTATATAGCGTCTAATAGTTGTTTATCAGCCTCGGCCGCCGCCGCAGTTGCTATCCCGAGCAAGGCCTCTCCGGCCTTTGAGAAATCTCCGCCAGCCAAAACAATATCAATCAACGGCAAGCCCTTTTGGATATATTTCCACTTTTTCGGCTCAAGGGTTTCCAGCTCTTTCACGGCCACGGCCGTCGCTTTATTAAAAGCATTACCCTTGGAAACTTGCCCCTGCATATCAATGATTTTATCAATCAAGTTGGCCGTTGCCGAGCTCAATTTACTCAGTACAACCTTCATCTTTTTATTGGTTTTTATCTCCGGCATGGCTTCGATTTTGTCAATCTGCGCCAAGATCTGGTTTAGCTTTTGGGCCATCTTGTGCGAGGCCACATCCACCCCCTGCACTTTGCTTTTATATTGGTCGTTATCAGCTTTAACGCTTGTCAAAGACGGAATAAAATCAGCTCCCAGTATCGAGTTAATAAAAGCCTTGCCGGTGTCTTTTGCGCCCGAAAGCTCTTTCCGCTTTTTATCATAGCTTTTCTGAACCTTCTTCAGGCCTTTCGTAACCCGCTTTTGCATTTTATCCGCATCAATCGCCAGCTTATAGAGCTTCATGGTAATCGAGATCAAAGTTTTGATAACGCCGTAAAGAGCCAGAATCAGCCCAAAGCCGCCCGTGGCAACCGCACCAGCCGTACCAATTACACCCCCCGCAAGAGAGATCCCGTCCAGTGCCAAGCCAATACCGGCTTTCACCTGATACTCGCGATACTCCGCCTTGGTTTTCTTCACGTCATCCCAAGCTTTTTGCGCAGCTTTTTGTGCGTTGGACGAAAATATTTTGGTATTAGATTTAAACTTGGCTTCGAAAGCCGCCAAAATTTTGTCAGCATCCTTCTGGGTTTTGGCTTTTTGGTAAGCGGCATCATGCTTTTTAAGCTGAGACGCCATAACCTTCATATAGGCCTTATACTGGCCCGAAGCCGCTTCCGTAATTTTAGCTTGTAGCAGCGCATCCTTATTTACAGCATCAAAAGCCTTGGCCTCAACATCAAGCGAGACCGTAAAGGGCAGCGCTTTCCCCTTTATCCCTTTTGGCTTAACCGCACGCACTAGCGTGCCCCAGATATCAGATTCTAGTAAAACAATTTGTGGCATTTTTCACTCCATTTTCTATAGTTCATTCAAATTTATAGGTAAATTCTCCGTCTTTCACGCTTACATTCACACTGTTAATCTCTTCGCCCATCATCATCCGGCGCAAAAATTCGCCCGATATTTCGGGCAGCATTGAATTCGTCAGGATGGCATCAATCATCCGCCCCCCGCTTTCCAGCTCTTGGCAACGGTCCACGATGGTATCAATCACCGCGTCGTCAAAGCTCAGCGGCACGCCGTGGCTTTCCTGCACCCGCTTCACAATCCGGTTAAGCTGCAAGCGCGTGATTTGGCCGATCATATCCGGGCTAAGCGGATAATATGGGATCGTCACAATCCGGCCGAGCAGCGCCGCGGGGAAAACCTTAAGCAGCGGCTCGCGCATGGCTTTCGCGATGCCCTCTGGCTCCGGCATCAGGTCCGGGTCTTCGCACATATCCATAATCAGCTCAGAGCCAACGTTAGACGTCAGCAAAATCAGCGTGTTCTTAAAGTCGATCACGCGGCCTTCGCCGTCTTCCATCACGCCTTTATCAAACACCTGAAAGAATATCTCATGCACATCAGGGTGGGCCTTTTCAACCTCGTCCAAAAGCACCACCGAGTAAGGCTTACGCCGCACAGCTTCGGTCAGCACCCCACCTTCGCCATAGCCGATATATCCGGGAGGTGCACCTTTCAGGCTGCTGACCGTATGGGCCTCCTGATACTCACTCATGTTGATGGTAATAATATTTTGCTCGCCGCCATAAAGCGCCTCGGCCAGTGCCAGCGCGGTTTCGGTTTTACCCACGCCGCTTGGCCCCGCCAGCATAAACACGCCAATCGGCTTGCTCGGGTTATCCAAGCCCGCCCGCGCGGTTTGCACCCGCTTGGCGATCATCTCCATGGCATGATCTTGGCCAATAACCCGCTTGGAAAGCGCCGACGCCAAATTGAGCACCGTCTCGATCTCGTCTTTGACCATTTTGCCAACGGGAATACCCGTCCAGTCGCCAACGACGCTGGCAATCGCCTGCTCGTCTACAATTGGCAAAATCAGCGCGCTTTCGCCCTGAAGTTCTTCCAGCTCAACCTGCTTACCTTTCAGTGTGGCCAAAAGCTCAGCGCGGTCCTCGTCAGACAGCTCAGCGCCCTCGGGTGCATCCCCAGCCTCCTCGCCATCAACCTCGCCGCCCTCAGAGCGCAGCTTGGCGCGCAGGTCCAGAATTTCGTCAACGATCACCTTCTCGGCTTTCCAACGCTGGGTCAAACCGTCGAGCCGCTCCTGCTCCTCGGCCATATCCGCGTTTACCCGCTCGCGGCGGTCACCCACCTCGTAGCCAGCGGTTTCATCGCGGCCAATTATTTCAAGCTCGGTTTTCAGCGTTGCCATCCGGCGTTGACTGTCATCCACCTCAGCCGGCACCGCGTGCTGGCTAATGGCGACCCGCGCGCAGGCGGTATCTATCAAGCTTACTGATTTATCAGGCAATTGCCGCGCCGGAATATACCGCGCCGAAAGCCGCACGGCGGCCTCGATACCTTCGTCCAGCACCTGCACCTTATGGTGTTTTTCCAGCATGCCCGTAATGCCGCGCATCATCAAAATAGCTTTTTTCTCGTCTGGCTCATCCACCACGATGCGCTGGAACCGCCTTGATAGCGCCGCGTCTTTTTCAATATATTTCTTATATTCCGCCCATGTCGTTGCGCCAATCGTGCGCAAAGTGCCGCGCGCCAGCGCTGGCTTCATTAGGTTGGCCGCGTCACCTGTGCCCACCGCGCCGCCCGCGCCCACCAGCGTGTGGGTTTCATCAATAAACAAAATAATCGGCACTTCAGAGGACTGAACTTCCTCGATCACTTGCTTCAGACGGTTTTCAAACTCGCCCTTCATGGATGCCCCAGCCTGCAACAGGCCCATATCCAGCTCCAGCAATTTGGCCCCTTGTAGCGCAGGCGGCACGTCTCCGCGCGCTAACCGCAACGCAAAGCCCTCAACAACGGCGGTTTTACCAACCCCAGCTTCGCCCGTCAAAATCGGGTTGTTCTGACGGCGGCGCATCAGCACATCAACGATTTGGCGGATTTCATCATCACGGCCAACAATGGCATCAATCTCGCCGTTGCGCGCTTTTTCGGTCATATCAGTGCAATACGCATCCAGCGCCTCGCCAGCGCCCATTTGCGCCGGGGCCATCGCGTCTGAGGCCTCCCCCGGCACCGCGCCACCACCCACGCCATCTTGCGGGGCTAGGCCATCTTCGGGTGATCCTGAGCAAATATCGTAAAAATCATCAGCCAGTTCATCCGCCTTCACCTTGCGAAACTCCGTTGAAATGCCACTCAAAGCGCCCATCAGAGTTTTGGTTTTCACCATGCCCAATATCAAATGCCCCGTGCGGATTTGCGGCGATTTGTGCATCAGGCTGGCATAAACCCACGCCCGCTCCACGGTGTCCTCAAGATGCTGGGAAAGGTCGCTAATGCTGCTCGCCCCGCGCGGCAAGCTATCTAGCGCATCAGTAAAGTCTTTGGCCACGCGGCCAGCATCAAGGTCAAAATGCTGGATAATCCGGTGGATGTCACTATCTTGCCCCTGCAAGATTTGGTGCAGCCAATGCACCAGCTCCACATAGGGGTTGCCACGCATTTTACAAAAAACCGTGGCCCCTTCAATCCCTTGATACCCTAGCTTGTTCAATTTCCCAAATAGGGCGACGCGGCTAATTTCACTCATGTTTACTCTCCCGGTTGTGCATCTGATTGTATGTATAACTGATCCAGATCTTTATCGTCTGGCGGCGCGCCCAACCATGCTGTCCAACCAAGGTATACGCCCCTTGGCTCGGGTCGGGTGTCATCTTCATGACCATTCTCTGCGCTAAGTGATGGAATTTGCGGTGATTCTTCAAAAGGTTCCGCAACCTCACCAAATTCAATTTCGCTTGCCACTACGCTAGCTGCCGATGGCACCGCCAGTGGCAACACCACGGTTTTATCCATATCCAGCGGTGGCTCTACGGGTAAAGGCATAGGGGCCTCGTCCAATTCCGGCATCTCGTCTTGCAAGTTTTTTCCGATAGGGGCTGCGGCTTCAGGCTCAGGCATTTCTCCTTGGCCAGCCTCTGGTGCGGCATCTTTGATGTCCGATGCTTCAGGTTGCGCCGCCTTGAGCTTTGCGTCTTCGCTTGCAGCCCACACATCTTCCGGTTCACCGCCTTTTGGAATCTTTTCGGCGGCACTTTCGTCAGGCATCGTCACTTCTGGCGTAGCTTGCTCTAAGCCGTCAAGCGCCACCTCACCGGCCATTACCACAGGCGTAAAAGGCACATCCTCCGCCCGCTCAACCTTGGTCACAATTTCTTCTTGATGGCTCAGCACCACGCTGACTTCTTCATCAATCACAGCCCTCGCCAACATTGCCGGCTCCGCCTCGCCTTTGCGCAGCACAAGGTTCATGTCCCACATCATGGCCTCGCCCATATAATTATTCACCAGCGCTTTAAGGCGCTGCAAGCTTTCGCCGCCCGGCAAAAGCCGCTTATAATCGGCCAGCCCCACCGGCCCCACGCGAAACCGAAACTTCGCTTGCCGTGTCCAAACCTTTGAGCCGATCGAGCAGCTTTGCCCCAGCTTGGCAGGTTTATGCGGATTGCCCAGCTCCCACGTGTCTTTTTTATCCAGCTCTAGCCATGTGCCGACAAAACTTTCCATAGTGGCCGGCGCCCCAAAAAAGCCGGAAATCAGCGCCAAAAGGCCTTCCTCGTTGCGCGTTCCGTGCGCCAGCCTGCCCGCATAGCGCAGCTTGGCGAGGTCCGGCATCGCATCCCGCCCCCGCATCGCCGCGCCCCTTAGCCCCGCAAAAGCGGCTACTTTTTCCGCAAACGGGTCCACCTCGCCCTTGCGGTCAAAGCTAGACGTTGGCTCGCCTGAGGCATAGGCGCGGTAAAATAGCGACAGCATCCGGTGGTGGAACATATCCCCAAAAGCCTTGAATGTGGCATCTCTGAACGAGTGCTGACGGTTATAGGCATATTCGGTAAGGTGCAGCGGCAACGGGCCATTTGGCCCAAACAGGCCAAACATATATTGCGCCAGCTCCCCCGGCTCGCCCGTTTGCTCATCCTGAGGCACAAACCGCGCCACAGTCGAACTTGCAAAAGACATATCTATGCGCTGCTTAAGGCGCACCGCATCTTGCTTCGGGCGGCGAGAGCGGCCAAGGCGTGGCGTGTCCGCATAGGCGGCTTCAATCAAGCGAAGCGCCTGAAAGATATGGTATTTCTCGGGATGTTCCTTGAACGCTTCAAAGCGGCTCAGATCACCCGTCTTTTTCCGCTCATCGCTGGCCACCGGGCTATTTCTCCCCTATCCGGGCTATGAATTACTGTTTCCGTAAAACTATTAACCGATACATATTTTGCAAAAAACCGCTGAAGCACCACGCCGAGCACATAGACTCCGGTGCCTTCATAAAAACTCTCGTCAAATTCTACGTTCACTTCCAAGCCGCGCACGGCGGTGGAAAGCACCTCGTCGGCCATGCGCCGCACAATCGGCACCGTCCAAACGCGGGTAATGCCCTCTAGCTGTTTTGAAAGGGATTTGTCGCCCAATGGCCCATAAATCCCGAGCAGCTCCCGAATGGCCGCTGCGGGGTCGCCTCGGTCGGTTTCCGAAATCGAGAGGTAATTTAGGCTAAGATGCGAGATTAAACGCCATGCACTATCGCCCTCCACCGCCAAGCTGGCCCGTGGGCGTGTGATCGGTGTGAGCGCCGTAACCGCCTTAACCGGCCCGCCTTCAGGCAGCTCAAAATCGGTTGCATGCTTGCCGATGGTCAGCAGCATTGGCAGGTCGCGGTTGGTGCACATGGCCTTAATAGCCAACTGCTCAATATCGCCGCCGTAAGGCGCCTGAAGCTGGTCTACGAGGTTGATGAAAATATCGGCACCAAGATAACTGGTGCGCGTGCCTTTCAGGCGCTGGCGCTCAGAGCGCTGGTGCATCCGACGGCGCAGACTGTAATACGCGCTATAGTTTTCGCCCGCTGCCGTCAGATCGTCGGCCGAATAAAACGCCTCAAAAGCCACGTCGTCTTTGCCTTCGGAGGAAATTCCCGTCACTTTATCAATGCCGTAAATCTCGAAATCCAGCGGCGCGGTGCGGTCGGGGATGATTTGGTAATCCACATCACGGCCATCCACATGCACGCGGTCACAGCGCTTTTCAAATAGGTTCACAGCCGGGGTGGCAAACAGCTCAAACGCGCTTGGCTCAATAGCTGCGGCAAGGCTACCCATAGATTGCTTGAGCAGGATAAAAATATCGACCTCGTCGCCGTCTTTTACCTGCTTCAAAATGGGCTGAAGGCCGCCGATTTTGGTAAAGAAATAGCGGTTGGGCAAAGCGTAATATTCTTGCAGCAAGCGATAGCCATCAAAGCTTTGGCCGGGGAACGGCAGCAGCGCCTGCTCTGGCTCGCAGCCGGTGGCCTCAATTGTGTTCCAGCGGTTCACATACGCCCAGTCATCCCGCGCGTTGGTCGAGCGGCCCGCCACCTGAATGCCGTCATTCGCGATATGCTCAAACAGTTTCCAAGGCTCCCAGCCGGAGCCGGTCATAAACAGCGTAAGCTCATCAAGGCTCAGTTTTGCAAGGCCCATTTCAGTCAGGCTTTTCAGCCGAAGCCTAATGGCCGCCTTCACCTCACGGTTTTCGCCAACGCCCGCCGCCATAACCTCCCCGCGCCCGTTTAGGTACTCGGCTTGGGTAATCTCGATCGGCCACAAGGTTACGTCATGCGCGGTACGAAACTGGCAGGCCGTGTTATCGCCATCCCGCAGCGGACTACGCAGCGTAGTACCACGCGCAATTTTAAAGCCATCTTCCATGCTGCCTTGCGAAGGATCTGGCTGCAATTTGGCGATAAACATGCTCGGGGTCGGGGCGAGGTAATGCGGATAAACAATCTCTAGCAAATGCTGGGTCAGCACCGGATATTGCAGGTCCAGCTCCAGCTGCACCCGGGCCGCCATAAAGGCAAAACCCTCCATCATCCGCTCTACATAGGGGTCGGCAATTTCCACCCCGTCCATCCCGAGCCGCGCCGCAATTTTAGGGTAGGATTCAGAAAACTCCTCGCCCATCTCGCGCATATAGGCCAGTTCTTCTTCGTATTTTTTCAAAAGTCGCGTGTCCATGGCTTATCCTTTCACCACTGACATATCGCCCGATGCCAAATCAAGCTCGGTGCGCATAAACACTTCTACCGGCACCGGCTGCGCCCAAATTTCGGCATGGATATTAAACAATATCCGCGAGTGTGTGCCTTCTACTGTGGTTGAAAGCCTGACCTCAAGGCTGCCCTGCACAATGCGCGGCTCAAAGCGCTCAATGGCTTTATGAATCATCCGCTCCAGCTCATAAGGCCGCGCCTCGGCCGCCTTTTTGCCCGCAATATCGGTAATGCCATAATTCAGGGTAGACGCCGCCGCATAGGGAAACTCGTCCTCATTAATCTCGCCCTCTTGGTTGACGGTATTAAGCATCCAGCCGAGGTCTCGCAGCACGATATCGCGCAGCTGGCGGATATCAATAATTTGGTCGCGCGCACTTTCCTTGATCTCGCCGGGGCTGTTATCTGTCAGCCGGTCAAGGAGCGACGGTTGAAGGCGCTCGGAATCTCCGAGATCAGCCATCTTGGCCCTCGCCGCCCGTATTAAACGCAACTTCGCGTAGGTCCATCAGGGCGATATCTCCGGCATCGGTCGCAAACAGGCGCTGGCCGTGGCCAACAAAGGTATCGCTCCCGAGGTCCACCCATTCAGTGATCTTCGCAAGCTTAATCTCGTCAGAGCGCGTTTGTGCATCGGGATAGCGCGTAGGGATAAACCCAACCACTTCCCCCCCATTGGCCCATGTAATTTGAACAGGCGTCCACACGCTGTCGCGCAGGTCAGCCGGCGCTTCAAAGCTCAGCTTCTGGATGTTCGAAAACGGCACCCAGTAATAATTGCCATTCATTACCAGTTCCAACAGCGGCCCAAGGCGCATATCGGCATCAGCGATCCACTCAAAATCTTTACCATCTGCGGTGCCCGAAACCGCCGGTGCGGTCTCAAAGGCGGTTTCGCGCAGCTTGGCGGCGGCAGCGTGGTCTCCGCGTGCGTTGGCTGCAAGCGCCTCCACCATCAAGGCAATCCAATCCGCTGGCTCGCCAAAAATCAGCGGAGTCTTTTCACCCGCAAACACTTTTTCCCGCACCAGTTCACACACAATCGCTTCCCGATAGCTTTGCACCATTGGCAGGGTTTCAACACTCATGCCGCCGCAAACTTTAAGCTGTTTTACCGCGCGCTCCCATTGCCCAAGCACCGCAAAAAGCTGAAACAGAAAAATCCGTTGTTTAATGTCTGAAGGGTCTTTGCGCACCTTTGCCATCAACGCGTTCAGCGTCTCGTCCAAGGTTCCGGATTTCAGAATATCTTCGGCTGACATAGCGCCCCTTTCAAATCATACCAATTCGCCCAAAGCCAACGGCCCGGGCGAACTGTATTTTAAGGTGGCCGCATCACGCGGCCAGCAAGCCTTTAAACAGCGTATTGCGCTGTGTTCTTGACCCGGCTCCACTCGGCCTTCTTGGCGCGCGCGGTGTCCATAGAGCCATCGGCTTTCTGCGGAATGTATTCCACTTTCATCGCGCCGAACTGGAAGGTGATGCTCTCTTCGCAGATATCATCGCCATCAGAGCCGGACCATTCAATGTCCTGCACCATAACGTGCTTGAAGTGGAACTTCATGAACGTCGCGCCGGATTCAGTGGTCGAGCCACCCGAGCGGCGAAGCTCAACGATGCTCTCGTCAAAGTGACGGCCAACACAAAGCTGCTGGAACATGCCCGGTGAGCCAAGGTCGGTTTTTTTGGTAATGCTAAACTCTTTAAAAGTCGCTTTACCAGCACCACCACCGCCCGAGCTTGAACCGATGTTAATGTTGTTTTCAGCGCCAAACGTAAAGCTGATCAGCTCGAAAGCGCCCTTGTCAGCCATTGCGGCGTCGTGGGTTTCGCCTGGAACCTTCTCTTTGTCTGCGGAAGCTGTGAAGTAGAAAAATGCGTCAAAAGCCATGGGAATCTCCTATATGTCATGGTGTCTCTAATTTATGAGTCGTGCCCCCGGGGAGAGAAAAACACCCCCCGGCAGCGTTATTATATCACCAGTTATTTTTTCTCGGAGGGCAATTTCGATACTAATCGTAACGAAACAGACAGCCCCTCAAGCTGGTAATGCGGGCGAAGGAAAAACTTCGAAGAGTAATACCCGGGGTTGCCCTCGATCTCTTCGACGACCACCTCAGCGGCGGCCAACGGTTTTTGTGCCTTTACCTCTTCCGACGAAATGTCGGCATTGAAGTCTACGTAATCGTTAATCCAGGTCTGCAACCAATCTTGCATATCGCCCCGTTCTTTGAACGAGCCCACCTTATCTCTTACGATACACTTCAGATAGTGCGCGAAGCGGCAAGTTGCAAACAAATAGGGCAATCTTGCCCCAAGATTCGCGTTTGCTGTCGCATCCGGGTCATCATACTCAGCTGGCTTGTGCAGGCTTTGAGCGCCAATAAAAGCAGCCATATCAGAGTTTTTACGGTGAATAAGTGGCATAAGGCCGTTATTCGCCAGCTCGGATTCCCGCCGATCAGAAATCGCAATTTCTGTCGGGCATTTCATGTCCACGCCGCCATCATCCGAGGGGAATGTGTGCGTTGGCAGGTTTTCAACAGCACCGCCACTTTCAATGCCGCGAATACGTGTGCACCAGCCATATTGCTTGAACGACTTGGTGATATTCGTGGCCATGCCGTAAGCGGCATTCACCCACGCATATTTCCCGCTATCTGCGCCTTCGGTATCCTCTTCAAAAGAAAACTCCTCCACAGGGTCGGTTTTGGCCCCATAAGGATGCCGCCCAAGGAAGCGCGGCATGGCAAGCGCCAAATACATGCTGTCTTGGCTCTCCCGCAAGCTGCGCCAAGCGGCATATTCCGGTGTCGAGAAAATCTTGGTCAGATCACGCGGGTTGGCCAGCTCGTTCCAATTGTCCATCTGCATAAGCGACGGGCTACCGCCAGTAATAAACGGCGCGTGGCAAGCCGCAGCCACCTTGGACATTTCGCCCAACAGTTCCACATCGGGCGGGGAGTGGTCGAAGTGATAATCACCGATCAAGCAGCCATAAGGCTCGCCGCCAAACTGGCCATACTCTTCTTCATAAAGCTTTTTGAAGATCGGAGACTGATCCCACGCCGTGCCCTTGAATTTGCGCATGGTTTTGGAAAGGTCTTTTTTCGAGATATTCAAAACGCGGATTTTGAGCTGCTCGTCGGTCTCGGTGTTGTTCACCAAATATGACAAGCCACGCCACGCGCTTTCCAGCTTCTGGAATTCGTCGTTATGCAAAATCTCGTTGACCTGTGCGGTCAAGGTTTTGTCGATCTCGGCAATAATCCCCTCAATCGTGCGCAGCGCATCATCAGACACCAGCGCCGTATTGGCCAGCGCCTGCTCAGCGAGGGTTTTTACAGCTTCTTCGACCGCCGTTCTGGCGGTGTCAGATTTCGGGCGGAATTCTTTTTGCAACAAGTTGGCAAAATCATCATTCGCAAAAATGCTCTCGCCAGCTTGGGCTTCCTGCTCCATTTCGGCCATTATTCAGCCTCCCCATCGTCAGATTTCGGCTTGGGCGTAGAGGCCAACGCCTTTAGCAAAGCCGGGTCTTGTGTGATCTTCGCCATCAAGTCCTCAGCGCCGGTTTTACCGTCCATATAGGTCATCAAGTTGGAAAGCTGGGTGCGCGCTTCTAGCAGCTTGCGCAGCGGCTCGACCTTGCGGGCAATCGCCGCAGGGCTGAAGTCGTCCATGCTCTCAAAAGTCATATCTACCGCCATATTGCCTTCGCCCGTAAGCGTGTTTGGCACACTAAACGCGGCGCGCGGCTTCATGGATTTCATCCGGCTGTCGAAATTATCAATATCAATTTCAAGGAACTTCCGGTCCGCCACAGATGGCAGTGGCTCTTCAGATTTGCCCGACAGATCAGACATAACGCCCATCACAAACGGTAACTGAACCTTTTTCTCTGCGCCATAAAGCTCCACATCATATTCGATCTGAACACGCGGCGCGCGATTCCTTGCAATGAATTTCTGACTACTCGCCATAATTTAACTTCCTTCCTGATTCCGAGGCCGCGCCCCGTTTTAATTAGTATTCGTCGTCCGGCAGTCCGCCAATGGTGCGAACTTGGTTCATTCCGTCTGAAGCCATATCCTTCATGATGGTAATAAAATCAGCCGCAACCAGCCGCCGCGCGCGCTGCAATAGCACCGGCACTGGGCTAGAAGGCTCACTTTTTGCGTAATATTCGCAGATTTTATCAATCATGCGGGTCACGTCATCACGCGTGTTGATCACCCCGGAAGCCGACGACCCCGACCGCGCCGCGGGCGCAGCGCCGGTATCGGCACTTTCCTCAGCAGTCGGCACATCGTCCGCAGCCGCATCCCCGCCCAACACACTCGAAATCGCATTTTGCGCCTTATAAAGCGCCTTATCCAGCTCCGAAAAGTCCGGCCCCAACGCGCCAACCTTCTCATCAAATACAGCCGTGATCGCCTTCACATGCTCGCGAGCACCGCTCACGGCGTCGCGAATCGCCGTCATGGTCTCTTCATCTGTGTCCTGAAACGCGGCCGAAATGCTGGCGTGATCAATCTGGCTTTCGCCCTCCCCCGGAGAAATCTCTCCGTCGGCGATCGAAATATCCCGCAGGGAAAACCGCCCCATGGCGCGACTTGCCGTCAGCGGCGCACGGCGCACAGCCCGCAAAACAGTATCCTGGCCAACCAACCCGCGCAGCGCATTCACCCGCATCGTTGGGTCGTCATCATCTTCCTCATCCAGCTCGGGGTGCACGCATTCCCAATAACGCTCAACCACGCCACTAATATAAGCCAGCACACGCTCAAATGGCACAAAACCGTCAGTATGCAGGCAGGCCTCAGCCAAAAACACCGCCGCGCGCAAATCCTTGCTGCGCTCCAGAATGCCCAGCGCCATATTGCCAACTTTGGAGAAATCAACATCCTCTCCAGCCAACACAGAATCACCCACTTGTTGCTCTTCTTTTGGTTTAGAAATGTTCTCAAGCTCGATGAAATCCGGGTCATACTCCAGATCATCCCCGCAGGCAGACTCACCCTCATACTCAAGCAACAACGCTTCGACGTTGATTTCCATTCATCCCCCGATACAGCGGCCAAGCACATGACACGCCAATGGCTTTTACCAATTTCCGTCATTCTAGGCGTAAAATTTCCCTCCGGCAACATTTTTTCTCAAAGCAATTCCAATAGTTTCGGTGAATTGTCTTCAAGTAGACAGCCCAGGGTGCCACCGCCTTTTATGCCGCAAAGAATATCGACAGCTCTCGGCTTTTCCCTTAGCATGGCCAAAATCTTTAAGAGGTGCCCTATGAAACTGGCTAATATCCTGCTTGCCGTCGCTATTATTCTCGCCCCGGCCGGATGGTATTTAGCGTATTTTCTGTTTTTCAGCATCAACAGCTATCCAACCCGAGAAGAGTTTGTTTCCCAGCAGGAAAAACTCACGGCCCTGACGATTGATTTTAACAGCCTGCAACAGCAAATCACAGCCCAAGGCCAGCGTGCAGCCGATGCGCAAACCACCACCTATTCAGACAACACAGAAGAGACCAACGGGCTGGTCGATATTTACACCCAAGTCGTGAACATCGCCAACCGGCGCGAGGTCAATGCGGGCCTCACCAACTCCTCCTCCAGCTATCTTGTCGGCGTGTTTGGCCCCCCGCGCCAAGACCTCACGCAAGATTGCCAAGCCATGACCAACCCGATCCTGAAAGACCTCGTGGTCACCCGTGATGTCGGCCCCATTCGCGTCACCATGCTGGAGCCTGCGATCATTTCATTGCAGCAAATCTTCAAAAACGTGCAAGTGTTTGAGCCAGAGCTTTATGACCGCATTTCCACCGCCGGCTCGCTCTGCGTGCGGCTTATCCGCGGGTCAGAAACCTCGATCTCCACCCACGCTTATGGCCTCTCGGTAGACCTGAATATTGATGGCCAGCTCGACAACCTAGGTGATGGGAAAACCCAGCTTGGCCTTACAATCCTAGCCGAATTCTTCAAACGCGAAGGCTGGTATTGGGGCGCAGGCTTCAGCCGCGAAGACTCCATGCATTTCCAAGTATCACGCGAAAAGATAGAAACATGGCGGCGGCTGGGGCAAATCCCCAGTGGCAACTAAGCACTAGCCTCGCAGCGCGGCGCGCACGCAATGCTGCCACAAACGCAAACTCGCCGCGCCGCTTGCTTAAAATTTGATGCTTACATCCGGCAGCTTAAGGGCCTTCACCAATTCCCGCACCTCTTGGCGTGCCGCAATATTGGAAAGGCTCAGGCTCAGCCGGTTACTTTTTTTCAAGTCCAGCAGCGTTAGCCCCATCGCAAACAGCTCCCTAAAAATCACCCGCTCTGAAAACCCCGGCACAATGCGAAAGCCGATTCGCTTGGAGAGGTTCTCGAGCGCCTTGCCAACCTTCCGCCGGTTATGCGCCTGACTATGCGAAAGCCGATTGCGCAGCACCACCCAGTCTACCGCCTTCAGTCCCGCCGAGGCCCGCAGCTGCCGCGCTTCCCACACAAGCTCAGAATACACCGATGGCCCCAAAACCTTCCCCGTTTTGGCATCCATCCGCGCCAGCAGGTCAAAATCCACCAGCGAGTCATTCATTGGTGTAATCAGCGTATCGGCCACCGAATGCGCCATCCGAGCATAGCGGGTGTCAGACCCCGGGCAATCTATCAAAATAAAGTCACAGCTTTCATCCAGCGCCGAAAGCGCCTGCGCAAAGCGTTTTTCTTCCTCGGCCTGTGCCGCCTCTATGCTATCAACATCCGATAGCCGCAGGATAAATTGCCGTGGCATGGAAAGCTCCATATCGTCCCGCACCGCCGTTGCCGCGCGGTTTTCCAGATACCTGAAAAAGCTCTGCTGCCGCAGGTCAAGGTCAATGGTGCCCACGGCCTTACCCGCCGCCATAAGCGCCGCACACAAATGCATCGCCGTGGTAGACTTCCCCGACCCGCCCTTTTCATTCCCCAAAACAATCACATGTGCCATCATCAAACCCTTGTTTTCACCCCTCCTCTTTACCCGATCATTTTGGCTGGGGGAAGGCGTGAAAAACGATCCCGAAAATGCTTGCTAAAAACTCCTAATCGGCGTTCAGTCATCGCCTTAGGATTCTTTTGGCCCAAAAAGGCAAGCACATGAAAACATCTCCAATATGGTGGGAATTTACCGAATGGGAACAGCGCCCAACCACCACGTCTACCCCCCCCGCAAAAGTCGATGTCGCCGTTATTGGCGCAGGCTATACGGGGCTAAACACTGCACTGGTTTTGGCGCGTGCCGGGGTTTCGGTGGCGGTATTTGAAGCCGGTGAATTTGGCGAGGGTGCCAGCTCTCGCAATGGCGGCATGGTTGGCCCGAGTTTTCATAAGCTTGGCGTAAACGGCATGAAGCAACAATTTGGCGAGACCGTCGCCAACGGTATTCTGGCCGAAAGCATCAGCTTTATTGACCATCTGGAAACCTTTCTAAAAACCGAAAACATAGACGCCGACTTTAAGCGCACCGGCCGCCTGCTGGGCGCTCGCAAACCCGCCGACTTAGAGCGCTATAAGCGCATGCTGGAAACCTTGCAGGGCGCGTGTGACGTAAAGGGCCATATTGTTGCCAAGCAGGATATGCAAAGCGAGATCGGCTCGCACCATTATGAGGGCGGGCTGGTGTTCCCAACCGATGGCGGGCTAAACCCGGCCAAATATCTGGCGGGCCTCGCGCAAAAACTGGTAGACGCGGGCGGGCAGATATTCACTCAAACGCCTGTGGAGAACATCACCAAAAACGCCAAAGGCCATACGCTCTCAACCCCGCGCGGCGAAGTGCTCGCAAACGAAATTGCTGTTTGCACCAACGGGTACACTGGCAAGCAATTCGGCGCCCTCCGCCGCCGCATACTTCCGCTCCGCAGCGCCATTCTGGCCACCGAAGAGCTGCCAACCGCGCTGATGGACGAGCTATTCCCGAATCGTAGAATGCACGGCGACAGCCGCCGCCTCGTGGCCTACTATCGCCCGTCCCCTGACGGAAAGCGCCTGCTGTTTGGCGGCCGTGCCGTGGGCTTAACCGAGCGCCCGCCTGCCAATGAGCGCCTGTTGCGCTCCATGATGCTCGAAGTGTTCCCGCAGCTTTCAACCGTGAAAACCACCCATGTCTGGTCGGGCCTCGTGGCCTATACCTTTAGCCACGCGCCCCATATCGGCAAGATGGACGGCGTTCATTACGCCATGGGCTACGTTGGGTCGGGCGTTGCGCGCGCAAGCTATTTTGGCCAGAAGCTCGGCCAAAAGATATTGGGCAATGAGGCAGCTGGTGAAACATCATTTGACAAGCTCAGCTTCAAAACCAAGCCGCTCTACAATGGCAACCCGTGGTTTATGCCCGGCCTTGTACGCTGGCAAAGCATGCTCGACAAGTTCAAGCTTTAGTAAATATAGGGAATAAGCTTTTTGGTTTTAGCGGCGCAAGCCTCAAACGCAGCGCCGTAGCGCTGCGCCAAATATGCGTCCAAACCCGGAATGTGAATAAACGCAAACATAGCCCCCATAAGCAGCGGCAAACCCAGCGCCCAAAGGTTTGCCGTGAGCAACGCCCAACCGCTAAACAGCACAATGTCGCCAAAAAAGTTGATGTGCATCGCGTAGCGAAACAGGCCAAGCGTATAGCACTGACCTTTGTGGGTCGGGTCAGCCTTCCACCACTTACGCTGCACTTCCGAAAAGGTATTTAGGTAGGAGCCGAAACCAAGCAAGAGCAGCCCTAGCACATCCAGCATACCAAACGGTGCGGCAGACTGCCCGCCAAGCCATACAAAGCCGATTTCAAACGTGGTCATAAACAGGGCCAGCCCCAGCGCTTCACCCCACGCGACCTTGCGCTGCAATAGATAAAACAAGGTGATTATGTGGCGGCCAAAATACAGCATGGCCACAAAAACAAGCGCCAGCGCCCGTGCTTGCCCCACCATTTCCACCTCCAAAGCGATGTATCCGCAGACCATTAGAATGGCCGCATGCAACCCGATAAAAACACGTTTTTGAAGATGTGACGGCGCGTGACCACGGGCCAGCCCTGCATTCGTATTACTTTTTGGCATAAGGCACCTCACCTGAATTTAGTGGACCGAGTAGTCCACCACGTGCCATAAGTCAATAAAAAAGCCGCTCCAAAGGGAGCGGCTTTCTTTTTTCCGAGTGGCGTAGCTTAGAAGCCAAGACCTTCGTATTTTTTCTTAAACTTGGAAACACGTCCGCCGGTGTCCAGCAGGCGATGGCCGCCACCGGTCCACGCAGGGTGAACTGTTGGGTCGATGTCGAGCACCAAAGTTCCGCCCGGCTTACCGTAGGTCGAAAAAGTTTTGTACTCGGAACCATCAGTCATTCTAACCGTGATCTCGTGATATTCGGGGTGGATGTCTTTTCTCATCGTTCTAGCCCTTCTCTTTCAGCGGCTTATAGTTTGTATCCTCGGCAATACGGGCAGATTTGCCACGAAGCGCACGAAGGTAATAAAGCTTGGCGCGACGAACGCGACCACGGCGTATAACGGTGATGCTGTCGATATTTGGCGAGTGGAGCGGGAATACGCGCTCAACGCCCTCACCAAAGGAGATTTTACGAACGGTAAAAGCCGCTGCGATGCCGCTGCCGCCTTTGCGTGCAATGCACACACCCTCATAATTCTGCACACGAGAGCGCGTGCCCTCGGTTACTTTATAACCAACGCGGATGAGGTCGCCGGCCTTAAAGTCTGGAATCTCTTTGCCGAGCGCAATAATTTGCTCAGCTTCAAGCTGCTCAATGATATTCATCACATTTCCTTTGCTCACCTTTGCGGTGAAGTTGCCTGCGTCCGAGAGCTCTCGGTCTTCCACCGAGTCCGCATATAGCGCTCGCCAGAGGTCGGGACGACATTAGTTTGTGACGTTTCAGCGTTATTTTTATAGCCACAATGCCGGATGGGGGGAGAACCCCAAAGGCGGTGCGACCAATAAAACCAAGCGGCCTGTTGCCAATACCTCGCCTGCAAACTCGAATCGTTTAAAGCATTAGAGATACCAACCTGCGCGATATACTGCGGATTGCCGCAGCTTTCAAGCCTTAGCGCCCTAAATCACGCCCCACATTTCATCTTACTTTGCGCCCGTGCCGCCAAAACGAATAATCGCGTTTCCGATGGTGTAGGCCCTACCGACAGCACCGCCAATGGTTTTAAGGATACCCATTGCGGCTGTTTTGTTCAGAGCCCGTCGCGGTTGCCTCCATTTTCAGTCAATGACAAGTAATAATGCCTTCATTACTGGCGATGTCTATTGCTGTTTTAACATCCAAATGCGGGTATGACGAAATCGGCGCACTATTTAGCCGCACACCTTGCCAGCGCGGTCCAGCCTGATATCCTGTTAAACGCATTTGGAACCGGCCTCATGTGTTAAAAAATCAGACTTGTGCTCCCAAATGTAACGGAGATCGACGTTTTGGCAAGCTGAACAAACGAAATCCTCTATTTGAGAGACAAATATACGAGCCGCTAAGCTTGACCGGCGACAACGCAAACAATTTGGCACCGGCGCTCCCCCTATACGCAGAGCGTATTTGGGCAAAAATAAGCCAATGCATATTCGCCGTAGGCCAAAAAACAAGTCATCGAAAAAGCGGTTTGGTAGTCGGTGGTGATTGGGATCAGCAACGCAAACCTATTTCTGAAATTCCCAAAATTCACTATTGCCTTCGCCACTGGCACGATAGCTTGTCTTGGGAAGACGCGGGGGCTTTTGACCATATGTTAGAGCTTATTCAGCAGAAATCCGGTGCGGTCGATGGGCTGACAAACCTTAAGGATATCAAGGTTCGTTACGCAAACCTGGACAGGATCTATGCGCAGGTCAAAGCAGATAGTAGATTGCAAGCGGTAGAAACGATAAGGGGCAAGACCTTTCGGAAAAGTGGCGGCATATTTTTTCATCTGGATCGGAAGGGCAAACCACTATTCGGCAACGCAGGCCACCATCGCCTTGCCATCGCGCTGTCTTTAGGAATTTCGCACATCCCCGCCCAGCTCGGTTTAGTTCATCCCGATGCCAAAAAAGTATCGTGCTTCGCCTTACGATGAAATCATCTAGCCCCAGAAACACGCTGGCCGCCCGTTACATTTTGGAGCACAGTCTTGTGCGCAACAATTCTCAATATTCATTTGATTCCAAAAATTGTTCGTGATCTGCCGGGGGAAGAAATGAAGCCTCTTTTTTAGCGGCACACAGCAAGCTTAAAGCGAAATGCTAAAATTCTTTGCGTGCAAATCCAATTTACCCCTTGAACCCCCCCTAGATTCGCGGATACACCCATCGGCGGAGACGTGGCCGAGTGGTCGAAGGCGCTCGCCTGCTAAGTGAGTATAGGGGTAACCCTATCGAGGGTTCGAATCCCTTCGTCTCCGCCATTTCTTTTTCTTCATCGCTCAGGGCACCTAAGACCTTGAAAGGGCTTGTGGTTTGGGCGGTTCGAAAGCCTTGATTTCGCGCATATGGTAATGGGGCTGCGAAGACCAGTTTTAGCAGGGTTTTGCGGGTGTCAGGGTTTGGCGAGGTCCATAGATTCCAAGGGTTTAGCAGGAATTTCATCGCGGTTCGAAAACTTTTGTCGAAGTCTTGGCCTGCATCCTGTTTTTGAGCGATATTCTCATTGATCAGGGCCTTTTCGGCCTCCAGTTTTTCCAGTTTCCCCTCATAGGCCTGTATCGCCGAAGGGCTGGTGGTTTCGATCAGGCGGTCGGTCAACTTGCTGATGGTGGTATTGATGCCGGTCAGAGCGCGTTTCTGCTCAACGCGTTTTTGCTCGTATCCCTGCAGGCGGTGATCCCAAATATCACGGAACATGGCAGCGACGGTGGACATCAGGCCAGCTGAGGGGCGCAGCTGTTTGATCAGGGTCTCGAACGCCCCTTCCAATACATCTTTGCGGATGGTTTTGCGATACTCGTCGCACGGCTTGTTGAAGCACTCGTAATACGGATAGCGCTTGTTGCGGCCTTTGGCCCAATAGGCGGTGAGCGCGTGACCGCAGCAATCGCAGGTCACAAAGCCTCGGAGCGGGAATTCTTCGGCGACATCGGCGCGTGAGGCGGCATAAGCCTTTTCGCTGAGTCGTTCCTGAATGCGCTGAAATACCTCCCAGGAAATAAGCGCCTCATGCTTGCCTTTGGTCAGGGGAACGTCCCACGGCTTGTGTTCATAGTATCCCGCATAGATCTTGTTGGTGAGCAGGTTCTTGACCCTCTGCGGGTGAATATCGGATGCGGTTCCAGAAAGCGTTTCACTTCCGCCTGCGTTTGAAAACGTCCGGTAGCGAACCCTTCCAAGGCCTCCTGAATGAGGCTGGCATTGGGTTCGTCACGCACCATAAGTTTGCCGCAATGCCCCTTCACACGGTCGTATTTATAACCGGTGGGCCCCCAGAAGGTAAAATAGCCGTTCATCAGGCGGGCTTTCATGCGGTGCACGACTTGTTCGCCGTTTTTCTGGCGATGGTGCTGCGCCATGCTGGCAACGATGTTTTCAAACAGAATACTGTCGGCATCGTCACCGAACTCAATCGAGGGGCTTTCGAGCGTTGCCCCCACCGAGCCCAGAGCACTGCGTGGCTTGCGGTGAACCTCGGTATCACGGGCCAGTCGCGAGATATCATCAATCAGCACAACCGGCTCCGCAGCTCGGTTCTTGCGTAACCACGCCAGCATGTTTTTGATGCCGGGGCGATCAACCAGACCGCCGGAAACGCCTTCATCCCGGAAAACCTCGGCAACTTGGTGGTCTTTATAGGCGGCGAATTCGCGGCAGCGTTGCTCTTGGGAGCCGAGCCCATCGCCTTTTTTAACTTGGCTGTTGCTCGAAACGCGCGTGTAAATGACAGCAATGCTCATAGCCCCTCCTCTTTGTTTGATGTGCCGTTAGATTCTACCGCGATTGCCGCTTCAAGGGAATCAAAAGCTGTGCAAGCGAAGGCTAATTGCAGTGGGTAAATTGGTGAGGTCATGGATTCATCGACCAAAGCTTCGGTGATTGTCCAAAGATCCCGGAGCAGTTCGTCTTCTTGTTCTGTGGTGAGTTTTAACGGTGCGAGGTGGGGGCGATACCGTTCCTGGTCAAATGTCATAAATAGGCCTTTCCCATGCGCCCTGTGGCTGGCCACGGCTGCATGTCATGCGGTTAAAGTATTTTGGAATTAAAAAAGCGCCCCATCATCCGCGTGGGCCTGATTAGGGCCGAACGCGGGTGAAATGCGGGCGCAACTGTAGGTATGAATTCCTAACCATAGCAAAAAATATGTATTTTATCAATAGATATTAATGGCTTACCATAATGCAGAAAGGTGGATATTCAGGGTGAAAACTGAAACTCCCCTTCTGAAAAATATCCGCTCTTCGATAGGTTAACGCCACATTGCGCAAAACCTAGAATTATTGAGACCCGCTTGAAGGATCTATGTGTGATATATATCAGAGCGTTATAAACTAAGTTTGCAACAAAACCCGTAACCATTATATCCTGACTGATGAGTTACGAGGAACCATCTGGTTATTATATTGTTAGAGTTACCCCCCATGAGAGCCACGAGCACGGTGCGTGTTTCAAAGTGGAGCGAACGCTGGACGGCAAACCCCACTGTATCGACAGGGCTGCAGTCACGATAGAATCTATTGCGACCGGCAAAATCGTTGAAGAGAAATACTACGTCAATGGTCAGTTGCATCGTAAAGACGGGCCTGCAGAAAGAAGCTTCAGCGTAACTGGCGTTGTCGAGATGGAATGCTGGTATCTAAATGGCGAGGAACACCGGGAAGACGGTCCCGACACCGTATTCCGCCATCCCGAAACGGGCAAAATCCTATCCGAAGGCTGGGCTTTAAATGGAAAAACACATCGCGTAGATGGGCCAGCTTACATTAGCATCGATTACGAAACAGGCGTTGTTGTCGAAGAGGACTGGATGCAGCATGGCGAATATTTTCGTGCGGATGGTGGCCCGGCCTGTATCACCCGTGACCCCATAACCGGAGAAGTCACTCATGAGGCATACTGGGAAGAAATAGAGCGCCACAAGCCAGGCAACGCACCAGATTTATCCGACTCTGATCCTTCTCAATAAAATTGCACCATGAAATTCAAACGTTGCCAGCAAAGTGCTGCAACTATTCCCAAAATTGCAGCCATACCGTAACACCAGTACATCCCATTCCGATATCAGTCCCTGTCTGGGTTCATTAAGGTGGTGTTCACCTAACTTAACGCCACCTTAATGAAGTATCTGTACGCTGATGTTATGAATTTTGAACAAAACGGTGATGATTTGAGCCTGACCGCGCGGTTTACCAAGCAAGCGCAAGATTTTGACGACCTTCAGAATGAAATGGCGGGGCGTGAAGTTGGCCGGATAAGCCGGTTTCTAAAGGGTGACGAACATGGCCCTATGGCTGCCGAGAAACGCCGGGCAAAGTGGAATGCTACGCTTACCAATCTACAAATCATGATGAACGACCTTGAGTATGCGCAACTCTACCGCGATACAGAGACAAAGCTGCGGGAAACCCAGTCTACCTTGGATGCGGCTTTGGAACAGGTTCAGCAACTGAAGACCGGGGCAGAAGCAGCCCTGAGCGAAACCTTAGAACATGCCGCGCGCCTGCCAGATGGACGACGTGTTTTCAAAGATCAAGTCGACCAAGTTCTGTTCGAGAACGGCGATCTGGTTGAGGATGATTTGGCTGCTATGATTGTTTGGAATGGCTCTGAGCCTAGTTTTGAGGAAATGCGCGCGCAAGCCGATGCGGTAAACGGTTTGATCGAACTGGAAGCTGACATTTACACCGGCCAAGCCGAAATTGGCGACATGCAGGAACGCATGGCGGATGAAAGCGATCCGATCACCAAAGATGGCATGACGAGCTTCAATGATAGAGCCGAAGAAATAAATTCTGGCATCGAGGTGAGAATGAACGCATTTTTGAACGAAAGCCTGTCACCTAACGCGGTGCAGTCAGAACCAATTGCTGATATTTCCGTTCCGCGCCTTTAATTCAGCGCGAACAAACCACATTCCCTCTCAATTACAGCCATAATAACGGCCTGCGGATGAACTTGCGACAGGCTTTCCACGGCCACGCGGATAGCATCATTTTTTGCTTCGCTAACAAGCCCATCAACCCAGTACCAGTCGTTGATACAGTCAACCTTGTCATCGTGCTGTCCGGTTTGCATGGCGACAATTCCCACCATGCCGATGGATGTTAGAAACAGCGAGTTTTGCGCTTCTAGTTCCCGATTCAGCACCTCGGCACTTGTGAAACCACCCGCAGTTGAAACCTGTGGGTAAAACGCCAAAGTAGCCAGAATTCCCTTTGTAAACAATCTCTTGATGTTGATCATAATCGAAGGATTTTGATCAACATACATTTACAGGAAACAAGGGAATTGATATACAGGCAAAATCGCAGAAACCCGCTAAAAATGCGGAATTCACGCTCCAATCCGCCAATAATCCGGCGCTGCTCAAAAAAGTTCGTTTTTGAGCAGAACGGGAGTATTCCACCATGACCATCGTGCCGCATATCTTTAATGAGGGGCGCAAAATCGGTTATGCCCGCGTGTCCACCAAAGACCAAAAACTTCGTATGCAGCGCGATGCGCTTGAAGCAATCAACTGTGATCTCATATTCGAGGATCACGGCGTATCCGGTGCAAAATCCAGCCGTTCGGGGCTGGACGCAATGCTGAAAGAACTGCGACCGAGCGATACAGTCGTTGTGTTTAAACTCGACCGTCTGGGCCGCTCCGTCCTGCATCTGGCCGACCTACTTGTGCGGTTCCAAGACAGCGGTATTCACTTTTGCAGCCTGTGCGAAGGCATCAACACCACGACCCCGGGCGGCAAGCTCGTCTACCACCTGTTTAGTGCCTTTGCCGAGTTCCAGAGGGATATCATCCGTGAAAACACCGTGGCGGGCCTGATCGCCGCCAAAAAGCGCGGCAAACGCCTCGGCAGACCGCCTGTGCTTGATATTGAAACCGTGTTGGCGGCGCATCGGGCAATCAATCAGTCGGGCATAACGGTGAGTGACGCCGCCCGTCAGATTGGGGCATCACGGGCAACGCTCTCGCGTGGTTTGAAAAATTTGCGGGGCAATCCAAGCCGTTCGCTGTAAACGATCAAAGCACGTCTGTATCTGAAATGACCGGGTTTTGCCGCCCGATTAGCCGGACAATCACGATGTCGCCCCTCTCAACGCGGTAATAAATCGACAGACCATCTATTACGCTCCTGCGGTAACCTGCTCGGATATGCTCAACGGAAGGGTATAAAAGCGGTTGTTTGCAATCTTGGAAAACCGCTTTTCCAGTCGTATGCGGTAAACATCGCTGGCATCCATACCATAGTGTTCATCACCATAAACGGCGATTGCCATCAAATCCTGAACCGCAGAATTACTGAGCCGGAAATCAGGCATTGCCGGACTTGCTTTGCGCCCGCGCCTGTGCCCAAATCTGCTCCATCGTCAGATCGGAAATACCGCTTTGCTCGCCTGCGATAAGAGCCATACGAAGGGCTTCTATCTTGGCGGTGTTCTCTTCCTGCCGCAGCTGACGCTCGCGGATTAGATCACGCAAAACTTCGCTTTCATTGCCGAAGTGACCCGTTGCAATTTGGGCTTTAATCCAGTCATTTTGTTGTTCTGTGACCGAAATACTCTTTTTAACCATTGTCATGACTTCCTCCTTTGGGAGTCGTTATTCCTACTTAGTAGGATAGCATACTCTAACCATTTTTTCAAAGGGCTGGTTGTTACAGGGTTTTGCGCGCTTTTGCTTATTTTAGATTGCATCCAAAATGCAATGTCTTCGCCCGATGGCATTGCCATTGGGCGCAAATTTCTTGGGGGCTATTTTACGACAAACAACCCCACCCGATGACCTACATCGGATGGGGTTTGCTATTGGGCATTCTAGCCGTAATTCTTCTTCACGACATTCCAGCCCGTCATTGCCTCAATGCCACCACGCTTGGTGTAGTCCGTCATTGGGAACGCCATATAGTTTGGTTGCCAATCTTGCTTTGCGCCTTTGCGGGTGCCGTTCAGGCAGTCCTGAATAATCTGCTTTTGCACCTTGGCGGTGGAGGAAATATGCGCGTCCGCCGTGATCTTGCCTGCCACCTGTTTCAACATCGCATTGATGGCTGGTTTGTCGCGAAGCAAGTCAAAGAACGTCTGATCTGGTGACCAGCTTTGTGCCATATCGACATTTAGCATATCACCCAGAACCTCAACCATCGCGGAGCCACTTGGTAGAGTTTCGGCAATCACAAAGGTTTGGATTGTCATCACCTCTGCATCGCTCAAGCTGATAAGTTTGGCAAAGATCGCGTGGAGATCATGGGATTTTAGCCAGTCAGTCTTTCTGGCAACCAATGTGTCCTCTGTATTGCTTTCCAATCCCAACAATTCCAATATGGTTTTGCGCTGACTGGTGAAAATACCCTCGGCTTTATTCTCGGCAAGGCTATCACCAATCGCATCAGAGTTCGCCTTTTGCGCATCAGCATGAACTGTCCACAATGCAGACCCCGCAATCATCTGCGCTACGCCAAGACGCAAAGCAATTCCACTGTAATTTAACAGCTCCGTGCGAACCGCTGAATAACGGTGTAAATCCAGATAGTTCTGCATGGCTTTGGTCAATTCAGGTTTTGGCGTGGTGGTGGGTGTTTCACCATTTGCGGCGTTCGCTCTGGCCTGTGCTTCCTTGCGCGGTAGCTGCCCTTCATAGAATGTCACCTCGCCATCGTTTGAGATATGCACATAGACCTTGCCACCGTCTTCCTTGGCGGTATCCACATACTCATAAGACGGGAAATAGTCGCCAATACCCAAGACAATCACATCCTGCCAACCGTCCGCCAGATAGGTGTCTTTGGCCTTGGCAATCGCAGTGTTTTGCACTTCCCAGAATTTGGCACTACAATCAAAATACTGTTCCTCGCCAAACAGGTCGGCAACAATCCCACCCTTATAATCAGCCAGATCAAACAGAGCGTTTTCTGTCGGGATATTCGCGCCACCAAACAGCCAGTTCTTAAGCTGATAGCCTTCGGGGGCATAGTCATCCTCACTGTTGAAAAGGGTCAGCCAGTCCTTTTGTTGACGCTTGGTTGCCATCGTCAGAATGCGGATGGTGGTTGGCTGGATTTCCTCTTTGCGGTAAGCGGTCAGGATGGACGAAATCAAGTTGGCAATCGCCAGCCTCTGAGTGACAAGCCGTTCGGTAATGCCAAACAGCGTGGCAATTTCCTCGGTACTCTGCCCTTGTTTGACCAGAGCGGCAAAAGCCTTGTATTGGTCAATCTCGTCCATCGGCAAACGCGCAATATTCTCCGCCAATGACGCTTCAATCGCCTTGGCATCATCCCCCTTTGCCATGATAATGCACGGCACGGGTTCAATATTTTGCTCCTCGGATAATTTCTGCAATGCATAGAAACGGCGTTGTCCCGCGATGATCTCAAAGCCTTCGCAATTCTGGCGCACCAAAAGCGGTTGCAACAGGCCAAGCGAGCGGATGCTTGGCACAAGGTCGGCAATATCCTTTGCGCCTTTCTTGCGCACATTCAGGGCGGTGGTTTTAAGGTTTTTAAGGTCAATATGTTGTAGTTCCATGATAGTCTCCATTCAGGTTAGCAGTGCAAAATTGCACCCCGAAGCCCCTGTTTGTTTTGAATTCGCACAGGGGCTTGCGGGTGCAATCACGCTAGTTGCACCGATAAATCAGCCGTTTCCCTGCAATCTCAACTTCTGAATAATCCACTGCCAAATCCCGCGCGATAGCGTCATAATTGATGTAGAACTGAAAAGATTCAGGCACTTCTCCAAACAGACCCTCGTCAACAAACTGCTCCGCTAGTTCGCGCATGGTGTCGGTTTCATAGATTTCCATGTCAAAATCATCGGGCGCAATATCCGCATCAAAGACATAGCCACAGTCACCAACCGCAATAATAACTTGCTGTTTCTGCCCCTCGTCCCAATCATCAACACAGTCAAAGAACTGCGCAAAGTTCGCTTGGTTCAGACTAATTGCTGCCGCCAGATCACAATCGATATGCTCCCCATCAATGAACTGGATTTCAAATTCCTCAACTGGGTCACCGTAATCGTTGCGCAAGGCTTTTGCCTTTTCTGCATATTCTTCTGTTGTTTCAAAATAAAAGCCGCTAGCCGAAATATCGTAAGGCTGTGCATGTAACTGTGTCATCTTTTCTTCCCTTCAATGGGTTTGGGTTTCGCATGTGAAACCTTGCCCTTCGGCGAGAATGGGTGTGCAAACGGAGGGAAAAACCGGCGAAAGAAAATTGCGTTGTTGGGGGGAGCCTTTAGGGGGAACCGACAACGACATTTTCTGTTCGATCTGTTTTTATCAAAGTGCGCTAAGCCCTAAGCCCTAAGCCTTACTTCTGTCAGGGATGAAAGCCGAATGGCCGAGACAAGCCTGCGCAGGCTCGGTTCACGACAGCCCGCTCGGGACAGGAAAATTAAATGGCATAAATAGAGCAATAGTAATGAGGGTCGAAGTGGATTTAGTCACAAGAGGCATGTTTCGTTGGAAACGCCAGGTTGCATCTTTTTCGAAAGCAACTCATCGAGATTATCTTTTGGATGGAGTTTCCCCCTTAAGCTGTTAGTATTTGAGGTAATGAACGTTCCAATTCGATATTTTAAATCCAAAAAATCGACCAAATAACTTACGCAGATTTTTCTGTGGCTAATTTCAAACCTGAGACATACGAATGACTACAAAAATTGAGGCAAATTTAGGTACTAAAGAAGCGTGGAAGTCATCACGTAGTGGGGCATGGGCTGGGCGCGGGTTTCACTCTGAATAGCTCCTAGATTTGTAGACACCTTGTTTGGTAATTTTGGAAGCAAGGAGGACGTTATGTCCAGAAACAGATTTACAGATGAGTTTAAGCGCGATGCGGTCGTGCAGGTGGTTGATCGGGGGTAT
>NVUX02000087.1 GCA_002402045.2 Paracoccaceae bacterium | reverse complement strand
TTCGGCCTGCTTCAAAATACCCATGATCTGTGCGTCGCTGTATCCTGCCTTCTTCATCAAAATCTCCTCAGATTATTATGCCGAGAAAATTCTACTTGTGAACACCAATAGTTTTAGGGGGGATTACCCAAGCGGTGGTCGATTCTGACGAATGGGCTGAAGCCATGGCGGCCAATGACCTAACAGCGTTTAACTTCGTGGATGACGATTTCCAGATCTATGGATCAGACCTGATGGGTGAAATCGCGGGTGTTTCTTGTGAAATCGGGGTTATCGAATCGGATGATTCTCCACAAAATGAGCGACCGATTTTTGGCGCTCTCACCATAGCTGTGGCGCTCGCATATGTTGTGAGCGCCACACAAATAAAATTGGTAGACCCGTTAGGGCCGCGCTGGTTTCCCGACATCATTGGCGGTGTAGCGGTGCTTGCTGGCTTGGCCATGGTCTTGCGCCTCGATGAAGAGCCAGAATGGCCAGCGCTCATGGCCTTTGGCAATATCGGTTTGGCGTGCGTAGTGCTGGTGGGCTATGCGCTGGCGCTGCGCCCCTTCGGGTTTACCGCCTTGGCAGCAGGGCTGCTGGGCTATCAGATAAAACAGCGTAAAGTGCAGGCCGTCCTTAAGGGCGTTGGCCTGTCGGTCGGGCTGTTCATTTTCAAATTTGCGCGGGGGCTCGGCTATTATGCCGCACCAAAGAGGTGGTTAAGCTAGGCGAAAACCATGAAACTCATCGGCATTGACGGAGGCTCCACCGATAGCGGGCCATACTATCTTGGCACCGGCACCAGCAAATATGCCCGCGCCACCTGCAAGGCAGAGTGGCGCGATTTGATGATCGTGCGAGAAGCGCTGGGCGTGCCATTGGTGCGGATAGAGGTAGTAGAGCTGCGCGCTTGGGGATACGGAGCTCCGCCTAAAGGGCGACATTGTGGCCCTAGCGGGGGCCGAGCAAATGCAGGCCGCCTTGGAAACCGGAGCAGATATGGTGTTGGCTGGCCGGATGACGGACACTGCGGTGATATCCACCTATCCAACAATGCGCGGCGCCCACCACGGCGCGGCATGGCACGGCGCCAAAATTGGAGAATGCGGCGCGCTTTACTCCACTAATCCACTTCCGGCGTAATGATCATTGATTTTGATGAAACCGGCTTCATGGTTGAGGCCATGGAGAAGAGCGCGCGGCACCCTTCACACACGCTTAACGAGAGCGCAGATCCGTTTGCTTTGCACGAGCTCGGTGGGCACTTCGATGTGACCCAAGCGCGATATGCCGCGCAGCGGGCGGTGCGTCCGGGTGGAGGGTAGCTCGTGGGTGCCTAGCCCTGGCTATTGCGTAAAGCTTGAGGGCGCGGCGTTGGTTGTCAAACCACCGTTTTGGCGCTGTTGCGAGCCCCCCGCTATGTGGCGCAGGCGAAGGAATGGGTGGGTAAACTCAGCCATTTTCTGGACGCCGAGATCATGGTCCGCTTTACGAGTTTACGCTTAATCATGTCATGCCGCTCTCCCACCCGATGGACGCCTTCCGGCTGGAAACCGAGGTGCTGGGATGAGGCTGCGAGACTTCGCACATAAAATTCGCTCTAAAAATGCTGGGCCTTTTTGGGTTAGTATTGAAGTGTTTTATGAAAATAAAGTGGTATTTGAGGCGCTCACCGTAAACCTAAAAACCGAGGTCGTTAACGTGTCACCACAAAGCATCAAGCGCTTCGAGATCGAGGATTTAGACGTGATTAAATTTAGCTTTCCCCGCAGTGTGGCGCAAGGCAGCCGCTTTGACAGAGGCATGCACGGCGTGCAATTCGCCCATGTGCTCGCGGGGTTGGAAATTCCGATGCAATGAGGTAAAGCGGTGACTTACCCAAACCAGAGATGCAAAATGACCCACCGTTCCGAACTTCTTATGCCTGCGGGCAGCCTGCGCAAACTGAAGATGGCCATTCTTTATGGGGCCGATGCCGTTTACCTTGGCACGCCTGATCTGAGCCTGCGCACCAAAAGCCAGTTTAGCCTTGAAGAGGTGGTTGAGGGCGTTGAGTTTTGCCATGCGCACGGCAAGCGCGCCTACCTGACGCTGAACCTGTTTTCACACAATAAAGACGTGCCGAAGCTGGAAGAATATATTGATACCGTGCGCAAAGTGAAGCCCGACGGGCTGATCATCGCAGACCCCGGCGTATTTCAATTCGTGAAAGACCGCGCCCCTGATTTGCCACTGCATATTTCGACCCAAGCCAATGTTTCTAGCTGGCTTTCAGTGAAGTTTTGGGAAGACCATGGCGCTGAACTTGTGGTGCTGGCGCGGGAGGTATCCTTTGCCGAGCTGACAGAGATCCGCGAAAAATGCCCCGATATTAAATTGGAAGCTTTCGTGCATGGCGCCATGTGCATGACCTATTCTGGCCGTTGCCTGCTGAGCAATTTCATGAGTGAACGCGGGGCCAACCAAGGCAATTGCGCCAATTCCTGCCGTTGGAATTATAAGGTGCGGATGCGCCTGAAAGACGGCACTGTACAGGAGCTGGATATCAACGAAGACAACGCTGATATGTTCGAGTTTTTGCTAGAGGAAGGCTGCCGCCCCGGCGAGCTGATGCCGATCGAGGAAGACGGCCGCGGCTCATATATTCTGAATTCGCGCGACCTTTGCATCATGCCCAAGCTGGATGATTACCTGCGCGTTGGTGTGGATAGCCTGAAGGTTGAAGGCCGTGGAAAATCCGAATATTACGCCGCGATTGTGGCGCGCGCCTACCGGATGGCGATTGATGATTATTACGAAGACCCAGAAAACTGGAGCCCGCATAAATACATGCGCGAGCTCGAATCGGTGGGTAACCGCGGCTATACGCTGGCCTTCCATGATGGCCGGCTTAGCAATTATTCGCACGATTACGAGCAAACCGAAGCACTGGCCCAGTGGGAATATGCAGGCGTGGTGACGGATGTAACCGAGGACGCCTTCCACGTGGCCGTGAAAAACAAGCTTGAAGCCGGCGAGGTGCTGGATTTTGTATCGCCAGTTAGCCGCGAAACCGTGCTGCTACGGATGTATGAATTCGAGCTGGTTTCCGGCGAGATAAAAGAGGCGGTGCATGGCGGCGCGCAGGCCACTATCAAAGTGCCGTTTTCGCTGTTTGACCATGAAGACATCGAAGACCTCAAAGCGCGCTTTCCGGTTTACTCAGTCGTACGCAAAGAAAAAGCACTGACCACCGAACAATGGAACCGCGTGAAGTTTGATAAGCTGGTGCAAGGGTTGGAAACCGGCGGTAAGCGGAACGACAAGGCTTATGAAAAGCGCCGCGATGCGCTGGCGGAATCGGTGGCAGAAAACACCTCTGAGCGGCGGTTCAAAACCAACCGCGTGGGGGTGGATGGCTGCTGCGGCAAAGGGTGTAATGGCTGCCTAATTTTCTGGGAAGATGACACCTATGCCCGCGCCCGTGAGGCCTTGCAGACCCGTAAAAATGGTGAGCAACTTAGCCGCGCTGAGGCCAAAGCGCTGAAAGGCCCGCTGGTTATCCCCACGGTATCGGCTTAGCGCCGCCGAGCGCAGCGAGGCCACGGCCCAAACGTGTTGGTCTTTTTTTGCGTCAGCAAAGGAAAGACCAACACGGAGGGTTCCCCGCTGTGTTTAAACCCAAAGCGCCGGGATTGCCTTTGGCTCTGCGGGGGCTTCGGAGAGGTGGTATTGTGTTGCAGGTGTCACCCTAGCCCCCACTCACCAAAGGCACCTTATCAGCAAAGCTGAACGGCTTTTGCCTCCGGCCATGGCCTCGCTCCGCTCGGTAGTCTATGGGGCGGGGTCAGTTTTTGGAGCGTCCCAATGTGGTTGGACTTTAAGTTGGTTAGCTATGGACTCAATCAAGAGCCGAATGCGGGCCGGTAGATGGCGGGTTGCCGGGTAGACGGCATAAGCTGTTATGCTTTGCGGGCGGAAACCGCACATAAGTGGCACCAGTTTTTTCTGGCGCAGGGCTTTCCATACGATAAAGCTTGGAGAAAGAATAATGCCGTGGCCATCGACCGCAGCTTGGCACAAAAAATCCCCGTTATTGGAGTGCATTTTTGCTGGAGGTTTAAGCGAGGCCTTGCCGCCACTGGGTGTGGTGAAGGCCCAGGAATCCGTGCCCGAACTGGTGTAATGCAGGATTTGGTGCTGTTTTAAGTCAGCGGGTGTGAGCGGGGCGCCATGCAAACGTACGTAATCGGGGCTGGCGCAAAGCACTAAAGAAATGTCGATCAGCTTTCGGGCCTTCAGGGTGGAATCCTTAAGGTTGGCAATGCGGATGGCGAGGTCGTACCCTTCGTCAACAAGATCAACCTGCCGATCGTTGAAATCCATGTGGATATTCAGCTCTGGATGGGCTTTGGCAAACCCTGAGATGATCGGGGAAAGGTGCGACAGGCCAAAACTAAGCGGCGCAGTGAGCTTGATTGTGCCCGTAAGGCTAGTGCTGGTTTGCGCGGCTTCGGCATTTATCTCAGCCACTTCCGTGAGCAAAACCTGAGCACGCGCAAAATAGCGCTGGCCTGCTTCCGTAAGGCTAGAAGTGCGGGTGGTGCGTGCTAAGAGCTGCACGCCGAGGCGTTTTTCGAGGTCATTAAGGCGGCGGCTTACAGCAGATTTTACGACGCCAAGCTGCGCGGCGGCACGGCTAATACTGCCTGCATCAACAATGCGAACAAAGGTTTCCATATCTTCCATCTGTCCCATATCGTTCTCCAAAATAGCACAATATGTTTCATACATGGCTGTTTATTGCGGATGCGGCAACCCTTATTATGATAACAACACAACTTATTATAGGATGAATACTATGCAACAGATCGAAAAACTGGCGATGCCTGCGGGCCGTGTTTTATTTGCCTTGATGTTTGTAATGTCGGGCTTTGGCAAAATTTCCGACTATGCCGGAACGCAAGGTTATATGGAGTTTATGGGCGTGCCCGGGGCGCTGCTGCCACTGGTTATTATTGCCGAAATTGGTGGCGGGCTGGCTATTATTCTGGGTTGGCAAACGCGATTGGCAGCACTGGCTTTGGCGGGCTTCACCCTTGTTTCGGCTGTAATTTTTCATGCAGATTTTGGCGACCAAACCCAGATGATCATGTTTTTGAAAAACATTTCGATTGTTGGTGGCTTCCTGTTTCTTGTGGCGAATGGTGCTGGGGCCTATTCCCTTGATAACCGCAAAAAAGGGGCCTGAACTATGGAGCGCAAAATTGTAAAAACCATCAAAGGCGTGGCCGCTTCTGATGGGGATGGGGTGCAGCTGACCCGTATCATCGGCTCGCCAGAGCTCGACATGTTGGACCCGTTTTTAATGCTCGACAGCTTTGCTTCGGATAACCCTGGCGATTATATCGGCGGCTTTCCGGAGCATCCGCATAGGGGGTTTGAAACCGTAACCTATATGATTGCCGGAAAAATGCGGCACAAGGATAACGCGGGGCATGAAGGCATGATCGAAGCCGGTGGCGTGCAATGGATGACCGCTGGGCGCGGGATATTACATTCGGAAATGCCAGAGCAAACAGAAGGGCTTTTGCACGGCTTTCAGCTATGGGTGAACTTGCCTGCAAAAGACAAAATGTTGCCGCCCGCATATCAGGAGTTTAAAGCCAGCGAAATCCCGGATGAGGTGTTTGACGGCGGTTCGGTGCGGGTGATTTCGGGCGTGACAGACGCGGGCACATTAGGTGCGGTGCAAGGCACGGCCACCAATCCGCTTTATCTTGATGTGACGCTAAACGGGGTATTTAAGCAAAAAATTCCCGCCTCGCATAACGGGTTTTTCTATGTGATAGACGGCGAAATTGCGGGCGTCTCCGCGGGCCATGTCGGCATTCTTGGCGACGGAGATACCGTTGCCCTGCGCGGCGATGGGCGCTTTTTGCTTATTGCGGGCGCGCGGCTTAATGAGCCGGTGGCGCGCGGCGGGCCTTTTGTGATGAACACGCGCAAAGAACTTTTACAAGCGTTCGATGATTATCGTTCTGGCCGTTTTTAGGAGAATAAAATGGGGTTATTAGTAGAGGGAAAATGGGTTGACCAATGGTATGACACCAAGGCCAACAAAGGGCATTTTAAGCGCAAGCCAAGCCAGTTTCGCAATTGGATTACGGCAGATGGCAGCGCTGGGCCCAGCGGCGTGGGCGGCTTTAAGGCCGAGGCGGGGCGGTA
This sequence comes from Paracoccaceae bacterium, assembly GCA_002402045.2. Lineage (GTDB taxonomy): Bacteria > Pseudomonadota > Alphaproteobacteria > Rhodobacterales > Rhodobacteraceae > UBA3077. The sequence continues at coordinate 4,311 of NVUX02000087.1, read as the reverse complement.
TCACCTTTATATCTCCAACGCCTGCCCGTGGGCACACCGCACGATGATTTTTCGCAGCCTGAAGGGGCTGGAAGGCATGATCGATATCTCGGTTGTGCACCCGTTTATGGGGTCTGATGGCTGGACCTTTGCCGAGGGGGACGGCGTGGTGCCAGACCCGATAAACAACGCGGCATTTGCGCACCAAATCTATACCGCCGCCGATGCGGGCTATTCGGGCCGCGTGACGGTGCCGATATTGTGGGACAAAGCGCAAAGCACGATTGTGAGCAATGAAAGTTCGGAAATCATCCGGATGTTTAATACAGCCTTTGATGGCATTGGTGCGACGGCGGGAGATTATTATCCTGAGGCCAAGCGGGCCGAAATTGATGCCTTGAATGAGCGGATATATTCAACGGTGAATAACGGTGTTTACAAAGCCGGGTTTGCCACTACGCAGGCCGCCTATGAAGAGGCCGTGGTGCCGCTTTTTGAAAGCCTGGATTGGCTGGAAGGGATATTGGCGCAACAGCGATACCTTACTGGCAGCACGATCACCGAGGCCGACTGGCGCCTGTTTACCACCCTTATCCGGTTTGATCCGGTTTATGTTGGCCATTTCAAGTGTAACCTAAAACGGATCGTAGATTACCCTGCGCTCTGGGGATATGTGCGTGACCTTTTCCAACAGCCCGGGGTGGCTAAAACGGTTAACATGGCGCATATCAAAAGCCACTATTATGGGAGCCACGAAAGCGTGAACCCAACGCGGGTGGTGCCCCTTGGCCCTGAGATTGACTATTTATCGGCGCACGGGCGGGGCTAAAACCGCCCGTGACGCCTGATTGTTTGACCTAAAACGGGCGCTCTGCCTGGCTAGGCGCTTTGCGCAGGTGGTTTTGGTAGTCATTGGCTTGCCACTTTGCGCGCGCTTGCCAGAATGGTTCTGGCTGGCGGCGTGCCAAGGCTTGGTCTATTTCGACCTCGTCAAAGCCAGAACGCCGCGCCATGGCGTATTGATCGGCCACAATATGGCCCTTGGCCCGCAGCCGGCCAACATAGCCAAGCAAGCGCAACTGGCAGGCCAGTGAAAACCCGCGCCCATCGGAAAACACCGGAAAATCTACACGGATCATGTCTATTTTGTCGATCCATTGCAGCAGGTTCTTTGCGGGAAAATCACCCTTCAAATCAACAGCCAGCGTGCCTGTCTCTACGGTGGGCAGCGCATCAAACGTATGGAAATCATCGACCCAGTCATCATTGGCAAAGCCATCATCTGTTACAATAACCGTGCGCGCCACCTCGCCAAAATGAATGCCACATTCGGTTTTACCTTGGCCGCGCCAACGTCCGGCGCGCTCATCTTCAACCGTGCCCACGGGCGTTGTGCAAGGCGCGCAGCCAATAGATTTGAAGCCCTTCGCGGCCAGCGGGTGACGCGGCAGCTTGTGTGTGGCAATATAATCAGCCAGATCATCGCGTGACCAATGGGCCAGCGGGTTGATTTTAATCCGCTGCTCTGCGTCGAGTTCAAACAGGTCCATTGATGTGCGCGCCCCGCCCTGATAGCGCTTGCGCCCGCTTATCCAGCCGCCAAAGCCGGCCAATGCCCGCTTCAGCGGCTCGGTTTTCCGCAGGGCGCAGCAGGCGTTGGTATCATATCTGTGCATCAGATTATCAAAATCCCGCTCCAAAACCGCTTCACGCGAAGGCTGTATGCGCCGCACATCCTCAAGCCCGAGATCTTTGGCGAGCTTGCGCTGATAGGTTAGGGTTTGGTGAAACAGCATCTCTGTATCCATAAAGATAACCGGCAGGGCGCGGTTTATTTTGGCAACCATATCGAGCAACACCACCGAATCGGCCCCAAAAGAGGAGACAAGTGCGAGCTCGCCAAAGCTCGGGTCGAGTATGATTTCGCGTAACATTTCAACGGTGTCCGTGTTTTCGAAACGCGCATTTAGCGAGGCAACATGGGCCGAGAGGGAAAGGTTTGGGTTTTCAAAACTCATTTTATGTGTCCTTTTTTGGGTAAAGCGCGGCTTTAAACGGGGCCGGCCCAAGGCGGCGAAAGGTTTCCAAAAACGCTTCCTTGGCGTCATGCCGGAGGCTCAGATAAGCCATTATCAGGCGCTCAATCGCCGGGACGATCTCATCGGCAGAAAAGCCCTTACCAGCGGGCTGACCGATGGCCGCATTTTGCGTGCCATCGCCCCCCAGCGTAACTTGGTAGCTTTCAACGCCGCCCTTTTCGAGCCCGAGAATACCGATATGGCCAACATGGTGATGCCCACAAGCATTGATGCAGCCCGAAATCTTGAGCTTGAGCAGGCCGATATTGTGCTCCTGTTTGAGCGCATCAAACCTGAGCGCAATGCCCTGCGCCACATTGGTGGAGCGAGCGGTGGCGAGGTCACAATAATCCATGCCGGGGCAGGCGATCAGGTCTGATATCAGCCCGATATTGGCGGTGGCCAGCCCGGCAAGGCGCAGGGCGTTATAAACCTCGGGCAGATCACCTTTATGCACATGGGGCAGGATGATATTTTGCTCATGGCTCACCCGCAGTTCATTATGGCTCCAGCGTTTGGCAATATCTGCCAAGGCCCGCATTTGGGCACTGCTGACATCCCCCGGCGTGGCCCCGTGTGCTTTTAGCGATACGGTGACAATGGCATAATCCGGGTTTTTATGCGGGTGTAGGTTGGTTTTTGTAAAGGCTTTGAAAAACGGATCTTGCGCCCGCCGCGCTTCAAATTGGCCTATCGGCGCATTTTTGAAGGCGGGGGGCTTAAAATCAGCTTCGATACGCGCCAAAACTTCTTGATCAGCCCCCCCAAAACGAGGGCGCTGAAGGGCGAAATTCTCTTCCACCCATTGGCGAATATCCTCCAGCCCGTGTTCATGCACGGTTATTTTAATGCGAGCCTTATACTTGTTATCCCGCCGCCCGATCTGGTTATACACCTGCAAAACCGCTTCTAGATATGGCAATAAATCGGCCTGATGCAAAAAATCCCGCAGCACTTTCCCGATCATTGGCGTGCGCCCAAGCCCACCCCCAACCGAAACTTCATAGCCCCGCGCACCATTGGCGTTTTGCACCAGCCGGAGGCCAATATCATGAAATTTGGTCACCGCACGGTCATTTAAGCTACCAGTAACGGCCACTTTGAACTTGCGCGGCAAAAAGGCAAATTCGGGATGATCGGTCGACCATTGCCGGACCAGCTCGGCCGTTGGGCGCGGGTCTGCTAGCTCATCCGCTGCGGCTCCGGCAAAATGGTCGGATGTGACCGAGCGAATGCAGGCGCCCGAAGTTTGGATGGCGTGCATATCTACCGCGGCCAATGCCTCCAGAATATCGGGCACATCTTGCAATTTTGGCCAATGATACTGGATGTTTTGGCGGGTTGAAAAATGGGCGTAGCCTTTATCCCATCTGTCAGCGATATCTGCCAGTGCTTCCATTTGCTGGCTGCTTAGGGTGCCGTAAGGGATGGCGACGCGCAGCATGTAGGCGTGCAAAAGCAGGTAAAGGCCATTCATCAGCCGCAGGGGCTTGAATTCGTCTTCTGTCAGTGACCCATCAATGCGACGCTGCACTTGGTCTCGGAACTGTAGTGCACGGGTGGCCACAAAATCTTTGTCAAATTTGGTGTAATTATACATGGGCTTGCTTGCCAATAAAACGGTTGGAAGGGCCGCTGGCGCGAAAGGCTTCGCGAAAATGCGCGGGCAGAGGGGTGTGATCGCCGCCCAATTCTACCACCGTAAGATAAGTCCCAACAATAGAGGTGTCGGTGCGGTTTAGGCGCTCAAGCTGTTTTGTAGGCAGGTCGGCATGCTCAAAGACCGTAGCGTTGCTGTGGTCACGCGACCACGCGCCGGTTTTTGTGAGATAGACCACTTCGCCACTCAGGAGATCATTTGCGGATATTATTTGCGGTAACTGTTTTTTTGGCATGGCGTGGTCCTCATCGGTAATGGGTGCATACCCTGAACAGGGAATCGGCGTATCGATCCGGCAAATATAGAATAATATACCAAATTATGTCTAGTGGATGCGAGATATAAGAAAATAATTACCAGAAAAAGTTATTTGGTGGTAATATTTCACGATATATTGGATTTTGCTGCTTTCCTGTTTTAAAAACAATCGTGGTGCCACAAAAATTGTCGCCGCGGCCCGGTACATTCTAGGGCTTGTTGAGATTCAGGATTCACATTTGGCATAAGTTCTGATTCACTCCTTGCAAAGAGGAGGATTGAATTTTGAGCAACCGATTTATCATCACCGATGCGCAATGGGCTTTGATGGAGCCG
>NVUX02000086.1 GCA_002402045.2 Paracoccaceae bacterium | reverse complement strand
GCCCAAGGCGCGAAGCTGGGCCGCGCGCGCCTTTACGATCCGCCCATCCACGGGGGGAATGCGCGCCGCAGGGGTGCCTTCGCGGGCGGAAAACGGAAACACATGCAGACACGTAAGCCCGCAGTCTTCCACAAGCTTGAGCGAGTTTTCAAACATCGCGTCGGTTTCAGTTGGGAAACCCGCAATAATATCGGCCCCGAACACAATCTCAGGCCGCGCCGTCCGCATATCAGCGCAAAATTCAATCGCATCTTCGCGCGAATGCCGCCGCTTCATCCGCTTCAAAATCATGTTGTCGCCCGCCTGCAAGGAAAGGTGCAAATGCGGCATCAGGCGGGGGGCAAACTTGATGGCCTCCACCAGCGCGGGGTCGGCCTCGATCGAGTCAATCGAGGAAATCCGCAGCCGAGGCAGGTCTGGCACCAGCGTCAAAATGCGCTGCACGAGGTTGCCCAAAGGCGGTTGGCCCGGCAGATCAGCACCCCAGCTTGTCATGTCCACGCCCGTCAGCACCACCTCGTTAAAACCCTTGGCCACGAGGCGCTTGATTTGCTCGACCACCACGCCCGCAGGCACCGAGCGCGAGTTGCCACGGCCATAGGGGATGATGCAAAAGGTGCAGCGATGGTCACAGCCGTTTTGCACCTGCACATAGGCCCGCGCGCGGGTGCCAAAACCGTCAATCAGGTGGCCGGCGGTCTCGGTGGCGGCCATAATGTCCTTGACCACAATCCCGCTCTGGCCGCCGATATCGGCCCATGTGTCCGCCTGCATTTTCTCAAGGTTGCCCAGCACAAGGTCGACCTCGGGCATGGCATTAAACCGCTCCGGCTCTATCTGCGCCGCGCAGCCCGTAACGATAAGCTTGGCCTCGGGGTTTTCGCGGCGCAGCTTGCGGATGCGCTGGCGGGCCTGCCGCACAGCCTCGGCGGTTACGGCGCAGGTGTTCACCACCACGGCGTTTTCCAGCCCCGCGCTCAGGTCGCGCATGGCTTCGGTTTCATAAGCGTTCAGCCTACACCCAAAAGTCTCAAAAATCGGCGGTTTCATGTGGCTGTTTCCAGAAATTCGGGCGAAAGCACACCTTCAGCCACCAGCATCGTTGCGCCTGTCATCCAAACCCCGGTTTCCTGCCAGTCTATCCCCAGTGAGCCACCGTCCAGATGCACCGTAACGGCCCTGTCAGCCAGCCCTCGGCGCGCGGCCGCCACCGCTACCGCACATGCGCTAGAACCGCTGGCCAGCGTGTGGCCCACGCCGCGCTCCCACACCCGCACCCGCAGGTTTTGGCGGTCCATCACCTCAACCACCTGCACATTGGTGCGTTCAGGGAAAAGCGGGTTATGCTCGGTTTCAGGTCCAAGCACATCAAGGTCCACTGCCGCTGCATTCTCCACGAAAAAGCTGCAATGGGGGTTGCCCATACCAGTGGCGCTCGGCGCGCCGTCCAGAGGCAGCTCTAACGTGTCCATCGCCCGTGCCAATGGCACCTTCTGCCATAAAAGCTGCGGCTGGCCCATATTCACCCGAATAAGGCCATCCTCCGCATCTTCACATAATAAGTCACCGCGCCCCGTGCGCAAAGTCACAGAGGTCTCGCCAGATTGCGCCATCATCAGTCGTGCCACACAGCGGGTGGCATTTCCACAAGCATCCGAAAGCGACCCGTCACTATTCCAGTAGTCCACCGCCACAACGTTTCCGTCTTGGCGAATCAGGGCCAGCTGGTCGAATCCGATGCCAAAATGCCGGTCGCCAATGGCGCGCGCTAGAGCAGGGGTCATCGGATCGTTGCGCCCGCGCGCGTCAATCACCACAAAATCATTGCCTAGCCCGTGCATTTTAAGAAATGCCAAGCCTTTGCTGTTTGCAACCTCTGTCATGCCGTCTCTATAGGCCGATAGCCGCACCATTGCCAGCCGCCCATTGAGGCCCGCAAAATTTCCGACACATTTATCACCAGTTTCCCCATTTAGCCCCTTGACCATCGCCCGCCATCACCCTAGTAACCCGCTATGCGTGGGCCGGTAGCTCAGTTGGTAGAGCAACTGACTTTTAATCAGTAGGTCTCGGGTTCGGATCCCGACCGGCTCACCATATTTTCTTTTTATAATAGATACTTATGGTGATTTTGGCAAACAAACCCACGGCGTTGGGTGTTTCACGGAAGCACTAGAAACAGATTCGAATAATTGCAAAAGAGGCACCGTGTAGTTGCAAGGCGTGGTGGATCCATTTTGTGGAGAATTGGTTGTTGTTCCAAATTGGCGTATGGCAAAGTTCGCTTTCCGCGTATTCTGTTAAAAATTCCACTTGATTTAGGTGCGTTTGGCTGATTCAATATCCTTATTGCTATAGGAGATTGCTGCCGATGTTGGGACTGAAACAGGAAGCGCAAAGAGCATTTTTTTATGACTTTTCGATTGAGGATCATGTTCCGCTCGATCACGTTTTGCGGGCAATTGACAGTATAATTGATTTGTCTGGTGTTCGCCAACATCTGTCTGGGTTTTACAGCAATACTGACCACCCTTCCGTTGATCCGGAACTGATGATCATCGCCGGCAGGACATTGCCGCGGCAATGTCCCGAGAGGGGCCGCTGATGCTAACCGTCAGCAATCTACACCGAAGGCTGATTGGAACCCTGAGGCGATTGACCCGAATGAAGCGCCACGCGCTGTTCGGGAATATCTGGAAACACTTGATGACACCGCTTTTGGGGCCGCCAGCCCCGCAGTACTCAAGTTTATCGCGCATTCCGATCCAGCGTCCCGATGGACCGGTGCGCGTGGCGGCCCTGCGTATTCTACGAACTATTTGATCGATACAGATAATGCCGTGATCCTAGATGTGGAAGCCACACGGTCCATTCGGCAAGCCGAAGTTGGGGCCGTCAAAACCATGACTGGCCGAGTGCAAAAAAGTGCACAACCTTAGGCCCGAACGCCTAATCGCCCCCATTCGGTGATTGTTTCGCATTCACCTGTCAGGCAGTGGATACGGCATATGGCTCAGACCCGATGTTGGATTGGCTGGTCGAGAAGCGTGGGATCGCACCGCACATTCCGGTGATCATTGGCCGGCAGTGCATGTTTACATGCAAGAGAGGGAGATAAGTCCGGTCGTAAAGACGGTACTTTTGAGCGTGCGGACTTCACCTTTGATACCGAAAATTACTTGTATCTGCTCTAGCGGCAAAAAACTCAAGCGATATCGCCGTGCGTTCAAAACACCAAAATTAACTGCAAACAAAGATGAAACGATACGTTGCCGCGCCCGCAAATCAGACTGTGCCGCCTGCGTTTTAGAGGAGCGCTTCACGCCAAAAGAACCACAACGTAAAGTTACCAGATCAATCTATGAAAAATCCTGTGATGTCGTTCGCGTACTGTCGAAACCCAGCAATATGCAATCTCGTGTAAATTGCGCAAAAAGGTCGAGATGTCATTTGCCCACCTCAAACGCATCCACGGCCTAGGTCGGCTCCGATTGCGTGGCCCCTGTGGCAACCTGAAGTGGTCTGGCAAATACGGACAGTGTGCTAAGATGTATCCACCACGAACGAATGGATATTCAAATGACGAAGAGACGGAATTTTCCAGACAAGTTTAAAGCAGCAGTGGCGCT
>NVUX02000085.1 GCA_002402045.2 Paracoccaceae bacterium | reverse complement strand
CTGCACTTTCCATTAATATCACCTGCTCATTCTCCGCGCTCAAATACGCGGATGTTAACAAAACAAGTGGGTCAATTTTAAACGCCAATTACCCACCCAAGTGGGTCAATTTTGCATGCCTATTCACATAATGACCAACATACCTATAATTACTTCGCGTGCATCCTTACCTTTGCCCGAAAGTAACCAGCCTATGCCAAACCCAATAATGGTGGACGTTGCAACGAAAGCTAGACGCAATCCAATATCTGACGAACTTCCTGAGGTGCCACCACGCGGTGGATTTGAATTGGGTGAAAATTGAGCCTCGGCAGGTAAGCCCAAAACTATGGCCCCTATGACGAGGGTTCCCAAGATCATTACACGTTGTAAATTCATTTATATTCCCTTTGATTTTAAAGTGAAAACCCCAAGTCACGTTGATACGAATTGCTTCGTTGAGGTGCTATTTTTTGGTGAATGGAAATTGATTGCTTGATTGATTGCGCCACTAAAATTCGTTCTTGCTTGTGCTCATGGCGTAGTTTTTCAACACGAAGTTGAAGTTCTCGGCGTTCTTTCATTTGTTCTGTCACCATGAAGTCGCGTTGCTTTTGATCACGAATGGCACATTCACGAGCATCCAATTGGTTTTTAGAACGGATGTCTTTGGCCTTGCCTGTGAGGCGGTCAAACAGGCCGCGCAGGCCGCTGTTCAACTTATCAGAACGAGCCTTGGTTTCATCAACCCAACGGATTTCTTGTCCATCTTCTAGTTTTTGACGCTCGTTACGGTGATCCTGCTTCAAGGTTTTATGCTCAACGCGTAGCGGTTCCCAATCACGATCCTGTCGGTCCTTAATCTGGCTGATGTAGCTGCGCATTTGACCTGAAATTTTGGATCGAATGCTGGATTGGGTTTCACTGACGGACGGTAGTTTCTCTGGCGAACCTAGCTTTTTGCTTACTTCTTTGGCCTTGAAGCCTGTCCATCTGGGGATAGAATATATTTTGCCATCTACATCCAACGCGACAAACCCACGGCGATCTCCTCGTGCAAGGAAATAGCCGCGATCTTCAAGCGCATGTCTGAAACCAAGTTGGCTGTCACACCGCTCCCAAGCTTGCTGAAAGGCTTGCTTGATTTCACGCGGATCAATGCCTTGTCGTTTGGCTTGTTGCCATTCCGCTAGTGTGAAGTTCAACGGGCTTTTGTTGCCGTATGTGGCAAGACCATCAGGTAAAACCCAACCATGATCTAAAAATAAATCACGTGATAAATCCCGCAACTTGTTTTTGAAGTGTGGAAGATTGATTGCTTTCATTTCATCAACATCAATGCGTGACCAAACCACATGGGCATGGCGACGGCCTTCTTTCTCATGCACGACAATTGCACGAGGCTGGCCATCCAACCCCAATGTCTTTTCGGCACGATCCGCCGCATCAATAAAGTCAGCTTCACTTGCGATATGATCTTTGGGCGGATTGAGGCTGAGAGAAAACATGAACTGTTTACACCGTGTAGCTTTTGAAATTGCATGGGCTTCGGATAATGCCCCGCCTAAGTTGTCAGAAATAAATCCCCGCAACTCTAACAAGGTGACATGATCGTTGTCACGCTCATTCATAAGATGATCAGATAAATTTGCAGCACCAGCGCGTTGAGAGCCTTTGAGGATCATGGTTTGATCCCCAAGGCCTGCATCAAAGTCACCCGCATCCACGCGATATCCACAATGGCCGCGTTTAGGTCAACTTCAAGCTCCCCATCAATAATTAGCGTACCTTGATTTAGATGTTTGGCGATCTGATTGAGATTATTTGCCTGTCGGGTTTGCCCAAGTCGCGCCAAGATTTCTGCCAAAAGCTGTTGTTCTGCTACTGGCGGTTTACGTTGCTTACGATATTTAGGGGCATCATCAGCAAAAACTACAGACTTAATATAGGACGATAGTGGCATCGCCCCAGCTTGAGATTCTAGTTTTTGACGCTCATCATCTGATAATCGAAGAGAGAAAGGTGCTAAGCGGCTCATGGTTGTGGCCCCCGCAGTATGTTTGTCTTCTGATCCTTAAGAACGTCGTTCCAGCGCTCTAACTCTTGAAAGACCTCCTCAATGTCAGGAGTGCTTTCTGCATCAATAGAGTTCGTCTCAACTCCATCCAAGCGCACCATTATCTTTCAAAAAATCTGGATAATTTTGTCTTGTTGACCGTCAGCCAGCAAAAAGGGTCGATGTTGCCATCGCCCCCTTCTTTACAATTCTGTGTCGCGTTTAAGTTGCGCGGACGATTTCGCCGCCGCCGTGATGCCAGTGCATCAACCCGCCCAAATTGTAAACCTCGCCAAAACCATTGGCGATCAGCATTTGGGCCGCCATGCCAGAGCGGGCGCCAGAGGCACAGTAAAGGATCACGGGCTTGGACGTATCCAGATCAGCGTGAAACTCGGGGTGGCGCGGGTCGGCTTTGGTTTGCATCATCATCAGCGGGATATGAATGGCCCCTTTGGCTGTGCCTGACGACATCAGCTCGTTCATATCGCGCACATCAATAATGACGGCTTCGTTATTGTTAACTTTTGCAACCGCGTCGGCGGGCGAGATGCCCTGCACAGCGGCTGGGCGGCCAAATGGCATGTTCATGGGATATCCCTCGTTTGTTACTTTGTTGAGAGTAGATTTAGGTGAATCGCCGCAAAATTCAACCCTTAACATTCATAAAGGTGAATATTACTGCTATTTGTAGTGAGATGGGAAAATCACTTGCATTGTTCACACATTGTTCTCATATTTGTTTTCTGTGCGGCACTGTGGTAGCCACGCGGCAAACAGGGGTTGAGCATGATTAAAAATATCGAAGTGCGGGGCGCGCGGGCGCATAACTTGAAAAGCATTGACGTGGATATCCCGCGCGACAAGCTGGTGGTGATCACCGGGCTTTCCGGCTCTGGCAAATCGAGCCTCGCGTTTGATACGATTTATGCCGAGGGGCAGCGGCGCTATGTAGAAAGCCTGAGCGCCTATGCGCGGCAGTTTTTGGACATTATGCAAAAGCCGGATATGGACCATATTTCGGGGCTATCACCAGCGATCTCGATTGAGCAGAAAACAACCTCGAAAAACCCGCGCTCCACCGTGGGGACGGTTACCGAGATTTATGACTATATGCGGCTGTTGTTTGCGCGGGTTGGCACGCCGTACTCGCCCACCACGGGGCTGCCGATTGAAGCGCAGCAGGTGAGCGAGATGGTTGACCGGTTGATGGGCATGCCTGAGGGCACGCGCGGCTATTTGCTGGCGCCGATCGTGCGCGACCGCAAGGGTGAATATGCCAAAGATTTTATTGAGCTGCGCAAAAAGGGATTTCAGCGGGTTAAGGTGGATGGTGAGTTTTATGAGCTGGACGAGCCGCCCACGTTGGATAAAAAGTTTCGTCATAACATAGATGTAGTGGTGGATCGCTTGGTGCTTAAGCCCGGTTTGGAAACACGGCTGGCCGATAGCCTGCGCACAGCTTTGGACCTTGCGGACGGCATTGCGGTGCTGGAAATCGCTGATGACAATGCCGAGCGGCATGTGTTTTCGGAAAATTATGCTTGTCCGGTGAGCGGCTTTACCATTCCTGAAATCGAGCCACGGCTGTTCTCATTCAATGCGCCTTTCGGGGCGTGTCCGGCCTGTGATGGCCTCGGGGTGGAGATGTTTTTTGATGAAAACCTGATTGTGCCGGATCAGTCTATTACGCTTTATAATGGGGCGCTGGCGCCGTGGGCCAAGGGGAAATCTCCCTATTTCCGGCAGACAATTGAGGCGATTGCCAAGCATTACAAATTCAAGAAATCCTTGCCGTGGAGTGAGCTTCCAGAGGAGGTGCAGCAGGTGATGCTGTATGGTTCCAAGGGTGATGAGATCAAGTTTCGCTATGATGAAGGCGGGCGGGTTTATGAGGTGAAGCGGCCATTTGAGGGGGTGATCCCCAATATGAAGCGGCGGTATCGGGAGACAGATAGTAATTGGATTCGAGAGGAATTTGAGCGCTATCAAAACACCAAGCACTGCGCGGCTTGTGATGGTTATCGGCTGAAACCCGAGGCGCTGGCGGTGAAAATTGCCGGTATGCATGCGGGGCAGGTGGTGCAGCTTTCGATTCAGGAGGCGCTGGACTGGGTTGAAAGCGTGCCTTCGAGCCTCACCAAGCAGAAAAACCAGATTGCCAATGCGATTTTGAAGGAAATTCGTGCGCGGCTCGGGTTTTTGGTAAATGTCGGGCTGAATTACCTGACGTTGGCGCGAGCATCGGGCACGCTTAGTGGCGGGGAAAGCCAGCGGATTAGGCTGGCCAGCCAGATCGGCTCGGGGCTTACAGGGGTGCTTTATGTGCTCGATGAGCCAAGCATTGGCTTGCACCAGCGAGATAATGGCAGACTGCTGGAAACGCTAAAAAACCTGCGGGATCAAGGCAACTCTGTGCTGGTGGTGGAGCATGACGAGGAGGCCATTCGTGAGGCTGACCATGTGCTGGATATTGGCCCCGGGGCGGGTATTCATGGTGGTGAAATTATTGCGCAGGGGACTCCGGCAGAAATTATTGCCTGTGAGGCGTCTATTACGGGGCAGTATCTTTCGGGCAAACGCAGCATTCCGGTGCCGCTGGAGCGGCGTAAGGGCACTGGCAAAAAAGTGGTCGTAAAAGGGGCGACAGGGAATAACCTGAAGGGGATAACCGCGACGTTTCCGCTTGGCACCTTTACCTGTGTAACCGGCGTTTCGGGCGGTGGCAAATCTACGCTGACGATTGAAACCCTGTTTAAAACCGCGAGTATGCGGCTGAACCGAGCGCGGCAAATTCCGGCGCCTTGCAAGGCGATTACCGGCTTGGAGCACCTTGATAAGGTGATCGATATTGACCAACGCGCGATTGGGCGCACGCCGCGCTCAAACCCAGCCACATATACCGGGGCGTTTACCCCTATTCGCGATTGGTTTGCAGGGCTGCCGGAATCAAGAACGCGGGGCTATAAGGCGGGGCGCTTTAGCTTTAACGTGAAGGGCGGGCGCTGTGAGGCGTGTAAGGGCGACGGCCTGATCAAGATCGAAATGCACTTCCTGCCGGATGTGTATGTGGAGTGTGAGAGCTGCAAGGGGAAGCGGTTTAACCGCGAGACTTTGGAGGTTCATTTCAAGGGCAAAAGCATTGCGGATGTGCTGGATATGACGGTGGAGGAGGCGGCGGAGTTTTTTAGGGCCGTGCCAAGTATTCGCGATAAAATGACAGCGCTTTTGCGGGTTGGGCTTGGGTATATCAAGGTGGGCCAGCCGGCGACCACGCTTTCGGGCGGGGAGGCGCAGCGGGTTAAGCTTTCAAAAGAACTGGCGAAACGCGCAACCGGGCGGACGCTGTATATTCTGGATGAGCCCACCACAGGGCTGCATTTTGAAGACGTGAAAAAACTGCTGGAAGTGCTGCATGAGCTGGTGGACCAAGGCAACACAGTGGTGGTGATCGAGCATAATCTGGATGTGATTAAAACCGCTGATTATATCATTGATATTGGGCCTGAAGGCGGTGATGGCGGTGGTGAAATTGTGGCAACAGGCACGCCGGAGAAGATTGCGAAAACCGAGGGTAGCCATACGGGGTTTTACTTGAAAGACATGTTATAGCTATGTGTGGGCGGATTTTGGCAGAGTGGGAATATATGGCTGCAAGCGATAGTGCTTCGGTTATTATTCCTGATGGCTGCCAAGATCTTTTGTTCTGGGCACCTAAAAACGCCAAGCCGTATTGGATAATTACGTCACTGGATGAGAGCGCCTACCATACCAATATTATGGCCGGAGATTATTTGAAAGGCTACCGCCTGAAGCCAGGCACTGTGATTGCTCGAAAAAACCTGCTGAGCGCGGTGCAAATGCTGGATGTACACGGGGATATTGCTGACAGGATCGGCAGCTTTACCGGCCTTTCAGGCAATGTGGAAGATGCGCTGAATAGTTTGGGGGACGCGGCGGCGAACGTGCGCACGGCTGCCTCTGGTTTGGGGGTTAGTATGCGCTCTTTGCAGCGGCTGCTTAAGCCAACCGGCCGCACGCCTGCTGGATGGGTGTCTTTGGCGAGGGCTAGAAAGGCGGCGCGGGCGATTGGTCCGCTTGCCGATAGGGCCCTTGCGTTTGGCTACGCGGACCAACCCCATATGAATCGCGAATTTAGGCGCTGGTTTAATGTCAGCCCCGCGCAGATACAAAAGAAACCGGATATTCTATCTCAGCTTGAGGGCACGGGCTATTTTTGAGCGGACTGGCGCACAAAATCACTTACTCGTTTTGCCTCGATATCGCCAAGCTCTTGCAGCTTTAGGTGGCGGCGATACTTCCCGCCACCTTCGAGCCGACCGTCAGGATCATCAAGTAAGTATCCCTGTGGAAATACATATGACACATGGTTTTGATAGACATATAGCCCGCCAAAATCCTGATCTAGCGAGAACATGATGCCACCATAGATAGACCGCTCGCTTGCCGCTGGACATAGTTGGAAAACTACTGCGCGGGCGGCCTGCAAAATGGCATATTTGAGGGGATCAAGCGTTTGGGTGTCATCGAGAAACCCCTGCACCTTTTCATCGGACGAGGCGCTCATTCAGCTCTCCACCGCTGTGCATATCTCTACCAAAAAACCGTTTAAATCAGAGACATAACCAACAGTTTGCCCCCAAGGCATTTTGGTTGCGTCTTGCACCAGTGTTGCCCCAGCGCTAACTGCTTTTTCAAGGCCAGCCACTACATCGTCTGTCTCAAAAGCGATCTCAAAGGTTGGCGCCTTGGTGTCTGCGGCCTTGGGTGATTTCCCGAGCTGTGCCATCAGCTCCAATGACGAGAAAGAGAGAATGGTGGTGCCGGTATCCAGCTCGCCATAATCGCCGCTCTCATGCAGCATTTTTTGCTTTAAGTTGAAGGCTGTGGTGTAAAAACCAAGCGTGGCCTTTACGTCTTTGACATAAAGAATGGTGTATCTGAATTTCATACTCAAAACTCCTTTTGGTTTGATACCGGTAGGATAGGAGGCTTGCTGCCAGTGGTCTTGGATATTTACGACACTTATCCACTGGCAGGCTATAAATTCAAAGCACGAGCGCCTTAACTCAGGTATTTCGCTGCATTTTTTCGGGCAAAAGGCTTCATCCGCTCGCCGTGCTTGGTGAGAAAGGCCGTGGTGCGGGCGGGATCATGCTTGGAAAGGTCACGCAACCACCATGACACGGCTTTTTGCATAAACCAGTCTTGGTCATCCACATAGCGGGCGGCCCAGCCCAAAATGCGCTCACGCGATTTGTTTTGTGCGGGTGTCAGGTGGTTAAGCTTGGCCCATGGCAAGGTTGCGACCAAAGCGGCGCGGCGAGACCACATGTGCTTTGAGTGGGTCCAAGCCTCTACCTCGTCAAGGCGCGCGGGCAGGGCGACGATCCGCTTGGCGGCGGCGGTGCTGACATGGTCAGCAATGGCCCAGCTATCAAGCTCTGGCACCCAAGAAGAAATGAGCGTCCAAACGCCGTCATCAGGAGAAATACGGGCTTGCACCAGCAGTTTTGCCGCAGCAATGCGGGCTTCAAATACGTCACTTTGCCAAAGCTCAGCGGCGAGTGCGAGACGGTCATCTAAGCTTAGCTCCGCCCGCCATCCCTTCACAAAGGTATCTATTTGCGGGTTGGCAAGGCCGATGATCTCTCGGGTTTGCTTATGATAAGCAACCATTTCGGCTGCTTTTTCGGCATTTCCTGCCGCGCGGAGTGTGTCTAGTGCATTCATTTTTTCTTTGCCCTCAGCATATCCATCAGCCGTTTTCCGCGGCCTGTTTTATTTACTTGTTTAACCCGTGCCAGCGCAAGATCCCCTGCGGGCACGTCATTCGTAACTATAGTGCCTGTGCCGATAAGGGCGTCATCACCAATGTTCACTGGTGATATCAGCGCCGAGTTTGAGCCGATAAAAACCCGCTCTCCCAGCGTGGAATGGTGCTTGAACACACCATCATAATTACAAAATATCACACCCGCGCCGATGTTGCTATCCGCGCCGATTTCCGCATCACCAACATAGCTAAGGTGATTGACCTTGGCCCTGTTTCCAATAACCGCATTTTTGATCTCAACAAAATTGCCAACCTTGCCATGCGCGCCTATTTCCGCACCGGGGCGGAGGCGGGCATAGGGGCCAATAATAGCGCCCTCGGACACGTGGCAGCCTTCAAGATGGCTAAACGCGCGGATAAGTGCGCCATTTTCAACGCTCACACCCGGGCCAAACACTACGTTTGGCTCGATCGTTACATCGGCCCCAAGCAGGGTATCCAGTGCGAAAAACACGGTTTCAGGCGCTGTTAGCGTGGCGCCGTTTTCCATGGCTGCTGCGCGGGCGCGGGCTTGAAAAACGACTTCAGCCTCGGCCAATTGCATGCGGGAATTTACGCTCGTCGCCTCTTCGGATTCGCACAGCACAACACCACAGCGCTTACCGGCGGCGCGGGCCACGCTGATAACATCGGTCAGGTAATACTCGCCATTGGCGTTGTTATTCTCGACCTTGGAGAGCAACTCAAACAACACATCGGCATTGGCAGATATAACCCCGAGGTTACACAGGCCAATCTCCAATTGTGCAGCGTTGCAGTCTTTATGCTCAACAATGCCCTCTAAGGCGTCCCCGTTCATTATCATCCGGCCATAGCCATCAGGGATATCTGGTGCAAAGGCCACCGCGACCACGTCAAAGCCCTCGCTTCGCTTGGCAAGCACCGCACGTATGGTTTCAGGGCGCACAAACGGGCCGTCACCATAAAGCACAATGGCATCGCCCGCAAAGCCCGCCAGCGTATCTTTCGCACAAAGCGCGGCGCCTCCTGTGCCGTTCAGCTCTGTTTGCTCAACGGTCTCAGCGCGGCCATCTAAGTGCTTCGCCACGGTTTCAGCACCAAAGCCAACCACAACGATATTGCGCTCGGCACCGGCTTTATCTGCGCTTTTCAGCACATGGTCAATCATTGGTGCGCTGCCGACTTCGTGCATCACCTTTGGCAAATCAGATTTCATGCGGCTGCCTTTTCCGGCGGCCAAAATGATGCTGGCAAAATCCATCATATTCTCCATATTTTGGAGGTGTCTTAGCAGAGCCTTGCCAAAGGCAAAAGGGGGGATGTGCTGGCGCGGGGTAAAACGAAAAGAAAACCTCTTCGCCCTCGGCGTGGGGCTAAGCCACCGCTAGGTTGATACCTATAAATGAAAACGGTGTAACATAGGCCATCAGAACCAAAAAAGACCGGCCCCATTGCCCGAAACCAAAAGGCTGAGGGCAATGGGGCCGATCCTATGCATTTTATTGGAACACATAAAAAAGCGTTTCCATCAATCATTCATCAATGATCAAGCACCTTGCCGTATGGCCTATTGGCCAACGTTGGCAGGAAGAGGTTCGCTGTCGCTTTTGGTCGTAATGGCCAAAAGAATAACAGCACCAATGATCAGAGGGATGAGCCATGCGCCGGATCCGCCCATACGTGCGGGTTCTTCAATAGCGGAAACAGCTGGCGGTATGAAAACCACGGAACCAGCGGTGGCTACGGAGGCAGACATAAGGGCTGCAGCGGAAACAATGATTTTTTTCATTTTATTAAGACCTTTTACTAAGCGATTTTGAGACCGGACGATAAATATCGACGATTCTCGAGGATAGTAACGAAATAATAATGTAATCTTCCAAGAAAAGAAACTCAAATTTGCAGTTGAACCCAGCGCGCCCTTGCCGCTATAAGCGGCCAGTGCGCGGGCGTTGTGTAATGGTAAGACCTCAGCCTTCCAAGCTGATGACCCGGGTTCGATTCCCGGCGCCCGCTCCAGTAAAACAACGGCCTTCCAGCCCATCGCTCAAAGCGCTGTTTTTTGTTTCCCACATTGTTTCCCACTTTCTTGGTTTGTTTGTATTCTGTTCGTTCTCAATGATCACGTTTTCGGCCGGCTGATTCTGCCAACATCTTTTGCCGCGCGCCTCTCGTATATTTAACGACCATAGAGCGGGCCTTATGGCCTGTGATCGCAGCGATTTCTGCGTCAGTGCAGCCCGCCATTGCAAGCTCAGACGCAGCGTTTGACCTCAGACCGTGAACTTGCAGGCCTTGGGTGCCGGATACTTTACGGGCTTCCCCAAATAGCCGGTTCACCCACCTGTATTGCGCTGGCTGGCCTTTGGGGTTGCTAACTATTGTTAGGCCCTTGGCTTCCTTTTTCGCGACAGCCAGCAGCGCCAGAAGGCGAGGCGGGCAGGGAACCCATAGCTCGGTTCCGGTTTTGCCTTGCTTGATTGTAATGCCCGTACCGTCAAAGTCGCTCCACCGCATTCTCAATACATCACCTATTCTCTGGCCCGTTCCGATACACAGCTCAAAAATCAGAAGGGCGGTGCCATCTGTTTTGGCCCGAAACTTTTCGAGCGCGATTTCTGGCCATGCGGAATATCCTTCACCCGTTTTAAGGTTTGGGATGCCCTTTGCCGGATTGTGAGTTTGCCAGTCGAGGTCGATGGCGTGTTCAAACAAAATGGAGAAAAGCTTCTTTATCTCATTCGCCGTTTTTGGGCGGTGAGCATTGTTTTGCTGAGCTTCAATTATGTTGGACCGGCGCATCTTTGTTGGGTCCATATCACCGACCCTATCCATGATGTAGTCGAGCGTGCTTGCATACCCAGCCTTTGTGCGTGGCGCCAGTTTGCTCCAGCGCGGGCTTTTCTTGTAGCTTTCCACAAGTTTTTTGAATGTGAACTTTGGCAGCTGCACTTGCTTTGAGTTCATGCAGGCCCAATACGCCTCGTCATATTCGGGCGAGTTTGGATCGTTCGGGAGGCGTACATATACACTCCCGCGCCGAAAGTATTGATACACTTTCCCCCGGGCAGTTTTCACCTGCGTAAACCGCTTGTTTTGATGTCTCACCATTTCACACTGCCATAGCTGATTTTCTGTTTGCCGCCGCGCATAATAGACGATAGCTCCTCTACGTCCCAACGCTCAAACCGGCACGGCCCCGGCAACACGCCTTCATCCACCAACCGTTTGAATTCGGCAGGCTTCATGCACAGCAATTGCGCTGCGGTTCGCTGATCAGCAAACAAGGGTTGTTTGAGGGCGTGCGCGGCCATTGGTTACATTCCCAACACTTCTGCGCTCAAAGGAACCGTCATGTCGGAATTACCCCTCATTGGCATTAAAATAAAAAACCCATCCCTTAGCCATTCAAAGGTTACAGCAATACCGCATCCCTCATGTGCGGGAATTAGGAGTGGGTGTGCGGGTGCCCCGCTATATTTCGATACGGCCTTGCAAATTTTGCGCAATAAACAATCATTAAAATGGACAGTCTGTCGCTTCTCTGAAAGGGCATCCCATCCATGCATGGGCTTGCGCCAATTGATAATCTTGGATGTGCGCATCCTAACCTCACACCCATTTGCATTCTGCCAAAATGGATTAAGTTGATCAAATTCGACTATGTGTGCTGAGCGCCCGCCCTTCTTTGGTCTCACATCAACGAAAACAGGAACCGAAATCACGGCGTTCTTGTCGTGCAAAACGCACATAATGTGGCCGTTCGTAGCTACGATCAAAGCCCCGCCTTCTGGCGATGGTTCTATTGCCACGCCACCAGTATTTTCGCCATTGCCGCCTTTGGAAGTAAACTTTTCGGCCATGGTGAGCATTGCTAGATTAACTTTAATCATAATCACATTCCCAACGCTTCTTTATACATTTCAAGCACGGCTTCCTCTTCGGAAATCTCCTGCGGGTCTTTCTTGCGCAGGGCGATTATCTTGCGGAGAATGGCGGTGTCATAGCCGCGCGATTTTGCCTCGGCCATGACCTCCTTCTGATGCTCGGCAATGTCTTTCTTCTCTGCCTCAAGCCGCTCAAAGCGCTCAACAAAGGCATGCAGCTCGGAGCTAGTCACGCGGTATTGGCCATCTTGAACCTCAGCGGTTTGTGTTTGGTCAGTCATTCTAGAAGCTCCTTCAGGGCTTTGTTTTCGATTTTGCGGGCTTCACCAACTGGCTTTCCTGCAGGATATTTTGTATCTCGGTGAAGTGCTCACTGTCCGGCAACCACTGGCAATATTCATCCCGGACAAAGATAAAGGCCTTGTTGAGCAACCGGCCAAATTCATCACCGCCCATTTTGTTGAAAGCTATCGACTTCACGCGGATTGCCTTTTCAACGCCGAAATTCTTGGCAAGGCTTTTGGGAATACGTGTGGGCTGGCAATGGCCAGAGCCAAGGCGCATCCAGTAATCAACATCATCGGGCGTTGTATCGTAGGGGTGCGGCCCGTCATTCATGGCTTTAGCCACAAGCGCGGCGAACCCCCACCATAGGCGGTGCTGCTTGCCAGAGCGCGGCTTTACGGCGCTGACGGCCAGTAAACAGGCTTGGGGCAGGGCTTCCATTGCTACCGCATCGGCAAAGCCGTAGGGCTGCAAAGTGGTGCCGTTGTATGTGGCCGCGAATTTCATGGCCGATACCTCAAACCCATTTCTTCAATTTCGGGGAACAATTGCCGGGCCTCTGCTCCTGATATTTTATTGCCGCCCGCCCTTACGCTTTCAACAACGGCGTCTTTGAACTCACCTGTGTTCATGCTCATATCAGGACAAATCCCGCGATAAGCCGCGCAGTCTCTCACAGCCTCATTGACCGACAGAACCGTCAAAATACAAACTGGTGTTTGCGGCGGGTGCAGCGAGTTCAAATTGAAGCTCGGCAAATATGTTTTATGCTCGATAATCATCATCGTCATTTCCTTGTGAATGAAATCCCCGCCGCGATACAAAACTCGTTACTGGCGGCGGGGTAGTTGACCTCTGTGAGCAGGACGTTAACCAGAGGTATCTCCCGCGCTGGCCACGTATGGCCTAGCGCTCTTGTTGTTCTAGAATGGGATTTCGTCGTCCAATGTTGACCCGCCACCACCATCAGGCGGGGATTGATAGCCGCCTGCGCCATTGCCGCCGCCCTGATTGCCATCGTAGCCGCCGGACTGTCCGCCGCTGTCTTTCTTGTCCAGCATCACCAGCTTGCCATCAAAGCCTTGCAGCACCACCTCAGTCGAATAGCGGTCGTTGCCGGATTGATCTTGCCATTTGCGAGTTTGCAGCTTGCCCTCGATGTAAACGGAGGAGCCTTTTTTCAAATACCGCTCGGCAATGTTAACGAGGCCTTCTGAGAAAATGGCGACCGTGTGCCATTCGGTTCTCTCGCGGTTTTCACCAGTGTTTTTATCGCGCCAGCGCTCGGTGGTGGCGATGCTGAAATTGCACACCTTGCCGCCGGTGTTGAACGTGCGCACCTCGGGGTCTTTCCCCAAGTTGCCGATTAGGGTAACTTTGTTCAAGCTGCCAGCCATTATGCCGCCTCGCTTTCAGGGGTTTCATTTGGAAGCTCAACGTAGCCACGAGCATCGGGGTCATAGTCGAACCCAAGCTCTTTCGCTCTTTCGACAAGCATTCCCGCTACATCGCGGCCCGCCTTTTTGGCTCGGCTTAAAAGCGCGTTGATTTCATCGGCCTTGAATAGGTTGGGCAGGGTTTTCGCGAACCACTCTACCTCTGATTTTCGCGCAACTTGCGCCGCTGAAAGCTCATTTAAGCCCGCCTTTATCTCTCCGATAATATCTTCAAGGCAGTGGGCGAATTTTGGGCCCGCCGGAGGGATTGGCATTTCGAGCAATCCGGCAGGGTCTTTCCCGAATGAAGTTTCGGTCGGGGAAAACACCAGCTGGCGCTGCTTGTTGTTGATGGAAATCCGCGCGATCACATCGGAATCGGTTAGAACTAAGTCCTTAGACCCGCCTTGGATTTTCAAGCGTTCCTTGATCGAATCTCCATCATG
>NVUX02000084.1 GCA_002402045.2 Paracoccaceae bacterium | reverse complement strand
TGATTAGCGCACCCCAGACACCGCATACTTCGCGGAACAACAAACACGAAAAACGGCATGAGCAGAAATCAGATGCATCTTAGCCAAGCCGCAAAACTGTCCTAAAAAGAAAAACCACTTCAATGGGCGGTCTTCGCTAAGAGCTTCAGGCACAAAAAATGGCGAGGTGTTGACCCCGCCTTCTTTTATACATTTGAAGCCAGAATTACTCGTTTTCGAGGGCTTCAATCGCTTTTTGCAAGTTGTCTTTGCTTACGGATTTATCAGAAACCTTTGCCAGTTCCAGAATGTAATCAACCACTTTGTCTTCATAAAGCGGTGCGCGAAGTTGCTGCTGCGCGTCGTTGTTTTTCTGAATGAATTCAAAGAACTCGCGCTCTTGGCCCGGATACTGACGTGCAGCTTCAAACATGGCGCGTTGCATTTCTTCATCCGAAATAGTGATCTCGTTTTTGTTGCCCAGCTCGGCAAGCAGCAACCCAAGGCGCACGCGGCGCTCAGCGAGCTTCTTGTGCTCGTCTGTGGTTTCGATCTCGGGGTGATCATGGCCCTTCACGTCAGGGTTATCATCATGCCACAGAGTGTGGGCAATCGAGTTAGCTTCTGCATCCACAAGGCTTGGAGGCAGATCAAAGTCAAACATATCGTCGAGCTTGTCCATTAGGCCGCGCTTCAGCACTGTGCGCGCTGCGCCCTTATACTCATCAGCCAAGCGGTCAGAAACCTGCTTTTTCAAGCCATCAAGGCTTTCAGCGCCGTAGCGTGTTGCCAATTCGTCGTTGATTTCAGCAGGCTTTGGCTCGTTTACCGACTTGATGTTGCAAGTGAATACAGCGTCTTTGCCCTTCAGGTTTTCGGCCTGATACTCAGCGGGGAAAGTTACTTTTACTTCAACTTCTTCGCCTTCTTTGCAGCCCACAAGCTGCTCTTCAAAGCCGGGGATGAAGCTGTTGGAGCCAAGCACCAACGGGTAATCATCAGCTTGGCCACCATCAAAAGCTTCGCCGTCAACCTTGCCGAGGAAATCGATCACAATCTGATCATCGTTTTTGGCTTTTGAGCCTTTGCGACGCTTCTCAAAGTTGTTGGTTGATTTCGCAATGTTGTCGAGTGCTTCCTGGATGGAGGCTTCATCGGCCTCAACAACCAAACGCTCAAGCTCCATGCCGCTGAAATCAGCTTCAGGCACATCGGGAAGGCGCTCGTAAGAAACCGAAACCTCTACGTCGTCGCCCTCTTTCCAATCGTCTTTGGTCATTTCGACCTTTGGCTGCTGCGCAGGCCGATCGCCGGATTCTTTGAACTGGTCGCTCACAGCGCCGTCAACAGTTTCCTGCATGGCTTCACCCATAACGGACTTGCCAAACATCTTTTTCATCAACGCCAACGGGGCCTTACCCTTACGAAAACCCTTCATCTGGAAATCAGCGCGCGCTGCTAGGATCTTTTCGTTAACTTTGGTTTCCAGCTCGCCTGCTGGAATCACAATGTCATAGGCGCGCTTCAGGCCTTCGTTCAGAGTTTCGGTGACTTTCATGTCAATTCCTCAGTTCGTTTGCCCGATCGGGCCTAAAATTTGGTACGGATGAAGGGACTTGAACCCCCACGCCTCGCGGCACCAGAACCTAAATCTGGCGTGTCTACCAATTCCACCACATCCGCAGAAAGCCACGCTTGCGCGTTGGCCAGTATTTCCGCGCCTCTCTAGCAGAGGTTTTTGCGGGTGGCGAGGGAAAAATGCCGCCTAAAGCTCCAAATCGCGAAAAACTGCCGGAAGTTGCTCGGGAATATCCTCGGCAATCAGCCCCGGGCCAAATTTCAGCGCGCATTCAACATGCAGCCAAGCAGCGGTTTCGGCGGCTTGCATCGGCGCAAAACCCCGCGCCATAAGGCCGGTGATAAAGCCCGCCAGCACATCACCCGCGCCTGCGGTGGCCAGCCAAGGCGCCGCGCGCTCATAATGCGCCGAATTTATCGCCGCCCTGCCCGTTTCGTCAGCAATCACCGTATCGGCCCCTTTAAAGAGCACCACGCAACCCGCGCGCGCCGCCGCCTCTCGGGTAGCGTCTACTTTTGAGTAAGCCGGGCCAGTGGTAGCGGGAGCTTCAAGCTTGGCCATAATATCGGGGAACAAGCGCTTAAACTCGCCCGCATGCGGAGTGACGACACAGTTTTTGTGCAGCTTGGCAAACAGCTCAGGATTTTGCGCCAAAATCGTCAGCGCATCCGCGTCCAAAATCGTAGGGCGGGGATTCGCACCCCCGATCGCGGCCTCAACCAGCCCCCGCCCCCGCTCATCAACCCCAAGCGCTGGCCCAAGGCAAAGCGCGTTGATTCGGGGGTCTTGCAAGACAGCATGCAGAGCCTCAGCGTCTTCCACCTTCGATAGCATAATGGCCGTAAGCTGCGCCGCACATTCCGCCATCGCCTCTTGCGGACACGCCAACGAGACCACCCCAGCCCCGATGCGCAGCGCGCCACGGGCGGCAAGGCGGGCCGCGCCGGTGCGGCCAGCAGGGCCGGAGAGGATGAGGGCGTGGCCGTGGGAGAATTTATGTAAATTTCCGGGGCGCTTTAGAGGCATTGGTAAAGTTAATAGCCGGACGGGTTGAATAATAATGGGTACTGAATTTAGCCCACCCTTATTTGCAAAACCATCAAGACCAATACTTTTTGTGACAACCTTGCCAGATCTTGACGGCCCTTCAGAAAGAAAATGCCCACATTTCGCCCTATGAAAAGACACCGTAAGGTGGGCCATCGCCGAAAATCTCTGCCAATGCTCTTCGTGAGGGTATTCCTCACCACTGTCAGAGCAAATACCACTTGGAAAATCCACAGCCACAATGGCAGGTCTTCCACGTTTGTGCCCTGTCTCGATCGCGAAGCAATCAACCATATCTTCCATTTCCCAAAACAACCCACCCAATGGCATTAAATTTCGAGTTAAACCGGTTCCGAAAAGGGCATCAAGGACAAGATCACAACTCCAACCTTTCCTTCCTTGGTATTGTGCAAACGGTTCAACCGTCCCCATTTCCAACCACCGGTCGGCATTCGCCTTCGCATCCGGCGGCAGCTTCTCCACCTCGCCATACAGAAAAACCTCAACCTCCCAGCCGCGATGCTTCAGCAGCCTTGCGACCACAAATCCGTCTCCGCCGTTATTGCCCGGCCCGCACAAAACCACAGCTTTTTGCGAGGTTAGCGCCATTTCGGGCCACGCTTCCAGAATCGCCTCAACCACGCCGCGCCCTGCCCGCTCCATCAGCTCTAGGCCCGTTACGTCTCCGCTATCAATCGCGGCTTGCTCTATGGCCCGCATTTGGGCGGCGGTGAGGAGTTCGGTCATATCAGGCTCCGGTTGTTTGGGCGGAGTAAACACGAGATGGGACCGAAGGGGAAGCTTTACCCTGCCTCATGGCCTAAGGGAAAACCGCCAACCCATATTTCAATGTGCATCATTTTTAATCGAGGTGATTAAAAATTAGGCAGCGCCACCCAAATCGCCCCTCGAACGCCCTGCCCGCCCGCAATCAATTTGCACCGCTCTTAAAGCAATGCTTAACAGGCGCTAGCAACTAGGAGCATCGACATGAAGAAAATCGAAGCAATCATTAAGCCGTTTAAACTCGACGAAGTGAAGGAAGCCTTGCAAGAGGTGGGCATTCAGGGGCTTACGGTGATTGAGGCCAAGGGCTTTGGCCGCCAAAAGGGCCATACCGAGCTGTATCGCGGCGCGGAATATGTGGTAGACTTTCTGCCCAAGGTGAAAATCGAAATCGTTTTGGCTGAAGACCAAGTGGATGAAGCCATTAAGGCGATTATCGACGCGGCCAAGACCGGAAAAATCGGCGATGGGAAGATCTTTGTATCTAGTATAGAACAAGCCATTCGCATTCGCACAGAAGAAGACGGGCCCGACGCATTGTAGCTTCGCCCTTTAAACTGAGGAACTTACTATGAGTGATATCCAAGCTGTTCTCGACACAATCAAAGAGAACGATATCGAATATGTGGACATCCGCTTCACCGACCCGCGCGGCAAGCTGCAACACATAACCATGATCAATGACGAAGTGACCGCTGATTTCCTTGAAGAAGGTCTGATGTTTGACGGCTCAAGCATTGCGGGCTGGAAGAGCATTGACGAAAGCGACATGAAGCTTATTCCTGATTGCGCGTCAGCTTACATTGACCCGTTTTATGCAGAAAAAACCCTGTGCATCCACTGCTCGGTTGTTGAGCCGGATACGGGTGAAGCCTATCCGCGCGACCCTCGCAGCACGGCTGAAAAGGCCGAGGCTTACCTTATTGCCACTGGCATCGGTGACACCGCCTATTTTGGCCCTGAAGCCGAGTTCTTCCTGTTTGACGATGTGCGCTTTAGCAACACCATGAACAAGGTTTCGTTTGAAGTGGATGCCGCGGATGCGCCGTGGAACAGTGATACCCAGTATGAAATGGGTAACATGGGCCATCGCCCCGGCATTAAGGGCGGGTATTTCCCGGTAAACCCGATTGACGCGGGGCATGATATTCGCGGCGAAATGCTTTCAACCATGAAGCGCCTCGGCATGAAGGTTGACAAACACCACCACGAAGTTGGCTCTTGCCAGCACGAGCTAGGCTTGGTTTTTGGCACGCTTGTTAAGCAGGCCGACGAGCTGCAAAAGTTCAAGTACATCATCCACAATGTGGCGCATGCTTACGGCAAATCAGCCACCTTTATGCCCAAGCCTATCGCGGGTGATAACGGCACAGGCATGCACGTAAATATGTCTATCTGGAAAGAAGGCAAGCCGCTGTTTGCTGGCGATAAATACGCCGATCTTTCCCAAGAGGCGCTTTACTTCATTGGCGGCATTCTAAAGCACGCCAAAGCGCTGAACGCGTTTACGAACCCGGCAACCAACAGCTACAAGCGGCTTATTCCGGGCTTTGAAGCGCCTGTGCTTCGCGCCTATTCTGCTCGTAACCGCTCAGGCTGCGTGCGTATTCCTTGGGCCGAATCCCCCAGTGCCAAGCGCGTAGAGGCTCGCTTCCCTGATCCGGCAGCCAACCCCTACCTGTGCTTTGCCGCCCTGCTTATGGCTGGCCTTGACGGGATCACCAACAAAATCGACCCCGGCGAAGCCTCGGATAAAGACCTGTATGATCTGCCGCCAGAAGAGCTGGCTGGCATTCCTACGGTTTGTGCCTCGCTGCGCGAAGCCCTTGAAGAGCTTGAAAATGATATGGACTTCCTGACGGCTGGTGACGTGTTCACCAAAGACCAGATTGAAGGCTATATGGAGCTGAAGTGGGAAGAGGTTTACACCATGGAACACACGCCACATCCTGTTGAGTATGGCATGTATTACAGCTGCTAATAATGGTGGGTGCGAGCCCCCACCCTACATTCCAAAGGCCTCCCGTTTGGGGGGCTTTTTTATTGTATTATTGCAATTTTAATGCGAAGATATCTTCATAACTAACTAGGGCTTGTTGAGATTCATCGTGAATTGATGATGGCTGCCGACATATAGATCATTGAGGCGTAGCTTTGATCAGTTTTGCAGGACCGCATGGCTATACGCTTGAATTCCTTCAGTTTCTGGAAG
>NVUX02000083.1 GCA_002402045.2 Paracoccaceae bacterium | reverse complement strand
CTATTTCAAAAGAAAAGATATATATAAATTTGTGCTATACCAAGCCAACAATCCAGCGGAGAAACAAATGGATGTGCGCCTCCCAAACATTCGACACCTCAGAGTCTTCAATGAAGTCGCTAAATGTAAATCAATCTCAATCGCGGCAAATCGCATTCATTTATCGCAACCTGCCGTTACACAAGCGATTTCGAATTTAGAAGGCAAGCTCGGCGTGGCGCTGTTTATGCGGAAAAATGCCGGCTTTCAGACGACTGAAACCGGTGAGATGTTTAGGCAGAGGGTTGAGCGCGCGCTTGCATATTTGAAGGCGGGGGCCCGGCAATGTAGAATACGGGAAAAGGGTGTGAAGACACGCGGGTTTTCCAATTTTGAAGAGCTGGTTACCTCGGCCCAGATTCGGGCACTCGTGGCGGTTGCCGAAGCCCGTAACTTTAGCATTGCAGCTACAAATATCGGCCTTTCCCAACCCTCCGTCCACCGTGCAGCCCGTAACCTCGAAAGCCTTTCTGGCGTTACGCTATTCGAAAAAATTTCATCAGGCATAATGCCAACGCCCGCGGCGGAGGCCTTCATTAAATATGTTAAACTAGCGAATGCCGAGATCCATCAAGGCGTTGATGAAATATCGCTTTTTAACGGCCAAAACACCACGGTTATTACCGTTGGCAGCCTGCCGCTGCCGCGCTCCCATGTGCTGCCATTGGCCGTAAACGCTATGCTGCAAAGTGCACCGGGTGTGCAAATTCAGGTTATTGATGGCCCGTATGCCACGCTGATACAGCGCCTGCGCAGCGGTGAAATTGATTGTATCATTGGGGCGTTGCGTGACCCTGCACCCGCTGACGATGTTGTGCAGGAGCAGCTGTTTTCTGATCCGCTCGCCATTGTTTCTGGTAAAGATCATCCGCTGGTGGGGGCTACTGAAATCGGGGTGCAAGATTTGCTTGCCTATCCTTGGCTTGCGCCGCCAAAGAGTGCACCTGCGGGCAAGTATCTTTTTGATTTCTTGAGAATTGAGGATTTGGAGGAGACGCCGGTGCGCGTGATATCTTCATCGTTGATTTTTTTGCGTGGTTTGTTGGCGCAAGGCAATTACCTGACGATTATTTCACGCCACCAAATTCGGGAGGAGGTGCTACACGGGTCTTTGGTGCCTTTACCGATTGAGCTGGCGAATAGTGCCCGCCCCATTGGCATTACGGTTCGGCAAGATTGGCGGCCAACCGAAATGCAGTCTAGGTTTATGGCATTTTTGCGAAAATTCGGCGGTGAAGTGGACGGTGAAAACCACACCTGATTGCCTTAGCCGTGAAACCCACCGTTTTGCCCCCGCTGAACAGGCTGAGGGCAGGGTTTTCATTATGACTGTTAACCTCAAAGACCGGCAAACCTTGGCCTTGACCGATAATAGTAAGTATGGTTATTAAATGCATATCTGACCATAGACCCTATTACGATCAACAAGGAAAAACAGCTATGCAGTACTACGTGGACGGCTTTCGACCCGGTGACCCGAACATCAAAAACGCAGTGCCGCACCAAAGCGAAGCAGGTGGTGCGTGCCGGCCGTTGCCCGAGAAAGTAGATGTATTGATTGCAGGTTGTGGCCCGGCAGGCCTGTGCCTTGCTGCGCAACTTTCGCAGTTTCCTGACATTAAAACCATGATCGTAGAGCCGAAACCGGGCCCGATCGAGAAGGGCCAGGCCGACGGCATTAACACCCGTTCAATGGAGATGTTTCAGGCCTTTGGGTTTGCTGAAAAGGTAAAACACGAAAGCTATTGGGTAAACCAAACCTGCTTTTGGACGCCGGACCCTGCACAGCCCGCACATATCAAACGTATCGGCCGGGTGCAGGATGTAACTGATGATTCCTCGGAGATGCCCCATACGCTGATGAATCAAGCGCGCGTGCATGAGCTCTTTCTCGATGTGATGAAAAACGCGCCTTCGCGGCTAGAGCCTGACTACGGCTGGTTGGTCACAGATCTGAGCATTGACACCTCAACCGAGGATCATCCGGTAACCGTGACCCTGGAAAACACCGGGGTAAATGCAGGCGAGACCACAACCGTGCGCGCCAACTATGTGGTCGGGTGTGACGGCGCCCGCTCAAACGTGCGCACAGCCATTGGTGGCGAGTTGCACGGCGATGCCGCCCATCAGGCTTGGGGCGTGATGGATATTCTAGCCAACACCAACTTCCCGGATGTGCGGCAAAAATGCCTCATTACCTCCGCCCAGGAGGGCAACGTGCTGATCCTGCCACGTGAGGGCGGGTATTTGTTTCGCATGTATGTTGAATTGGACAAACTTAACGCGAATGAGCGCGTCTCCAACCGCAATCTGACCAATGAAGATATGATTGCGGCGGCCAACCGGATTATGCGGCCCTACACCATTGATGTAAAAGAAACGGTTTGGTGGTCAATCTATGAAATCGGACACCGGATGACCGATAGGTTCGACGATGTGCCGGATGATGAAACCCAAACCCGAAATCCGCGGGTGTTTACGGCGGGTGACGCCTGCCACACTCACAGCCCTAAGGCAGGGCAGGGGATGAACGTCTCTATGGGCGATACGTTCAATTTGGGCTGGAAGCTGGCGCATGTGCTCCAAAAAAAGTCAGACCCTAGCCTGCTTCGGAGTTACTCGGCTGAGCGCTGGACCGAGGCCAAACGCTTGGTTGACACTGACCATGAATGGGCGCGTATCATGTCCGCTCCGGCAGGTGAATCAGAGCTCGACACGGCTGATATGCCGCGATTTCAGAAACAGTTTATCGAAAACCTCGAGTTCACAGGTGGCCTTGCGGTAAAATATAAGGGGTCAGCACTTGTTGGTGCGCCCACCTATCAAGCCCTTGCAGAAGGCCAAAAACTGGGCCGCCGCTTTCATTCCGCTCCGGTGGTGCGGGTTGCAGATGCTATGCAGATGCAGCTCGGCCATGTTGCGGAAGCGGATGGTCGCTGGCGGATATATGCATTCGCTGGCAAGGCTGATAGTGGCGCCGCTATCCATGATCTTGCCGATTGGCTGGAAACCAGCCCGAACTCGCCGGTGGTAAAATATACCCGTAAAAGCGATGACATCGACGGGCTGATTGATTTGCGCGCTGTGTTCCAGCAGACCTTTGATGAAATAGCATATGAGGACATGCCCGCGCTGCTCATACCCATAAAAGGCAAGCTCGGCTTACAGGATCATGAAAAAGTCTTTTGTGTCGACCACAAGGGCGAAGGCGATTTTTTCGATATGCGGGGGATCAATCGTGAAAAAGGGTGTATGATTATCGTGCGCCCCGACCAATATGTCGCACATATCCTTCCCCTTGATGCTTACGCAGAGATCTCCGCGTTTTTCGATAATATCTTTATACTTGAAGGCGCTGAATAGACGTATTGGACGCGGGATCGCCGCCCATTTTCAGGCAAACCCAATAGCACCGATCAGGTGGACATTGACACGGGCCAGCAGACCGATGGTATCATAACCGATGAATACATTCTCTGATCCAGATTCCGTTGCCAAATATGCCGAAGCGCCGCCCCGCCTCGTGCCGGGTTTCCATGACTTACAGCGCATGGCGGCCCTGCTTCTGGCTGAGAATACTGAGGCAGACGCGCAGATCCTTGTTCTTGGGGCTGGAGGCGGCCTGGAGTTGAAGGTTTTTGCAGAATGGAACCCAGACTGGGCGTTTATTGGGGTTGATCCATCCGCCGAGATGCTGGATTTGGCTAAAAAAACGGTGGGGCCGGAAGCCGCGCGCATGCGCTTTCACAAAGGATATATAGATAGCGCCCCGCTTGGGCCGTATGACGCGGCCACGTGCATCCTGACTTTGCATTTTATCCCCGAAGATGAACGCCTTCGTACATTGGTTGAGCTACGCAAGCGGCTAAAACCGGGGGCGGCCCTTATTGTGGCACACCATAGCTTCCCGCAAGCCAAAGAAGAAAAATCGAAGTGGCTTGCAAGATATGCAGCATTTGCAATCTCAAACGGTGTTCCAGCCAAAAATGCAGAGAAAGCCGCAAACGCGATCGGCAATCAGCTGCCAGCCCTTTCGCCGAAACAAGACGAAGCCTTGTTAAGACGGGCCGGTTTCTCAAACGTAAGTTTGTTCTATGCCGGGCTCACCTTTCGAGGTTGGATCGCCTTCAATTCTTAATTGAAACTTTGAAGGTGAAGCCAAACCCGCTGCATGACCGCAAGGTCTTTTCCGCGCCCCATAATGGGCGCGGGCTTATTCCAAATTAAGAGGTGGAATATCGGCAGGTTTAATCTTGGAAGATTTACGGGTTCTTTGCCAAAAACCTTTGAAACTGTCACTAATAACCCGCGGTGCGGTAATCATTACAGGCACCATCACAAGGGTTAGTAAAGTTGAAAACAGCAAACCTGAAACCAGCGCGGCGGAAAGATGCACAAACATAGTGCCCGCCAAACCTTCTGACACGATTTCTCGCCGCACAAAATCAAATTCGATATTCAGCGCCATCGGGATAACCCCGAGCGCCGTAACGATGGCGGTAAGGAGCACCGGCCGAATACGTTGGGCGGCCGTGATCAGCATGGCTTTCACCGGCTCTACACCGTCATCCCGATTGTAGTGGTTATAGGTGTCGATCAACACAATTCCGTTTTTCACCACGATCCCCGTGAGCGCCACAATGCCGAGGCCTGTCATGATTGCCGAGAAGGACATGCCGGTAATCAACATTCCCAGCAGCACCCCAGAGATTGACATGATGACCGTGGTCAGCGTCACAAACACTTGGTAAAAACTGTTATATTCCATCAGCAAAATCAAGAAAATCAGGAACATCGCGCCGGCAAAGGCCTTTACGATAAAAGCATTGGTTTCGTCGGTTTGCTCGGTGGCGCCACCATAAACGATGGTCAAATCTCCCGGCCACTCCTGCGCGGCATCCCAGGCCTGCAAAAGCTTGATTTTGTCGGGCGTTGATATATCAGGCAAAAGATTTGCCGCCACACCAACCGAGTATAAGCCATTTCGACGGCTGATATTGCCAATTTTTTGGACGGCTGTGCGCGAAACAAAATTTGATACCGGAATAAGCCCTTGCGCGGTTACAATTCTGAGCGAGTCAAGCGTGTCAAAACTCCGTTCGCTCTCTGGCAGGCGCACTATGATATCAAGCTCGTCTGCCGCATCTGATGGCCGATAGCTGCCGATTTTTACTCCGTCGGTAACCAGCTGGATATAGGGACCAAGGTCGCGGATCCCGATGCCATAATGCGAGGCTTCAACCCGATCAAAGGTCAGTTTCCAATCAATGCCCGGCGCTGGGCGGCCATCTTCTACATCAATCGTATCGCCAAGTTCAAATTCGACAAAATCTCGGATACGGGCGACCGCTGGCATTAGATCTTCGTAATTGGAGGTCTCGATTTGCAGGTTGATCGCTTTGCCGGCTGGCGGGCCGGTTTCTTCGGAAGAAATTTGCACTTCAAGCCCGGAAATGCTCGCAACACGGCGCCGTATTTCGGTAAATATTTCTTCGGCGGGCACACGGTCTTCCCATGGCTGTAGCTGCAATTGAAGATTGCCGATTGTGTCTGGAGGAGACCCGTTGCCACCGCCAAATGACAGAATAATATCTTGAATACCGGGAACCTGAATGACCTCGCCCTGCACTTCCAGCAAAAAGTCTCTGATCTCTGTTGGTGAATAATTTCCGCGGGTGACCACTGAAACCGTGCCATACTCTGGCTCGCTGGCGGGAAAGGCTTCCATTCCGGTTGGATTCTGGATGTAGAACACAAAAATGCTGCCAACAATCCCGAACCCGATGCCGAGGGTAAGGATAGGATGGCGAAGCAGCCGCGCCATGATCCGAATATAAATTCCGGTTAACCCACGCACTTTGTGGATGTCGAATTTATCGGGATACATCACCACATCGGCAGCTTCTTTTTCTTTCTCGCTCACTTCGTTTTTGGCAATAAACGCGCCGATAACCGGCATGAATATCAGCGCAGAAACCAGCGAGGCGACCATGACAATGATCACAACAATCGGCAGGTAGGACATGAATTTGCCAATAATTCCCGGCCAAAACAGCAGCGGCACAAACGCGCCCAAAGTTGTGGCTGTGGCCGAAACCACCGGCACAAACATTTTTTGCGCCGCCATAATAAATGCTTCTTTCTTCGAAACCCCTTCAGAAAGCTTTCGCTCGGCATATTCAACCACCACAATCGGGTCGTCTACCAGCACGCCCACGGCAATTACCAGCCCAAACATGGTCATCATATTAATCGTCATGCCCAGCATATCGATCACGAGAAACGCCATCATAAACGAAATCGGGATAGACATGCCGATCAGGATCGCCGGGCGCAGGCCCAAGGTTGCGATACACATCACCAGAACTAGAGCCACCGCGGTAAGCACTGTGGCCTCAAGAGAGCGATAAAGGCTTTTGGTGCCAATGGATTGGTCTAGCAGAAAACTGTAGCCAACTTCCGCAGGCCAGCTTTCAACCACTTTTTGCGTAGCTTCCCGAACTTGATCAGACACTTCGATAATATTGGTGCCAAGCTTTTTGGAGGCGCTAATTGTGATCGCAGGTGCCCCGTTTACATATGAAAACTCGGTGGCATCTTTAAATGTTCGGGTAATGGTGGCAACATCCCCGAAAGTCACAACCACCCCGTCAACGGTTTTTAGCGGCAGGTTGAATATTTCGGTCGCTGTCGAAATCAAACCCGGCACTTCTACATTAAAAGTGCCTTGGCCGCTATTCAGCGTCCCCCCGGCGATCATGGTGTTGTTCCGAGAAAGTGCATCAAACAGCTGCACCGACGTGATGCCAAATGCTTCCAGATGAAGAAGGTCGATCTGGACTTCCAGCACTTCCTCACGATCTCCGGCAATCGAGACCGTCTGAATAAGCGAGAGCCCTTCGAGCACCTTTTTGAGCTCATTGGCGTGGCGAATTAGGGTGCGTTCCGGCACGTCTCCATAAATCGCGATTGATAAAACAGGGCGATCCGTAAATGAAATTTCAGTAATTTTTGGCTCTTCGGCATCGGCTGGCAGCTCATTTTCTATGCCATCCAAGGCGGAGCTGATATCATCATACGCTTCGTCTTTATCGGTGTTTACGTCGAATTCTAGAAAAAGGGATACCCGCCCGGAGGACGATGTCGAACTGATGTTTTCCAGCCCGTCGAGGCCGTCCAGACGGTCTTCTACGGGCCGCGCCAGCAAGCGCTCTGCATCCCGCGGAGAAATGCCGCTCTGGCTTACAGAAACATAAAAATAAGGGATATCAATTGAAGGAAAGCTTTCCTTCGGCAAAGATTGATAGGCCGCAAACCCACTGACAAGTAGCAATATCATGACCGTAATAACGACCCGTGGCATCAGCAGAATTCGTTTGATAAACTCAATCATGGGTGTGCTCTATTCTTCTGGCGAGGCGACAACGGTTTGCCCCGCTTTTACATATTCCTGACCCAGGACAATTATATCAACTGAGTTCGGCAAACCGGTTACCCAGATGCCGTCACGAGTGTCTTGCAAGATGGTGATCGGATAGAAGGCCACAATGTTGTCTTCAACCGTCCGGACACCAACCACACCGTTTTCGTTTAACGTCATAATGGATTGTGGTAAAAGATGCGCCGGAATGAAGCCCAGCTTTACGGTCGCTTCCGCTGTAAGGCCGTCTAAAATCTGGTGATCAGGGTTTTCAAAGTCAATCTCGATCGCAAAGCTGCGTGTCGCCGGATCAGAGGTGACCGCAACAAAACTCACCATGCCGGTTACCGTCTGGCCATTGATTGTGCGTATTTCCGCTTCTAGCCCGCGCCGCGCCAGATCAATCCTGGATTGCGGCACCGCCCCAACAAATTTCATCGAATCAAGCTGGATGATTGAGGCACAGGAGCCGCCAATTGAGATTAAATCACCCACTTCGGCGAGTGGCCGCTGAATCATGCCTGAAATTGTGGCTGTAATCTCGGTATTGTGCAATTCATCTTCGC
Organism: Paracoccaceae bacterium; assembly: GCA_002402045.2. Taxonomy (GTDB): domain Bacteria; phylum Pseudomonadota; class Alphaproteobacteria; order Rhodobacterales; family Rhodobacteraceae; genus UBA3077. The sequence continues at coordinate 14,446 of NVUX02000083.1, read as the reverse complement.
TATTGCTGACATTAACCGCCGCGGCGCGCAAATTTGCCTCCGCCGCGCTCAAGGTCACCGCATACCCTTCGGCGCTATTGCTCGATTCAAAACCACGTTCGCGCAGTCTGGCGTTCACATTAAAATCATTGCGCGCCTGCGCAAGGGCTGCTTCAGCCTGCGCATAAGAGGCGCGGGCCTGCTCCACACTCGCCAGCCTTGTGCCGTTATCAAGCGTGCAAATAGGATCCCCTATTTCCACATGCTGGCCATCGACCACATCAACCGTCAAAACAATGTCGCTTGTTTGGGCAATAACCTTGACCAACGACTCGGCCGCCGTATAGCCACGCAAACTCACTTCGAGCGGCATAGGTAAAACTTGATATTTTCTTATGCGCACCACGCGCTCTGGCCCGTTTTCTGACTGGCTGAGCGCCGCACGTTCGGCGATAGACAGCGCAGGATCTTCAGCGCCTTCTTTATGGTGCACGACAACAGCGATGCCAGTCCTTTCAACCGCGTCCGTGATCGGCCCACCATCTGATTCCAGCGCCGAAACAACCGATTGCTCGCCGTTTCCCGGCCCTTGGCCGCCACGAATAAGCACACCGGTGCTAAGCCATGCGGCCACAACCAGAATAAGAAATAACGCGAGTCCATATGATTTTAGTGCGCGCATATCGATGTTTAACTCCGAAATTCAATTCATTTAATGCCAAAAAATAATTGATTGTGTTGACACCGTATATTATTGCACTTTATGCAAGCTGTGCAGATAGTGCACCTAAGATGTGAGTGAACCAATGTCAAGCTTGAGAGCGCGCCAACGCCAACAAACTGAGAGTGCTATCCGGCAGGCCGCTGTGAATTTGGCAAGCGAACACGGGTTGGACAATGTTACAACTGAAATGATCAGCGCGGCTGCCGGTGTCAGCCCGCGGACATTCTTTAACTATTTTTCCTATAAAGACGCCGCTTTTTTGCCGCCAAAAATTGAGTGGACAGATGTGGACGCGGAAAAATTTATTCGTAGCACAAAACAGCTCCATTGCGATTTTTTGGACTTGCTCAAACCAATGTTTAAAGACATCGGTATTGATCGAAGTCTCGTTAAAAAATCTTATGAAATAGCGATCAATAATCAAAAACTTATGTCACTGAGAACCAGTGCCTTTCATGAATTCGAGGAACGCAGCGCAAAACTTATTGAAAAGCGGCTTGCGTATAAAGAAATAACCGGAGACGCCCATCTTATGGCCGCCCTCATTTTGGCCGCAATCCGAAAGGGATTTGAAGCGTGGGTGACCGGCAAAGAAACATCGGTGCTAGATGTGATCACCGCAAAAGTGGAAGCCATTCCAACGCTATTTCACGCCTAAAAGCTTTGGGCTGAATGGTTCTGCCGCCAGCAGAAATAGCTTCAAATAAAAACACACTTTTTGGAAAGTGGCAGCCGCTGAAAGACCGCATGCCATGGCTCAAATATTACGGATTACGATTCATGTGCCGACCCTTTCCTGTTTTTCAAGATAGTCAAACATAGCGGGGCTGCCTTGCTCAATAAAGCCGTCAGCCGATCGGGAAATGAATGTTGCCGCAATATTGCTTTGCGTGGCAAAAGCGAGCCCCGTTTTTGGCCCCATGGTAAAAAGCGCCGTGGCCAGTGCGTCTGCGCGGGCAGAGCTTTGCGCAATAACCGTTACGCTGGCGTAAAGCTCGTCCATGGCCTGTCCGGTCGTTGGGTCTATTACATGGCCCGCAATACCGTTTTTGCTTGAGGAATACCGGCGGTAATTTCCTGAAGTGGCAATGGCGCAATTTACCAGTGGCACAAAGCGCAAAGGAACCGATTTGTCGGGCAGGGGCAGCTCTAGCCCCACCGTCCAGGGCATGCCATTTGGGCGCTTTCCGGTGGCATAAATATCACCGGCGACCTCTAGCACAAAATCGGTTACCCCTTGGGTTTTTAAATATGCGCTCACCAGATCTACGCTGTAGCCTTTGGCGATGCTGTTCAGATCAAGCAACACATCCATGCGGCGCTGAATTCTGAGGTTTTTAAGGTCCAAACCCAGCGCAATGGTGGGGTTAATACTGGCCGGGGCCGTGCCGCCAAGCGGGGCATTATTTGTGCCATGCCCATAAACCCGCGCATTATGCCCCATGCAAATATTCAAGGCGCCTTGGGTTTCATCTGCCATTTTCAGCCCCAAGGCGACAACCTCGGCCATTTCTTTGGGAACAGGCACCCAGTTAAGCAGCGGCGCCGCGTTAATTCGCGCCAAATCAGAGGTATCTGACCAGCCCGACATTTGGGTATCTACCAGATCGAGTATACTTTGCACCGCGCCCAGTAAATGCGCGGCCTTTTGTAACTGCGGTAGCCGCAGTTGGAAAAGGCCGCCCATGGTTTGGCCGGTAAGGGTGGAAATATCGGTCATTTCGTAGTTTCCGGCCCGCTCAAGGGGATAAGCGGGCCGGACCTTTGCCTAGTGAGAAAGACGCGAAGCTATATCAGAAGATGCAAGGGCCGCATTGTCCTGAATTATAGTGGCTGCGTTATCTTCAAACACATCAGTAAAGCTGGTGTCTGCGCCGGCATCAAGCAGAACGCGGAGTGTGCTTTCGTCCTCAGCCAACAGAGCGGCATACATAAGGGCGGAATAACCGTTGCTATCACGTGCATTTACGTTGGCACCGGCATCGAGGAACACTTGCAACACGTTGCTGGATTTTCCGGCATGGGCGGCTGATATCAAGGCGGTGGTGCCGCTATCTGTGCTGGCGTTTACATTTGCACCAGCGGCCAAAAGCAGTGCGATAATATCGTCGGCTCCATCACGGGTGCGTTTTGCGGCAATCATCAGTGGAGTTTCACCACGGCTGCTGGCCAAATCCACTTGTGCACCGGCCTCTAGCAGTAGAGTGGCAACCTCGGCTTTGTTGCGGATCATCGCTTGCAGCAGCGGCGTTACGCCCGAATCATCAGCCGCGTTTACATCCTGCCCTTGGGCAACCAACCAAGCAATTGGTCCGGCTTTGTTGCGATAAGTCGCCTCGATCAACAGGCTAGAACCCGCGTCATTGCTCTCATCCAGCGAGAAGCCTTGGGCTACAAGCCATTCCAGTTTTTCGATACCGCCACGCTGCGCCGCTAAAATCATAGCGCCATTGCCGTCATCATCGGTTGCGTGTGGATCATCGCTCAGCGCCATCATGTTTTGCACCATCTCTAGCGATTCATTGCGCCATGCAGCTAGCAAAAACACGTCCTTGCCATCATCAGTGTGCGCGGTCGGGTCGCCACCTGCGGCGACTAATGCATCGAAAATTGCAGGCACGGTATTGTAGTATGCCGCGGCAAGGGTTGGTGTGCGGCCAGAGTCGTCGGCGCTGCTGATGTCAAACCCAAGCTCGATCAAATAGGCCATAACCGCCGGGTCTTTTTGCCCGAAAGCTGCATAGCCAAGCGGGTTACGGTTGGAGCTGTCGGTGATGCTCATGTCTGCGCCGCGCTCGATCAGCATTTCGATCATCGGAATGCCGGCATAGCGCGAGGCCCAAAAAACCGCTGGTCGCGCATCATGCGCAAGGCGGTTCACATCGGCGCCAAGGTCTATCATGTGGCTAACCACATTCACCGGCGCACCGGCACGAATGGCCTGTGATAGCGGAATATTCATGCTACCATCTTGATCGGTAATGCTGTTGCCCTCGGCCACGGCGGCATCAATTGCGGCCATGTTAGCGGTGGCGAGCCAGTCGCGGTCCATCAGCGGGTTGGCAAATGCGGCGGCGCTACACAGCAAGGCGGCGGCTAATGTTGTAAATCCTAGTTTCATTGTCTTTCCTTTGTTTCCATATCGGAGGGTGGTTTTCGGCCTCAATAGATATCCTCCAGATATCTGTTTTGGCGTCGAAGCTCGGCTAGGCTGGTTCCAATATGGCTGGCTAGAGCATCAATTCGGGTTCGGACTGCGGTGGCCATTCTTTGGCTACCGCACACCATAATGGTGCCACCACCGCGCAGGCGCGCCTGAAGCAGATCACCCTTTTGGGTGAGCTGGTCTTGCACATATGCGCCGGGCGTGGTGCGTGAAAACGCGGGGTAAAACCCCGTCAGCCGCCCGTCAGCCAGCCATTGGCTGATCTCTTGGCGGTAATAAAAATCGGAATCCGGATGGCGGTTGCCCCAGAACAAATCAATCGCGCGGTTGCTGCCATTGGCGCGGATCATACCGGCAAAAGGCGCAATGCCGGTGCCGGCCCCGATCATCATAACCGGGCGCTTACGCGGCGGCATTACAAAGCCGGGGTTGGGAATAATGTAGGCTTCAAGCGATTTTCCCAGCTCAAGATGGTTAAGATAGGTCGAGCACAAGCCGCCCTCCTGCTGGGCCACACAGAGCTCAACAAAACCATCTGCGCTGCAGGAACCGAGCGAATAAATACGCGGCGCGGCGTTGGGCGCGGCATATATGCCTATCATATCTCCGGCCCGAAAACGCGCCAGCCGCCCGCCCGTAACCCGCAGGCGCAAAATGGCGGAAGGCGTGGAAATACCAGCGCCAAAATGAATGCGCTCTGTCAGGGTAAGTTGCGCTGTTTTTGGGCGTTTTGGCTGGTGATCCAGCGTAAAATCAAGCCCGATAACGCGTGATAAATCGCGCCCCCAAGCGGTGAAGCTCTGGCTTGATTGGCGGTCAATGCTTGCCATGGGCAGCAGCGGTTTGCCGGGCAGGGCTTGCTCTGCCGCTTGGGCAAAGGCGCAGAATTGCGGGAAACTTCGGTCACCAAAGCCCAGCACCGCGTGCTGATCGGGCCAATTGGTGGCCTTGGCGGCGCGCTCGCAAAAACGGTTGGCGTTTTGCGGCGGCGCGCCATTGCCATAAGTCGCGGCCAGCGCCAGCATAGTTTTCGCCTTTGGATAGGCCGGTTTTGCGGCATTCATTTCTTCCAGCCGCACCTTGGCCCCGGCTTGCGTTAGCTGGCGGTGCAAATGGCGGGCAAACCCGTAGGTGGTGCCGTTTTGCGAGCCGACCATCACCACAATTTCTGCAATATCCGCCCGCACATTCTGTGCTATCCGGGGCTGGCGTTTGCGCCACCAAACCAGCACGCCCGTCACCAGAAAAACCGGTACAGATAGGCTGGCAATGCCAAGCACAATGGCCCAGGGCGCGGCCCCAACCCCCGCATGCAAAACCGCCATCCATTCCAGCGCTACTTGCCAGTTTGAATAGGATGTAGTTGAGAGAGTCTCGCCCGTGAACTGGTCAACAAACACAAATCCTGTGTTTGTTTTTAGCGCAAATACATCAAACCAATCACCGGGAATGGGAAAGAGCAGCTCTTGTAAACCATCCATCGGCTGGGCTTTTAGGCCCGCCAGATCATGCGCCAGAACCGGCGCAAGCTCGGCGGGGGTTTCGGGGTAATACGGCCGCACTTCAGCACCCGATGGCACGGATTTTTGCGTGACCAGCCCCATATACAAGCCCGTTACCGCCGTGATTATTAATGGCAATATCAGCGCACGGCCCAAAACACCGTGTAGCCAATTTGCGCGACGCCCTCGTATTTTTTGCAATGCGCCGCGCCAACCGCCAAGCTGGCGCAGCAGCATAATTAGCCCCGAAACCAGCATGATGGTAAACATCGCCGCACTGGCCAGCGAGACGTATCGTCCGACTTTGCCGAGCAAAAACTCCCGGTGGATATCCCGCACAAAGGTAAAGAACCCATTGTCTTTTTGCGGGCGTAGCAGCGCCCCCGTCTGCACATCCACCGGCTTTTCCACACGACGAGACCCGAGCTTGCCCTTCACCATCACCACCCCGCTCGGGGTGACGCGCACGCGCTCAACGGTTAGCCGCGGGTTGGCCTCGGCCACCCGCTGCAACACAGTGGCGGCGCTCAGCCCTGCCAAGGGCTGAACTGCGGATGAATAGGCCTGCATTACAGGCTTAACCGCCAGAATAGTGCCGCTGAGGGCGATCACCAAAACGGGAATCGCAAACAGCAGCGCCAGCCATAGATGAAGGGAGCGTGCCACTGGGGTCTCCGATCAGAATTTGTAGCGGATATAGCGCACATAACCGGTGCCTTGCGTGCGTGCCCGCTGGCCATCACTGGTCAGGTCAACTTGCACATCATCAAAATAGTTTTCCCGGTCTTCAACACTGGTTTCAACCCGCAAAGCATATCCCGCATCAATCAGGGCCTCGTCTATTTCGAAATGAATAATGGCGCGGTCGTTTCCGCCGGTGCTTGCGCCCGTAATGGCGTCCAGCTCTTGTGGGTTGCGCGATAGATAGCGGAACCAGCGGTTCAGGTCCGGATACCAGCGGGCCTCGTCGCCCGAAACCCAAAGGGTTTTTTCATAGCGCCCATCCGGATTAACCAGATACAGCGCGAAATAGGCTTCGTCCCCTTCATAGCTATCCATTTGCACCAGCACGGTTGCATTTGCAGCATAAGCTGAATTTGCCGCCGTAAAAGCAAGTAGCGAAAACCCGATGGCCGCCGCAGTTTTGCGCAACCCAGAAATTGAATAAGTCATTGTTGACCCCTGTTTGTGACAATAAGCGATTGGTTTGCTTGGGTGTCGAAACCGCAGTTTCGCGCTTCAGGGCCTGGCTGGAAAGAACGTTCTTTCGGGATGCTCAGTCGCAAATATGGGAGGGGCTGTCAATAGCTGATTAAATAAGTCGGGTAATTTTATTGACCTACTATCCTGTGAAACTCACAAACCATTTTAACCAAAAGTGCGGCGCCTGGGCACCCCTTTTGTGGCTTGGGGCGCCCGCTTTAGGGCGCCCCATATTCGGCAGAGTTGTGGCTATTGGTTGCTCGGGGGTAGCATCTTACCCGGGTTCAATAGGTTTTGCGGGTCCAAGGCGTGTTTAATCGCTCGCATCACCCCCAGCGCTTCGCCGTGCTCCTCTTCCATATACTGCATCTTGCCAATACCGATGCCGTGCTCGCCGGTAACCGTGCCGTTTAGCGCAATGGCTTTGCGGGCCAGCGCGTGGATGAAGGCCTTCACCTTGGCATATTGCGCCTTATCGTCGGGGTCAAAGCTCACGAGGCAATGGAAGTTTCCATCTCCTACATGGCCAACAATCGTATAAACCAGCCCAAGCTTTACGATTTCCTCACTGGCATAGGTAATGGCCTCGGCCAATTTGCTAATAGGCACGCAGGCATCGGTGGATAGGCTCGGCATGTTCGAAGCCAGCGCTTTATGAGCGTGGTAGGCATTGTGGCGCATTTTCCACAGCGCATTGCGATCTTCGGCCTTTTCGGCCCATTTAAAACCCGCCGCACCATAATCCCGCGCGATCTCGCCAAAGCTTTCGGCCTGCTCGGCCACGCCTGCCTTTGTGCCGTGAAACTCGATAAACAGATGCGGCTGCTCGGGCAAATCGCTGCCATTGGCGAGGTTAAACCCGCGCACCATGTTCACGTCCACCAGCTCCATCCGCGCCATAGGAATGCCGCTTTGGATGGTGGTAATCACTGTGTTCACGGCACTTTCCACATCCGGAAAGGCGCACATTGCGGCCGAAACCGCCTCGGGCTGGCCTTGCAGCTTTAGCGTCAGCTCGGTGATGATCCCCAGCGTGCCCTCGGAGCCAACCATCAGCTTTGTAAGATCATACCCCGCGCTGGATTTTCGCGCGCGTGAGCCCGTGCGGATGATCCGGCCATCTGCCAGTACCACCTCTAGCGCCAACACATTCTCCTTCATCGTGCCATAGCGCACCGCCGTGGTGCCCGAGGCCCGCGTGGCCGCCATGCCGCCAAGGCTGGCATTTGCGCCCGGGTCTACTGGGAAAAACAATCCCGTGGCGCGGAGGTCATCATTAAGCTGCTCTCGGGTAACGCCCGGTTGCACAACCACGTCCATATCCTCGTCATGCACCGCCAGCACCGCGTTCATCCGGTTCATATCAAGGCTGATGCCGCCTTGCACGGCCAGCTGGTGCCCCTCTAGCGATGTGCCGGTGCCGTAAGCCACCACAGGGCAGCTATGTGCCGCGCATATTTTAACGATTTCCGAAACCTCAGCGGTGTTTAAAGGAAAAGCCACCGCATCAGGGGGCGTCACCGGATAGTAAGCCTCATTTTCCCCATGCTGCTGCAATATCGCACCAGATGTGCTCAAGCGGTCACCCAGCAATTCACGCAAGGCCTCAATAGCGGTTTCAATCGTCATCAGCTTCTCCTATTCTGTGGGCAAGCTATGCCCAGACCAACGCAAAGGAAAGACCAAAATGGAACCGATTGATGGCCATAACGGCCCTTACGGCGTGCCGGTAAAACTGGCAATGCAGCAGGTGCAGCCCGATTGGATCGATTATAACGGCCACATGAACGTGGCCTATTATACTATGGCTTTTGATAACGCGATTGATACCTTTTTGCAGCAAGAGCTCGGGATGGGAGAGGCCCATGCGGCGCGGGTAAATGAAGGCCCGTATTCGTTGCAAAACAATGTTAGCTACTATGCAGAACTGTTGGAGGCTGCCGGATTTAGCGTGAGTGTGAGCCTCATTGACCATGACGCAAAGCGCATGCATTTGTGGATGGAAATGCACAATGAGGCGGGCGATTTGGCGGCTGCCTGCGAAAGCATGTTGATGAATGTTGACCACAGCACCCGCCGCTCCACGCCCTATGCGAGCTGGATCGTGCAGCGGCTGGAAACCATGCAGAAAAGCCATAATGCCTTGCCCCGCCCCAAGGGTCTCGGGGCTGTTATTGGCATTCGGCGAAAGGGCTAAGCGATGCTGGCTGATTTCCGGCACTTTCTGACAAGGCTCTGGCGTAATGGGCGAGCGGAGCTGGGCTTCGGCTGGAAAAGCCTGCGGCAGCAAGGGCCAAGCCAGCTGCAATTTTGGCTGATCGCGTTGATGATCGGCATTGCGGCGGGCATGGGCGCGCTGGGGTTTCGGGTGGGCATTGCCACGTTGCAGGAGTTTTTCTATGGCGCGTCGGATAAAGATCTGCACTCAAAACTAGCCACCTTGCACTGGGCATGGGTGCTTGGCATTCCGATAGCGGGCGGGCTGGCGGTGGGCTTGTTGTTGCACGCCTTCAGCAAAACCCGAAGGCCGCAATCGCTGGCGGATGTTATCGAGGGCGCGGCGCTGCGCGAAGGCCGCGTAGACAAACGCGAAGGCCTCGTGTCTACGCTGGTGTCGCTCATTACGCTGTCCACAGGCGGCTCCACGGGCCGCGAGGGGCCGGTGGTGCATTTGGGTGCAGTAATCTCCACCTATGTTTCCGGCTGGATAAAAGCGGACGGCATTACCTCGCGAGACCTGATGGGCTGCGCGGCGGCGGCGGCTGTTTCGGCCTCGTTTAACGCGCCTATTGCTGGCACGCTTTTCGCCCTCGAAGTGGTGCTGCGCCACTTCGCAGTGCGGGCCTTTGCGCCCATCGTTATAGCCTCGGTGGCAGGCACTTTGGTTAGCCGCTGGCAAATCGGCAATGTCACTGAATTCGCGCTGCCTGTATCCGACATCGGATTTTATATCGAGCTACCGGCGTTTTTGTTGCTCGGGCTGGTGTGCGGCTTGGTGACCTTTGTGCTGATCCGCTCGATATTCATTGCTGAAGAGTTCGGCGACCTTGTGCAAAAAGCCACCCGCATGCCCGATTGGCTGCGCCCAGCCGTTACCGGCGCGGTGCTGGGGGCCATTGCCATTTGGTTCCCGCATATCATCGGTGTGGGCTATGAAACCACCTCACGCGTGCTCACGGGGCAAATCGGCCTTTGGCTGGTTATTCTGTTTGTCATCGTTAAAATTGCCGCTGTGGCGATCACATTTTCCGGCCGTATGGGCGGCGGCATGTTCTCGCCCTCCTTGATGGTTGGCGCCATGACAGGCCTCGCCTTTGGCTATATCGCCACCGCCATCGCTCCTGAGCTTTCAGGGGCCGAAACCCTATACGCCCTCGCGGGCATGGGCGCTGTGGCCGCCGCCGTGCTCGGTGCGCCGATATCCACAACCCTAATTGTGTTTGAGCTTACGGGCGATTGGCAAGCGGGGGTGGCCGTCATGGTCTCGGTCTCGCTGTCTTCCGCCCTGAGCGCCAGATTGGTGGACCGCTCCTACTTTTTGACCCTGCTAAACCGCCGTGGCATCCGGCTGGCCGAAGGTCCGCAAAGCTATGTGCTCGGAACCATCTCGGCGGGCCGTTTGATGCGGGCGCACGGGGCAGAAGACGGCGCCAGCGAAACCCGTTGCTTTGAGCTAACAGAACAAGGTGTCAGCCTGCCTCCCGACGCTACGCTAGAGCGTGCGTTTGCGATGTTTGACAATGGTCAAATCGAGATCATCCCTATTATTGAGCCCGCCAATGAAGGCGACACGCCAGACCTCCTCGGCGCGCTGTTTTATATTGACGCCCTAAAAGCCTATAATCGCGCCCTCGCCGAAATCGCCCGCGAAGAACACGCTTGATTTTCCAAATTGTCTAAACATCTTGGGGTGAGCGTCGCCTCTCTTTAGAAACGGAAAATCAAACGCACCGCAAGCTTAGGTTTCGTCAGAAGGCCAGCTTTTATACGGAAACGGCTTGTCCTCAGAGCCACCGGTTACAAACGCGCTTGCCTGCATAAACCACCGCCCGAGCCCGCGGCCAAAACGGGCGATTTCTAGGTTTTTTTCGTCATTAAACAGCATCCAGAAAAACTGAATGAGCGCGACTACGGCTTGCACCGTTCCGGCCAAGTTAACCAGAAAAAGTATTATCAGCATATGTAGCCCGCGCATCCATTTGGTTTTGCGGTGGCTTGGGTCTTCGCGTTCAATCGTGTCCGTCATTTTATCATCCTTCTTAATGTGAATGATATTAACATAAGCCATAAAATCCTCATTTCAAGGGCTAAAGCACCCCGAGGGCCGAAAGCTCCGCTTGCAGCGCCAACGGCAAAGTTTCTTCTCCGGCGAGGTAGGGCGTGCCAATTTCAGGCGCATTTTCCGGCAGCAGGTATCGCCAGCCCTGAAACGGGCGGCGTGGCTGCGGGTGGGTATGAAATATCTGCGGGTCGAGCACAATCCCACACCGCCGAATGCCATCTTCCCCAATCACCTCATCAAGCCGGATGATTTTTTGGCAAGATTGCACCATGCCCTTGATCACCCAAAAGATCGACCCGCCCTCCAGCAGCTCCGCCTCGCGGCGCGGCCACATGCGGGTAATGTGGCGTAAGGTGCCAAGCTCGTCTAGCCGCGCCACCTGCCACTCGGCTTGGGTATCCACGCTTTCAGAGCCAACGCTCAGTTTGATCATATGCAGTTTAGCCATGGCCTTAACCTATGCGCAACAGGTGCCAACGTCACCCCCGATTCCGGCTTTGTTCTTGAAAATATTCCGGTGTCAGCCTAGGCTAACCCTCCGCCTCGCCTTAGGAGACCGCCGATGCCTGACACTGCCCCCATCCCGAATGATCCATGGCAAAGCATATCGGTAGATGTGCTGCGAGAGAAATATGCCAAGGGTAGCGAGAAGGAGCTGGGCGGCGAGGCCATGGTTGAAGCGATTCGCGCCCGCGTGGCGCGCGCGTTGGCTGAGGGAGACAGCGGGGCGTCTGAAACCACGTTTCGCGATGCAATGGCGCGCGGGTTTATTCCCGGTGGGCGGGTGAACTCGGCAGCTGGGGCCGATATCAAATCGGCCACGTTGATCAACTGTTTTGTGCAGCCGGTGGGGGATAGTGTTTCCTCAACGGTGGATGGCAAGGTCGGCATTTATCATGCCTTGCGGCAAGCCGCTGAAACCATGCGGCGGGGCGGCGGCGTGGGCTATGATTTCTCAAGCATTCGCCCGCGGGGTTCGCTGGTGGCGGGCACAGATAGCGCGGCTTCCGGCCCCGTCTCTTATATGCATGTTTTTAACCAGTCCTGCGCCACCGTAGAGAGCGCGGGCGCGCGGCGCGGTGCACAAATGGGCGTGCTGCGGGTAGACCACCCCGATATCGAGGAATTTATTAGTGCTAAGCGGAGCAAGGGCCAGCTTAGCAACTTTAACATTTCGGTGGGTGTATCTGATGCCTTTATGGAGGCCGTGGATAAAGACGTGGAATTTGATCTGATCCACAAGGCCGAGCCGTTTGAGGCGGGAAGCCAAAATACCGCGGGGCTTTGGATCTATAAAACCATCCGCGCGCGCGATATCTGGCACCAGATCATGCGCAACACGTATGAGGCTGCCGAGCCGGGGGTGCTGTTTCTGGACAGGATCAATGCTGAAAACAACCTGCATTATTGCGAGATCATTGAGGCGACCAACCCGTGCGGCGAAATCCCGATCCCTGATCATGGCTGCTGCTGCCTTGGCTCGATGAACCTCACGAAATTTGTAGAGGACCCCTTCGGTGCGGCGCGCTTTGATAGCGAAGGCTTTGCCGACGTGGTAACAACCGCTGTGCGCATGCTCGACAACGTGCTGGACGTGACCGTTTGGCCGCTGGAGGAGCAGGCGAAAGAAGCGATGAACAAACGCCGCATCGGGCTTGGCTTCACGGGGCTTGGTGATGCGCTTATTATGCTCGGCCTGCGCTATGACAGCGCTGATGCACGAGATTTTGCCGCCGATGTAACGCGGCAGATGCGCGATGCCGCCTACCGCGCGAGCATTGAGCTGGCCAAGGAAAAAGGAGCTTTCCCGCTGTTGGAGGCCGAAAAGTTTCTGGCCTCGGGCATGGCTAGCCGCCTCCCAGACGATATCCGCGCAGACATTACAAAGCACGGCCTTCGCAACTCACACCTGCTCTCGATTGCCCCCACGGGCACAATTTCGCTCGCCTTTGGTGACAATTGCTCCGGCGGCATTGAGCCTGCATTTTCATGGCATTACACCCGCAAAAAGCGGGAGCCAGATGGCAGCATGGCGGAGTATTTGGTGGAAGACCACGCCTATCGGCTATATCGCGAGGCCGGCGGAGACGAGGCGAATTTACCGGAAGCTTTTGTGGGGGCTATGGAGATTTCGGCGCAAGACCATATGCAAATGCAGGCCGCCATTCAGCCCTATATTTGCGCAGCCATTTCCAAAACCGTAAACGTGCCGGCTGAGTATCCTTTTGAGGATTTTGAGGCGCTATACATGCAGGCGTGGAAGGCGGGGCTAAAGGGAATAACCACCTATCGGCCCAATGATATCACGGGTTCGGTGCTTTCTGTTGCGGGCGAGACCCTGCCCGCAAGCCCCGATATCAGCGCCCCTATGGACCGCCCCGGCACGCTGGAAGGCAACACCTATAAAATGCGCTGGCCCGAAAATGAGCATGCGATTTATATAACCATAAACGATGTGATTGTTGACGGAAAGCGCCGGCCTTTTGAGGTGTTTATCAACTCCAAAAACATGGAACATTATGCATGGACGGTGGCACTCACGCGGATGATTTCCGCCGTGTTCCGACGCGGTGGTGATGTGAGCTTTGTGGTTGAAGAACTCAAAGCGGTGTTTGACCCGCGCGGTGGGGCCTGGATGGGCGGGAAGTATATTCCCTCCATACTGGCGGCCATTGGCGGTGTAATTGAGGGCCATCTTGTCTCCATCGGGTTTATGGAAGCCGGCGGCGCGCTGAAGGCGGACCCCCACGCTGAACCCACGGTAAAACCCCGCGGGCCAACTTGCCCAAAATGCGGGCAATATGCGCTGCGGATGCAAGAAGGCTGCATGACCTGCGATGAATGCGGGCATAGTAAATGCGGGTAACCTTCTTGCGGTGTGTCGGTGTCCCGTGTGAAATGCCCCATATTATCTACATTTCGTTCTAAGTCGGGTACATTTAATCTCCATAGTCGTTACATCGAAAATTTGTGATTGCGGGAAAGCTACTCTGTGTTGCCGCTGATGACTGTTTTGGAGGGATATTGACGAGCGAACACGGTGCTAAGAAGTGAGGATGATCAGCGAGATTACCGCAACTAGGCTGTTTCTCGGATATTGCGCACTAAAATTGGCTGGCTGTGAAACGCAGCACCTAAAAGAACCGGAAAGCCGAGTTTCACTAAGGTATTCCCCTTCAGAGTTCTCCAGTCATGAACCAAGGTTGCCTGCTTTTTGTAGCGATCTTGTTACTACGCGCTTCAAGTATGTGGACAACTATCCTATTTATTTATGGGGTAACTGTACATATAATCACACCATGAAAACAATCGAAGCAATCAAAACCCTCACAGAATGGGACCAACGTCAGCGTTCCGTTTTTAAGATGACTGACCTGCGCATGCTATTTCCGGAACCTTCCGAAAAAACATTTAGTGAGGGGTTGCGAAGACTTGTTCGGCTAGGTGTTTTGATGCGCATAGCTGTCCGTCGTCAAATTTTTGTTCCATGTGCAGCGTAATCTAAGGGAGTCTCTGGCTCATCTGGTTGGTTTCATTATGCAGCGAACTTGCGGTGTTGCAAGCGTCGGGTTTCGAGTGTTTTGCGTTTG
>NVUX02000082.1 GCA_002402045.2 Paracoccaceae bacterium | reverse complement strand
CGGCTCCATCAAAGCCCATTGCGCATCGGTGATGATAAATCGGTTGCTCAAAATTCAATCCTCCTCTTTGCAAGGAGTGAATCAGAACTTATGCCAAATGTGAATCCTGAATCTCAACAAGCCCTAGTTTACGCATGTTATCGCCCGCCAAACCACATGCGGGAAAACAGTGAGTCTTTCCGGATGTATTGATGATAAAGCGCCGCCAGCACGTGCGCCACAATGGTAAGCGAAAGCGCTGTCGCCAGCACGCCGTGTGCCGCGCGCGGGGCAATATGGCTAAAATCAACCGGCAAGGCTTCTCCCGAGCTGCCAAACACGATGTCAAACAGCCCTGCTTCTTTGGCAATCGCCAACCCGCTGGCCGCCATAGCAATCACAACGCCATAGAGCACATAATGCATGGCAGCCGCCCCTTTGTTGAGCAGCGCATTGCCAATATCGGCATGCGGCGGCTTTTTGGTAAACAACCGCACCAGCAACCGCCCCACCATAAGCACCAAAATGGCTATGCCGATCGACATATGCATCTTGAGGCTAAAAAGCTTAAATGGATCAGAGTTTGGGGTATTGGCGAGGCCAAACCCGCCGGCCACCAGCCCTCCGACGACCAAAAATGCAAGCAGCCAATGCAAAGAGACTAAAACCGGATGATAACGTTTCATAAAAAATTCCTTTCGTTTGCCTGTGCATATATATCTTTTGCTATCATTGCAATTGCTATCTTTGCAATTTGCGTTTCACCCGCTATGGTGCCCCCATGAAAAGAAACCAAAGCCCAAATCGCCCCGTAAGTGTGGGCCGCATGCTCAACCAGCTTTCAAAGCAGCTGAATGCGGAAATGAAAACGCGGCTAAAAACACTGGACCTGACCCTGAACAGTTTTTTCATCTTGATGACATTGATGGAATCCGAGGGCCTCACGCAGTCCGAATTGGGCAAGCGCCTAAAACTCCCGCCCTATGGCATTACGCGGCTCATTGATTCGATGCAGGCCGCGGACTTGGTTGAGCGGCGAGAAGACCCAACCTCGCGCCGCAACCATCTCATTTTTTTACTGACGCGGGGCAAAACCATAGCGCCTGAAGTGCAGAAAATTATTGCGCAGGTAAATAACCAACTTTTGGCGGGGCTATCTGCCTCTGAGCGGCAAGCATTTACCGAGACTTTGGCAAAACTCGTTTAACCCTCTTGCATGAGAACAAAAAGAGGCCAAAATAGCAAAACGGGGGAATCACTTTATGGATAAGCCAAGTATTTTAAGCCACGAAAAGCTAGAGGGTGGCAAACCGCTCATCCTGCACACCAAGTTTGAGCCTGCGGGAGACCAACCCTCAGCGATCAAAACGCTTGTGGCTGGTATTAATGCCGGTGAGCAAAATCAAGTGCTACTTGGGGCTACCGGCACCGGCAAAACCTTCACCATGGCCAAGGTGATAGAGGCCACCCAGCGCCCCGCCATCATTCTTGCCCCCAACAAAACCCTCGCCGCCCAGCTTTACGGCGAGATGAAAAACTTCTTTCCTGAAAATGCCGTCGAGTATTTCGTCAGCTTTTATGACTATTACCAGCCCGAGGCCTACGTTCCCCGCTCCGATACCTTCATCGAGAAGGAATCCCAAATAAACGAGCAGATCGACCGGATGCGCCACTCCGCGACGCGGTCCCTGCTAGAGCGCGATGACGTTATTATCGTGGCCTCTGTGAGCTGCATTTACGGCATCGGTAGCGTGGAAACCTACGGCGAAATGACCCAAGACCTGATTGTGGGCAAGGAATACGACCAGCGCCAAATTATGGCGGAACTGATTGCCCAGCAATATAAGCGCAACGACCAAGGCTTCCAGCGCGGCAGCTTTCGGGTGCGCGGCGATAGCTTGGAATTGTGGCCCGCCCACCTAGATGATCGCGGCTGGCGCTTTTCGTTTTTCGGCGACGAGCTAGAGAAAATCATCGAATTTGACACGCTGACCGCCGAAAAAACCGGCACGCTGGAAAAAGTGCGTATTTACGCAAATTCGCATTACGTAACGCCGCGCCCGACCCTCAATCAGGCGATTATTAAAATTAAGGCCGAGCTGCGTATGCAACTTGATAAATTCGTTGGCGAGGGCAAACTTCTGGAAGCCCAGCGCCTTGAGCAACGCACGAATTTCGACCTTGAAATGATGGACGCCTCGGGTTTTTGTAACGGTATCGAGAACTATTCCCGCTACCTAACGGGGCGTTTACCCGGAGAGCCGCCCCCCACCCTGTTTGAATATATCCCCGATAATGCCATTGTTTTCGCCGATGAAAGCCACGTAAGCGTGCCGCAAATCGGCGGTATGTATAAAGGCGACTTCAAGCGAAAATCAACGCTGGCGGAGCACGGCTTTCGGCTGCCCAGTTGCATGGATAACCGCCCGCTTAAATTCGAGGAATGGGATGCCATGCGCCCCCGCACGGTGTTTGTTTCGGCCACCCCGCAAAAGTGGGAGCTGGAGCAAGCTGGCGGAGTATTTGCCGAGCAAATCATTCGGCCCACCGGCCTGCTTGACCCCGAAATCGAAATCCGCCCCGTGGAAACCCAAGTTGATGACCTGCTTAGCGAGATTCACATCGTGGCCGCGAAAGACCAGCGCATTTTGGTGACAACCCTCACCAAGCGCATGGCCGAGGACCTGACGGAATACCTGCACGAGCAAGGCGTGCGGGTGCGCTATATGCACTCCGATATTGATACCATCGAGCGCATCGAAATCCTCCGAGACCTCCGCCTCGGGGCCTTTGATGTGCTCATCGGCATTAACCTCCTGCGTGAAGGTTTGGACATTCCAGAATGTGGCCTCGTGGCGATTTTGGACGCCGACAAGGAAGGCTTTTTGCGCTCCGAAACCGCGCTAGTGCAAACCGTCGGGCGGGCGGCGCGCAATGAAGATGGCCGTGTGATTATGTATGCCGATCGAATAACGGGCAGCATGGAGCGCGCGATTGGCGAAACCGACCGTCGCCGTGAAAAGCAGCATGCCCATAATGTAAAACACGGCATCACCCCCCAGACCATCCGCAAAAATGTGGAGGACGTGCTGGAAGGCCTGTTTAACGCCGACACCGACCAAAGCCGCGTCACCACCAAGATTGACAAAAAGGCCTACGGCGCCAACCTGAAGGTCCACCTTGAGGCCATGCGTACAAAAATGCGCAAACACGCCGAGAACCTAGAGTTTGAGGACGCCGCCCGCCTGCGCGACGAAGTGCAAAGGCTGGAAGCGGTAGAACTGGCCGTGGCCGATGACCCACTGGCGCGGCAAAGCTCGATAGCGGCGGCAAGTGAAGGGCGGTCTACGGCTGGCAGGGCGGGGACGATTGTGGTGAAAGGGAAGAGCAAGAGGCGGCGCTGATGGTGATAGCAAACTCCTTTCTTCTAGGGCTTGTTAAGATTCATCGTGAATTGATGATGGCTGCCGACATATAGATCATTGAGGCGTAGCTTTGATCAGTTTTGCAGGACCGCATGGCTATACGCTTGAATTCCTTCAGTTTCTGGAAGTAGTTTTCGATCAAGT
>NVUX02000081.1 GCA_002402045.2 Paracoccaceae bacterium | reverse complement strand
CGCAGCGCCTCAAGCGCCACTGCTGCTTTAAACTTGTCTGGAAAATTCCGTCTCTTCGTCATTTGAATATCCATTCGTTCGTGGTGGATACATCTTAGCACACTGTCCGTATTTGCCAGACCACTTCACGGTCTTCGGGCGCTTTTTTGCTGGTCGCAAAAAATATTTCTTTTTCGAATCAACATTGAAGTGTATAGATTTTTTAAAGATAATATTTAAAAAAAGAGAATGACATGTCGAGCAAGCGTAGCGTTTATGATGCAGAGCCTATTCCTGAAGCTGCCCGTGAGGTGATTGATGGGTTGATGGAAACGGGAGATCTGTTTCGCTATACCGCCAAGGCGGATAACCCTTCGCAAGTTACGTTGTTGGAAAAAGAATTTGCCAGCTATATGGGCAGCAAATACGCATTGGCGGTTAATTCTGCTTCGTCGGCGATCTATCTCTCTATGCTTTGCGTTGGGGTGAAACCGGGCGACCAAGTCCTTATTCCGGCATGGACATTTGCGGCCGTGCCCTCGGCTGTCGTGCATGCTGGTGCGCTGCCTGTGCTGGTGGAAGTTGGCGCCAACCTGAGGATTGATATGGCCGATTTTGAGGCCAAGCTAAACGAAAATGTCAGTGCGGTGGTGATCTCGCATATGCGCGGGCATACGTCTGATATGGATGCGATAAAGGTGCTATGTGATGAGCGCGGCGTGCCGCTGATCGAAGACGCAGCCCATTCGCTCGGGACATTGTGGAATAATCGCAAGGTTGGCACCCTCGGGGCTGTGGGCTGTTTTAGCTTTCAAAGCTACAAGATGGTAAACGGTGGCGAGGGCGGCATTTTGCTGACTGATGACCCTGATATTATTGCCAAGGCGGTGTTTATGTCGGGCGCTTATGAGCATAACTGGTCCAAGCACGGCTACAGTGAAGTGCCGTTCGAGAAGTATCAAAACCTGTTTCCACTGTTTAACCTTCGGATGAATAATCTTTCAGCGGCGGTCATCCGCCCGCAAATTCCGTTGATCGACGAGCGGGTTGCCAAAGGCCTGAAAAATTACAATTACGTGGCAGCAAAGCTAAATGCCTCGCCGCTAATCTCGGTGCCGCCCGCTGATCCGCGTGAGCGCCGCGCGCCAGACTCATTACAGTTTAACCTTGTCGGCTTTGATGACGCCCAAGCCAAGCGTGTTATGGAAATTTCCACTGCGCGGGGCAACCCAATAAGCATTTTTGGTATGCAGGGTGACAATGCGCGGGTGTTTTGGAACTGGAAGTTTATTGGCAATGTGCCTGAGCTGCCCATCACGCGCGCTATGCTAAAGCGCGCCTGTGATATCCGCTTGCCCGTTGGCATGAGCCCTGAGGATTTGGACGAAACCATCAGCTTCATTCTGGATTGTGTTTCAGAAGCACGGATGCTGATTGCATCATAGCAACGCCCGCTAAACAGACCGCCGAGCGTAGCGAGGCTACGGCCGGCGGCAACCCGTGCTTTTCCCGAGTGGGGCTTTAGCCCCGCAGAGGGAAAAGCAGTCTAGCGATCCAGGCGCTTAAAACCCCTCAAACATCACGTCAATATCACTGATACAGGCATCGTCATAAAGCGCGCCCGGGTATACGTCCAAAATAGTGATGTAGATATTATTTGAGATGATATGCCCTCGAAAAGCCAGCTCTTGTGGTTCTGGCGTATCGGCAAGGTCAAATTCCCAGCTTTGGCCGCTATCCACCTCAACACGTATTCTTTTTACCCTTGAAAATGATGAAAACGAGCGGCTGTCGGCGGTAAATCCGTTTGCAATCATGAGCGAGCCAAAAGAAGACGGGTTATCATCTTCGTAATTAAGCGATATTTTCTCGCCCACGCCATTTCCAGCTGCCCCTTCGCACCATGCATGGGCAAATATATTTTCAGAGTAGAACAGCGACTCTGGGCGAAATGTGTATTCGCCGACTTGGCTCAAAACACTGGAAACGCATTTGGTGCGCGACATAAATGCCGACGTTTGCATGCCGTCATAAGCGCAAATATCTGCGGTTATGGATGAAGCTGCTCGAACCGCTGGTGGGCTGGCAGGGGCTTGGCCGCCACCGGCTACACATGTGCCTTGCTCAGAGATAGACATCTGCCCCTGAACCGTACCGTCTGCGTTAAAAAGATAGGTGGTTTGCCAAAATTCCTGTTTGTCAAAATCAAAGCTGAACTCAAGCCTGCTCTCCACATATCCGTCATAATATTCGTCAAAGTTAAAATGAAGCTGCCCGCCCACCGCGCTAAACTCGCTCACAACAGTCTCGGGGGAAAGGGTGCTGCTCCCCACAAAATCAACAAGCGCAAAGCGCTGCGTGGTGGTATCGTAGTCAATGATTATTGGCGGGTTAAACTGGGGGTTATAGCTGCAAGAATATATCTCGGCATGGGCGAGAAGCGGCAGCGATGTAAAAGCGGCAATGGTGGCGGTAAAAAGCGAGCGGTTCATACGTTTAGCATCCTTGTCATAGTTACGATTAGAAGCTTAGGAATATCAACGCGTTGTGTCTAGGGTGCTTACTCACTTATCCGCCTGAAGCCATCCTTGAGCCACGGGTGGCTTGAGATCGTGGGGTTGATTAAATCTTTTTCAATCAGCGTGGTCAGGCGTGTGGCAATGCCTTTGGGCATGCTGTCCAATGTGTCTTTACGCGCGAAAAGAGAGATGCGGCGGGCAAGGCCTTTGAACGGTAGGGGGAGGATGTCTACCTGTGGCTGAAAACGCTGGGCGCGCAGATAGCACATTGGCGGCGCAATGGCCCAGCCGGTGCCTTGGGCTACCATAGCCATGATGGACTGATAGCTATCAATCTCGAACTTTTGCGGCAGCGACAGGCGCTCAATCGTGAGGCGCGCTTCTATCATGCGGCCAACAACTTGGGTGCGCGGAAAGCGGATAAATGGCTTTGAGAGGAGCTGTGGCAGGGCTGGCTTGCTTTGGTCCACTATGCCTTTGGGGGCGAGTAGTACAAAAGGCTCATTCAGCAGCGGATAAATTTCCATCCAGCTTTCGGGGGTATCTGGCTCCGCTGCAATGCACATATCAACCGAGCGGCTTTCGAGCGCTGCAAGGTTGGCGTGGCTAGCGCCTGTTTGCAGCACAATGTGGCAATCGGGCATTTCGGCGGCAAGGCTGGCCATTAGGGCAGGGGTTACGTCTGGCTCGAAATCGTCAATGACGGCGAGCGAAAGGTGGGTGAGGGTGGTGTAATCCGCTGTTGCCAGCTCGGCACGGGCGAGGGTGGCTTCATTCAGTATATTGGCGGCGCGGCGGCGGAAAAGCACGCCAGCAGGGGTGAGGGCGAGTGGGCGGGCTGAACGATCAATGATTGTGGTGCCGAGATCTTCCTCAAGGTTGCTGAGGTGCTGGGAGATAGAGGAGGGGCTTGTTTCCAGCCTACGCGCGGCCGCGGCCACCGAACCTTCCTCAATCGCGGCAATGAATATCTCGATATTGCGCAGGGTCAGGCGGCTCATGGCAAGGCCTCGTTTAGGCTTTCCAGCAGCACATTGGCAAGGGTGTCAGCTTGAGAATCTGAAAGGCCCAAAGGTAGGCGAATATCGCAGAGCTGGCTCAGAATGGCCTCGGAGCGGGGCAGGGGCTGGGGCTTTACATATTCCCAATGCGGCGCGCGTGAGGTGAAGCCTTCGGGCGTGTCGCCCCCAAAAAACTTGATCGGCACACCGTGGGCGGTGCTATCGGCAATCACCGCCTCAATCTGCGGCTGGCTTAAGCCTTCCATGAAAAATTGCAGTGAGGTTGGCGTGTAGTCTTCCTCATTCGGGCGCTGGGGTAGGCGGATAAGCTGGTGGGTGCGCAGGCGCTTAGCTATGCGGTCATGCACCTCACGCCAGCGGGCATTGCGGGCGGGGAGCAGCGGCAGCTGGGGCCGCAGGATAGCGGCCACGAGGGCTGACATACGCATTGAATGGTTGGCCATGCTGCCTTTCCAGCGGGCAAACACCGCCTCAGAAGGCGCTGCACTGTGCTGGGGATAAAGCATATAGCTGCCAGACATCAGGATGGCACGGGCGGCGAGGTCTGCATCATCGGTTACGATAAGGCCGCCTTCGCCGGTGTTAAACTGTTTGTAGGATTGGCTGGAAAACGCGCCAGCAAGGCCAAACTTGCCGGTTTGCACCCCGTTCCACGTGGCCCCCATTGTATGGGCGCAATCCTCTATCATCTTTATCCCGAGCTCATCGCAAATTTCCTGCACGGCCTCCATATCGGCCACATGGCCGCGCATGTGAGACATAAGCAGGTATTTTGCGCCCGAGGCCTCGGCCTTGGCGCGCAAATCTGACGGGTCTATCACGAGGCGCGCGTTGATTTCGACAAGCACCGTCTCGGCATGCAGGTGCTCAATCGCCCCCGGCACGGGCGCAAGCGTAAAGGCGTTTAGCAGGACTTTATCACCGGGCTGCACGCCCGCAGCTTTAAGCGCGAGAAACATTGCCGAGCCACCGGAATTAACCGCAACACAGTATTTACGGCCCAGAAGGGCTGCAAATTCCTGCTCTAATAGCGCGGCCTCATTGCCCTCTGATCCCATCTCAGCATAGCGAAATAGAAAGCCGGATTTTAGCAGCTTTACGGCAGCATCAACCGACGCCTGAGGGGGGGCTTCGGGGGTGGCGAGATCAAAATCGAGCTTGGCGCGCATGGGGGCCTCAAAAATGGTGGCATTAAGCGGTATTCAGAGATATAGCAGGGTTATGAAAACAATAACAACCACCGAGGCGCTGGCAGAATTTTGCACTGAGTGCGCCACCCATCCCTACGTAACCGTAGATACCGAATTCCTCCGAGAGCGGACCTATTATTCCAAGCTGTGCTTGGTGCAGGTTGCCATGCCTGGAGAGGGCGATAGTGGCGGCGCGCTCATTGACCCCCTCGCAGATGGTATAGACCTTGAACCGCTCTATGAATTGTTCAAAGACGAGAGCGTCGTAAAGGTGTTCCATGCTGCGCGGCAAGATCTTGAGATTTTTGCGGTGGAGGCCGGCGTTATCCCGAAACCTTTCTTTGATACCCAAGTGGCTGCCATGGTCTGTGGCTTTGGTGAGCAGGTGGGCTATGAAACGCTGGTGCGTAAAATTGCGCGGCAACAGGTGGATAAATCTAGCCGGTTTACCGATTGGTCTCGCCGCCCGCTGACGGAAAAGCAAAAGACTTATGCCATTGGTGACGTAACCCACCTGCGGGTGGTGTATGAGTTTTTGGCCAAGGAGCTGAAGGCGAAAAACCGTGAGGGCTGGGTTGAGGAAGAGCTGGCGGTGCTGCTGAACCCTGAAACCTATATCATTCGGCCTGAAGATGCTGGTAAGCGGCTAAAAACCCGCACGAATTCGCCGCGCTTTTTGGCTGTGGCCCATGCATTGGCTGAGTTTCGGGAGCAATATGCGCAGGATAGAAACATACCGCGCCCTCGGGTTTATAAAGATGATGCGCTGCTGGAGCTGGCGGCGAACAAGCCGCAAGATTTGCAAGACCTAGGGCGCTCAAGGCTGCTGCGTGAAGGCCGTAAAGGCCCGATAGCCGAGGGAATTTTGAAGGCTGTGAAGGCCGGAATGGATGTGCCGGAGAAAGACCTGCCCAAGACGCCTAAGCCACGTGAAAAACCACAAGGCAACGAGGCGCTGGGCGATTTGCTTCGGGTGTTGCTTAAGGCCAAATCTGGTGCGGAGGGCGTGGCGAGCAAGCTGATTGCTACTGCGGCAGACCTAGACCGGATTGCCAGTGAAGATACGCCCGATGTGCACGCGCTTACCGGCTGGCGGCGCGAAGTGTTTGGCGAAGATGCTTTGCGGCTTAAACGCGGCGAAATCGCGCTTTCGGCAGGGCCTAAGGGCGTAACGATCGTAGAGCTATGAAACTGGCGCTGATCGGCGGTTCTCGGGAGGCTGATCTGTTGGAGCGCGCGCTGGGTGCGGCGGGCATAGAGGTGGACCCTTCGGGGGAGATCGCCGTGGTGGCCCCGCATCCGTTTGATACTGACCTGTGGGAATGTGCCGCGCTTTCGCTGGCCGGAAAGCCACATATTGGGCTAGCGCGTGCAGGCTGGCAGCCTGAGGTCGGCGATAGCTGGACCATGGCGGCAAACGCCGAAGACGCTGCGGAAATTTTAGCGGCAAGCGGTGCTAAATGTGCCTCTCTGGCGGTTGGCAACGGGCGGTTGGCGCCCTTCTACCGGCTTTCAAATATAGAGCTCTGCATTCGCAGCCGCAATGCTCCGCACCCGCCACTGCCGCCCCGTGGGCGCGTGCGCTCTATGCGCGGGCCGTTTGATGTGGCGGGCGAAGTGGCAGAGCTTGAGGCCCAAGGCATTGATACACTGGTTGTGCATAATGCCGGTGGGCGTGGGGGCTGGCCCAAGCTGGGCGCGGCGCGAGAGCTTGGCATTCCGGTAATCCTGATCGAGCGGCCAAAGCTGCCGCCTATGGAGATGGTCGAAACCGTGGAGGCCGCTTTAGCATGGGCATTGCGGCATGCAGCATAGTTTGTCCTATTTTTGGATAACTACGCAAAACCAGACATCGACACAAACCGCTGGATAGCCGGTTTGAGTCCATTCGTTCTGAGTAATTCATGCGAAGTCAACCTTCGAGAGCAAGACGCAGGAGAGAGTAAAAACGCCTATCGCGGCCCCAGCGGAGATTGTTCGGCGGCTTAAGTAGGAACGAAGACATAGTGCCAGAAGTGACCCAATGAAAACTGTGAAGGAACCAATAAATGCAGTCCTGTATAAAGTTAGGACAAGATGGTTCGGGCTAGCGCTATCTTGGTAAACCGTTACAAGCATGACGAGTAAACCAACACAAAAAAGAAGAATTGCCAGAGATGGGCCCTTCCACCATTTAGACTTAACTTGCTGATATGCGCTCATAGAAATCATCACAGAAAATAGTAAGGAACCCGATAGGACCGGAACAATTTGTATCATTTCTCAATTTCCATTCTTTGAGCAGAACTTTCGTGCCTGAAAATGGAAATCAAGCGATCCACCAGCGGCTCATATTAGCAACTGAGCCAAATTTGACAACAAATGATGTCGGCTTTGTCTGCATAGCGGTCCTTTGCTGAATTTCCATGTAAACGCCTGCTCTCAAATAGGCGTACTATGCCGCACTGCATGGGCAAAGCGCCACATGGGGGTAGACGATGGGCGCGCGAGGGCCTAAATACTCGACAAAAGGAGTCTGATACTATGGCCACGGAACGTTTTGAAGAGATTGTTGAAGACTTCGATTTCGTCGACGAGTGGGAAGACCGCTACCGCTATGTGATCGACCTTGGCAAAAAAATGGCCGAGATGGACGAGGCGCATAAAATCCCTGAAACCAAGGTGCATGGCTGTGCCTCGCAGGTTTGGATTATGCCAGACCTCTCGGCGAGTGTTATCAGGTTTACCGGCGATAGTGATGCGATGATCGTGCGCGGGCTTATTGCCGTTTTGCATGCGCTTTATGATGGATTGCCTTACAGCGATGCGTTAAAGGTGGACGCGCTGAAAGAGATGGGGCGGCTTGGGCTGGACCAGCATCTTTCGGCACAGCGGAGCAACGGGCTTCGGGCCATGATTGAGCGCTTGCGTTTGATCTCAGAAAAACAGGTTGGATAAAATGGATTTGCTGAGCAAGCTTTTAGCGGAAAAAGACTGGCTGATGGCCGATGGTGCCACGGGCACAAACCTGTTTAACCGTGGGCTGGAAGCCGGCGAAGCGCCAGAGCTTTGGAACGTGGACCAACCAGCCAAGATTAAAGCGCTCTATCAGGATGCCGTGGATAGCGGCTCCGATATTTTCCTGACCAATTCATTTGGCGGCACGGCGGCGCGGCTAAAGCTGCACAATGCACAAGACCGTGTGCGCGAGCTAAACAAAGTAGCGGCCGCGCTGGGCCGTGAAGTGGCTGATAAGGCCGGGCGGCCCGTGGTTGTGGCTGGCTCAGTTGGGCCTACGGGCGAGATTTTTGAGCCATTGGGGCCACTTAGCCATGCCGAGGCGGTTGAAATGTTTGAGGAGCAGGGCGCGGCGCTTATGGAAGGCGGGGCCGATGTGCTCTGGCTGGAAACCATTTCGGCACCCGAGGAATATAAGGCGGCGGCGGAAGCTTTTGCCAATATCAATGCACCATGGGTTGGCACTATGAGCTTTGATACCGCAGGCCGCACCATGATGGGGATGACCTCCACCAGCATGGTCGAAATGGCGCAGGGGCTGGATAATCGCCCGCTGGGCTTTGGGGCCAATTGTGGGGTAGGGGCCTCTGATTTGCTGCGCACTATTCGGGGCTTTAAGGCCGCGAACCCAGAAATTCCGATTGTGGCTAAAGGCAATGCTGGCATTCCCAAATTTGTGCATGGGCACATTCATTATGACGGCACGCCTGAATTGATGGGGAAATATGCGGTGATGGTGCGGAATTCAGGCGCCAAAATTATTGGTGGGTGCTGTGGCACCATGCCCGAGCATTTGGTTGCCATGCGCAAAGCACTGGAAGAAACACCGATGGGCGCAGCACCGACGGATGAGGAAATCACCTCCGTACTTGGTGGGTTTTCGTCCAAAAGTGATGGCACCGGCGATGAGCCCGCGCCCGTTCGCATACGGCGCAGGCGAAAATAGTCGTTGTGAGACATAGCTTTGTCGGTTATCGCTAAATGGTTTCCGGAAATTGCTACAAGAATTGACAAACAGGCGGATTGTTTTGCAAACCGCCATAACTGAGGGATAGCCCAATGTCAGACGAAGAAGACGATCTCATCCTTGATGAACTAAGCGACGAGGAACTTGTGCTGCAAATGCACGATGACCTCTATGACGGCATGGCCGACGAGATCTATGAAGCAGTGAATATCCTGCTCAAGCGTGACTGGGTGCCTTATGATGTGCTCACCAAGGCTTTGGTTGAGGGCATGCGGATTGTCGGAATTGATTTCCGCGATGGTATCCTGTTTGTGCCTGAAGTGCTGCTTGCCGCAGGCGCGATGAAACGGGGCATGAAAATTCTCAAGCCGCTCCTTATTGAATCCGGTGCGCCGCAGCTTGGCAAAATGGTTATTGGCACGGTGAAGGGCGATATTCATGATATCGGCAAAAACCTTGTGGCGATGATGATGGAAGGCGCTGGCTTTGAGGTGATCGACCTTGGAATCAACAACCCCGTTGAGGATTATATCGACGCGCTGAAGCGGGAAAATGCGGATATTCTGGGAATGTCGGCACTGCTGACCACCACGATGCCCTATATGAAAATCGTGATTGATACCATGATCGAGCAGGGTATCCGGGATGATTACATTGTGCTTGTGGGCGGCGCGCCGCTGAATGAGGAATTTGGTAAGGCTATTGGCTCTGATGCCTATTGCCGTGATGCCGCCGTGGCCGTGGAAACCGCCAAAGAATTTATGGCGCGCAAGCATAACCAGCTCTAATGCAAACCCTGATCATCGCCTGTGGTGCGCTGGCCCGTGAGGTGCTGGCGCTCATTAAGCTGAACGACTGGCAGCACATGGAACTTACATGCCTGCCAGCTGATCTGCACCTGCGGCCTGAAAAAATTCCGGATGCTGTAGAGCGCGCGGTTGAGGCTGCGCGGAGCAAGTATGAGCAAATATTTGTGGCTTACGCAGATTGTGGTACCGGCGGGCTGCTGGCGGCACGGTGTGAAAAGCTTGGCGTGAAAATGATATCCGGGCCGCATTGCTATTCCTTCTTTGATGGCAACGAGACCTTTGCCGAGCGCGGCGAGGTCACCAGCTTTTTCCTGACAGATTTTCTGGCGCGTCAATTTGATGCTTTTGTCTGGAAGCCGATGGGGCTGGATAAGCACCCTGAACTGCGCGACATGTATTTTGGAAATTACGAAAAGCTGGTTTATTTGGCGCAGACGGAGGATGCGAGCCTAACGGTGGCCGCAGAGGCCGCCGCGCATAAGCTGGGGCTAGCGTTTGAGCGTAGGTTCACCGCTTATGGAGATCTGGAAACGGCGCTAATCTGCTAATATTTTGAATTTGTTCAGAATTGACAGGTTTGTAACACTGTGTAACAATCTTGGCATTACTATTTTGCAATACAGTGGAGTAAACAATGAGAAAATTAGCATTTGCATTTGTTGGCCTTTTAGCGCTTTCAGCCTGCGAAATCGACAGCAGTAGCAGCAGTACCGGGATGAGCACAGGCCCTGTTGATAGTCACAACCGCGTTGTGAATATCAGCAATAACACCGGCATGACGATGACGCATTTTTACGCGTCCAACACCAATATGACCAGCTGGGGGCCTGAGCAGCTCGGGTCAAGCACCGTTCTGCCAACGAACCGCTCAACGCGGATCGATTTTGACGATGGCACGCGCGCTTGTATTTTTGACTTCAAGGCACGCTTTAGCAACGGCCAAGAGTTGAAGAAATTTGGCGTGAATGTATGTGTGATTTCGAATTATAACTACGTTCGCTAATTTTCGCAGACATTGAAGCAATAATTAGAAAGCGCGCCAAGGTTGTGGCCCGCTTTTTATTTATCCATAAAGGCATTAACATCCAGCGAAAATGGCATCTGCCAATAGCTTTCACGTAAATTGCAGGAGTAGCCATGCCGTCAGCACTTTACCAACCAAAGGTTAGTATGAGCCTTCTTGGCTTTATCGGGCAGTTGCTTTGTATTATTACCGGAATTTTACTGCTGGGGTTGCCATTTAAATACTGGCAAATTTTCGCTGCGAATAGTGGCGTAGGTCTTGGAAATTTTACCGTGCCAATGCAGGTGCTTTTGGGTGTGCATCTTGTATTGCTTGTCATTTTCTTAATTCCAGCCATGGCGCGCAAATACCTTAGAAGTAGCGATCGTTTTGCGCAAAAAGTGTGGGCTCGAATGCTGGCACTGATAGCACTTTTGCTACTTGGCCTAGATGCCTTACTGTTTCTCTTTCGAAAAGAGGTTGAGCTTCCCGGTATCTTGGCGGACGTCACGTCACAGCAATGGATTATGGCACTGACCATGTGGCTAGGGCCATACCTTGGTTTTCTGGTGCTACCGGCCGCGTATTTGCGTGAACTAAATGTGCAATATGAAGCCCAAAAGCTACGGCTTCCTATAAGAACCGGTGTGAAGGTTTTGGCTGGAAAGGGATATTTTTTCCCGATTGGCCGCGAGGCGGCGCAGAATATTAGCGCATTTTCCGCACAGACTGGGCTACCAGTGATGCCCGCACAAAAAAATAGTTTTCCGGATATTGGGATGCTTTTACTCAGCCTCCCCATCCTGCCGGTATTCCTAGGGCTGGTAGTGGCTATGCGCCGCGGAAATTTCCTTCCAAACGAAAGGCTGCTTACGCTTTCATCCGACTGGATGATGTATTTTGCTGGATACCTGTTTCTTCTTCTTGCTGCACGCGCGGTGTTAAATAAATCCACCAAGGCGATTATACTGGCTCTTCTTGGCCCGCCGTTGATGGCTTTCGCAATTTGGCCATTTTCGACGCTGCACGGCATGCCACTTTTACACGCTTATTTCTTTGAACAAGGCGCGGAGATTAAGCAACAATACACCGTATTGCCGCAGCCAGACCGTTTGACAGGCATTTTTGCAAGCCATTGCATTAGCCCACTTTTGGTTTCCGATGCGCAGGGTGCTGAGGTCTATCTATGCGGGATAAAAATTGGCAGCAAAGCTGGCATTCGGCCTGGTGCCATAATTGGCCTACGGGGGACGCAGACCAATTATGGGTTTTATCACGAGCGCAAAATCACCCTCATTGAGGGCTAAAGGTAATCGGCGCGGCTCAAGCCATATTTCGCCATCTTCTCGTTTAATGTCCGGCGCGGCAGCACCAGCTCTTCCATGACCTTGGCCACAGAGCCTGTGTGGCGGCGAAGCGCATTGTCGATCAGCATGCGCTCAAAGGCTTCTACATGCTCTTTCAGCGGCTTTTCCCCCGGGATCTCAGCGCTGGGTTCATCTGCGGCCGTGGCTAGCAATTTGCTCACTTCCTCGGGGCCGTGCTGGCTTTGCATCACCACCCGCTCAGCCAGGTTTTGCAGCTGCCGGATATTGCCGGGCCACTGCGCTTTCAGTAGGTTTGCGGCGTCTGTTGCTGAGATTTCGGGCGCGTCTATGCCATATTCCTCCGCAAAAAGCTGGGTGAACCGGGAGAAAAGCACGAGGGTATCTTCGCCACGTTCACGCAGGGTTGGCACCATAATTTCCATGCTGCTAAGCCGGAAATAAAGCTCGGGGCGAATCTGGTCTTTTAACTTTGGCGCGCCCTCATCAAGGCTGGACACCGTGATAATGCGCACCCGCGGAGGTTCGCCGTCATTCGTATCCAGCGATTCAATAAAGCTGAGCAGTTTGGCTTGCAGCTCGGTTGAAAGCGCGCCCACGTCCTCAAGGCACAGCGTGCAGGGCTCTGACATTTCGGCAATCGGGCGGATATCGGCAGAATCAGACGGGCCAAACAGGTGCTTGGCGAGGGTTTCATCGTCTAGTGCGGCACAATTCAGGGTGATGATATCTTTGCCTTGGCGCGGGCCGCAGGCGTGAATGGCGTGGGCGATCAGGCTTTTGCCAGTGCCGGTTTCGCCACAAATATGCACGTTGCTATCGGCAAATGCGATATCAAGGATATCTTCGCGCAGCTTTTCAATGCTCGGCGAGGTGCCCATAAGTTTGCGCAAAAGCACCGAGCCATCGGATAGCTCACGGCGCAGGGCGCGGTTTTCAATGGTGAGCTTGCGGGCGGCAATGGCGCGCTTGGAAAGGTCAGCGAGACGCTCGGGGTCAAACGGCTTTTCCATAAAATCATAAGCACCGATTTGCATGGCTTCAACAGCCATTTGCACATCGCCGTGCCCCGTGATCAAGATCACCGGAAGCGAGGCATCTGTCGCGTGCAACCGTTTGAGTAGCTCCATCCCACCCATACCCGGCATGCGGATATCTGACACCACTATGCCTTTGAATTTGCTGCCGATTTCGGCCAAAGCCGCCTCGGCATTCTCAAAGGTCAGGGTTTTAAACCCGCTCAGTTCAAGCCATTGAGAGATCGAATCCCGCATATGGGCTTCGTCGTCGATGATCGCTATTTTATAGTCGTCTGACATTATGCTGCTGCCTCGTTTTTGGTTTGGGCTAGGGGGAGTTCTAAGGTAAATAATGCACCGAGCGGGGTGGCGTTTTGTGCCATTAGGCGGCCCCCCATTTCAGTGGCGATGCCGGCAGAAATGGCGAGGCCGAGGCCCACGCCCTCTCCGGGGGCTTTGGTGGTGTAAAACGGCTCAAAAAGTGCTTCGGGGTCTTCAAAGCCCGGGCCGTTATCCAGCACAGAAAGCCGAGCTGTTTCGCCGGCCTCCAGAGAAATTTCAATGCGCGGCTCGGGGATGTCTTTTAAGGCATCAAGGGCATTGCGCAGCAGGTTGATAATAATCTGCTCAACGCGGATATTGTCGCCCAAAGTGCAGACCTTGCTATCGGGCATATTTTGCACAATGCGCACGGTTTCTTTGCCAAGCTGCGGCGCCATCATCGCCATGGCCGAGGCCACGCAATCGCGCAGATCAATCTCAACCGCGCTCTCGCTTGATTTGCGGGCGTAAGATTTGAGCTGCTTGGTGATAACAGTCATGCGGGCGATCAGGTCATCAATGCGCTGAAAGCTGGATTTGGCCTCGTCAAGGCGGTTGCGGGCCACCAAAAGCTTGGCGCCTGCAAGGTAAGTGCGCATGGCGGCCAGCGGCTGGTTTAGCTCGTGGCTCACGGCGGCCGACATTTGGCCAAGCGCGGCCAGCTTGGAGGATTGCTCAAGGTTTTGCTCGGCCGATTGCAGGTTTCGCTCGGCGCGCTGGCGCTGCGCCATTTCGGCTGAAAGGCGAGTGTTTAGGGCGCGTAGCTCGGTGCTTTCCGCGCTCAATCGCTCAGATTCGCGGGCGCGGCGGCGGGAGAGATAGAAGAACAGGAGTGCAGCCGCGATGGCCATTCCCATTATTTCCAATGCCAAAATCGCATTAACCCGGGCCGCAACATTTTGGGTGGAGGCAAAATAGCTGATATGCCAGCCGCGAAAATCTACCGGAGATTCAGCGGCAAACAGGCGTTCGCCATTGATAAATACAAAATCATTTAATCGGGTTTGCTGAAGGGCGTCCAGCACGCGGCGCGAGGCGGAAACCGGTTCGACTTCAATCAAATCCTGAATGGATTGCCGTCGCCAATTTAGCTCTGACGAAAGCTGGATTTCGCCTTGCGAATTCACGAGGGCGACCAGCAATTCGAGCCGACGCCAAAGGACTTCTTGCTGGCGCAAATCAACCTCTACCACAATCACCCCGATTGATTTGGGGCCAGATTTTAGATTTTGCGAAAAGAAAAACCGATAGGTATTTTGCTCATTGGATGTTGTCGAGAAAACTGTGCTCGAGTTGCGCAGCGCATTTATAAAATAGGGCTCAGAGCCGAAAAATTTACTGATCTGGCGGCGATCAGAGCTGGCAACCACGCGGCCTGTTATATCGAGCAAAAACACCGAGGCCGAGCCGATTTCCTCAGAGACCTCGATCAGGCGCTGTGAGGTGGCGGCATAGGACTCTGATTGCAATGCTGCCGACAGGGTTAGATCTCTGGCCAGCAAAAAAGGCACCACCGAGTGCTTTTGCAAGGTTGATTTAATATTGCCCGCATACAGCGCAGCGCGGGTTTGCGCCTGTGTGCGCAGGTTTTCGGTGAAGCTTTGGGTGAAGTAGCCATAGGAGCCCCAGATTACCAGCACCGCAACAATGAGCGAAATACCAACCATCGTTGGGATCAGTCCTGCCGAAAGGCGGGCTTTTGTTTTTGGGGCTGTCTCACTCATAGGTGATAGTTAAGCGGCTATCACGGTTTCCTCAAGTATGTTTGATTGGCGTTGGGGCGGCTTTCCGCTTATTTTCAGAATCACCGAGATATGGAACCACCTCTGAGGAGACACGTATGCACTATCACCGCCGCGAAAGCTGGATGATGAACGAAAACCAGGCGACGGACGAACATCTGTTTGTGAACCGACGCCAGCTTATGGTGGGCGCTGCTGCGGGTGTGGGGGCCGGGCTGATAGGCGGGGCGGCTTTGGCGGCCCCGGCTGAAAGTCAGTTTTCGCCAGCTATTGGCCGTGCCAGCGGGTTTCCGCATGCCTCGACGCCAATAACGCCGGAAGCGATTAACAGCACGTATAATAATTTTTATGAATTTGGCTCGTCTAAAAGCATTAGCCAAGAGGCGCAGGCGCTAAAAACAGACCCGTGGACGCTGACGATTGATGGCGACGTGGAGCAAGAAATTACCATTGATATTGATACTTTGATGAGCCGAATGCCGATGCAGGAGCGGGTGTACCGGCATCGCTGTGTCGAGGGGTGGTCTATGGTTATTCCGTGGGTTGGCTTTCCGCTGAAAGATCTTGTGGCGATGGCGGCGCCGCTTTCAAAAGCGCGCTATGTGCGGTTTGAGACGTTTTATGATACGGAGACCGCGCCGGAGCAAAAGGCGAGCTGGCTCCCGTGGCCGTATACGGAAAGTATTACCATTAATGAGGCGACAAATGATTTGGCGATGCTGGTTGTTGGCGCGTATGGCAAGGTGCTGCACAAGCAATTTGGCGCGCCGTTGCGGCTGCATTTACCTTGGAAATATGGTTTTAAGTCGATCAAGTCGATCTCTCGGATCACCTTTGGCACCGCGCGCTCCAAGAGCTTTTGGGAAGAGCTGAACGGCAACGAATATGGCTTTTGGGCCAATGTGAACCCGGAAGTGCCGCATCCGCGCTGGTCGCAAGCCACTGAAAAGCCGCTGGGGCAGGATGAGCGTGTGCCGACCGCGCTTTTTAATGGCTATGGTGAGCAGGTGGCGGGGATGTATGCGGGGATGGAGGGCGACCGTGCTACTTGGTTTTAGCGTTGCAGGGGGCTGTCTGCCCCCGCCTTCGGCCCCCCGGAGGATATTTGGACAAAGTAGAGTTTAGGCGGGGACCATGAGGCCTTTTACGAGGCTCTCAAAAATGTGGCTGCCGTCATTGCCGCCCAGAGCTGGGTCATTTAGGCGCTCGGGATGGGGCATCATACCGAGCACGCGGCGGTTCTCAGAGAGAATGCCGGCGATGTTGTCTACTGAGCCATTGGGGTTATCGGCGTAGCGGAACGCGATGCGGTCTTCGGATTGGAGTTTGAACAGCAGGTCGCTATCGGCGATGTAGTTGCCATCATGGTGGGCTACCGGCACGGTGAGGCGCTGGCCTTTTTGCAGGGTGTTGGTGAAGGGGCTATTGGCTGTGGTGGTGATAAGCTCCACATCTTTGCAAACAAACTTGAGGTTGGAATTGCGCATCAGGGCGCCGGGGAGCAGGCCGGACTCGATGAGCACCTGAAAGCCGTTGCATACGCCGATAACATGGCCGCCCTTGTTGGCGAAATCAACAACGGCTTGCATGATGGGCATACGCGCGGCGATGGCACCACAGCGCAGGTAATCGCCGAAGCTGAAACCGCCGGGAAGGGCGACCACGTCTAATCCCTCGGGCAGGCTGGCCTCTTTGTGCCAAACCATTTCGGCAGGGCGGCCAGACGCGCGCTCCAGGCCGATGGCAAGGTCGCGGTCGCAGTTGGAACCGGGGAAAACGATGACAGCGGATTTCATGGATTTAATCCTTTTTGAGGTCGCGTTTGCGGGCGATGGTTTTTGCGCCAAACCAAAGGAACAATGAAACAAGGCTGAACATTGCGCCGATGGCCAGTATAATAAGCCCAATTAGATATTGTGAAAGGGTATCGGATATGCGGATTTCTTCTTTTCGCTCGGAATTGAAGAGAATTGTATGCATATCCCCGATCTCATATTTAAGTGCGGGGCTGGGGGCCGCGAGGGAGGATTCTGCCAGGGTGCCGTCGCTCCATATATAAGAGAATACTGGCAGGTAAAGCGTATCGCCGCTAAAGCTATCGTCATATTGAGTGACCCTTACCACGGTTCCGGTTGCTTCTTGTGCGCTGTTCATCCACATAAAACTTGAGGCCAGTAGGACAATGCCTGCAAGAATAAATACTATAGGCATTCCCCAAACCAGTACTTTGGTGCGCCAAGTGGGCACGGTGGTATTGCCAACGGTTTTACGAAAGAAAAAACCGTTAGGCTGCGTCATCCCAGCACCTCGATGCTGTAGTTCTCGATCACGGTATTGGCGAGCAGCTTTTCGCACATCTCTTTCAGCGTGGCCTCGGCCTTGGCAGGGTCGGTTTCCGCAAGGTCCAGCTCTATCACTTTGCCTTGGCGCACGGCCTCAACGCCCCCAAAGCCGAGCGTGCCGAGCGCGTGCTGAATGGCTTTGCCTTGAGGGTCTAACACACCGTTTTTCAGGGTAATATCAACACGGGCTTTCATGGGGAAACTCCTTTAGTGAACCAGCTTGGGGCCAGTTCCATTGCCAGATTTCTTCGGCATTACGCCAAGGCGGGTGGCCAGCTCGGTATAGGCATCGGCAAGGCTGCCTAGGTCATGCCGAAACACGTCTTTATCCAGCTTCGCGCCGGTTTCAATGTCCCACAAGCGGCAGCTATCGGGAGAGATTTCGTCGGCCACGATCAGGCGCTGGAAATCGCCATCATAAACCCGGCCGATCTCGATTTTGAAATCCACCAGTTTAATGCCGATGCCAAACATAATGCCTGACAGAAAGTCATTAACCCGCAGCGCGAGGCTGATCATCTCGTCCAGATCATGCTGGGTGGCCCAGCCAAAAGCAATCGCGTGCTCCTCGGTCACCATCGGGTCACCCAAGCTATCGTCTTTATAATAAAACTCAACAATAGGGCGGGGCAAAAGGGTGCCTTCCTCAATGCCAAGCCGCTTAGACATAGAGCCCGCAGCGATATTGCGCACCACAACCTCAAGAGGGATGATTTCAACCTGTTTTACCAGCTGCTCACGCATATTAAGCCGACGGATGAAGTGCGTAGGCACGCCAATCGCGTTTAGGCCGGTCATGAAATGCTCAGACAGGCGGTTGTTCAACACGCCCTTGCCCTCGATCACCGCATGTTTTTCGGCATTAAAGGCCGTGGCATCATCTTTGAAATATTGCACAACTGTGCCGGGCTCAGGCCCTTCATAGATGATTTTGGCCTTGCCTTCATAAATCATTTTACGCCGTGCCATGGGTGTGCTCCGCAAATATCAGGTTGGATAGGCGCTCTATAGGGGGTAGGCGGGTTTGACGCAAGGATTCGCAACTGCGGTACTTGAAACAAGGGGGGAAGGGCTGCTATCTAGTTTCTAACGACCCACCGCTTTAGGAGCCATAAAATGCCGATGTTTAATGATCGTGAATCCGCCTTCGAAAACAAATTCGTCCATGATGCAGCCGTAGAATTTAATATTGCGGCCCGCGCCAACAAACTTCTGGGCCTGTGGGCCGCAGAACTTCTTGGGAAATCTGGCGAAGATGCCGATAAATATGCAGTGGAGGTTATTATCTCCGAGCTTAAAGAAGCTGGCCACGAAGACGTGATCCGCAAAGTTCATAAGGATTTAAGTGGGATTAGGCCCAAGATGAGCAAGGTTGTGATCGGATCTAAGCTTGCGTCTTTTGCGTCACAGGCCGCTCAGGAAATCACACAAGGTTAGCGTTGATCTCGATCAAGGACCCTTGGGCCGAGGTCGGATAGACCTCGGCCCAAGAGAATAGCACAGGAGAACTACAATGCTGAGAATTGCATCTTTGATATATACAATCGCGAGCTCCACTTTGATGGGGATATTTATCGTCATCGCTTTGGCATCGGGCTATGACACCCTAAGATATGTTGTTATAGCCGCGGTGGCCGGGGCCATTTTGGCGCTGCCGGCCTCATATTACATCGCGAGAGCCATTAAAGAAATGGGATAGCGGCCCGATCGTCTATTTAACCACGCCAAAACCCCGTTTTGGCGTGGTTTTTTGTGCGGTGCAATATTTATTCTTTCTGAATTGATAGAGATCAAAACGGGAAGCAAGTGGGCTGGTAACTAGGCTCAGGAAACCCTGAAGGAGAATGAAATGTCTTACAAAGATGTACTGGTTCATTTGGATGATACCGATATTTGTGCGGCCCGCGTGGCGGCCTCGATAGCGTTGGCAAAGCGCGAAGGTGCGCGCGTTACGGGGCTGGCAATGGCGCTGGAATCGACGATTTCCACCTATATCGGCATAGATTTTCCGGCTAGTTTGACAGAAGCGCAAGCCGATATTGTGAAAAAATCCGCAAAGAGCGCGGTGGCGAAATTTGAGGCGGCGGCCAAGGATGCCGGCGTGGATTATGCTGTTCGGATTATCGAATGCCCAGCGACAAAAGCGGCTTCAAGGCTGGCATTTTTTGCACGGCATGCTGATCTGATTTTTGTTGGGCAGCCCAACCCTGATTCAGCCGGGCGCGCCTTTCAGGAGGCGCTATTGGAGGCCGTTCTGCACAGCTCTGGCCGCCCTGTTTATGTGGTGCCGTATATTGGCCGTTTTGAGCGCAAAACCCGCCGCGCCGTGATCGCGTGGGACGGCAGCAAAAAGGCCGTGCGCGCGGTGAATGACGCCATTCCGATGCTGATGGCGCGCGACGAGGTTGACGTGCTGGTGGTTAACCCGAAGAAACGCAGCGACGAGTTTGGTGGACAACAGGGCGAAAACCTTGTGGACCATCTGGCGCGCTACGGGATAAAGGCCAAAGTGGTGCAGCGCACCCACCCCGAAGTGGGCGTGGATACTGTGATTTTGAACCACATCGCTGATACCGGGGCTGATTTGCTGGTGATGGGTGCCTTTGGCCATTCTCGCCTGCGCGAAAAGGCTTTTGGCGGGGTCACCAACTCTATTTTGCATCAAATGACAGCGCCGGTGATGATGTCAGAATAACAGTGGCGGCGCGGCAAGGTTGCACTGTTTTGCAGCCTTCGTTTCGCGCCGCGCTGCAGCTTTTGCATATGTGAAATAGTCACTTAGCCAAATGCGCCGCGGTTAAAGCGCGGCGCGAGTGCTATATTGCAAAGCAGGTGAAAGCGTGTGCGCCGCCTGCAGGGCGTATTGAGCGGATCAGCCAAACACACGTTTGAAAATAGTTTCCACATGTTTGGTGTGGTAGCCAAGGTCAAACTTGGCTTCAATTTCAGCATCTGTCATCACAGCTGTCACGTCAGGGTCGGCCTTCAGCTCGGTCATAAAATCGGCCCCTTCTTCCCACACGCGCATAGCATTGCGCTGCACGACGCTATAGCTGTCTTCCCGTGAGAGGCCCTTTTGCGTCAGCTCCAACAGTACCCGCTGAGAATGCACAAGCCCTTGAAATTTATTCATATTCGCCAGCATATTTTCTGGGTAAATAACCAATTTATCAACAAGGCCTGTAAGGCGACTAAGTGCGAAATCCAACGTGATTGTGGTGTCTGGCCCGATATTGCGCTCAACGGACGAGTGCGAAATATCGCGCTCATGCCATAAGGTTACGTTTTCTAGCGCAGGCACAACGGCCATGCGTATAAGGCGCGCAAGGCCGGTTAGGTTTTCTGACAAAACAGGGTTGCGTTTATGGGGCATGGCGGATGAGCCTTTTTGCCCTTTGGAGAAGAACTCCTCGGCTTCCAGCACCTCAGTGCGCTGCATATGGCGAATTTCGGTCGCGATATTTTCGATCGAAGCGCCAACCACACCCAGCGCGGCAAAAAAGGCGGCGTGGCGGTCGCGGGGAATAACTTGGGTGGAAATAGGCTCGGGCGTTAAGCCAAGCTTTGCACACACATACTCTTCAACGCTCGGGTCAATATTGGCAAAGGTGCCAACGGCCCCTGAAAGCGCACCTGTCGCAATTTCAGCCCGCGCGGCCACAAGCCGGGTGCGGTTGCGGTCCATCTCGGCATAAAAGCGCGCAAACGTCAGGCCCATTGTGGTTGGCTCTGCATGAATCCCGTGGCTGCGGCCAATACGGATGGTCATCTTATGCTCTATAGCGCGGCGCTTAAGGGCGGCCAGCAGCGCGTCTATATCGGCCAAAATCAGATCGGTTGCGCGGGTTAGCTGCACGTTAAAACAGGTGTCGAGCACGTCAGAACTCGTTAACCCCTGATGCACAAAACGGGCATCTTCATTGCCAACAATATCGGCAAGATGGGTGAGAAACGCGATAACGTCATGCTTGGTCACGGCCTCGATGGCATCAATCTTCGCCACGTCAAATTCCACATCCTTGGCTCTCCAAAGGGCGTCTGCATTCGCTTGCGGAATAACCCCGAGCTTGGCTTGAGCATCAGAAGCATGGGCCTCGATTTCAAACCAGATGCGAAATTTGGTCTCTGGAGACCAGATGGATACCATTTCGGGGCGGGAATAACGGGGAATCATGGCGCGGCCTTTGGCTAAGGGATGATGGGGGATTGGTAGCGGTTGGTGAAGGTTTTCTCAAGGGGGAGAGTTGCCCCAGCCGTGACGGTGGCGGCGCGTTTGAGATTGTTTTGCTTGGTGATGGCTTGCCCGCGCCGCGCGGCTAAGCCTGCGCCAAGATCATTGGCCACAATAGACAAAGCTTCGGCGCGGCGCGTGTGCGGGCCTCGCCGCAAGCG
The DNA here is from genome assembly GCA_002402045.2 of Paracoccaceae bacterium. Lineage (GTDB taxonomy): Bacteria > Pseudomonadota > Alphaproteobacteria > Rhodobacterales > Rhodobacteraceae > UBA3077. Next base: position 19,749 of record NVUX02000081.1, on the reverse strand, counting down.
CAGGAGCCGCCGCGCCGCCATGGGCGCTATCTGTCAATGAGCTGGTATTAGCCGCGTAATCCCCGCCGCCGCCCCGCGCGGGTTGGCCGGGTCGAGCGTCATCGGAATGAATTCAGCGCGCCGCCAGATCACCGATAGGTCATCATAATAGCGCGACAGCAAGTGGCCGCTTTGGCCGGTCGCGGATATATAAACCGAATTATCCGGGGTATCAAAATCAACCACCATCCGAAAGCCGGCGGCGTGGATATTTGTGTAGGGGGCACTGCCCATTGAGCGGGTTTGGCCGCGCAGGAGCGTGTTATCGCCTCCCGGGGTTTCCTGCCAAATGTTGGCCAGCCAACTCACCATAGGTATTCTTCCAAGCGTTTTGTTTTCCTGAAAAGCCAAATGCGCTGCGCCCCAGCGCCAGCGGTTAATATCGCTGCCGTAGTCTCGCTCCAACTCCAATAACGCATCATCCAGCGCCACCGAGGCCATTTGCTGACATGTTTCACGCTCCAAGCTTGGGCCAATATCACACCAAATAGAAGCTCCGCTAACATCGCGAAAAACGCGCTCGATAAACAGCGGGTTTACGCGGGTGAGGCCGCCGGAAAGCTGGCCAAGATCGTCGGCTATCAACCGCCGCTGTAGGGCACGCACCCATGCCGCATAAATCAGTGGCTCGGGGTCATGTTGCCCCATGTCGCCATTCCACTGGGAAAGCAGCCCAAGGGCCTCGCGGCGGCGGGCGCGGTGGGTGCCCGGGGGGGCTTCTTGGTCTGCCAGCCACAGGTTTTGCCCCATCAGGGGCAGCAATGTGCGGGCCGAGATCGAAACGGTGTCGACCTGAATAGAGGTGAAGCTGCTTTGGGTGTGAAACTGGCGTGCGTTTAGCAGATCGGTGGCGCGTTTAATCCGTTGGGTGTCGCCCCAGTCAAAGCTAAAATGCTGGGGGAACGCGCCAGCGGGCAGGGCATTATTGGTGTTGACCACCACGCCGCTTTCGGGGTTTTTAATATACGGATTTTCGCTGAATGGGCTAAACCCTTGCCACGCATTCACGTCCAGCCAGCCTTGCGCCGGAATACGCCCAAGCGTTTCGTTTCCGGCATCGCGCAGTGGAACGAGACCCGCCGTAACAATGGCAATATTTTCGTGGTCGGCGAGGGTGACATTGCTGGCAGGGGCCGCCATATGGACAAGCGCCGCGCGGCCTGCATCCACAGAGCGGGCGCGCATCAAGCCAATCGCGGCCTGAATAGAGCGGTCTTCCTCGATAAGCCCAGTCCAAGCCAGTGAAAACAAATGGCCATCGGGCTGAATTTGGCCCACGCCAAAAGCGCTTTCAGGCAGCACCGGCCTGCCATTGGCCCAGCGAAGCTCATAGCTTACAGCGGGCTGGTCTTTTACCGGAATAATGCTGGTTTTGCTGGTAAATTCCACCGCCCCGTCTTCGGTCAAATATTCGTTTTGGTCTTGCGGGTTTAGGCGCTCAAGATACAGGTCTTGGTCATCAAGGTAGCTTGCCGTTAGCCCCCAAGCCAAATCATCATTGCGCCCGATCAGCACGGCGGGAATGCCCGGAATTGTTGCGCCGATTGCGCCACCGCTTTCCAGCTCCAGCCGCGCCAGCATCCAAATGCCGGGGGTGGAGAGGCCAAGATGCGGATCACTGGCCAAAAGCGTGCCGCCACTGGCCGAGCGGGCGCCCGAGGCTGCAAAGGCGTTGGAAGCACCGGCCAAGCCAATGGGCGGCAGCGGGGATAATGCTGGCGCGCGGCTGGCCATGCGCAGCGTAGCCGCAGGAAAAAGTGACGAAAACCCCGGAACATTGGTTGAAGGCACGTCGGGTGCATCCGGCAAAATATCGGCAATCCGCTCTGGCGTAATGCGAAACGAGAGCGTGGCGCGCAGCACTTCCATGCTGGCTTTGTCGGTGGTTTGCAGGGCCATGAGCTTGATCAATGCTATGCTGTCAGCCGGGCTCCACGGCGCAATCGCATTGTCAAACAAAAAGAACTCCGGCGCGCCACGGCCCAAAGCCTCGCGGCGCACCGTGGCAACCCAGGCATTTACCCCCGCCGAATAGGCATTGAGCATGGCCAGCGTATCTGGCGTTTGCGCAAATACGGCGCGCTGCGAAATTATATATATACCCAGCGAGCGCATCAGCTTGTCAGTTTCCAGCGTTTCCCGTCCGAAAATCTCTGAAAGCCGCCCCTGCGCCGTGCGTCGCATGAGCTCCATTTGCCAAAGGCGATCTTGGGCATGGGCAAAGCCAAGGCCAAACAGCACATCAGCGTCTGTTTCGCCAAAAATATGGGGCACGGCATAGCTGTCGCGCACAATCTCGACCGGCGCGTTGATGGCCTGAACAACATAGCTGCCGTTATAGTCGGGCAGCGAGCGCGCCGCGAGATAATAGACAAACCCGCCCGCAATGATCGCCAGCAACAGCAGCGCCACAAAGCCTCCGAATATCCAGCGAAACGCCTTGGTCATGGGGTGAGAATCCGATCCTGTCTTGACCTAGCGCTGATAGCAGGGCATTCCGAAAGGAGCAACAGAGCAGGAGAACACAATGGCAAAAGTGGCATTTTTGGGCCTAGGCGTAATGGGCTACCCTATGGCGGGGCATTTGGCGGCCGCGGGGCATGAGGTGTGTGTTTATAACCGCACCACGGCCAAGGCCGAGGCGTGGGTGGCCAAGCATGGTGGCAGCATGGCGACAACGCCGCGCGAAGCGGCGAAGGGCTGCGAGATTGTGTTTGCCTGTGTGGGCAATGATGACGACTTGCGCTCGGTGGTGCTGGGCGCTGATGGCGCGCTGGCGGGGATGGACGCTGGCACGGTGTTTGTGGACCACACAACGGCGTCTGCGGATGTGACCAGAGTGCTGTATGCCGAGGCGGACGAGAAGGGCATTGCCTTTGTTGATGGTCCGGTTTCGGGCGGGCAAGCTGGCGCCGAAAACGGAGTGTTGACGGTGATGTGCGGCGGGAATGCCGCGCCGTATGCTGTGGTTGAACCTGTGATTGCGGCTTTTGCCAAATCTTGCCGCTTGATGGGGGAAAGCGGGGCAGGGCAGCTGACCAAAATGGTTAACCAGATTTGCATCGCGGGGCTGCTGCAAGGCCTTTCCGAGGGTCTGCATTTTGCCCAAAAAGCAGGGTTGGACGGCGAGGCCGTGGTGGATGTGATCTCTAAGGGCGCTGCTGGAAGCTGGCAGATGGATAACCGCTACAAAACCATGCTGGCTGACGATTTTGACTTTGGCTTTGCGGTAGACTGGATGCGCAAAGACCTTGGCATTGTGTTGGCCGAAGCCGAAACCAACGGGGCCAGCCTGCCGGGGACAGCCACGATTGACCAGTATTATAAAGACGTACAAAACATGGGCGGGCAACGCTGGGATACCAGCAGCCTAATTAGGCGGTTAAGGGTTTTAGACAAAACCTAGATGCTACATATTTCGGAAAACCCGCTGCACCCAAAGCTTCTAAGGCTGGATATTGGTGCGGGGGTTTTGACCAAAAAGGAATTGGACGCCGCGTGTTTGCGGCCCCCAAAACGCGGGTTTACCTGCACTTTGCCAGCCCATAACACCAAGGCTATTGCGTTGCTTTCCTCATACGGCTTCACCCTGGCGCGGCAAACCGTTGAGGGGGGGTGGCGAGGGGATGCCTCGCTGAATAAAGTGGGTTTGTGCGGGGGCACGCTCGCCGCGCAACCCAGTTTTACAGCGGCATGGCTAGAGGCACACAGGGTTCACTATTTTGCGACCCACCACATAAACCCGCCAGCAGTTTTAGATAGCGAACGTTGGAGGGAAACTTTTCTTGGAGCGGACTTCCTGCCTGAAGCCGCCTTTTTTATTCAGCAAAACCATAAGGTCGTCGCGTTTTCCAGCCTGAGGAAACAAACAGCAGGCCACTGGGAGTTGGCTTGGTTTGGCGTGGATCCTATATTATGGCAAACACCAAAAGCGGCGCTGCTCAACGAGGGTTTGGTGGCGATGGAAACGGCCTATATGGCAACGAACGGCATAGAAAATGCGGTTATTGAGCTGGATTCAACCAATCCAGACGCCGTTTGGCGGCTAAATCATTGCCCGATTTTCGAGCGCGAAACCTACGAAACCTATCACCTTCAAGGCTAATATGCTGGCCTCGAAAGCGAAGTAATTCCGGAGCTTTCGGACAGCTCCGAGCGTGCGCCTCGTCGGCGACCCTTCGGGCCACCTCCTCGGCGCAGGCTGTGCAAGCACAGCCGTCTCTAGCGGATAAGCCGGGAATATTTTGCGCCCTCTAGGCTGGCCCCTGCCAAAAATCCGCGCTGGCCAAATACGATTCCGAGGATGGGTTTGTTGGAGGTGGTCGAGGTCAGCCCGATGCTGCCGCCTTCTTCTTGCAGCGCGAATTCAGCATCTATGCCGAGCTCAAATCCATCGCTTGTGCGGAAATCCCGTAGCACGTCTGTTGTCATAAAAAACAGAACTTGGCGTGATTGTTGCGCGCCTATTTGCAGGCCAAAAGAGGCAGAGGCGAAGGAGTAATATTCGACCGAGGCCCCGCCGATGAGCAACGCGCCCTCGCCATAAGACCCGGCCACAAAAAACCCTGCTTTTGTGACATTGGGAATGACGAGCATGCCTGCTGCCCGCCGCGCAAATTCGCGTGAGCCGGGGAATGTCGTATACATTTCCTCTAGGGCTACGGCCACATGCGTGTCGATCTGGCTACCTGATCCGGTGATGCGCCCATCTCCCGCGCAAGCCGAAAGGGTGGTGGCGCTGGCGGTGGCTATAAAACTGCGTCGCGTAAGGGTTTTCATGGGGTATCTCCTGCTAAATGCTGCCAAAATCCGGTCTGATGCCGATTAGCGTCTGTTTAGCACGGGGGCGCAATATGTGCTAGTGGGCGCGCCTATATAGGCGCTACTCCGCCAATAAAGCAGCCACGCGCGGCGCGAAATATGTGAGCACCCCGTCACAGCCCGCGCGCTTAAAAGCGATAAGCGATTCCAGCATTGCTTTTTCTTCGTCAATCCAGCCATTGGCCCCTGCTGCCGCAATCATCGCGTACTCACCAGAAACCTGATACGCAAATGTAGGCACGTTAAATTCGGCTTTGACCCGTTGGCAAATATCAAGGTAGGGCATGCCGGGTTTTATGATTACCATATCGGCCCCCTCGGCAATGTCGCGTGCGGTTTCCCGCAGGGCCTCATCACTATTGCGCGCATCAAGCTGATACGTTTTCTTATCGCCCTTTAGCGCCCCTGTGGCCCCCACCGCATCACGAAACGGCCCGTAAAACGCGCTGGCGAACTTCGCCGAATACGCCATAATCGCCACATCTGTGAAATCATGCGCCTCTAGCGCCTGCCGAATGATCCCGATCCGGCCATCCATCATGTCTGACGGCCCAAGGATATCCGCACCGCTTTCGGCTTGCGCAAGGGCCTGCTTTTCCAGCGCCATCAAGGTCTCGTCATTCACAATTATGCCGTCGCGCACAAAGCCGTCATGGCCGTCAGAATTATAAGGGTCCAGCGCCACATCAAGCATAATGCCAATATTTGGCACCGCGGCCTTAATCGCCCGCGTTGCGCGGTTCACGAGGTTATCAGGGTTAAACGCCTCGGTGCATTCGGTGTTTTTGTCCTTCGCTTCGGTATAAGGAAACAGTGCGATGCAGGGGATGCCAAGGGCCGCGGCCTCATTCGCTGCCTTCACGGCTTGATCAATCGAAAGGCGGTTTACACCAGGCATGCTGGCGATCGGCTCCACAATCCCCGTGCCCTCGCGCACAAATATCGGCCAAATCAGGTCGTCCACCGTGAGGGAGGCCCCCGCCACCATATCCCGTATCCAGCCAGTTTGCCGCAAGCGGCGAGAGCGATTGAGCGGAAAAGGAGCAAGCGGGCTGTGCATAAGAAATACCTCAAAATTGGACTTTCCCCAGCTTTGCCACAGTTCACGCTGTTTTCTCAAGCGAAATCACCGCAAAGAGCGGTTGCAATTTCCTTATGAGGCACTAATTTAGCCCTCTCGCACACGGAGTTTTTATGGCCGGGTTAAGCCTCATTGAGACCACCAGTTTTTTTAATATCTGGTATTGGATAGTAACCATTGTGGCGTGGTCAATGACCGCGCACTGGACCATTGGCGTGCCTTATGATGCTCTCCGGCAAGCCGAGAAATATGGCGGCGATTTCGCCGAGCATTGTGACCTGCAAGCCCATATAAACGCCCGCCGGCTGATCTATTACTTTGACCGTGGCGGCATATATATCATTGCTGCTGTTGGTTTTATGCTGGCGCTTATCGGCGGCTGGGGTTTTCATCAAGGCTATGAACTCGCGCAAGCAATTTTTGTGTTGGCTGCTCCCTTGCTATTAACTTCAGTTTTCACAGTGCGGCTTGCTTACCGTATAAAAAACGAGGTGCTGGAAGGTGAATCCTTGCGTAAAGTTCTGCGAAAACGCCGTATCTGGAACCAAACCATTGGCATGATCGCCATCATCTTTGCCTCCGCTGCAACCATTTATCACTTCATACTGGTAAACAATTTCTTTGGCGTCAGTGCGCCCCTTTCTCCCTACTTCCCATGAGCCAGCCCCTTCCAAATGGCATTGTCAAAGTTGGCGGCGCGCCCGAGGGCTATGACGCCCGCATTCTGGCGGATACCGTCGCGCGCGCGGGCGGCCCCGTGCTGTGCATCCTGCGAGACGACCGCCAGCTCGCCGCCATGCGCGATGCCCTCCGCTTTTTCCAGCCAGATATGCCCGTTTTCGAGTTCCCCGCCTGGGATTGCCTCGCCTATGACCGCATATCGCCCAACCCTGATGTATCTGCGCGCCGCATGTCCTTCCTTGCGGCCTTTCACAATGGCTGGAGCGGCGCTTGTGCGGTGCTCACCACCGTAAATGCCGCGATGCAAAGAGTGCCGAGCCGGGAGGTCATGGCCGCCTCCGCTTTCACCGCCGTTGTCGGCAAGCAAATCAGTACTGAGAAACTCTTCGCCTATCTTGAGCGCGCCGGTTTTTCCCGCGCCCCCACGGTGATGGAGCCCGGAGACTACGCCGTGCGCGGCGGCCTGATTGATATCTATCCTCCCGGCGATATTGGCCCCATTCGGCTAGACCTGTTCGGCGATGTGCTAGACGCCGCCCGCCGGTTTGACGCTGGCACTCAGCGCACCATTGAAAAGATCAAACGCATAGAGCTGGCCCCCGTGTCCGAGGTTATCCTCGACGCCGAGAGTATCCAGCGTTTTCGCTCGAATTATCGCCAAGAGTTCGGTGCCGCAGGGCGCGACGACCCGCTTTATGAGGCGGTTTCAGAGGGCCGAAAGCATCAGGGTATGGAGCACTGGCTGCCCTATTTTTATGAGCATCTCGACACCCTGTTTGATTATATGGATGCCGCCCCCGTGGTGCTGGTCGAGCAAGTTATGGCCCAAGCCGGTGCGCGCTGGGATGGTGTGCAAGAGCAATACGCCACCCGCAAAGCCGCGCTCGGGGTAAAGTCCCATATGGCCACGGTTTATAAGCCTGTGCCGCCCGCGCTGCTTTACCTCTCACCCGAGTCGTTTGACCTCGCCATCGCTGGCCGCCCCGTGCGTCAGCTTTCCACTGGCCCGCAGCCAAGTGGCCCCGGCGTCGTGGACATGGGTGGGCGCGTAGGCCGCAATTTTTCGCCCGAACGACAGCAAGAAAACGTAAGCCTTTTTGGGGCTCTAGCAGATCATATTAAAGTAAAACGCAAAACGGGGCAGGTGGTGCTTACCAGCTACTCCGCAGGCTCCCGAGAGCGCTTTGGCAGCCTGCTAACCGATGCTGGCGTGGAGGGTTTTAAAGATATCCCGTGCTTCCAAGACCGTGGTAAAGGCGCGCTAAGCCTCGCCGTTTGGGGCTTAGAGACCGGTTTTGAAGCTGATGGCCTTACGGTCATTTCCGAGCAAGATATCTTGGGTGACCGCCTCATTCGGCCCACGCGCAAGCGCCGCAAAGCCGCGAATTATTTGACCGAGGCACATTCCCTCACCCCTGGTGATCTGGTCGTCCATATCGACCACGGCATTGGTCGCTATCATGGCTTGGAAACCATCTCGGCCGCAGGCGCGCCGCATGAGTGCATCGTGCTGGAATATGCCGGCAGCTCCAAACTTTTCCTGCCTGTTGAAAACATCGAGCTGCTGTCGCGTTACGGCCATGATGAAGGCATGCTGGACCGGTTGGGCGGCGGCGCGTGGCAGGCCAAAAAGGCCAAGCTCAAAGAGCGGATCCGCGAGATGGCCGACAAGCTTATCCGTGTGGCTGCCGAGCGCGCCCTGCGTAAAGGCAAAATTCTTACCCCGCCCGAAGGCCTCTGGGCCGAGTTTTGCGCCCGCTTTCCCTACACCGAAACCGACGACCAGCTTAACGCCATTGATGACGTGATCGCCGACCTTTCCAGCGGCCAGCCGATGGACCGCCTTATTTGCGGCGATGTTGGCTTTGGTAAAACCGAAGTCGCCATGCGCGCGGCTTTTGTCGCTGTTATGTCGGGCGTGCAGGTGGCCATTATTGCCCCCACCACGCTTTTGGCCCGCCAGCACGCCCAAAGCTTCAGCGAGCGTTTTCGCGGCCTGCCTGTGGAAGTTCGGCAAATGTCTCGCTTTGTGAGCACCAAAGAAACGGCCAACACCCGTGAGGGGCTGGCGCGCGGCACGGTTGATATCGTGATCGGCACCCATGCTTTGCTGGCCAAAAACATCCGGTTTGCCAACCTCGGCATGGTGGTTATCGACGAAGAGCAGAAATTCGGCGTGACCCATAAAGAGCGCCTGAAAGCCCTGAAATCTGAGGTGCATGTGCTGACGCTGAGCGCCACGCCCATTCCCCGCACCCTGCAAATGGCGCTTTCCGGCGTGCGCGAGCTCAGCCTGATCGGCACCCCGCCGGTGGATCGCCTCGCCATTCGCACCTATGTGTCAGAGTTTGACCAAGTCACCATTCGTGAGGCGCTTTTGCGTGAACATTATCGCGGCGGACAGAGCTTTTATGTGGTGCCACGGGTAAAAGACATCGCCGATATCGAGGATTTCTTGCGTGAGCAAGTGCCCGAAGTTAAGTTCACCGTGGCCCATGGCCAAATGCCAGCGGGCGAGCTGGATGACAAAATGAACGCCTTTTATGACGGTCAATATGACGTGCTGTTGGCCACCACCATTGTGGAATCCGGCCTCGATATTCCGGCCGCCAACACCCTGATTGTGCATCGCGCCGATATGTTTGGCCTGTCGCAGCTTTACCAAATTCGAGGCCGCGTTGGCCGCTCCAAAATCCGCGCATATGCCTATTTCACCACCAAACCGCGCAAGCCCCTCACGCCGCAAGCCGAAAAGCGCCTCAAGGTGCTCGGCTCGCTTGATAGCCTCGGAGCGGGTTTCACCATTGCCTCGCAAGACCTTGATATTCGGGGCGCGGGTAACATTTTGGGCGACGAGCAATCTGGGCAGGTGCGTGAGGTGGGCTATGAGCTTTACCAAGAAATGCTGGAAGAGGCGATTTCCAAGATGAAGGCGGGCGAGCTTGAGGGTTTGAGCGATGCCGACGACCACTGGGCACCACAAATTAACCTCGGTGTGCCGGTGCTGATACCAGATGATTACGTGGCCGACCTAGATGTGCGCCTCGGCCTTTATCGCCGCCTTTCGTCGCTCAGCTCCAAGGTGGAGCTAGAGGGCTTTGCCGCCGAGCTGATAGACCGTTTTGGCAAGCTGCCGCGTGAGGTCACAACTCTGATGAACATTGTGCGGATAAAAACCGCTTGCCGCAAGGCCGGCATTGCCAAGCTTGATGGCGGGCCAAAAGGCGCGACCATTCAGTTTTATAAGGACAAATTCGCCAATCCGGCTGGGCTGATTGATTTTATCCATGCGCAAAATGGCCACGCAAAAGTGCGGGATAACAAAATCGTAATTCGCCGAGACTGGCCTAATAACGTCGCCAAAATCAAAGGCGCGTTTTCAATTGCGCAAGATTTGGCGAAGCTGGCAAAGGCCTAGGCCTCTCGCGGTGTGATCCGGATCATTATCAGGCAGCCAACGCCCAGCACAGCAAACCCTGCCACCAGTGGCAAGGTGCTACCATTATAAAGCAGCCCCAGCGGCACCCCGATAGCCACGGCCAGCACCGTGGAAACTGCACCAATAATCGCCGCCGCAATGCCCGCATTTTCGCCCATCGGCTCCATTGCCACTGCGTTTACATTGCCAAACACCAGCCCGACGCTAAAGAAGGACAGCACGCCCCAGCTCACAAAAAGCCACAGGCTTTCGGCTGCCGGAAAAATGGCGAGGATGACGGCATATATCAGCGAAAACCCGACAAGCGCGCTGAGGGCGCGGGTGATCAGCATGTGCATCCCGAGCCGCCCCACAAGCTTTGCGTTGGTAATAGACGCTGCACCGATGGCCAGCGCCATAATCGCGAAATACAGCGGGAAAAGCTTGCCAACGTGGAAAATCTCCCGAAATATCTGCTCAGCAGAGCTAAGATACACCACAAAGGCGGCAAAGTTCAGCCCGGCAACAATGGCAAACCCCATGGTTTGGCGCGAGGTAAATACCGCCATTGTGGCCTGCCACAGGTCGGCCACAGAAAACCGCCGCCGCTCAGTGTGGGTTTCTGGCTGGCCAAGAGACATCCAGAGGAACGCCATCATGGCAAACAGGATGAACGCGATGAAGATTGAGCGCCAGCCCCAAGTGAGCATCACCACTTGGCCTATCAGCGGCGCGAGCGCGGGCACAAGGATGAATACGGCCATCACAAATGACATGATGCGGGCCATGTCGCGGCCCTTATAGAGGTCGCGCACCATCGCAATGCTGGCCGTGCGTGGGCCCGCGACGCCAAGCCCTTGCAGCACGCGGCCCGCCAGCATCACCTCAAAGCTTTGGGCCATAAGTGACACCACGCAGCCCGCTACAAAAATGCCAAGGCCAAGCAAAATTGCCGATTTTCGGCCAAGATAATCAGAGAATGGCCCGAAAAACAGCTGCCCAAGGCCCGTACCGAGCATAAAGCTCGACACAATCAGCTGCACGCGGTTGCCATCCGCCAGCCCCAGTGCCGCGCCGATTTCGGGCAGGGCAGGGAGCATGGCATCGGTGCCAAAAGCGAGCAGGCTGGTCAGCAGGGCGACCAGGACGATAAAGCGTACGTTCATTCGGTGGTGTCTTTGATCTGGTTGATTTCGTCGATAAGATCGACCCAAAAGGCAGTGTCGCGCGCGCCGGTTACCACATATTGCCCGTCAATCAGGAAGGTCGGCACGCCGCTCACGCCCATTTCGCGGGCCTTTTCGTCTTCAGCGCGGGTTTCAGCGATTTCGGCATCCGAGGCCAGCAGGCGCTCGGTGGCGGCGCGGTCCATGCCCACAGTTTCGGCGATGTCCGCCAGCAATGCGGGATCAGAAATATCTTTTCCGTCTTCGAAATTGGCGATGAAAAGCGCAGCCACAGCCTCGTTTTGCACGCCCTCAATGCCCGCCCAGTGGATGAGCCTGTGCGCATTAATCGTGTTGGGTGTGCGTGTGATTTTATCAAGCGCCACTTTAAGCCCGTCATCCTCGGCGGCTTTCTGAATATCGCTGTAAACCTGCACTGCGGCGTCTTTGCCACCAAATTTGCGCTCCAAATAGGCGCGCCTGTCCATGCCCTCGGGGGGCATGTCGGGGTTTAGTTGAAAGGGCTTCCAGCTTATCTCAAGCCCGTGCTCGGGGCGCGCGGCCAGTGCCCGCTCAAAGCGGGTTTTGCCGATATAGCACCATGGGCATATTGGGTCTGATATGATTTGAATGGTGGTCATGGAGGTCTCGCTTTCGCGCCACTTTGGCCCAATACCGCGCGGTATGCAATGGGATATCCCCCCTTGTTGGCACGCGGCTTTACAGGCATAAAGAAGGTGAAACGAGGGCCAGATGCCAGAGCTGCCAGAACCAACCATCCTGTCTATTGAGCGGGACAAACGCGAGCGTGAAACCCCCGCCCAGCTAGACCTTGGCGCGCGGCTCAGGGCCTTGCGCAAAGATCGGGGCTGGACACTGGCCCAAGCCGCTGAGGCCGTGGGGCTGGCGCGCTCGACACTTTCCAAAATCGAAAACGGGCAGATGTCTCCGACCTTTGAAGCTGTGCGCAAGCTGGCCTCGGGCATGGGCATTTCGGTGCCACAGCTGTTTACCCCGCCAAAATCTGGCAAAATGCTGGCGCGGCGATCAATTACGCGGGCGGGTGCGGGCAGGGCGCATATTACCGCCACCTATGAACACGAAATTATCGCCGCCGATATTACCCATAAGCGCATGCTGCCTTACCGCGCCACGGTGCGCGCGCGGGCCTTTGAGGATTTTGATGGCTGGGTGCGCCATGATGGCGAGGAGCTACTTTACGTGCTTTCGGGCGAAGTCGAGTTTTTTAGCGAATTCTATGAGCCGGTGCGCTTGGGCGTGGGCGATAGCGCCTATTATGATGCCACGATGGGGCATAATATGATCTCGACAAGTGCTGAGGATGCGCTGGTGCTGTGGGTCACATCACAAGACTAGACTCACCGATTCGGGATAAATGGTATTGCCGCTCAGTTTGGTCCATGCGCTCAAAGTCCAGCGAGAGCCATGCCTTGGCGCGGGCTTCCAGCATGGCATAGGCCACCTCAAACGCAGCTTTGGGAGATTTGAGAATCGTCGCGGGGTCTTCGATGCCCCAATGGGCTTTTAGCGGTGCGCCCGGCCAAACAGGGCAGGTTTCATCGCGGGCGTTGCTGCACACGGTGATAACAATATCCATTTTAGGAGCCGTTGGTAGGGCAAACTCGTCCCAGCTTTTTGAGCGTAAACTCTTGGTTGGCGCCCCTTTGCTCTCTAGCAGTTGCAGCGCTGTGGGGTGGACAGTCCCTGTCGGCTTGGAGCCAGCGGAATAGGCCTTTACGCGCCCCTTGCCAAGCCCGTTAAAAATGCTTTCCAGCAAAATTGAGCGTGCGGAATTTCCGGTGCAGAGGATAAGGATGTTCATGGCTGATCTCCGATAGGAGATTAGGGTAGCAGTATTGGATGACAGTTTTGTGACAGGGCCAAATTGGCAAAAAAAAGACGCCCTCACAAGGAGGGCGCTAAGTATTGAGGCAGGTTTCATACAGGCAAGAAACCTATCGAGCAGTAAGTTAGTTATAAGGCTTTGGGGGGGAGTCGCCAAGTGAATTATTTCAAAAAAGCGTTATAAATGGTGATCTTACCGCCTTAAGCTCGAAACGACCTTAAGAGTGTGACATTTTGGACACGGATTATAGGGTGGTGAACGGCATTTGGGGGAATCACGCGGTTAACCAAGAATCAGGCCGAGGGCCAACAGCCACATCAAACACCCGATTCCCACGTCCATTATCTGCCATGCCCGATTCGACTGCATGATTGGTGACATTAACTTAGCTCCGTAAGCTAATGAAAAGAAAAACGTAAATGATGCCATAACGGCGGATACGGCAAATACAATCTTGCTGGAAAGTGCTTCAAACTGGGTGGAAACTGCGCCCAATAATCCCAGCGTATCCAGATACACATGCGGGTTTAACCATGTCAGCATTAAGCATGTTAGCACGGTTGCGCGCAGGCTGGCGGCTGGTTTGGCCGCGTCCAAATGCGCGTCGCCTTTCCACGCGGCGTAAAACCTGAGCGCGCCATAACCCAGCAAAAAAGCCGCACCAGAGTAGCGCATGATCAGCGGGAGGGTGGGAAACTGCTCCACCAGCACGCCAAACCCCGCCACGCCAAGCGCAATAAGAATCGCATCTGATAGGGCGCAGGTAAGGGCCACAGCAAAAACGTGATGGCCCAGCAGGCCTTGCCGCAGCACAAATGCATTTTGCGCGCCGATGGCGAGAATGAGGGCAAAGGCGGTGAAAAATCCGGTGACGGCGGCAGAGATCATTTAGCGAGCGCGGCCTTTTTGCCCGCCGCAATTTCGGCCGCTGTTGGCGGGGTTACCAAGCCGGCCGAAATAACCAGCTTGGCGGCTTCTTCAACAGTCATATCCAGCAAGATCACATCCCGCTTCGCCAAGAATAGCAAAAAGCCAGAGGTTGGGTTCGGCGTGGTTGGCAGGAAAATCGACAGCATTTCGTCAGCTGGCAGTTTTTCCAGCACTTCGCCTTTTGTTTCCGTCGAAACAAAAGCAATGGCCCAAATGCCTTTACGCGGATATTCAACCATGCAGGCGTTTTGAAACGAGTTGTTGCTTTGGCTCAGCACGGTTTCCGCGATTTGCTTAAGCGCATTGTAAATGCTGCGCACCACCGGCATCCGGTCTACGAAATTTTCGCCAAACTTCAAAAGCTGTCGGCCAAACAGGCCTTTTGTGAGCGCGCCAATAGCGGCGGTAAATACCAAAAACACAATCACCCCGAAGCCGGGGATATCTACACCGATATAGGTGGAGGGGTTATAGATTTTTGGCACCCACGGCACAATCAGGCCATCCACAAGGTTGATGGCCCACCAGATCAGGTAAAACGTCAGCATAATCGGGGCGACGATTACAATTCCGGTGAAGAAATTCGTGCGGGTGCGATGTAAGAAAGTGGCCTTCTTACGCTTGATTTTCTTCTTGGCCATAATACCCCTTACGCGGCTGATTAGTAAAAGTTAGGTACTCTTGCCCGCGCTTACAAGCGTTAACGCTTTGGCAATACCGGCCGCAAGGCGAGCGTTGTTGCGCACCAGTGCGATATTCGCAGTCAGCGAAGCGCCGTCTGTAAGCTCAAAAATTCGTTGCAGCAGGAAGGGCGTAACGGCTTTGGCGGCAATGCCTTGGGCCTCGGCCTCTTTTAAGGCTTGCTCGATATGAGGGCGCAGGGCGGCCGCTGGAATTTCGGCATCTAAGGGAATGGGGTTGGCGATGAGCTGGCCACCGGGCAGGCCGAGGCGCGCCCGCATAGCGTGGCTAGCCGCGATCTCTTCGGCGCTATCAGCCCGTAGGGGCGCTGGCAAATCAGACGTGCGCGACCAAAAGGCGGGCAACACGTCTTGACCATAGGCAATCACAGGCACGCCGCGGGTTTCCAGCACTTCCATGGTTTTGGGCAGGTCCAAAATGGCCTTGGCCCCGGCGGCAACCACGGTTACCGGCGTTTGGGCCAGCTCTTCAAGGTCTGCCGAAATATCAAAGGTGTTTTCAGCGCCGCGATGCACGCCGCCAATGCCACCAGTGGCAAACACCGAAATGCCTGCGAGATGCGCGCAAATCATAGTGGCAGCCACCGTGGTGGCCCCTGTCTGCCCAGTTGCCAGCGCAAAAGCGAGGTCGGCACGGCTCAGCTTGGCCACATTTGTGGCTTGGGCCAGTGTTTGCAGCTCGTCAGCCTCAAGGCCGATAAATATTTGCCCCGCCATAATAGCGATGGTGGCAGGCACAGCCCCGGCGGCGCGAATATCAGCCTCCACCATTTCAGCGGTTTCCACGTTTTGCGGATAGGGCATGCCATGAGTAATAATCGTGCTTTCGAGCGCAACAATCGGCAGGCCTTCGGCGCGGGCTTTGGCAACTTCGGCGGAATACTTAAGAGGAGCGGTCATACGATCTTTCGGGTTATGTGGCGGGCAGCGGCGTCTATGGCGGCTTGCAGGCGGGTTTCAGGTGTTGCGGTCTCAAAGCCAGCGGAGATATGGGCGGCCATAAATACATCCCCCGCGCCGGTGGTGCTGTGGGCCGGGGTGGGCGGCGGCGTAAGGGTAACCGTAGTGCTTCCGTCAGAAACACAGGCCATGCGGGGGCCATCGGTCACAATCGCGCGGGCGGCGCCGAGCTTGCGCAGGGCGTGGGCGGCGATCTCAGAATCCGGCAGCTTGGCCTCGCACAAAATCTCGGCCTCGCCGAGGTTTACATAGAGCGTGACATCCCCATCCGAAAGCGCGGCGCGCAGGCGGTTGGCCTTGCCGGGGGAGGCGGGCACAATATTAAGCTGGCAATCAGAAAACTCGACCCTTGAGGACAGGGATTGCATCAGAGCGGCGGGCAGGTTGCCATCAACCACGACGCGGTAGGGCCAAGGTGCGCTGGGGGTGCCAAGGCGGCCATCAAGCAAGGGGGCGAATATTTGGTCGCCCGCCAGCTCCAGCGAGGCGCAATCGGCGATCGCGCCAAACACATCGCCATTGGGGTTTTCAATGGCAAGGTAGCTGTCGGTTGGGTCATCCGAGCGATAAATAAAGCGGCAATCAACGCCCTCAAGCTCCAGCGCCTCAATCAGGGCATCGCCCTCGGGGCCGTTGCCAATGGCGGTAAGCAGCGCTGCGGGCTGGCCTTGGCGCACCAGCGCCACCGCCACATTAAGCGCCACGCCACCAAGCTGCCGCCGGATTTGCCCGGCAATATCGTCGCCTTGCTGCATGGGCGCGCTTGCCGAGGCAATGATATCCCACATCGCGGAGCCAATACAAAGGACTGGCGGCTGTGCCATCACTTGCCGCCGAGTTTAAGCGTGTGCGCCCGCAAATGCGCCGCCAATTCTTTAGGGGTGAGGCCAAGGGCTTCCATATCTGCAAACGGAATCGCATCGCCAACGATGGGCCGCATATCGGTGTTAAGCGAGCGCACAACCTCGTGCATTAAAAGCGCTTGCCGAAGCGTGGGCGAAAATTTCGCCGCCATTAGATACATCCGGCTGTTTTGCCCATGAAAATACATCGGTGAAACCGACGCTTTGCCACGGGTTACGAGGCGGGCCAGAAAATTGGTCCACGGGGCGTCCACGGCTTCGCCAAACAGGGTTTCACTATGGGCCACGCGGCCCGCAGGGAAAAGAATAAGGCAACCGCCGTTTTTCACATGGTTCAACGCGTCCTTGCGCGCCTGCACGTTTTTCTTGATAGCATCTTCTTCATGGTCAAAAGCCACGGGCAACATACGGTCATTAATATCTGGCACTTTAGCCAGAAAAGCGCGGGTCATAATCTGAAAATCAGGGCGCACACGGCTCATGATCTCGCAAATCACCATACCATCCACCAAGCCGTGCGGATGGTTGGCTACAATAATAAGTGGGCCGGTTTTTGGTATCTTGGCCATGGCTTCTTCACCGATATCGGTGTTGATCCCCATTCGCGCCATGGCTTGCTGCCAAAAGTTCCCCGGCAGCGGCGGCTCGGCCTGATGCTTTTTGGCCAGTTTAAGAATCGTGATTCGCCCCGTTAGGTTTTCCACCCATCGGATTACAAAATGCCGTTGTGGCGAGGGGAAAGAGTTGGAATAACTCAGGTCTTTCGCCTCAATATGGGTAAACCCATCATTCATAGTCGTGTCTGCCCACTGTATACTTTCGAACCTTGGATAGACAAATGTTTGAGCCTCGTCATCCGAAATCGACCAAACCACCACGAATTGCGCGATTTTCCACTTATACGCTTGCGAGTGCCGCCTTTTTACTCTAAATGCGCGGCTATTAGAAACCACAGGCAGGGTTTAGGGCCGTTGGGGGAGACATCCTCAAAGGTCCACCGGTTGGCGAAAGCCTCAACTCTCTGCCGAGGATTAAACCGGAAAGGAAATTCCAATGGCTCTTCCTGAGTTCACATTGCGCCAGCTACTTGAGGCCGGCGTTCACTTTGGTCACCAAACACATCGCTGGAACCCGCTCATGGGCCCGTATATCTACGGCGCACGTAACGGCATCCACATCATGGACCTTACACAAACTGTACCTTTGCTTGATGCAGCGCTTAACGTTGTGCAAAAAACTGTAGCCAAGGGCGGATCAATTCTGTTCGTTGGCACCAAGCGTCAGGCGTCTAAAGCGATTGCTGATGCGGCTGAGCGGTCTGCACAGTATTACGTAAACCACCGTTGGCTCGGCGGCATGCTGACCAACTGGAAAACCATTTCCAACTCTATCACCACGCTGAAGAAGCTTGATGCGGCGCTTGAAGATGGCGGCGAAGGCCTCACCAAAAAAGAGCTGCTGGGCATGACTCGTCATCAGACGAAGCTGCAAGCTTCACTTGGTGGTATTCGCGAAATGGGCGGCGTGCCTGACCTGATCTTTGTGATTGATACCAACAAAGAGAGCCTCGCCATTCTGGAGGCCAAAAAGCTCGGCATTCCTGTAATTGCTGTTCTTGATACCAACTCTGACCCACGCGGCATTGATTTCCCAATTCCGGGCAATGATGACGCGGCGCGCTCGATCGCACTTTATTGCGACCTGATCGCACGTTCAGCCCTTGACGGCATGGCCGCTCAACTGGGTGCTGCCGGTGTTGATATTGGCGCGATGGAAGAGACCGTTGGCGAAGAGATCCCTGCCGAGGCGTAAGCTAAAAACGCGCGGGGCAGGGGCCTCGCGCGCATTCTGAATTTTGATAGGAGAGCCAAGATGGCGATCACAGCAAAGCAAGTAAAAGAGCTGCGCGACAGCTCAGGTGTTGGCATGATGGATGCCAAAAAAGCCCTGACAGCAACCGAAGGTGACATGGAAGCCGCCGTAGATTGGCTGCGCACCAAAGGCCTGGCGAAAGCTGCCAAAAAGTCTGAACGCACCGCGGCCGAAGGCCTCGTGGGCGTGGCTATTAATGGCAACGTGGCCGTGGCAGTGGAAGTAAATTCCGAGACAGATTTTGTAGCGAAAAACGCTGATTTCCAAGCGCTAGTTACCGGCGTAACCGCCGTTGCTTTGGGCGTTTCCGATGTTGAGGCTCTGCATGAGGCCGACATGGGCGGCAAAACTGTTTCTACCGTTGTTGGCGAAAAAATCGTTACCATCGGCGAAAACCTGACCGTGCGCCGCATGGCCCGCCTTGAGGGCGACGTTGTGGCAACTTATGTGCATAACGCGGCTGCGCCAGGCCTTGGCCTCATTGGTGTGATCGTTGCGCTTAAGGGCGGCAATGAAGAAGTTGCCAAGCAGATTTGTATGCACGTAGCGGCGACAAACCCTGCCTCGCTCAATGAATCTGACCTCGACGAAGCTTTGGTAGAGCGCGAGAAAAAAGTGCTGACCGAGCAAGCTCGCGAATCTGGCAAGCCTGAGAACATCATTGAAAACATGATCAAAGGCCGGATGCGGAAATTCTTCGAGGAGGTCACACTGGTTAACCAGAAGTTCGTGATCAACCCTGATATAACCGTTGCACAGTTTGCCAAAGAAGCTGGCGCTGAAGTCACCGGCTTTGTGCGCTTGGCCGTTGGCGAAGGCATTGAGAAAAAAGTTGAGGATTTCGCAGCGGAAGTTGCAAAAACCATGGGCGGCTAAGGCAACCCTTTTGATAATAAAAAAAGCCCGTGCAGCACTGCGCGGGCTTTTTTCATTCAGTCTTTCAAAAATACTCTGGGGTGAATGCGCTTGCGCAGAGGGGCAAAGCCCCTGCCGATGGCGTAGCCGAGGCCACGCCCAACGGGCGGGTTCGATTTGCTTGCAAATCGGTGCCCGACCGGCGGGAGCACACCGTTTGGCCTTGGTGAGATACCTCTGCCAAACAAAACCCCACACGCTTGCCTTTCCCTCTGCGGGGGTAAACCCCCACTTGGGAAAGGCACCTTATCAGCAAGCTGAACGGCTTTTGCCTCCGGCCATGGCCTCGCTACGCTCGGCGGATAGGCCGGGAGGCTAGGGCTTGTTGAGATTCAGGATTCACATTTGGCATAAGTTCTGATTCACTCCTTGCAAAGAGGAGGATTGAATTTTGAGCAACCGATTTATCATCACCGATGCGCAATGGGCTTTGAT
>NVUX02000080.1 GCA_002402045.2 Paracoccaceae bacterium | reverse complement strand
GGCAGCGAGGGCAGCTTCAGCATCCATTGTGGCTTGGGCAACGGCAGCTTCAGCGGTGGCGGCTTGTTCATCAAGCATGGCCTGCATGGCGATGTCTGCGGCAGCGGCTTCTTCAGCAGCTTTTTCAACCGCCAGCACTTGAGCATCGGCCTCGGCTTGGGCCGCGGCCATGGCGGCCTCTTGCTGCTTGCCATCAAAATATTTGTACCCACCAAATGCGGCAGCGGCGGCCACGGCAATGACCAAGACCATCTTCATCCCGCCACCGCTTTTTACTTCGTTTTCATCGCTCATAATCTGTCCCTTTTCGAATGGCCATTTGGCACTTCTTTTCTGATGTTACCGGATTTATTGGCGTTTCTTTGCCAAAATGCAAGGCTTTAGCGGCGAAACTGCCGGTTTCCGGCTTTTGCGAGGAGAATCACGGGCAAAAGCCCGGCCAGCATCACCAAAAGCGCTGAGGGGGCCGCCTTCTCTAGGTTCTCCAGCGAGGCTTGGCCATAGACCTGCGTTGCCAGCGTATCAAAGTTAAACGGGCGCAAAATCAGCGTGGCGGGCAGCTCTTTAACCGAGTCCACAAACACCAGAAGTGCCGCCACAATCACTGAGCCACGAATGAGCGGCACATGCACGGCCCATAGGGTTTGCCAACTATTGCGGCCCAGCGAGCGCGCGGCCATGTCCATGGAAGGCGTCACGCGGCCAAGGGCTGAATCAATCGCGCCCTGCGGAATGGCAAAAAACCGGACCGCATAGGCAAACATAACGGCCGCCGCTGAGCCCGTGAGGAGGAGGCCGATATCTACACCGAACCAATATTCTATCAGGTCCGCCAGCGCATTATCAAACGCGCCAAACGGGATAAGAATACCGATGGCCAGCACCGCGCCGGGGGCGGCGTATCCGATGGCGGTAATCGGCATAAGAAGCCGCGGCAAGGTGCGCTTGGAATTGCGGACACCATACACCATAAACAGCGCACCAAACACGGTAAGCGTCGCGGCACCAGCCCCAAGCAAAACCGTATTTTTAGCGGCCAGCCAAAGCTTAGGGTCTCCCCATTGCTCAAGATGGCCAAAAGCCTTGGCCGAGATAACGGCAACGGGGAGGAGAAATCCGGCAAGGAACGGCAGCAGGCAGGCCAGTGTTGCCAGCGCAGCCCCCACGCCCTGCAAGCGCTCGGGCGTAATGGGGGTGATTTTGGCGGACAGATTATGAAAGCGCCGGCGCTTACGAGCGTATTTTTCAAACACGGCCAGCACAAGCACGAACGTAAGGATCAACGTGGCGATTTGGGCGGCGCCGCCCGCGTTATAGCCCTGAAGCCACGTGGTAAAAATGCCGGTTGTCAGGGTTTGCACGGCAAAATACTCTACCGTGCCAAAATCATTCAGCGCTTCCATCATCACAATCGCGAGGCCAGCGGCGATGGCAGGCCGCGCCATTGGCAAAGCCACGCGAAAAAAGCTGCGCCACGGGCCGCAGCCGAGCGCGCGGGAAACCTCTATCATGCTGGCCGATTGCTCTCGAAATGCCGCACGCGCCAGCAGATAAACATAGGGATAAAGCGAAAGGGTGAGCACCATGGCGGCAAACCAGATGCTTCGAATTTCGGGGAACCAGTAATCGCGGCTGCTTTGCCAGCCAAATGTGGTGCGCAGCAGGGTTTGCACCGGGCCGGCGTATTCGAGGAAATCTACCAGCGCATAGGCGCTAATATAGGCCGGCAGGGCCATGGGCATAAGCAGCATCCACTGCAACCAGCGCCGCCCAGGAAACCGCTTCATCACCACCAGCCATGCTGTGGCGGTGCCAATTATGCCGGTGCCAAGGCCTACCATTACCATAAGCGCAATGGAATTACGCAGGTAGCGCGGGAGCGTCGTGGCCACAAGGTGGAGCCAAATATTTTCGGTTGGGAAAAACGCAATATAGACCACGGAGATCAAAGGCATCAGCACCAAAAGCGCAATAAGCACACTCCCGATTGACCACAGGTCTGGCAGGCGCGCCTTGCGGGCTTTGGGAGGGGATGGTATCGCGGTTGCCATAAGGATGCATAGGCCGGAATGCGGGCCGATGTCCAGTGAAGGGGGCGAGAGCGGTGGAGATATTGTGCCTTTGTGGAAGCTTGCGGCGGTCCTCATATAACCGGGCAGCGCTCGACGCCGCACGGGGGCTGGCCCCAGCCGGTATGGAGCTGCGAATCGCCCCTTTGGGATATTTGCCTTTGTTTAACCCCGATATTGTGGAAAACACCGAGGTGGCCAACCTGACCCATGCCATTGCCCATGCTGATGCTGTGCTGATTGCCAGCCCCGAATATGCGCATGGCATTTCTGGCCCGCTGAAAAATGCGCTGGATTGGCTGGTGAGTGACCAGACCTTCCCGGGGATGCCGGTAGCCCTCATTAATACGTCGCCGCGGGCAAGCCATGCCATGGCAGCGCTTAGGGAGGTGCTCACAACAATGTCTGCAAATATTGTGGAGCGCGCCTGCATTTCGCTGCCACTACTTGGTAGCGAGCTGGACGCAGCGGGCATTGCGGATGACCCCGCGCTTGCAAAAGCACTGCGTGATATGTTGAATGAGCTGGCAGATGAAATACGCCAAAACCCCCGCCTGAGCGCGGTGCAGAAACGAGAGACCTGATGGACAAATCCTTTACTGACCGCGCCAAAGCCCTTGATGCCCAAGACCCGCTGGCCGCCCTGCGCGACCAATTTTTCATCCCTGATGGGATGATCTATTTTGACGGAAATTCGCTAGGCGCGATGCCCAAGGCCGCGCTGGAAGCGGTTTCGCAAGCCACGCAGCAGGAATGGGCGACGGACCTGATTACAAGTTGGAACAAGGCCGGGTGGTTTGCCCTGCCTACGGATTATGGTGATAGGCTCGCGCCCGTAATTGGGGCCTCGGCGGGCGAAGTTGTTATCTGCGATTCGACGTCGATAAACCTTTACAAGGCGCTGTTTGCAGGGCTTAGCCTGCGCCCCGAGCGCACTGTTATTATTGCCGAGAAAAGCAGTTTTCCTACAGATTTATATATGGTTGAGGGGGCGCTATCGGCCCGCCCCAGCCTTGAAATGCGGCTGGTGGATGACCTTTTGTCTGCGATCGACGAAGACGTAGCCGTGGTGTTGATAAACCACGTGGATTATCGCACTGGCAAGGTGGCCGAGGTGGAAAAAATCACGGCCCGCGCCCATGAATTGGGGGCGGTTGTGATTTGGGATCTGTGCCATTCGGCGGGGGTTTTGCCTGTGGGGCTAAATGCGGCCGGCGCAGATTTGGCAATTGGCTGCACCTATAAATACCTCAACGGCGGGCCGGGAGCCCCCGCGTTTATTTATTGCGCTGCGCGGCATTTGCCCACGGTTACCCAGCCGCTTTCCGGCTGGTGGGGGCATGCGAACCCCTTTGCTTTTGATACCGGATTCGCCCCTGATGCAGGCATTCGAAAGTTCCTGTGTGGCACCCAGCCCATTCTGTCATTTCGCGCCCTAGAGGCAGGGCTGGATATAATTTCGGCGCTGGATATGGCGCAAGTGCGGGCCAAAAGCCTGTCTTTAACCGCGCTCTTTATTGACATGGTCGAGGCCGACGTGCCCGCGCTCACATTGGCCTCTCCAAGAAAAGCCGAGCAGCGCGGCTCACAGGTTTCTTTCACCCATCCGGATGCCTATCCAATTGTGCAGGCGCTGATTGAGCGCGGCGTGGTTGGGGATTTCAGGATGCCCAACGTGCTGCGCTTTGGGTTTTCGCCGCTATATTTGAGCCACATGGATGTGGTGCAGGCTGCAAATATTTTATGCGGAATTATGGCAAAAGATGTGTGGAAAGCGGACCGCTTCAAAGCGCGTGGTGCCGTGACATAAAAACGCCCTCGCAAGGAGGGCGGTAAAACTGGTAAAAAGTGTATTCAGGGTAAACACTTACACGGCGGCACTCTTAACACTCCCTGAATACACTTAAATGTTTAGCTACAAATTATGGCCATAAAATGCGCCAAATGTGGCAATTATATGATTTTACGAATATGTTTTTGACTGCCAGAAAGTAAAACGGCGCCCTCCGTCATGGGCGCCAAACTGTTCACTATCATTTTACAAACGGCAAACAGAGAAAACTCATTACACGGCGGCACTCACTATATGCTCTGTCTACATAAAACAGACTAATGCCGAAATAAGGCGCAAATTAGAGCCAAAAAAGGCCATATTGTGGTGATTGGCCAAATTCTATCGTTTGATAGCGAAAATATGCAGATTTCACAGCACTTGAGGTGGTATTTTCAAAACCTGTGCGCATGCAGGGCAAAACTCGTAACACGGCGACACTCAATAAACTGCCCTGCACACATGATGGCATATAGGCATTAATTTAGGATGAAAAAGAGGCATATCGAGGAAATAGTGTGGAAAGGCGCCGATTTTAGTGGCTTTTCGTCCGAAAACTCAAGGTTTTCAATTAACGCCCATTGGGGTCATCATCAAACCGATCCGACAAAATCCGCTCAGCATTGCCCTTTGGGTCATCAAATTGCTTGTTTTTGACCGACCAAAAGAAGGCAAACAGGCCGATGCCGCCGAGTATTAGCGAAATGGGGATGAGCACTGCGAGGATGTTCATTTCATTCTTCCTATGCGCATGGCGTTTAGCGAAACGGTAATGGAGCTGGCCGACATAGCGAGGGCGGCCATGAGCGGTGTGGCAAAGCCGGCAAGCGCTAGTGGCACCGAGATCAGGTTATAAATGGCGGCGATGCTGAAGTTCTCGATAATCCGGCGCTTGGAGGCCACCGCAATTTTGTGCGCTTTGGCAACTTCTGAAAGGTCATTACTAATAATAATCATGTCTGCGCTGGAGCGGCTGGCATCAACCGCCGAGGCGGGAGACATGGAAACATGGGCGGCGGCGAGGGCGGCGGCATCGTTTAACCCGTCTCCAACCATAAGCACTTTGTGGCCCTGTGCTGCTAAGGCATTGAGCGCATCCACCTTTTCAGCAGGGCTGGCTTGGGCTGTCCAATGCGAAATACCGGCGGCCTTGGCGATCGCTTCTGCGGCGGCGGGGACATCACCCGAAAGCAGATGCACCGAGAGGCCAGCGGCTTTTAACGCCTTTACCGTTTCATGCGCTTCGGGGCGAATCTCGTCTTCAAACAGGAAGGCGCGGGGGGGGGCGTTCCCAACCTTGAGCCAAACGGCGGTTTGGGTGGCGGAGGTGGCGCCGCACCAGTCGGCGCGGCCAAGCCGAAGCTCAACCCCATTGAGGCGGCCTGATGTACCAAACCCGGGGTGTTCGCGGATATCTTCGATATCGAGCGTGCTGGAAAACGCGCGCGCAATGGCTTTTGAAAGCGGATGCGCCGAATGTTGCGCGAGGGCGGCCGCATATTCGCGAGTCTCAATAGGGATTTCATCGGCATTTACCAAGGCGGGCTTGCCCGTGGTCAGGGTGCCGGTTTTATCAAATACAACGGTATCAATTTCGGCGAGGCGCTCCAGCGATACCCCGTCTTTTAGCAGCACTCCTTGGGCAAAAAGCCGCCCCGAGGCCGCGGCCAGTACCGCAGGCACCGCAAGGCCAAGGGCGCAAGGGCAGGTGATAATAAGCACGGCAGCGGCAATATTAATTGCCAAGCGCCAATCTCCCGTGGCAAAGCCCCAGCCAAGAAAGGCCAGAAGCGACAAGAGATGCACGGCGGGTGCATAAATATTGGCGGCTTTTTCGGCCAGCGATGTATATTTATTGCGCGTAGTTTCGGCGGTTTCCACCAGACGCGTAATTTGCTTGAGCAGGGTTTCCTCGCCCAGCCCCTCCGCACGAATTTTCAGCGGGCCAGCGATGTTAAGCATCCCCGCCCGCACGATCGACCCCTGCCCAACCGATTGGGGCAGGGTTTCGCCGGTGAGCATGGAGGGGTCCAGCTCGCTATCACCCCAAGTGACCACGCCGTCAGCCGGCAGGCGCTCTCCGGGGGCGACCACCAGAATGTCGCCCTCACGCAGGGCATCAAGCGGCACGGTTTCTTCGCCATCATCGGTAACGCGGCGGGCTTTTTGCACCTCTAGCGCGGCCAGCTCAGAGGCGGCAGAGCGGGCAGTGGCGCGGGTTTTGTAATCAAGATAGCGGCCAATGAGCAGGAAGAATGTCAGGGAAAGGGCCGCATCAAAATAGGCATGATCGCCGCTTTTGATGGTTTCAAACAGCGAAACGGCGGAGGCCAGCAGAATAGCCAGCGAAATCGGCACATCCATATTTAGGCGGCCACGGCTGAGCGCGCTCCACGCAGATTTATAAAACGGATAGCCCGCAAAGGCGACGGCAGGCAGGGCAATGGCGGCGCTGATCCAGTGCATAAGATCGCGGGTATAGCCCTCGGCGCCCGCCCAAACCGAAATTGAGAGCAACATGACATTCATCATGGCAAAGCCAGCTACACCAAGGCGCGCCAACAGGTCGCGCCCCGCTTTATCGCCCTCAGCCATAGCCAGCACCGCGCTATCAAGCGGCTTGGCCGGATAGCCAAGGCTATCAAGCTCGGCAATCAGCACATCCTCTATTTCTGGCACATCCGCCGCGGTAATAGAAACCCGTTTTAGGGTCAGGTTAACCCGCGCGCCAAACACATCGGGGCGGTTGGAGAGCTGGCGCTCAACCGCGGCTATGCAGGCCGCGCAATGCACGGTGGGCAGCGATAGCTCTATCCGCCGCATGGGCATCTCTGATGGGTCCAGCTTTGGTATCAGTTTGCTTTTGTCGGGCAAGGCCACGCAAGCGGGGCACGCTGCCAGAGATGGGATCTCTGCGGTCATCTCACTCGTCTACAACCAAATGTAGGCGCTTTTTGTAAAATGTGCCGTCTTGGGCGATTGCATCTAAAAATAGCCGCCATGGGCCAGTGGCGAGCACAGCGGGCGCACGATATTCGTGGCCAACTAGGCGGAAATCAAGGACGATGTCGTCGCCTGAAAACGTGGGCCGACCAAGTATTGCTGAAATCGAGGCGGGTATCACCTCAACACCATCGCGGTCGAGTAGATTTAGCACCAATTCGTCGCCCTCACGGGTGAATTCCACAGTCCAGCCTAGCGCCCGCTGTGCAGCGGCGCGCTCGTTAAACTCCTGCGAGGCTACGTAGGAGTTTTCGACTTCCAAACCGGGAAATGTACTGACGGCGGAATAGGCCATATACATATTCACCGTGATAATAACGCCAAAAAACGCCAACATCGTAAATAGCATTTTACGCCCGGTAAATTCTTTGGGGTTTGCCGTTGTCATCGCTAGTTTCCTTTTCCATTAAATACGGTGTCCGCAAACGTGGCGGAACCGCTCTGTTCGTGTTCGATGCTTATCCTAACAGGAGAAGACTGGGTAGACGAGAGCGCAGAATCTCGGGGGCTGGTGAGGTAAAGCCGGATTTTTGTGGTTGCGTCGGCATCGGCATGTACGGATGCGCCATCAACCCCCTCGATTTTCAGTATCAGCCCCTCGGCCCCCTCGACGGTAAAGTCAAATACCACATCATCGCCCTTCATATTACGCAACCGCACATCATAAGCGTTGCGCACCGAGCCGTCTGAGAGGGTGATAAAGGTAGGATTGCGCACTGGGGAAACTGAAAGCCCGATATCTGTGCGGATTAACAGCGCGACCAGAATACCCACGCCCACAGCGCCCCAAAGCGAGATATAAATCAAGGTACGCAGACGGAAAACGTGCTTCCAGAGCTTGCGCGGCGGTTCACCGGCTTTTTCGCGCTCAAAGTCAGAGACCGCAAGATAATCAATCAAGCCGCGGGGCTTGCCGATTTTGGTCATGATATCATCACAGGCATCAATGCAGAGCGCGCAGGTAATGCAGGCCAGTTGCTGGCCATCACGGATATCAATGCCGGTAGGGCATACATTTACGCAGGCCATGCAATCGATGCAGTCCCCCAGCGGCGCTTCACCCTCGCGGCTTTTTCCTTTGCCCCGGGGCTCTCCGCGCCAATCGCGATAGCCAACGGTGAGGGTTTCTTCGTCCATCATCGCGGCCTGAATACGTGGCCACGGGCAGGCATAAATACAGATTTGCTCGCGTGCAAAGCCGCCAAAAATGAAGGTAATTACGGTGAGTACGGCGATAAACATATAGGCCATAAAGCTGGCTTCGCCGATAAAGAGCTCCCGCGCCAAGGTGGGCGCATCTGCAAAGTAAAACACCCACGCGCCGCCGGTGGCGGCCCCGATGAGCAGCCAAATAATCCACTTAACAACGCGGAGGCGTATTTTTCGTGCATCCCATTTAGCTTTGAGCAAGCGAATGCGGGCGTTTCGGTCGCCCTCAACCCAGCGCTCGACCAAGATAAAAAGGTCGGTCCATACGGTTTGGGGGCAGGCATAGCCACACCAAACGCGGCCCAAGGCCGAGGTGAACAGAAACAAGCCCAGCCCCGCCATTATCAGCAATCCGGCAATAAAATAGAACTCGTGCGGCCAGATTTCGATCCAGAAGAAAAAGAAACGGCGGTTGGCCATGTCGAGCAGCACCGCTTGGTCCGGCAGGTTGGCGCCTCTGTCCCAGCGTATCCACGGTAGCAGGTAATAGACGCCAAGCATCAGGCCCATCAGCCACCATTTAAGGTTCCGGAACTTGCCTTTAACTTTACGCGGAAAAATTGGCTCACGCGCGACATATAGGCTTGCAGGTTTGGATGATTCGTCGTTCACATTAGGCTCCAAATACGGATGTTGGCACGGAGAGAGGGCCAATTTTCATTGGCATACGCCCCTTTGCCATGCAGTATCCTTGATCTCGATCAATAAAACCTTAGCACATTGCCGCAGGCAAAAAAAAGCCTGATCACACGGGGTGACCAGGCATAAAGGTTGCGCCTGCGAGGGCGCGAGGGGAGTGAGGTGAGGCAAGGGCCTCACATCAAAAGTCAAAAACGTTAATACCTAACAATCTTGGCTTCGCAAATTCTGTATAGCTGTGATTCGATCTTGGTGAATTGACCCACATCAAGTATGTGTTTTTAGTTAAAAAAAGGCCCGGCATTGCTGCCGGGCCCTTTTTTAACGTGAGTTGCGTTTTTATTCGCCGCCCCCGAGGGAGTGGATATAAACCGCTGCTTGGCGAATTTGGCTTTCAGACAAGCGGCCAGACCAAGCGGGCATAACACCTGCACGGGCGTAGGTTACCGTATCAATCAGAGTTGCCGAGTCTGAGCCATAAAGCCAGATAGCGTCTGTCAGGTTCGGCGCACCGGCAAACCGGTCTCCGGTGCCGTCATCTGCGTGGCAAGCCGCGCAATTGTCGAGGAAAAGCATTTCATGCTCTTCCGTGGCAACAGCACCGTTGATGCTTGATAGCGAGCCAACATAATCTACAATACCCACGATTTCCTCTTTGCTGAGAAACTCGCCAAAGGCCGGCATTTCGGAAATACGGGTATCCAGGTCAGTCTCATGGCGAATGCCGTGGCTGATGGTTGTGTAAATCTCCTCAATAGAGCCCCCCCAGAGCCAATCATCGTCGATCAGGCTTGGATAGCCTTTGGACCCGTTAGCACCGGCACCGTGGCACTGGGCGCAAAAGGTTTGGAACACCGCGCGGCCGCCATTATAGGCAAACCCGTCAGCTTCGCCGCCAACGAGCTCATCGCTGGAAATCTCCGTCAGTTCCAGCTCGATAATCCGCGCGGTTAGCGGCGCGTTTTGCGCCTCTATTTCGGCGATATCAGCCGCCACTTCTGCGCGAGACGAATAGCCAAGCAAGCCCGGCGTCGCCCCGTTAATCAGCGGTATCGCCGGATAAGCGATTATATAGCCGATCCCCCAAATGATGGTGAGGTAGGTTGTCCAAAGCCACCAGCGCGGCAGGGGGTTGTTATACTCCTGAATCCCGTCCCATTCATGGCCCGTGGTTTCGACTTCTTGCTTTTTTACAGGTTTTTTAGCCATTATTTCTCTCCTGATATGTCTTTAGCCAAGACATCGTCATCTTGTAGCGGCAGATTACGCAGCCGGTCATAGGACTCTTTGGTCCCGGGGCGGAAGGCGAATATGATGACACCGATGAAAAATAGGAACATCATCAGCATAAACCAGCTATCGGCCAATTCTCTCAGTACTGTATACATCATGCCCTCCTAGCGGCTTGCGACTGGCTCAAAGGTCGTGAAATCAACCATTGTACCCAGCACTTGCAGATAAGCGATTAGTGCGTCCATCTCTGTCAGCTCTTCTTGGCCATCAAAATTGCGCGCCACAACCCGTTCGTCATAGTTGGCGTAAAGGCTGTCTATGCCGTCACTATATGGGTCGAGTTGGGCCAGTAGGTCGTCCTTGGCCGAAGCAATCATCACTTCGGTATAAGGCACTCCCACCATGGCATCCGCGATCAAGCGATCCTCAATATACTCAATGTTGAGCGCTGTGCGCTTGAGGAACGCATATTGTGGCATAATGGATTCTGGCACAACCGAGCGCGGCGCCGATAGGTGGTCTACATGCCACTCGTCTGAGTAGCGGCCACCGACGCGGGCCAAATCTGGCCCTGTGCGCTTGGAGCCCCACTGGAACGGATGGTCATATTGGCTTTCCGCCGCCAGTGAATAGTGGCCATAGCGCTCCACTTCGTCGCGCATGGGCCGGATCATTTGGCTGTGGCACACATAGCAGCCTTCGCGCACGTAAATATCGCGCCCGGTCAGCTCCAGCGGGGTGTAAGGGCGCATGCCCTCAACATCCTCAATGGTGTTTTGCAGGTAGAACAGCGGCACAATCTCTACCAGGCCACCGATGCTAACGACCACAAGGGAGAGCACCATCAGGAGGGTGGCATTACGTTCAATAACGCCGTGTTTGTCTAAAATTCCCATAGTCTCTTTCCTTATTCAGCTGGAACGCTGGAAGCGGCTTTAATCGGCGTTGCTTCGCCAGCCCCAATCGCAGTTTTCCAGAGGTTATAGGCCATGATCAGCGCGCCAGTGAGGAAGAACAAACCACCTGTGCCACGAATAACCAAAAGCGAAAATTTAGCTACAACGGTGTCAGAGAACGCATTCACAAGGAAGCCCTGCGCATCAACTTCGCGCCACATTAGGCCTTCCATGATGCCAGAAACCCACATAGCCGATGCGTAAAGCACGATACCGATTGTGGCGAGCCAGAAGTGGTAGTTAACCAGTTTATCGCTGTAAAGCCGCTCGCGGAACCAAAGCTTCGGCACCAAGAAATAAAGCGCGCCAAAGGTGATCATCCCGTTCCAGCCCAAAGCACCGGAGTGCACGTGGCCAATGGTCCAGTCTGTATAGTGGCTGAGCGAGTTCACCGCTTTAATCGCCATCATCGGCCCTTCAAAGGTCGACATGCCGTAAAACGCGATAGACACAACCATGATCCGCAACACAGGGTCGGTGCGCAGTTTATCCCACGCGCCAGAGAGCGTCATCAAACCGTTGATCATACCGCCCCATGAAGGCATCCAGAGGATGATCGACATCACCATACCCAGCGTTTGTGCCCAGTCAGGCAGCGCTGTGTAATGCAGGTGGTGTGGGCCAGCCCAGATATAAAGGAAGATGAGCGCCCAGAAGTGCACGATTGAAAGCTTGTAGGAGAAAACCGGACGGTTCGCCTGTTTTGGCACGAAGTAGTACATCATGCCCAAGAAACCCGCTGTCAGGAAGAAGCCCACGGCATTGTGGCCATACCACCACTGGGTCATGGCGTCTTGTACGCCCGAGAACAGCGACACCGACTTTGAGCCGAAGATCGAAACCGGAACGGCCAGATTGTTAACGATGTGCAACATGGCGATGGTAATGATGAAGGCGAGGTAGAACCAGTTGGCCACATAAATATGTGGCTCTTTGCGCTTGTAGATCGTACCGGCAAATACCACGAGGTAAGCCACCCAAACAATGGTTAGCCAAATGTCGATATACCATTCAGGCTCTGCATATTCGCGGCTTTGGCTGGCCCCAAGCACGTAGCTAAGCGCGGCCAAAACGATAAACAGCTGATAGCCCCAAAACACGAACCAAGCCAGATTGCCACCAAACAAACGCGCTGCCGAGGTGCGCTGCACCACATAAAACGAGGTGGCGATCAAGGCGTTGCCACCAAAGGCAAAGATAACAGCAGACGTATGCAACGGACGCAAGCGACCAAAGTTGAGGTAACCATGGGTAAGTTCGCTCAGGTTCAAATCAGGGAAGGCAAGTTGAAAGGCGATCCAAACGCCAACGGTAAAACCGGTGATGCCCCAAAACACGGTGGCAATTACGCCTGCGCGCACAACCCCGTCCATATAGCCGGTTTCTACCGGTGCTGGCGGGTTGCCGATTTTGCCGATCTCGCGGATAAATAGGTATCCGGCCCACAGAATAATAACAATCGCACTCACCTGATAAGACAGGTCCCTTGCGAAATTTGTTGCGAATGCCGCCGCAAGGACAATCGCCCCAAGCAGTACCGCCTTTATGATATGTTGCATGTTTACGCCCTCATTTCAGAATCGAACAGATTGAATCTGCCCGTTATTATGCTTGGGTAGTGGTGCAACGAGGTTAATACAACATTGATCTAGGTCAAGTTAGGAATCTAATTCACGTTTTTTAGCTGATAAACCCGCCATCGGAATCATCAGAGGCCTCGTCAAGCAAGCGCACATAATTCGGCACGCGAATATGGCGGGCGTCTTCCATAAAAATCACACCAGATTTTTTCAGTGCTGAAAACTGGCGGCTTACGGTCTCAATGGTCAGGCCCAAATAGTCAGCCATGGCCTCACGGGTGAGCGGCACTTCAAAGCGCAGCCCGTCGCCGAGCTTCTCATGGCTGAGCTCAGAGCCACGACGGGCGAAAATCACAAGCATACTTGCGATTTTTTCACGTGCGGTCTTGCGGCCCAACAGCAGCATCCACTCGCGCGCAGAGTCCAGCTCGTCCATGGTCATGTCAAGCAAGCGGCGTTCAAGCGCGGGGGTTTCGTCAATCAGGTTGTTAAATTTATCAACCCTGAAATGGCAGACCATGACGTCATTTGCTGCCACCACATCATAAGGTGCCACTTTGCGCCCGGGTCGGCCAATAAAATCTGATGGCAGTAAAAGCCCGACCATTTGCCGGCGGCCATCAGCCAGACTGCGTGAAAGTGTCGCCACGCCGTAAACCACAGAGCCAATCAGTGGCATTTCTTCTCCGGCCCACACAATGGTTTCGCCCGCTTGGTAGGTTTTGTAGGATTTTATGTCGTCGAGCTGATCAAGCTCTGCCGGCTCACAATAAGCGCAGATGGCACGATGCCGGATCGGGCAATCACCACAGCGCATATTCGCTTCAATTTTCGGCACCAAGTGGGGCATAGGTCAGCCTACCTTCGGGGGTAAAATATGTCCACCTTGATCTCGATCAAGGATTCCCGCTTTATAAGCGACTATTTGGCCAAGATGACAGACCTAAATGCACTCACAACCGCCGGACTTTTTGATAAAAACGTGCCGCGCTACACTAGCTACCCCACGGCGCCGCATTTTCACGCGGATGTCGGGCGGCCGAATTTTGCTTTTTGGCTGGAAACATTAGACATTTCCAAGCCCGTTTCGCTCTATATTCATATCCCGTTTTGCGAGCGTCTGTGCTGGTTTTGTGCCTGCCGCACCCAAGGGGTTACCACCCTCAGCCCGGTTGTCGCCTATGTGGATGTGTTGCTCAAAGAAATTGCGATGTTTAAGAAAACGCGGCCCGAGGGGCTGAAGCTTGGTCGGCTGCATTTTGGCGGCGGCTCTCCTACGATTCTAACGCCCGAGCTGATTGACACACTGATGGCGGCGATTCTGGACGCCACACCCTTTGATGAAGACTATGAGTTTTCGGTTGAGATTGACCCGACCGCCTGCAACGACGCCAAAATCGAGGCTTTTGTTCGTGGTGGCATGAATCGTGCCAGCATTGGCGTGCAAGATTTTAACCCCAAGGTGCAGGCCGCCATTGGTCGGCCGCAAACCTATGAGCTGACCCGTGATACCGTGGAGTCCCTCCGCCGTCATGGCGTGCCGTCGGTGAATATTGATATGGTATATGGCCTGCCTTTTCAGGGGTTGGACGAGCTAAAAAACACGGTTGAGCTTGTGCAATCCCTCAATCCTGATCGTGTGGCGCTATTTGGCTATGCCCACGTGCCGTGGATGGCCAAGCGGCAACAAATGATCTCTGAAGATAGCCTGCCCGGCGCACATGCGCGCTTTGAGCAAGCTGAAACCGCCGCCAAAATGTTTGCGGATAGCGGCATGGAGATTATCGGAATTGACCACTTCGCAAAACCCGAAGACAGCCTTTCCATTGCCGCTCGAAACGGCCACCTGCGCCGTAATTTCCAAGGCTACACGGATGATCGCTGCGTTGCGCTTATCGGCCTTGGCGCATCTTCAATTTCGCGTTTCCCCCAAGGGTATATCCAAAATAATGCCGCCACCACCAACTATATCCAGTCAATTAATGCAGGTGATTGGTCTGCTGCCAAAGGCTTTTCGCTTGGCATGGCCGACCAAGTGCGGGCGCGGGCGATTGAAGCGCTAATGTGCGATTTCGAGGTCGACATTGAGGCCCTGAAGGCAGATTTTGGTGATTTTGCCAAGCCGGTAAGGGCTGATTGTAAACGACTGGCCAAAACCTATCGGGGTTTTGTCGAGTTCAAAAAAGGTCATTTCCGCATTCTGCCCGCTGGCCGCCCGCTTACGCGGATCATCGCGGCAGGTTTTGATGCCTTTAACGCTCCAAACCATCGGCACTCCAGCGCTATCTAATTTTTTGGTAAAACGGAAAGCCCTGCAAGGGGTGTGGCCTCTTGGGGAGGCCGCACCCCTCGCAGAAAATTGGCGTGCTCTAGGCCCAACAAGAACCCGCCAGCTTTCTTTACCGAAGCCATGCTTCGATAGGTGTATATGCAGGTATACCGGCCCCAACGTCAACGACTATCTTCTCTTTTCTTCGAAAATGTACGTTTTGATGGGGCCGCAAGGTGCCCTAAGAAATTCACTGTTGTTTCGCGCCTCGATATGCCCTAAAAGCGCCCATAACGAACATTTGCGAACACGGAAACCCGCATGGCCCAAAATCTTCGACATGATGAAATATTAAGTATCGCCCGTGACTTGGGTAAAGTGACGGTTGACGGCCTTAGCCGTGAGTTTGAGGTAACAGCGCAAACCATCCGGCGCGACCTGAGCGAGCTTTGCGAAATGGGACACCTGACGCGGGTGCATGGCGGGGCCATTCCGCCCTCAAGCGTTATCAACCCCGGCTATGAAGAGCGCTCATTGCTGGCGGTGCCAGAAAAAGAAGCGATGGCCGCGCTGTGTGCCAGCAAAATCCCTGACGGGGCGTCTATTTTCCTCAACATCGGCACCACCACCGAGGCGGTGGCGCGCGCGCTTTTGAACCATAAAAACCTGATGGTGATTACCAATAATTTTAACGTCGCCAAAATTCTGTCTACGTCGCCGCACACCGAGGTCATCGTGACCGGCGGGGTGCTGCGCCGCTCAGATGGCGGGCTTGTGGGCGATGTGGCCACCGAGATTATCCGGCAATTTCGGGCTGATTATGCCGTGATCGGCATCGCGGCCATTGCCTCTGATGGCACCCTTCTGGACCACGATTTCCGCGAAGTGCGGGTAACGCAAGCGATCATTGAAAACGCGCGACAGGCCTTTCTAATGGCGGACGAAATTAAATATAACCGCCGCGCCCCTGTGCGCATTGCCAGCCTTGCCGATATGGATGCATTTTTCACTGACAGCGCCCCGCCAGCACGTATCCAAAAGCTGTGCGATGACAACGAAGTTGCCGTGCATATCGCTAAATAGTCGGGGTGATATAGTCCGGCGCAATGCCGGATTTCTCGATATAAGGGGCTACATCTGCGCCCTTAAACATCCCGTGATTCTCAACAAGCAGCGTTTTGAAGCCCGCCGCCGCGCCGCCGAGAATATCGGTGTGCAGCGTATCGCCGATCATCAACACCCGCTCGGGCGGCACCGCCCCAAAACGCCGCCGCGCCTCGGTAAACATGCCGCCAAACGGCTTGCCAAAAAACAGCGGCTCAAGGCCGGTTCTATCGGCCAGCCAATGGGCATAAAGCCCCGGTTGCAGGGTAAACCCGTGCTCATAAGGTGCCACAAGATCAGGGTTGCCAACCAGCGCCGGGCGCGGATTGGCGCGCAGGGTTTCAACCAGCATAGCTTGGCGCGCGTCATTCCATATTTGGCTGCCAAGCAGCAGAAACCCCTCTGCATTGGCATAGGTTTCGGGGGCATCTTCCAGCAGGTCAAACACCACGCCCAAACCCTCAAATGAAGCGCCTTTCGGGGCCATGGCAGCCCAGCGAATATCGGGCAGGGTGGCCAAATGTGCGGCCAGTGCATCGCGGCTGGAAATCACATCATCCGCGGTAAAATTGAAGCCATATTCATGGTATTTTGGCAGCCGGTCAGACGCCGGATAGCTAGCGCCGTTGGTTAGAACCATTGTGCGCTTGCCCATAGCTTGCAGGGCAGCCACCCGCTCGGGGGCACCTGCAATCGGGGTGTTGCCCACATTTAGTACGCCGTAAGCGTCAAACAAAAACACGTCAAATTCATCGGCCAGCGCGCCGAGGTCAGGCACACGAGTGCAGGCCCCGCGCGCCACAGAAACGGGCAAGCGTTTGCGTACATTCTCATATTGCGCAAACGCCCAGTTTGTATTGATCATCAAAGCCTCTTAGATAATTGCGCCGCGTACCTTTGCCGAAACCCACTCGCCAATAACAACGGCCACCAAAATAACCAGCAAGATAAGGCTCACCTTAGGCCATGCCAGCACATTAAGCGAGGATTGCAGCGCTAAGCCAATGCCGCCCGCGCCCACCAGCCCCAGCACAGTGCTTTCGCGAATGTTGATATCCCAGCGGAACACAGCAATGCCAGCAAATGCGGGCATAATTTGCGGCACAATACCGTAAACCATCACCTGCATGCGTGAGGCTCCGGTGGCTTTAATCGCTTCCACCTGCACCACATTGATCTCTTCAATGGCTTCATAAAGCAGCTTGGCGCAAAACCCGATGGAGCGGATAGAGATGGCAATAAGCCCCGCCAGCACCCCCGGCCCCACAATGGAAACCAGCAGCAATGCCCAGATTAGCGAGTTCACCGAGCGGGTGGAAACGATGATCAGAAGCGCGATGGGGCGCACAAATACCCGGCTTGGCGTGGTGTTGCGGGCCGCCAAAAAGGCCACCGGAACTGCCATGATAAGCGAGAAAAATGTGCCGAGGGTGGCGATCGCCAAAGTATCCCAAATTGGCCCGCCCAGCTCAAGAATAAAGCTCCAAGCTGGTGGCGTGGCCCGCCCCGCAATATCGGCAACCACTTCGCCAACATTGTCCATCATGAACCATAGCGTATTGTCGGAAATCTCTTTCCAGGCAAAGATGAATATTGCCAACCCAATAAGCCAAGCGCCCCAGCGGATAAGCTGCGCCTTGGTCTCGCGAACTTGCCAGACCTTTAGGCCATTTTTTTCATGCGTAGGCATTATTGAACCTTCCCGCGAATGACACCCGAGAGATATTCGAGGATCATCACAATGACGATAATGGTAAGCAAAATGGCCGCAACGGTATCAAACTCGTAGCGATCAAACGCCGTGTTAAGTGTGGCGCCAATGCCGCCCGCGCCCACCAGCCCCAGCACGGCTGATTCGCGAAAGTTGATATCCAGCCGGTACATGGAAAGCCCGATAAGACGGGGCATAACCTGCGGCTGCACCCCGAAATTGATCCATTGACCCCAGCTAGCGCCAGTGGATTTAACCGCCTCCGCTTGCTGTTTGTTCATGTTTTCAATGTCTTCCGCCAGGAGTTTGGCCAAAAATCCGATGGTTGCGAAGCTTAGCGTAATGAAGCCAGCCAAGGGGCCAAAGCCCAGAATGGCCACCAAAATGATTGCCACAATAATTTCGTTAAGGGCACGAGACAGGGCAATGATAGAGCGACAAAACAGATAGACCGGCATAGGGGCAATATTGCTTGCGGCCCCAAGCGCGATCGGAATGGAAATGGCAATGCCGACTACGGTTGAGGCAATGGTCATCACAATACTTTCATACAGCCCTTTTATGATTTCCTTCTCGGTCCAAATTTCGATCCAGCGAGAATCATTAGGGTCGCGGCCACTGGTGTTTCCAAACAGGTCAGGGAACAGGTCGGAAATATAGTCGTAAAAGGCGCCAAAAATTTCACCGAAGGCAAAAATGAAGCGCTTGCCGTAAGCCATGCCTTTAACGATTCTATCCCAACTTACATCAATGCCCCCAAGCGCCACGACGAAATAAGCGATCGAGCCGCCAATAAGCAGCCAGCGGAAAACAGGGTTTGCAATAAACGGCGGCTTTTTCCAGGCCCGCCCTAATTTGGCCTCTAGCGCGGCGCTCATGTGTCTTCGTCCTCGTCGTCAACCTTTTCAATGGTCGCTTCCCAGTCTTCCTCGCCGTAAATATCGGTAAGCACGGCTGGTGTTAGGTCATTTGGTCCGCCGTCAAACACAACTTCGCCGAGCTTTAGCCCGACCACTCGCTGCACATACATTTGCGCCAGCGCCACATCGTGGATGTTAATGATCGCCGCCAAGCCGCGCTCGGAGCATAGCTCAACGATCAGGCGCATTATTTGGCGTGAGGTTTTGGGGTCGAGGCTGGCGGTGGGTTCATCCACCAGCAAAAGCGAGGGGTCTTGGATAAGGGCGCGGCAAATGCCAACCCGCTGGCGCTGCCCGCCTGAAAGCGCATCGGCGCGTTTATCGGCCATTTCCAGCAGGCCCACACGGTCTAGCAGCCGGTAAGCGGCATCCACATCCGATTGCGGAAACTTGCGGAACAAGCTGCGAAAAAAGCCAACATAGCCTAAGCGGCCAGAAAGCACGTTTTCCATCACGGTCAGGCGCTCAACCAGCGCATATTCCTGAAAGATCATTCCCATTTTACGGCGCGCTTTACGCAACCCGCCAGCGCCGAGCGCGGTGATGTTCACACCATCAATCGTGGCCGAGCCAGAGGTTGGCTGAACGAGGCGGTTGATACAGCGAATGAGGGTTGATTTACCAGCCCCTGAGGGGCCAATCAGCGCCACCACTTGCCCGCTCGGGATGGAGAGGGTCACATCGCTCAGTGCTTTGTCACCTGTGTTATATATTTTGGTAAGGCCTTGAAGTTCTAGCATTTTCCACCCCTAGATACAGAAATGGCGTCCACAATTTTGCGGACGCCATATTTATTTAACGCTTACTGACAAGCGTAAGAAACGCCGTTTGCCGTGTCAATTTTACGGATAACATCCCAGAACTCAATGTAAGTCATCTCAAGGAACTGGCCTTCATTTGACTTTTCAAATTCACGTTGCAGCGAGCTGCCTTCCCAATCGAAGGTGAAGAACGCCTCACGAATGTTCGCCGTTAGCTCAGGTGTAAGATTGTGCGCAACGCCAAAGCCCGTGGTCGGGAAGGTTTGCGATTTGTAGATCGAGATCACCTGATCAGCTTCGATCACGCCGCGAGACACCATGCGCGAAAGCACGGAGTTGGCGATGGAGGCGGCTTGGTAGTCCTGATTGGCAACGCCGAGGATCGAGTTGTCATGCTTGCCGGAGAACACCGCTTCAAAATCGCGCTCAGGGATCATGTCAAAGTCTGACGCCAAAATGGCGGAAGGCGCTTTGAAGCCGGAGTTGGAGGTTGGTGAGGTGAATGCCAGCTGGCCACCACGGATATCTTCAACCGTTTCAATGCCGGAACCGGGGTAGGTGAGAATTTCCATCTCATAGCCGAAGTTGCCGTCAAGTGAAGCCATAATGGTAAACGGGTTAAAGCCCGCGCAATTCACAGCCAACGGGTTGGAGCCGGTGTTAAAGCCCGCAATGTGCAAGCGGCCCGAGCGCATGGCCTCAATCTGGGCAGCGTTGGACTGCACAGGGAAAAACACCACGTCTTTGCCGGTTTTCTCTTCGAGATATGTCAGGAAATCTGACCATGCTTCTTCATAAACCGCCGGGTCTTCAACGGGTGTATACGCAAAAATCAGGGTGCTTGGGTCTTTCAAGTCTGCCGGATCGGTGGGTGCGTCGGCAAGCAGGTCGCCGTCACGGTCGCAATATTTCGGGTCAAGGTCGCCACGTGGGCAATCTTCTTGTGCAAAAGCTGCGCCGCCCATGCTGAGCAATAAGGCTACGGTTGCTGCACCTAAGAGATTCGTTTTCATATTTTCCTCCACAGTTTATTTTTTGTGGGGGAATTAGAGGATAGAATACCGCGCAAAGCAACTGCCAAAAAGAAGGATTCTCTTCGGTTAACTGGTATTATGTTCCAATTGTTACAATTTGGAAGTGGTTACAACCCAAGGTCCATGAACGCCTGAATTTGTGCGCTTCTGGTATCGGCCACGATTCGGCCAAGCTCCTGATCGCCGCGCAGCAGCACCAGCGTAGAGCGGCGCGGGATATTGCGGCTGGTGGTGACATCTTCGCGGGAATAGTCGTCCCAATCCCCCCACACAAAGGGGCGTTGTTGCATGGATGCCTGGTGTTCTGATACTAGAGTCCTTTGTCGGCAGCCCGGATGCCCTTGATGCCGCATAAGTTTAACGCCAGCCGCCGCCACAAGTTTGCGAAGACGCG
>NVUX02000007.1 GCA_002402045.2 Paracoccaceae bacterium | reverse complement strand
TACATCATGTCGGCCAACGCCACTCATGGCAATCAAGTCAAAAAGTTTGCGACAGAACCATCGAGGTGGCTCAGATGATCCGCAAGAAACAGTTTGGTCTGAAAGGGAACGGCTTTGCGCAGTTTTTTGCTCTCGCTGGATAACTGCGTCCGATTAATAGAATCCTTTCGGCCTTGACCAATATTTGCGACAGAACCCGCGTGCGCCACCATGCCAGCCGAAAGCGCGGGCACAGCTTGCAGGGCCTCGATCAAAAGCGCCGGTGTTTTGCCCGACAACCCCGCCGTTGCCTGCTCGGCGCGCTTGGCCCACGTATTCAACTGCCGGTGTTGCATTTCAGCCTGAAGGCACGCGTTTTCCACCGCGCCGTACCAGCGCGCCAGCCGGTCGGCCACCGCGCCGCCCTGCCCTATTGGCCCGCCACTAGCCACCGGCAAGAACCGCAGCGCCCTGCCCTCAGCGGCGCCGATCTTCGTCGCCGCCACACCGGCCTCTACAGCCGCGCCAGGTTCAGATAAGCCAAAGGCTCGCCAAGCCGCAAACAGCCCCGCCGCTTGTGTAATCGGATGAGCCTCTTCCAGCCCGCGCCGCGCCGCATGCCAGTCAGACTCCAAACCATCAAACTCGATCCCGACCGGATGTTGGCCAAAGTCTTCCAGCCCGTCAAATTCAGCCCGCCGCCGCCCAAGGAACGCTGCCAGATCCTCCGGCAGCCCAGCCCCCAGCAACCGCCGCTGCGCCCAATCCGCCAAGGAAAGCCCCTGCGCATCCTTTAATGACGATTCCCGCAACAAGCCATAAAGCGTGATTTTCTCAACCGGCAGCCAATCCCCCTGCGTCCAGAGCAGGGCCGAGGTCTCCGCCAGCGCCAAGCGCTTGGCAAAACCCGTGCTCATCTGCGCATCGAGCCGAGCAAACGCCGCCGCCGCCCGCGCCAGCCCCCTGCCCTGCGCCGCTTCTGCGCGCAGCCAATCTTTTGGTGCAAACACAAGTTTTTGCTGCGCGACCTCCCACGGCGGGTCGGTCGGAGCAATGTCTTCAGGCGGTCCGGGCAAGAACCACAGGTCGCCATCATCAGCCATGATATTGAGCTACATATTTCATAGCGCGCATTATACTGAATTAACGCGCCCTACCCAAGCACTTTTCTCGCACACTATCACACGTGATAAGTTACAGTTATCACGCCTATTGCTTTTGGCCACGAAAAAGCCTAGAAAACGCCCCATGACCCAGCTCATCAAAGCCCCGAACCTGTCTGTGCAAGACGAAACCGCCTTACTCGACCTCTACACGCGCGGCACACCAGAAAATACTCTGCGCGCCTATGAGCGTGATTTGCTCTACATTGAGGCTTGGAAAGGCGAAG
Organism: Paracoccaceae bacterium; assembly: GCA_002402045.2. GTDB lineage: Bacteria > Pseudomonadota > Alphaproteobacteria > Rhodobacterales > Rhodobacteraceae > UBA3077. Next base: position 44,539 of record NVUX02000007.1, on the reverse strand, counting down.
CGCTGAGCTGGCCAGAATCTGAAACCGTCGCCCTCCGCTTTATCCTTGACCATTCGCGTGATCTGGATGCAATCGACAACGCCCGTAGCGTTGCGGAAAATCTCATCGCCATGGGCCTGCGCAAAGCCCTCAAATGCCCCGCCCCCGCCACACTGGACCGCCGCATTTCCAGTTGGCGGGCGTTCCACCGTATGCGCAACCTCGCCAGCCCGTTTGAGGCCCCCCTGCTGCGGCAAGCCCGCGCCAAAGCCCGCCGAGCCGCGGCAAGGCCCCCTGCCCCAAAGTCGAACAATCCGATCACATTAGACGTGCTGGAAAAGCTGCTGGCGGCCTGCCCGCCGAGCCTGCGCGGCACCCGCGACCGTGCCATCCTGATGCTTGGCTGGGCCTCTGGCGGCCGGCGCCGCTCTGAAATTACAGGATTGCACGTGGAAGACATCACACTTGAGGATGATTTGATCCATATCCGGCTGCTCGAAACCAAGACCACGGCCAAAGGAGCCACGCCAAAGCTGCTGCTAAAGGGACGGGCGGCGCAAGCCTTAAAAGACTGGCTGCGCGCCGCTCAACTCACCAAAGGCCCGCTCTTCCGTCCGATCTCCAAATCCGGCACCGTGCTGAGCCGCCCGCTGCATCCCGACGCCATCCGCCAAATCATCAAGCGCTTGCTGGTTAAGGCAGACTATGACGAAACATTTGCCTCTCCCCACGGGCTGCGCTCCGGCTTCCTAACCGAAGCCGCCCTGCAAGGCACCCCCATTCAGGCCGCCATGCGCCTGAGCCTGCACCGATCGGTGGCGCAAGCGCAAAAATATTACGATGATGTCGAACTTAAGGATAACCCAGCAACCGATCTTATAGGGTAAAGAAATATCGGGTTGAGCGCCCGCCCTCTGCCGAGCGCCGCAAAGCCCCCTGCCCTTCCAGCGCCACCAGATCCCGTGTTGCTGTGGCAGCTGACACACCGGAAATCTTGCCATAGGCTTTGGCAGACACCCCAAGGGCCACCCGCGCAGCCCCCATGGAAAACAGGTGCCGCAACACCATTTCCTGCCGCGCGCTCATACTGCGATACTCCATAAAATATCGGTTCCGCTGCACCAAAAACCACACCTCATCCGACGCAACCTTCCCCGCGGAAAGCACCGCACCCAGAAACCATTGCACAAACGCAGTAGCGTCTATCTGGCCATCATGAGCCACCCTGCCCGCTTGCAACGCCGTATAATACGCCTTTTTTTCAGCCTCAATCTGGCGCGAGAGGCTAAAAGGAAGCGCCGCTTCTTGTGAAAATACCAGCTCGATAATGGCCCGCCCAATGCGGCCGTTGCCATCCGAAAACGGATGGATGCTTTCAAACCACAAATGCGCTAGCGCCGCCCGAATGGGCAAGGGCGAAGTATCCGTGGCCAGCCAGCCCAGAAACGCCGCCATTTCATCCGCCACACGCTCGTGAGGCAGCGGGTTATAAAGCACCTCTTCGCGGTCAGCCCGCGCTGACTTGGCGATCACCAGATCAAAACCTCGCCACGCGCCAAGATCCTCCACCTCCATCCCGTGAAACAATAACCGGTGCCATCGCATCAGCCGCTCGGCATTAAGTGCCCCCCCGGTGCGCGCATCCAACATCAGCTCAGCCACCGCATCCGAGCGCCGCGTTACGGCCCCAAAGCTCCGCGCTTTCATGGACGCCACCACCGAGACCTCAATCTCAACGGCGTCCAACTTTACGCCTTCAATCCCAAATGAATGCACCGCCTCACGGGTCATCGCTTGCAGAATAATTTCTTCCCGCTCAGCTGGGGCCAAGCCAGCTTGCAGCCCCGTAAGCTCCCCTTGCCGCGTGGCAATTTCCAAGAGCAACGGCGCGGCCAAGGCCTCATTATAGGTGAAGTGCGGCCAGCACGATGTTTGCCAAATTTCTGTCATGAGGGGAATGTAGCGCGTATTCCCCTCAAATAATAGTAGTTTATGAGGAGAAAAATGATTTTACTCTCTGCAACCTTCCCCATGGGGAAGGTTGCGGCTTGGAGGGTTAAACGCCGTCACGCAAGCTGGTCCAACAACCCTTGCACGGCGGCCTCTAACTTGCGTCGCTCTATTGCCGAAAAATCCAACGGAAGCCGCACTTCTAGCCGTCCGTTAGAGGCTGTGCACTTTGCCGCCCCTTCAGGCCGCACCAATTGAAAAGTCGTTTTGGCTTTGCGTGGCTCATGCGGCTTTGAAACCTTCCCTGCGGGGAAGGTTTCATCTCCCCCTGCCCCAGCAAATTTTCGCAAAACACCCAACTCATCCGGCACCGACCGGTTATCCCAGCCCTTCAACTCCGCCTTGATAGCCGCAGGAATGCCTTCGACCTCACCCATGCGCTTAGCCAACGAGAGGCCAAGGCTACGAGGGATATGGGACGCGTGATCCAACACCGCACCAAGCCGCTCCATCAGTGGAATAAAGGCGCGGATATAGCTGCGCTTGGTATAGCTGGTAGATTTGTAAAGAATGGCCACGGCTTTCTCGGGCAGCTCGCACGCGGTGCCGGGATCAGAGGCATAAGCGATAGCAAGGTCTGCCATCTCGGCAAAAGAAATATCCTTGCGCACGAGGTTCTCGTCCACCATCCGGCGGTAGAGCGCATCCAGCTCCTCGCCTTGCGCCAGAAGGCTGGCGGGAATGTTGGCAAAGCGCTCATCGGCCTCGGCCAGCGCACGATAAGCCGAGAGCCGCCGCATGCCTTGCACCAACTCGTAGCGCTCACCTGCCCGCTCAACCTTAATAGGGTTACTGAGGCCAATAGCCTTGATCGAATCCATTAATTCGGCCAGCTCCATATCCGGCGCGCTGTGGCGGTCTCGGATCAGCTTGGTGGTATCAATCAGCCCCAGCGGAACCAGATCAACGATCAGGCCTTGTTTCTTGAGGCGCACATGCTCGGCGGCCAGCGCGTCGTTTTCAGCACGGATCTCGGCCTCGATCTGGCGGCGCTCCTTTAAAGCCTCGGCGTTTTCGCCTATGGCCGTAGCCATCGGACCGCGGCGCAAGCTTTTAGTTTCAAGCTCGGGAACCATCCCCGCGGGGATGGTTTCATCTGCCTCGTCAGGCATATCTATATCAAATATGCGGCGCTTCTTGCTCATTCCTCAACCTCCATTTGGTCCCAAGCTTTCAGGATCGACTCTTTGAATTCCATATAACCCTGATCAAATGTGGCGCGGGCGCGGCGCCATGTTTCACGTGTCATATCGCGGTAATCTATCTCGTATACCGAGCTTAGGAAGCGCCCGGATTGCTCCACGGCACGGGTCATTTCGATCGGATGCTTGGCGACATTATCGCCAAATACTTTCTTGAAGGCCCCAAACATAGCCCGATGCAGCTCGTTACCCGGCTCATAGCGGGTGAGCAGAAACCGTATATCGTAGAAAGTTTTCGGCAGTGTTATACGACCGTTTGGGAGAGTACCCTCAAAGGCCGCGAGATCTTCCAGCGCCTCGGCAAGCTGACCGATAAAGCTGGTGGTGCTGTCATATTCCCAATAGCCGGGGCCGGAGGGGATATAGAGCATATCAGCCGCGAAAACAGCGTTCATCGACTGGTAGCCAATGGCGGGGGGACAATCAAAAATGATCAGATCATAGGCATCATCGGCGATTTGGTCGAGGTAACGAGAGACCGCAGCGAAGAAGGACCAATCTGGGTTGAGGTGGCGGTATTGAGCCGAGGCGAACTCGACAAAGGCGGCGTTGGCGCAGGAGGGGATAAGATCAATTGTAGGCCAGCAGGTGGGCTTGATGAAATCAGCCACGCGAAGCTCGCCCAGGCCGAGATCTCGGATAGAGGCAGGCAGACGGCGCTGGGGCAGGGCGGTGCCGGATTCAGCCGCCTGAGGGGCGGCATTCATGCGGTCGGTTTCCCGCACAAGATCACGAGCCATGATGCCCCAGACAGTGTAGTCTTCAGTCACATCTGACAGGCCCATGGAATGGGAGAGCGTGGCTTGGGGATCAAAATCCACACAGAGCACGCGATAGCCATCCAAAGCCGCCGCATGGGCATAATGCAGCGCAACGGTAGACTTACCAGCCCCGCCTTTGAAATTGGCAATGGCCGCGCGGATGGCGCGCTTGCCAGCAGGGCGGGGGGGCATCAAAGATTTGCGGTTAATCTTCATGCGACGGCGGAGCTCGTTAATCTCGTCAAGGCTGAACCAGCGCTGGCGACCCTCGTCCAGAACCTCTCCTGTGGGAAGGGTAGGGTCGGCAGCCAAGCGACCCCGAAAGGTTGACTGATTGATACGAAAGATCAGCTCCGAGACTTCCCAGCTGCTAAACCGGCGCAGGGTCTTTTCCATCTCGGGCGAGAATGTTTGGCGGCGTATCCAGCTTTGCATTTTAAGCGACTGTGCCTGCATGTTACTGAGGTCTTCAAAAGTATACATTGTGATTCCCGCTCTATATAGGACGCTAATTTCCATTTTCCCCACAATTACGCGCTATTTACGGAAATTGCAAAAAGAATTTTGGGGTAGAACGGCAAACCTTCCCCGTGGGGAAGGTTTTGGAAACCCCCTTGATTCACAATATAGGGGGACAATAACGCAAGCATACCAGGTATTGAGGTGACATTTCCGACCCTTAGGGGGACGCGTTGTGTGTCCCCCATTACCTTATATACCTTTTATATCTATTTTATTAGGTAAGAGCGCTGATGCGTTCAAAGGTAACGATTGACAGAATCGCTTAACTGGACGTTAAATGAAGCCAACCGTGCAAAGGCGTTGTGTTTGGAGGTAAAGTCGCTTAAATTCGGATAACAGGGCCGAATCGAATACTGGGATAACTCTGAACGGCAAATGAGGGCATTGAAATGCTGGCAGGCAAAATAGCTGGACGCAACGCGTCGACGCAAAAATATGATATTCTTACGGCGCTCGGGTCTTTTGCTCTGGCGCAGGATAAGGGCCTGCAACGATTGGCTTTGCGGCTGATAGTACTGATCACAGCACGGTATAATTGGCGGCTTAATGAGTTGAGCATGGGGCAGCGAGAAATTGCACGGCTCTGGGCGGTGAACGAGCGTACGGTAAAGCGCGAAATGGCTAAGCTGCGAGACCTGGGTTGGGTAAGTGTAAAAACACCGGCAGCACGGGGCAGGGTGGCAACTTACGCGTTTGATTTTCATAGAATATCGATTGCAACACAAGAAAGCTGGCCTTCGGTGGGACCGGATTTTGTGGAGCGAATGGCCGATCTTTACCCAGCCAAAGTGATTAAGATCGATTTTGGCAGAGAGACAGGGCAGGGGGCACGGCCCAAGAATGCAGCAGAACCAACAGGGCAATGGGGCGAAATGCGCTCACTATTACGTGCGCAGAACGAAAGCGTGTTTGAAAACTGGTTTGCCCGATTGCGCTTCGTCGGCTTTGCCGAGGGGAAGCTAGAGCTGGCTGCAGATAGCAGCTTTTTGGCCCGCTATATCGAAACCCACCTTTCGCAAGGAATTATGAGTGCAGCGGTGCAAGTATTTGGTTCCGTAGAAACTATTTGTTTCACATCCGGTTGAAGCACACGCGGCTTTTTAAGCCGATGTTTTTAAGGTGTCCGTCGCGCGAGCGATCACTAGCCACAAGCATTGATTTCCATTCTGGATGGATAGACCAACTACGCTGGTAAGTAAGTGGATAAATTGTTTCTTAAGGAACAATTTACGTTGACGGCATCCGAGCTTCAACAGTTTGGAGCAACCAAATACCCTGTTCCGTATGCAAGAATATCGGTTCACCTCGTTCTTACGTTCATCTGATTTGTGCAGTAGGCCGCATTTAGGCGTGGAGCAGATATCGTCGCCACCTCACTTTCACGGATAGGATGTTACCATGGAATTAGACGTACACGATTTCGGAAAGTGGCTTGCCCTACTTTCGGCGGTCGCGTTCTCATTCGCCAGTCTGTCTGTTTCTAAAACCAAACGTTCTGGTGGGGACAAGGGTGTGATGTTCTCTGTGCTCGTGACGTTGGTTATTTCGTTTGCTATTTGGGTGATATGGGGCGGTTCATTTCAAATGGGTCCCGAGATGCTGCGCGGTGTAATGTGGTTCGTATTGGCCGGGCTTTTTGCGATGGTCTTGGGGCGAAGTTTGCTGTTTACGTCAATTCGCCAATTGGGGGTGTTGCGCTCATCCGCCTTGAAGAGGTTGAACCCGGTATTCGCTATCCTGCTGGCGTATTTTCTGTTGGGTGAGCGGTTTTCGCAGCTGGATGTTGTGGGGATGGTCGCGATTGTACTGGGCTTTAGCCTATTGATATACGATGGGTTTAGCCGTCGTACTGCGGAGGGGCCTGATAGCACGCCGGGGGTGTCGGCGTATATGGTTGGTGTGCTTGCTGCCCTAGCCTATGCCAGTGCTTACGTCACCCGAAAACTGGGGCTAACCATGATGGATTCCGCTTCGTTGGGTACATTTGTAAGCGCGGCAAGCGGGTTCTTGTTTTTTGGGGCGCTAGCAATGTTTCCAACCCGCTATCGCGGCCACTTCCGTAATATTTTTAGGAATTTGGATGTGTGGATTGTGGCTTCGGCTGTGTCCATGTCTGTGGGTCAGATATTGCTTTTCGCGGCGTTGGCATATGAGGATGTTTCGACCGTCGTAATGATATCTTCGCTCGAGGTTTTTGTATCATTTTTCCTGGCGTTGGTTGTATTTCGAAGTGAGTCCGTGCCTAGCCCCATTGTTTTCATCGCTGCGCTGCTTGCCGTTTTTGGTGTTATATTGGTGGTTGTTTAGCTCACAAGCAAGCTGATAATCATCTTGCTTGTGGCGACAATTCGTTCCCCTATATAGACCGCCATCCCATTGACGAAGTTCGAGTGGCGACTTTAGAGTGGTTATCAGATTGGCCGAGCTTCTTATTGGTTCGGGTGGCGCAGAAACGATCAGGCTTTTGGCGTGGTGGTGGGTGGCATTCGTTTTGGTAGCGGAGGTTTTGGTTGGGGTGGGCGCGTGCGGAAAGCGCCAACTGATTAAAGTGCCCCGTCAATCAATAAAATTTCCGTTCTTCATGGGAGAAAGAAAATGAGACGAACTATATTAAAAGGAATAGCTGCCTCAATACTTGCGGTTGCTGTGCAAGGCGCTGCTGGTCCGGCAATGGCGCAGGATGCGGCGGCTTTTTACGAAGGTGAAAAAATCACATGGATTGTGCCGTATAAGCCTGGTGGCGGATATGATGAATATGCGCGCCTATTTGCGCCATTTCTGGAAAAATATACGCATGCACGGATCGAGATTGAAAACATGCCCGGTGCAGGCGGTATGCGTGGCGCCAACGAGATATTTAATGCGCCAAGCGATGGCCTGACAATCGGCATCATTAATGGTTCAGCCATGGTGACTAATGAGTTGTCAGGGATCGAAGGTGCAACCTACCGCGTGGCGGATTACAATTTCTTGGGCCGTGTGGTTGCAGATTCACGCGTATTGGTGGTGCCAGTTGATTCCCCATATAACAGCCTTGCGGATATTCTAGCCTCCGAAACCACCGTAAAGATCGGGGCGACTGGTTTGGGCGGATCAACGTATGTTGATGCCGTTTTAGTCGGTAGCGCTTTTGCGCTGAACCAGCAGGTTATTCACGGGTTTGGCAGTTCTTCAGATGTACGTCAGGCATTGTTACGCGGCGATATCGATGCGATGTGGGGGTCTTTGGGCAGCGCGTTGAGTGGCGTAAACGCTGGCGATAACAAAGTTATTGTACATGGTGGCACCGATGCGCTCGCTAATTTTCCAGAGGTTGAGAGCCTGTTTTCGTATGTTGAGCACGCCGCCGATCCGGCTCATTCACAAATGATTCTGGATGCTTGGAGCGCATTGAATGCCGTTGGACGCCCTGTGGCTGCACCTCCTGGAGTGCCGCAGGATCGGGTTGAATTTCTTGCTGAAGCATTCCGTAACGTGATGCAGGACCCTGACTTTATTGCCGCTGCCGAAGACGCCGGGCGCAGCCTGTCTTATGTTGATGGCGCAATGATGGCGATGATCGCAAAATCATCAACTGATCTTACCCCTGAATTGAAGGCGTTGTTTGTGGCTGCCATTCGCGGCGAGCTTTAAATTTTGCAATATATGATAATTCTCGTGTCCGGCGGCTTTGCCGGGCACGCAACGAATGACGACACAGGGGTCAAAAAATGACAATTATTGAGGGGCTGGTTAGCGGATTTTTTCAATCCATTAGCCTTGCTGTTTTGCCCTATCTTGGGATAGGAGCCATCTTTGGGCTGGTTATCGGGGTGATCCCCGGACTAAGCGGCCATTTCGCCATGGCGATGGCGATTTCGTTTTTATATACAATGGAGCCGGCTGCCGGCATCGCCTTCCTGCTGGGCGCGCATTCAACCGTGGCCCAAGGTGGCGGCTTAACGGCGATCTTGTTCAGCACGCCCGGGACGGGGCAAAATGCGGCGACATTGCTGGATGGTCCGCCGATGCGCGACCAAGGCAAAGCCGGCATCGCGGTTGGCGCGGCAATGGCATCGTGTTTTCTTGGTGCGACTTTTGGTGCTGTGGCTTTAGCTTTGTTGCTGCCGGTACTGCGAAACGTTGTGCTGTTTTTTGGCCCGCCTGAAATTTTTATGTTGGCAATGTTAGCGCTGACCTTTGTTGCTGTTCTGGGCAAAGAGGATATTACGCGTAGCCTGATCGCGGCTCTGCTGGGTCTTTTGATGGCGATGGTCGGCGTGGACAACGTGACCAACCAGCAACGCTTTACCTTTGATTCAAGTAACCTTGCGGACGGAATTCCGCTTGTAGCTGTCGTGTTGGGTTTGTTTGCGGTGGCTGAAATGATAGATTTGTGGGTCAAGGGCGGTACGCTCGCGGGGAAAAACACAAGCCCGCTTTCGGCACGGGAAACCCAGAAGCAGATATTCCGGGGCATCGGGCTGGCGTTTAAACATTGGTGGCTGGTGCTGCGGTGCTCTACGATCGGAACAATCATGGGGTTGATTCCGGGTCTTGGCAGCGCGCCTGCCTCTTTTGTTGCTTACGGACACGCCAAACAAACCTCAAAAAACAAAGAGACGTTCGGTAAAGGTAATATTGAGGGCGTGATCGCGGCCGAAGCCGCAAATGATGCGGTGGAGGGCGGAGCCTTGGCGTCTACACTGGCGTTTGGTATCCCTGGCAGCTCGTCTATGGCGATCCTTTTGAGTGGGTTGTTTATTTTGGGTCTCGAAACCGGGCCACAAATGCTGAACAACCATGTGGATATCATTTTCATTATGATCTTTACGATCATTATCGGGAATTTCATCGGCACGATTGTTGGCATGTTTTTGGTTAACCCGTTGTCGCGGGCGACGTCGATACGCGCCTCGATCATGGTGCCAGTGATCATGACGGTTATTGTGACAGGTGCTTATGCGTCAGACAGGTCGTTGTTTGATATCGGCATTGCCTTGGTTTTCGGGGTAATCGGCTACCTGATGAAGACGCTTAACTATTCACGTGCAGCGCTTTTGATCGGTTTTGTGCTTGGTTTTGCGGTTGAGAAAAACCTGTATCTAGCGCTGTTGATCGACGGCCCACTATTCTTCCTAACCCCCATCCCGCTGGGATTGGGCATTCTGACAATTTGCTTCCTAGCGTACAATATTATCGGAATTTCGCGCCAGAAAAAGGGAGAGTGAAGATGACCGTTGATGTAGAAAATCAAACCCCAGAGCACGAGGAAGATAATATGGCGGCGGTGCGCCAAGAACGCACATTTACGCTGGAGCTCGTCTTCGTAGGGGTTTTGATACTTATTGTTCTAGCGGCGATATTAGAGGCATTTACCTACCAACTGGTCTCGTCACGGACACCGTTTGTTGCAATGGTACCGCTGATCATTCTGTTGGTATTTCAGTTTTTTAGATTACTGCGAAAAGGCTCAGGCGAAACCTTCATGCGCGTGATTTCTCAGGCGCGGCAAAAGGCGTTGCCTGAATTGAATAAAGTGCTTGGCTTTGTTGGCTGGGTAGCTTTGCTTTTTGTTACGATCCTCATCTTTGGGCATTATGTCGGCATTGTGCTCTTTATGTTCTTGCTGATGCGGGTGGTCGCTAAAGAGCGGCTGGTGCTAACCCTGATAATTGTATTTTGCATCACCGCTATTTTGTTTGTCCTGTTTGAATACGGTTTTGACATCAAGCTCTATCGAGGGCTCATTCACCGCTATTTTTCGGGCTACCGGGTATTCTAATACGTGACATTCCATCCATCTAACTCCTCAAATTACTAGGAAATATCAATGCACGACGAAGTATCCAGCAAGGTTCACTGGCATGAACCGCTTAACGAAGACCGCGCCGGGCATGGCCGGTTTGGCCAGCCCCTCTCGGATTATGACAAATTCATGGAGCAAGATGACATCCCGATTTTTCGCGGGCTCGGGTTTAACAGCGTAAAAGACCTGCCGCTGGCTGATTGGCCACGGATGGGCGGGCGCGGCCACTATATTCAGTTGCACGGAACCGAAGGAAAATGGGGCTGCTACGTAGTAGAGGTGCCTGCCGCCGGTGCCCTAATCCCTGAAAAGCACATCTATGAAGAGATCTTCATGGTGGTAGAGGGCCGAGGAACGACCGAGGTTTGGCTAGAGGATGGCGGCTATAAACATGTGTTTGAATGGCAGGCTGGGTCACTGTTTTCAATTCCGGTGAACGCGTATCATCGCATTGTTAACGCAACCAATAAGCCCGCGCTGCTTATCGCTGGTACGACCGCGCCTAATTTGATGGACTTGATCGGAAATAGCGATTTTATCTTCAATGCGCCTTACAACTTTGCGGATAGGTATTCTAAAGAAGAAGACTTTTACAAAGCCGTAGAAGATATCGAGCCGGACCCGATCAGGGGGCTTGCGATGCGCCGCACCAATTTGGTGCCGGACGTTGTGAATTGCGAATTGCCGCTGGATAACCGTCGGTCGCCGGGGTATCGCCGGGTTGAACCGTTTATGACTGGAAACAAATTTTATCTCTGGCTTGGGCAACACGAAACCGGGCGATATTCTAAGGCGCACGCGCATAGCTCGGCTGCGGTTTTGATCTGCGTTAAGGGATCCGGCTATACCTATACTTGGCCAGAAGAACTTGGGGTTAACCCGTGGAAAAACGGCCATGGGGATAAGGTGCAGCGTATTGATTATGGCCAATGGGGCATGGTCAGCGCCGCACCGGGTGGTGCGCGTTGGTATCATCAGCATTTCAATACCTCGTCCGAGCCATTTCGTTTGTCAGCTTGGTTTGGGCCAAATCACCCGAGCTTGGTAACCGGCCTACGTCCGGGTGCGGAGCAAACGGACTATACCGCTATGGACGTGACTGAGGGTGGCACCGCCATTCCTTACTGGATGGAAGATCCGTATTTGCGTCAGGAGTTTGAGGCGAAACTTGAAGCGAATGGTGCAAAATCGCGGATGGAACCCTCACGCTATGTAAAGCCGGAGGGCGCGTAAAGATGATTGCGGCGATGCCTGATCATGGGGATACCGCATCGCCGAAAGGCGGGCGGATTTTCTTCTCTGGTGCCAGTCGTTCACTGGTTGAAGAGGATGTAATTTGCCTGACCAGCGTTGGGGTCGATATTGGCTCCTCTACGGCTCATCTACTGTTTTCCCGGATCACGCTGGAGCGTCTGGATACACGCTATGTTGTGTCAGACCGCGAAGTTTTATACCAATCTGACATACTTCTTACTCCCTATTTGGATAGCGGCGACATTGATACAAATGCTTTGCGGGTCTTTTTTGACACGGAATATAGCAAGAGTGGTCTCTCGCCGGATCAGGTGGATACTGGCGCTTTGATATTGACCGGTGTCGCTGTGCGGCGGCGAAATGCCCGTGCAATTGGCGCGCTTTTTGCCGATGAGGCGGGTAAATTTGTAGCCGTTAGCGCCGGGGATAGTCTTGAAGCATTAATGTCTGCGCATGGCTCAGGGGCGGTTGCTGCCTCAAAAGACGGGCGGTTGATTTTGAATGTTGATATCGGCGGGGGCACGACCAAGATTGCCTTGTGCCAAGCGGGTGAAATTTTGCATGCGACTGCGGTTGAAGCCGGGGCGCGCCTTATCGTCACGGACAAGGAGAACCGTGTTATTCGGCTAGAGGAATTTGGCGAGAAAACGGCGCAAAGCCTGGGGATGTCGATTGCGATTGGCAAGGTTTTTGACGATCAAGACAAAGACTCCGTTGCGGCGCGGTTAAGCCTTCGGATCATCGCGGCCATAAATGGTGAGTTGGACGAGGACTGGCTTCGCCTTCCTGGACTTCCGCAGGGGTATACGCCTGACGCTTTAATATTTTCCGGCGGCGTCTCTGAATATATTTATGGCAATGTAACGACTGATTTTGGTGACCTCGGGCCGCGGCTTGCGCTGCATCTTAAGAGCGCGTTGGAGACCACAAAAACCACTATTTTGCCTCATTCCGACGGCATAAGGGCCACGGTTTTGGGTGCATCGCAGTATTCGGTTCAGCTTAGCGGCAGCACGGTATTCTTTGATCCGGCCGAAACGTTGCCACTTACTAATATTGCCACTATTTGCCCGAAACTTAGCTTGGACGCTGCTGTTCTGGATGTTGAGAGTATCACGCGGGAAGTGCAATTAGCACTACGCCAGCAAGAGCTGGATTCTGGTGAAAGCCCGGTAGCGATTGCGATTAAATGGGCCGGGTCGGCGACCTATCATCGGCTTGATGCGCTAGCCAATGGCGTGATCGCTGGCTTAGGTACGGTGTTGCTGGCGGGGCATCCGCTCATCATGGTGGTTGAGGGGGACATCGGCGGGCTATTAGGGATCCATTGCCGCGAAAATGAGCTTTTGCCTAACCCGATTATTTCAATTGACGGGATTAGCCTTGGTGCACTTGATTTTATTGATATTGGCGAGGTGATCCTTTCGACGGGGGCGGTTCCTGTCGTGGTCAAATCACTGGTTTTTCCGGCCGAAGCGGCCGCAGTTACAGGGCAATCACATGATAAAAGCTAATAGCGAATACGTACCATATTCAGTCCGGTCTATCTATCCGGCGCTGGCTATCCTGGCATTGGCCGCCGCGGTTTATTTCTGGTCTCAATCCTTTGGTGAGGTGGCGCGGCGGTTGCCGGCACTGGTTGCCCTCACTCTGTTTGTGCTGGCGCTAATGGACCTTTGGACCCGCACAAAATTGCCGGGCAGCGAATTGATGCGCGCTTTTTGGGGCGCTGACTTTACCCGGCGAGAAATGACCCACAACCCCGCGCTCAAAACCGAATTGGGATTGATGGCATGGATTGGTGGCTGCTTTGTTGGTATGGCGCTGTTTGGGATTTTGCCCACCATGCCGTTGTTTTGCGTCCTATTTACCCGAATTAGGTCCCGACGCCCGCTGAAGCAGGCGCTTATTGTGGGCCTAATTGTGCTTGGGTTTGAGACTTTCGTGTTTGAGTTGATGCTCGACTACGAACTCTACCGTGGTCTGCTGTTCGCAGATGGCGGCCTATCTAACTGGTGAACAACCTAAATTGTGAGGATACTGAAAAATGAGTAAATTTCTAATAAAGGGTGCGGTTGCAGTCGCAATGCTTGCAGCAGGCCCGGCGCTTGCCGAATTCCCCTTGGAAGACAAAGTGACTTTGGTGGTGCCTTATAGCGCTGGCGGCGGTTTTGACACCATTGCACGCATCTTCGCACCGGCCGTTGAGGTTGCTTTGGGAACCACCGTTGTGCCTGACAATATTCCCGGGGCATCCGGTACGCGCGGCGGCCAAGCGGTTTCGCGCGCTGATGCCGATGGCTATACGATTGGTATTTATAATATCCCTGGCTTAAACGTAGCCGAGATACTTGGCCGAGAGCTAGGCTTTGATCTATCGTCAGTTACGTGGATCGCCAATTTGGCACAGTCCAAATACGGCATTGCAGTCGTGGCCGATTCACCAATTCAGACTGTTCAAGACTTGTGCAATTTGGATCACTCCATCAAGCTCTCCGATACCGGGACTAATTCGACCTCGTCGATCACGGCTGTGATTGCCTTTAACATAATGGGTTGCTCCATCGTGAATGTGACCGGCTATAGTGGGTCAAATGATACCATGATCGCGGTGATGCGCGGAGAGGTTGACGCCACGCTCAAGCCAATTTCCTCACTCGCAAAATATATCGAGTCTGGGGATTTGCGGCTGATTGCAACATTGACTGAAGAGACCGTTGTTGAAGGTGTTCAGAATGCTGCGGATCTAGGATACCCGGAATTGGCGCAATTTGGCCTTAGCCGCGTTATTGGTGGTCCGGCTGATATGCCAGCGGAAATCGTTGCGACCTTGTCGGCTGCATTCCAAATCGCTGCGGCAAGTGAAGAGGTTATGGCCTGGGCCGAAAGTACCGGAACAGAACTGAACTGGCTCAATGCTGAGGATACCACAGCAATGATGGCTGAAATTTCGGAGTTCTACCTCCAATACGAAGATCTTTTGAAATAGTAACACTCGCGGGCCGTGAAAATCGCGGCCCGCAACAGACTTTGGGAGAGTCCAATGGGGTTCGATGCTCTTTTTTCTGCCGGCTATGAAATTGTAGCTGGCGGCAGTTTTTTATATCTTTTGGCGGGGGTTTTGCTAGGGCTGTGCTTTGGTGTGATACCCGGCCTTGGCGGCACTACGGCCTTGGCGCTGTTGATTCCGGTAACATACAATATGGATCCGCTTGCGGCGATGTATTTGGCCGGCGGGGTAATGGGGGCTACGTCATTTGGCGGCTCTATTACTGCCATCTTGTTAAACACACCAGGCACGGCACCCAATGCGGCTACTACCTTTGATGGCTATCCGCTGGCGCAACAAGGCAAAGCAGGTTTGGCCATTGGCGCCTCTGCCGCAGCTTCAGCTTTGGGTGGGCTTATAGGGTTGTTTACCCTGCTTCTTTTTATTCCGCTCGCAAAACAAATTGTTCTGAGCTTTGGCCCGTCAGAGTTCTTTTTGCTAACAGTATTGGGACTTACGGCAATCGCGGTTTCCGTGCGCGGAAAGCTGTTGCGCGGTTTGATCGCAGGGTGCGTCGGGCTGATATTTGCTTTTGTCGGGGCAGATGCGATTTCGGGTGAGCTGCGGTTTACCGGCGGTGTCGGCTATCTGTGGGATGGCATTCCTTTGGTGCCTACGTTGACCGGCATGTTTGCCATTAGCCAAATGATTGAGCTGGCCCTCAAAGGCGGGTCGGTTGCGGACGCAGAAGCAACGCCGGGCAGCATGAAAGTAACGGGCGTTTGGGCCGGGGTTAAGTCGGTCTTTACCCATTGGCCGGTGTTGCTACGCGGATCATTCATCGGAACGATTATCGGCGCAATTCCGGGCTTAGGCGGCACCGTTGCCTCGTTTCTTGCCTATAGCTCGACCGTGCAGACAGACAAAGACCCTGACAGCTACGGCAAAGGCAATATTAAGGGCGTAATTGCGCCCGAAGCTGCCAACAATGCCAAAGACGGCGGATCCCTTATTCCAACCATTGCGTTTGGTATTCCCGGCAGCGCTGAAACGGCTTTGTTTCTAGGTATTCTGGTGTTGCACGGGATTGATCCGGGCCCGGCGATTCTGCTCTATCATGAGCGCGAGATTTACGGGCTGATCGTGGCACTGACCTTGTCGGCCGTTGGAGCCTCTCTACTTGGGTTATTGCTGTCGCGATATTTGATCTTGATCACCAAGGTCGATGTAGGGGTTGTGGTGCCTGTTGTTGTCGCGATTTCGTTGACGGGGGTTTATGTTTTAGATGGCCGTATGGCCGACGTTATCCTGACCTTGGTAATGGGGGTTATCGGGTATCTGATGATCAGGTTTGACTATCCGCGCCTCACGTTGGTTATTGCCCTTGTGCTGGGGGAAACCGCAGAGAAATCGTTGCATCAGGTGCAGCTTATCTCTGATAATCAGGTGCTGGCATATATGTTTGATCGTCCGATATCGGTGATCCTGATTGTTGCGACCGTGCTGACATTTTTACTACCGATGGTTCGCCAGGTTATGGCACGGCGCAAAATGAGTCCCATGTAATGATCTTGCCGTCCGCCTAATTGGCGGACGGCAAGTATATTTTAGCTAACTTCAATAACCACTTTAGTGTCGTGATCGATGATTTTGTAGGTTGTGAGCGCAATGACGCACGGCGGGGCAACCACCTCTCCGTTACGGATATCAAATTGTCCGTTGTGGAAATCACATTCAATGATGTGACCCTCCAAGTAACCTTCTGAAAGAGAACCGGGGCCGTGGGTGCATAGGTCATTCGTGACATAAAATGCGCCTTCTGCATGGTAAACGGCCAACTCAAGGTCGTCGATATCTATTTTCAGGATGCTTCCTTCTTCAATATCTGATTTGTCGCAAAGCTCTAGGGTTTTGGTCATAATTTTCTCCGAGTTGTGGTTTTGTTTGCATAGAAGAACATAGTTCCATATGCAAGAAAGAGAGCTCAATATTCATAATTACTTTTTATAATTCCGGCATGTGGAACTGCGCGGATTGTGTATCCGTTTGAAATTGCATGTTATTTGGATGTTTTGCGGAGAGACTGGAGATAAGCGCTTGTTCTCTATTATGGAATAGTGTTCTTATATAGGAAATTAGAACGCAATACTTGCCTCAAGGAGACTAGAGTATAATGGGAAAACCAGATAATCCGAAAAGTGAAGATGTGACCGAAGATAGCCGGCGCGCCGGCTATTATCACAGCCAGAAAGACCGCATTTTTGTGCGGGCTGTTCAGGGTGAATACAATCTGAACGAAGAACTGAAACGGTTGCGCGCCATGCCGCGGGTGCGCAAGGCAAAAGAGATTAAGTTTGTGGATGGGCCGCAAGCCTATAGCCGCCACTATGTGGAGCCAAAGGACGGGATTAGTCAGCTTTTCCACATTCATCTCGAAGAATATGCGCCAGGTGGAAGGTCACAAAAACACGGGCACGTAAATGAGGCGGCGTTCTATATCCTGGATGGCGAAGGCTACGAGATTCACGATGGCATTCGCTATGACTGGAAAGCGGGCGACATTGCGATTGTACATAACAATTGTGTGCACCAGCACTTTAACGCATCGGATACAAAACCAGCGCGGGCGTTGGTTTTGAAGACCAAACCGATGTTTGTGTTCATGAATATGTTGTTCCAAAAAACCGTAGAACCGCGCAGCCTTGACCCGGCACCCGGTGGCGAAGGCTATGTTGTGCGTGAAGAAGAAGAAGATTTTAACCATCCGAAAGAGGGCTATTAAGATGGCATGGCAGGAAACTAAGAACTGGATAGATGGTACCGAAAATCGCGATTTATATCAGCAACTTTTGGATGATGCAGAGGCCGCGCCGGTCCGAAATGGCAAGCGGGCAAAAACCGTATGCCCTGCGGATATGCCGTGGGAAATGGCGCGCCAAGGCTTGCTGAAGCATTTGCTGAATGAAAACATGAACACGCGGATGGAAACCGTGGATGCCTATATGCAGATCGTTCCTCCGGGCTCAAAATCAGGCAAGCATCGGCATTTGGCTGAGGAATGTGTTTATGTGCTGGAAGGGCGCGGATATGATCTGCATCAGGATTGCGATGTCGAAATTACCGACGACTTTCATTGGACGCCACAAGAAGAAGTTCAACGGTTTGAGTATGAAGCAGGCGATGTTATTTACATTCCGCCAAATACCATTCACCAGCATTTCAATGCGGACCCAAACCAGCCGCTACGGCTTATCTCAACGATCAACCGGATTTTCAAGCAGTGTGGATTGAATGATCTGGAGCAGATCGAGGATGCACCAGAATATGACCCGTCTGTTGAGTTGAATGCGAAGGTTATTCGACAGTACTTGAACCCACGCTAAGCGCGCTGAGAGTTTCGAAAGGGAAGTGAATGTTTGGGATTGGGCTTGCGCTCGCGTCTGCCGCATTTTTTGGACTAAATAGTGCGACGGTGCGGCGCGGCGTTTTACACGCCACCGTTCTTCAGGGTATGGCGATTACGGTGCCGCTTGGCGTGCCAATTTTTGCGTTGATAGCCCTGCTTTTTGGTGGCTTTACCGCCATGTCTGGTTGGACTGGGGCTGCATGGGGGTGGATGGCGCTTGCCGGCGTTGTCCACTTCGTTCTTGGGCGCTATGGAAACTATCGGGCAACACAGGCGCTGGGGGCAACGCTTTCTACGCCTGTGCAGCAGATTAGTATCTTGGTGGCGATCGCATTGGCTGTGATATTTCTTGAAGAAACGTTGACGGTGCTGAATTGCATCGGCATTGCATTGGTGCTAATCGGCCCGGCTATCATGATGACACGGCGAAAAAAGATAGCCGCCACAGCAAAAAACAAAGGGTTTGAGCCGCAGTATTTGCCCGGAATGCTTTGGGGTTTGGTCTGTGCGCTCGGCTATGGCACTAGCCCGCTGTTGATCGTGCTGGCGTTGGGTGAGAATGGCTCTATCGCTGACAGTATTGCCGGTATTCTGGTTTCTTATACGGCCGCAACGCTGGTGGTTGTGGCAATGGTATTTGCGCGCGGCGGCTTAAGCTATGTAACCGGACAGGGCCGCACATCTATGGGCTGGTTTACGCTCTCAGCGGTTTTTGTCGCGGCTTCGCAGTTGTTTCGCTATATGGCACTGGCTTTGGCCCCTGTCTCTGTGGTTGTGCCGATACAGCGATTATCGGTTATTTTTAGGATTGCGTTTAACGCCGCGATTAACCGAGACTATGAGGTCTTGGATATCTGGGTGATTGCCTCGGTGGTATTGGCTGTACTGGGCGCTGTTTTCCTCAGCGTTGACAGTGTATTGGTCGCGCAGTTTTTTCACTTGGATGCCAATTTGTTGTCACGAAAATTGTTTTGAGCGCTCTCCAGTGTTGCTAATTGCCAAGTGCGGACGCATGCTTCATTGTCACTGCAATGCGCGTTTATGATTATTTTTAACGGAGGCCGCCATTAATTTAGTTCAACTAAGATACTTCTGTGGTGTGATCGAGACAGGCAGCATTACGCGGACGGCTACCAAAATGAATGTTGCCCAAACCGCGCTCGGCATGCAAATTCGCAACTTGGAAGATGAGTTGGGCGTAGCATTGTTGGACCGCCATTCGCGTGGAGTAACATCCACCGAAGCCGGTGATTTACTGTATGATCACGCTAAAGATATTTTGGGGCGGGTTGATATGGCAAGCCAGGCAGTGCGGCGTCTGAGTGGGGATGAATTGTTAACGCTGGCATTAGGCGTAACGCCAAGTATCATGCGGTTAGTTGGCGACGGAATTCTGGCGGATCTAGAGCGAAATACGCCGGGTGTTCGGCTTGGCTTGGTCGAAGAATTCAGTTTTCTGCAAATGCGCTTATTGGCGCAGGGAGAACTGTCATGCTCGCTTACTTATGAAAATGTAACCGATTCAACGATGGTAAAGCGGGCGTTGTTGGAAGAGGATCTAATGTTTCTTTCTGCGCCTGACGATACGCCAGAAGGGGACACCATTACTTTTCGCGAAGTTTTAGGCAGTCAGCTTGCCCTTACTAGCCGTGAGGATGTGGTCTTTAAGCTGGTTGAGCAGATTGCTGATAGATTAGGGCTGAAATTACGGCCTGCCTATGAGGTGCAGTCTATTCGTGCTGTAAAGGATTTGGTGGCAAAAGGTGTAGCGCAAACGATAATGCCCTTTGGTGCTGCCAAAGGTGAGCTGCAAAAAGGTAAACTGAAAGGGCGCTTAATCGTGGCGCCGACAGTAACGCGAACGCTGCTATTTGTGCACAGACCGGAGTTCGAAACGAATTTTTGCTCAGACAGTTTTAAAGCGTTTATTGATCGTATTTGTGATCAGCTTATTCAGGCAGAAGGCCCGACCATGCGGCGCTTATAGGCGTTGCATGGTTCGTTACAGAAGCTGATTAGCGGTTCGCGGCAATATCGGCTGCAATACTCGCAATTTCGTCACGAGAAATGTTTATCTCGGCTAGTTCTTTGTCAGATTTTTGTGCTAAGGCTGTGTATATCTGGTAAGCTTTATAACCGGAAACCAGACCTAGAAAATCCCAGTTGATCCGCCGGATATTGAAGCGCTCAAACAGGTCCAGCGTATTAGCGTCAGCGGGGGTTGTGAGGACAGCAGTCATGGTGAACACCTTTCGTTGTTGTTGCAGTGCAACATACCAAAAAAGTGCTCACCAATACAACTAAGAAATGAGTAAGACTAGCGGCATTGCGTCGCGCGACTAGCTCATTTTTGTTTGCAGCCATGGAAATTTTCTGAGGCTACAGACCACGTTCTTTAAGCGATTTGTCGAGTCTAGGATAGATGCGCCGCACATTGCCTTCATACACCTGCGCGCGCTCAGCGTCACTAAGGGGTAAAGCGTCAACATAGCGTTTAGTGTCGTCAAAGTTGTGTCCTGTTTCGGGATCAACCCCCTTAACGGCGCCAAACATCTCTGAGGCAAACAGGATGTTGTCAATGTCGATTACTTTGAACAAAAGTTCAATACCGGGCAGGTGGTAAACGCAGGTATCGAAGAACACATTTTTCATAACGTGCTCGGACAGAGCTGGCTTTTCCATCATGTCAGCCAAACCGCGATAGCGCCCCCAGTGATAAGGCACAGCCCCGCCGCCATGAGGGATAATTATCCGAAGATCGGGGAAGTCGGTAAACAGGTCGCCCTGAAGGAACTGCATAAATGCGGTCGTATCTGCATTGATGTAATGTGCGCCTGTGGCATGAAAATTGGGGTTACATGACCCCGAAACATGGATCATCGCCGGCACATCAAGTTCAACCAGTTTTTCAAAAAACGGATACCATGATTTGTCGGTCAATGGCCGGCCCGACCACATGCCACCAGATGGATCTGGGTTGAGATTGCAGCCCACTACGCCAAGTTCATTGACGCAACGCTCCAGCTCCTCGATCGAGTTTTCGATAGGCACATTGACGGATTGCGGCAATTGGCACACGCCGATGAAGTTATCCGGAAACAGCGAGACAACCCTGTGGATCATATCGTTATTCAGCCGGGTCCATATTTTGGAAACGGCTTCATCACCAATATGATGCGCCATTGCTGAAGCTTTGGGCGAAAAAATGGTCATATCAGCGCCGCGCTCTTTCAGGGCGCGCAACTGGTTTTGCTCAATAGTTTCGCGAATTTGATCATCGCTGATGTCTTTCAGCACCGGCAACGGTTTTGTCGGGTCATCAAAGTTAAGGATTTGGGCATCGCGATAGTCTTGCAGTTGCTTTGGGGCGGTGGTGTAATGGCCGTGGCAATCAATGATCATTGGGAGTCCTCACAGGTCAGATTGGTCAATATAGCGAAGGCCTTTGGCCGCCAACGCCGGGCGCATGTTATTAAGGTCGAGCCCGAGGCTTCCCGCTTTATAATTCATGCGTATGGTGGCTTCTTTGTCTTCGCGGGCTTGGCAAAGGGTCACGGTTTCTTGGGCTGAAAGACGTGGAACCACGACCACGCCATCATTATCCGCAACGATGATGTCTCCGGGGTGAACGATTTGGCCGGCGCATGAGATTGGTAAATTTACATCGCCCACCGTTTCCTTGACGGTGCCATGTGCAGAAATGCACTTAGACCAAACTGGAAAATCCATTTTCTCAAGATCATCAACATCACGGCAGCCAGCATCAATGATCAAGCCACGCACGCCGCGAGATTGCAGCAATGTACCAAGCAGATCGCCAAAATATCCGGAATCTGAGGGAGATGTTGGGCTAACCACCAAAATATCACCGGCCTGACACTGTTCGGCGGCAACGTGAATCATCCAATTATCGCCTGGGGCGGCTGAAACGGTAATGGCCGTGCCGCTAATAGCGCCACCGCGAAAAATAGGGCGCATATGAGCGGCCATCAGGCCTGTCCGGCCTTGGGCCTCATGGGTTGTGGCAACCCCGAAGCCCGCCAATGCGTCTGCGGATTTTTGGTCAGCGCGTTTGATATTTGTGGCTACAATGGCCATGTTTTTCTCCTTATTGGATGGGGGAACGTCACCGCTATTTGGGAGCGGCACGACAGCTGAGAAAACCGGCTTTGAGCTCGGTTCTATTTAAGTTTCTGCCGATGAAAACCAAGCGGCTTTGCCGGGTTTGGCCGGCTTTCCACTGGCTTGTGAAATCGCCTTCAAGCAACATATTTACAGCCTGAACCACGAGCTTTCGATCCTCTCCAGCAATAGAGATGATGCCCTTGGTCCGTAGTATTTCCGGCCCAAACACAGCTAGTAATTCCTCCAGCCACGTGCTCAGAAGGCCTGCGTCCATCGGTGTTTCGCAGGTAAGGGAAAGGCTGCTGATTTGGTCTTTTGCGATGTGGCCATGGGTATGATCATGCGGCAAACTATCGGCCTGATTTAACCGCTCTTCTACCTGAGACAGATTAAACCCTTGCCTGTTCAGCAGTGTTTGAGGGTCTATCTCGCAGCGATCGGTATTTTGGATTTGTGCAAAGGGGTTCAGCTCTGTGAGCTTATTGCGGGTTGCGGCCAATTTTTCTGGCGAAACATCTTGGAATTTGTTTAGGAGCAGCAAATCCGCAAAGACAATTTGGTCAACGGCATCGGCGTGGGTGCTAATTTGATCAGCCATGTGAATAGCATCAACCAGCGTAATTACCGAATCAAGCCTGCATTTTGCTTGCAAGATTTGATCGATATGAAAGGTTTGAATGACGGGCGAAGGGTTCGCTAGGCCGGTGGTTTCAATAATGATATGCTTGAGTGGTTTTTCTCGGTTCAACAGCGTGCGCAACGTGCGGATAAGATCGCCGCGCACCACGCAGCATACGCAGCCATTGCTGAGCTCTATCAGCTCTTCTGCCCCGGTATCGATCAAGTCTCCATCTATGCCAATGTCGCCAAATTCATTGACGATAATGGCGAATCCGGCACTTGCATTGTCTTGCAGAATTCGGTTGATCAGGGTGGTTTTCCCCGCCCCCAAATAGCCAGTAATGATCGTTACTGGGATGCGGCTATCTTTGGGGGCGGGAAACACGGGCCTACTTCCAGGGCATCAAGGATACGTGAATGACGCCTTCGCTGGCGCCAACCGCCTTGATTGCCTCATGGGTGTCTTGCAGGCCAAACTTGTGTGTAGTGATTTGGTTGAGATCAAAGCGATCCGAATTTAGCTGACGCAAACCAAGCTCACAGCTCTCATAATTATGCCCGCGCGCA
The DNA here is from genome assembly GCA_002402045.2 of Paracoccaceae bacterium. Taxonomy (GTDB): domain Bacteria; phylum Pseudomonadota; class Alphaproteobacteria; order Rhodobacterales; family Rhodobacteraceae; genus UBA3077. Next base: position 21,315 of record NVUX02000007.1, on the reverse strand, counting down.
GCTTTTACCGTGATGTATTTATTGGCAACTTTTGCAATTGGGAAGTTCGGAAACTCTGACACTTCGCCCTGAATTAGCAAGGTGCCGCCTTTGCGTTTTAGTGCTTCGATGCCCAGCAAAATCGGAATAGTGCCCGCCCCTGCGGTGCAGTCAAGCGACACGTCAACACCTTCGTTGCTGGTGATCTGGTTGATCCGTTCCAACGGATCTTCCTCGTCTACATTGATCACATAATCAGCACCCAGATTTTTGGCAACCTGAAGTCTGGCTTTGTCTTTTGAAGTGCCCGTGACAATAATCAGCGAAGCGCCGGCCTGTTTACAGGCCACAACTTGCGAAAGGCCTTGCTGGCCCGGCCCTTGCACCAATACGCGGCTATCATAGCCTACGCCACAGTCAAATATGGCCCACTGAATGCCGTTGGCCATCGGGGTTACAACCCCGGCAAGCTCGGGCGAAAGACCATCGGGAACTTTGTGCAAAATCGAGTTCCACGGGAGATACATATATTGGGCAAAACCACCCCAAAGATTTGGGGCCCGCATTGCAGAAGTGTAGCCATAACGAAGGCCGTTGGGGTTTTTCCGCCAGTCTGTTGCAATGCACAAACGGTATTCACCGCGGTGGCACCATTCGCACTGGAAGCAGCCAATATAGTGCTCGGCAAATACCAGATCACCCTCTTTGAGCCCCTTGCGTTGCAAAAATGTTTTGCCAGCTTTCGCGATATAGCCAATGTTTTCGTGGCCCATAATCACGGGTTCGGTGATTGGTGGATTGGCATAGAATTTCACGTCTGTTCCACAGATACCTGCCACTTCAACTTTTAGAAGCGCGGCATCATCAGGGATATCTGGCATGTCAAATTCTTGAATTTCGGTTGTATTTGGCGCGGTTCGAACGGCGGCGAGTACTTTTTCGGTCACGTTGGGTTCTCCATTTTATGCTTGAAGTTTGCTAACAAACTGCTGCGTTCAGTTCAATCAGTCTGTGCCGAATAGGGGAACGTCGGTCAGAAAATGGAAATTCAGTCAAAAACACAGCTGTTTCTGGGTCGCGGTAGATGTTGAGTAAAGATAAGGTTAGGAGGTGGTAAAAAGGGCGCAGGAAATGTTTGGTCGGTTACAAATTGACATGGGAAACACGCAATGTCTTGAGCAGATCGAAACATGGGTGCGAGACCGGTTTCAACTGAGTGCAGATATGATCGTGCTGGTGTCTGAGCTACAAAATAGCACGCCGGGATTTCCTGAAAAAGAAACGGTGGTTTTGTTTTGGTTAGCGTCCGACGAACGCTACCGGTTTCGCGTGTTCAAGCCAGCCTGTTTGGTCACCCAAAACGATATTCCAATCCGCTGGTTATTACCTAGCCTGCTGGACGATAGCGGCGAAAACTGTTGCTAAACACAACCCCTCTAGGAGAAGAGCATGACAAAACCGATTTATAAAACCGTAACGCGGACGCAGGGGAACAATAGGGCTTTGAAGGCCAAAGAGGTTATGTCTGATGGGTTTGATTTTGCGTTTGAAGAGCTTCCGGTATTGGTGCAGGGGTTTCGCAAAATGGTCCGCGGGCTGGAATATGACATTTGCGAAATGGCGCTTACAACCTATATTTGCGCACGTGCACATGGCGTAAAGTTCACCGCGATTCCGGTGTTTTTGGTGCGCGATTTCCATCATGGCGCGCTGCTGCATAACACCGATATGGGGTTGAAAACCCCAAAGGATTTGGAAGGTGATAAGGTTGGCACCAATCGGGGCTACACTGTTACCACAGGTGTTTGGGCGCGGTCTATTCTGCAAGATGAACATGATGTAGATCTGTCGAAAATCACATGGGCGCTTTCTGGAGACGAGCATGTTGAGGCGTATCGCGCGCCCGCGAATGTGCAACCGATAGCGGCCGGAAAAGACATGGGATCAATGCTTGTGAGTGGCGAGCTGAAAGCGGCGATCGGCGCAAAAGTTGATGCGCCCAATGTGGCACCAATGATCGAAAACCCGTTTGCAGCGGGGGTGGGTGCCTTACATAACCGCGGGCTTTATCCGATTAACCATCTGGTGGTTATTAAGGATAGCGTGCTTGAAGAAAACCCCGATTTGGCAATGCAGGTTTTTAATGTTTTTGCTGAATCAAAACGCCAATATGTGGCGCAATTGAAAGCCGGACAGATTAAAGATTTGAGCCATATTGATAGGGTGCACCTTGCCGCGATGCAAGTAATGGAAGACCCGCTGCCATACGGTCTTGAGCCAAATTCGCAGGTTTTGGAGCAGCTGATCCAGCACGCAGTTACGCAAAAAATCATTTCAAAAAAAATTGGGGTCGAGGGGTTGTTTGCCACCTCGACCCATGATGCTTTTGGGTAAGAGCCACCCTGCTTGTGTTAGTGCTGGTCTAAAAACAGCATAACACGGGCGGGGGCGTTTTGCTCGGTTTGCTCAGCGGTCGGGATATCCCAATATTCTGACCCAGAGAGGCATTCTTGCAAATAGCGCGCCGCAGAAGTGGCATGAAAACCATCGGCTCCGGGCACGATCAAGGTTGGAATGTTAAGCTGCATCATATCTTCGGGCTCGGCGCCCGGTGCTGTATCACGATCAATCAACCCGCGATACATTGCGGTTACTTTCAGTAAATAGCCCGCCTGATCTTGTGCGGCATAGGTAATTGCGAAATCCGGCTCGTTTCTGATCACTTGCCCCCATGGGCCACCACGCGGATCAGCACTGAAGTTTTTATCGTGGCTGTGCACGAGGTCCACAACCGCTTGCAGCCCGTTTTCTTCAACAAAGGCAAGATGTCGAGCAAAGCGCTGATGCCCACTGATGCGATAATTCGCACCACCAACTGGCCAATAGTGAACCACACTGCGCGTGCGCTCGGGGTGCTTGACGCTGAAAGCCGCGACAGGGCAACAGCCCATACAGCCGCCCATCAAATGCGCTTTTTCGATGCCCAGATGATCAAGTAAGCCCGCGCCTTGCCGCACGAAATGATCCCAGGTTATGCGCTCAACCCGCCCGCCAGATTGGCCGTTTTCACGGCGGTCAAACAAAATGCACTGGTATTTTTCGGGCAAATGCTCAAGTAATTTTATTTGGGCATAAACGCCCAAATTGGTCCATTTTTCCAGTCGGGCGTCAAACCCGCCTGGCGAAAACATTAATATTGGTGCGCCTTCGCCACGTATTTCATACCGTGTGCGAATGCCGTCTATCTCTACAAAAGGCATAAAAGTCTCCGTTTATTTGCTGGGCGGTGTGCCCTTGATTTGACGAGCGGCGCGAACATCTTTGCCAAGCTCCGAAATGGCATCAAAGATGGTTTTTGATACATTGGCATAGTTTTCAACATCTGAATTTAGCGCCTTGGCGGAATACCCGATGGCGGCGTTTGCCATGCGCACCCGGCCATCGAGCCACGGACCACCGCCAAAACCGCCAATAACTGGAATGCCGATTTGTTCGGTAACTGCGGGGCCAACGATTGGGCCAGAGTTGGTGAAATCTAGCAAAGAGGCACCCGCGGCCTCAAGCATTTTGGCATCAGCAAGCATCCGGTCTTGCATGCCAGCCGGAATCTGCGCATCTGCACGGTTCATTGCACCATATTCCATGCCGTAAGAGAGCGCAGTTTGCGGGGTCACCCCAAACTGGGCCCAAACCGGAATGCCGGCCTTAACCAGCGCCGTTACCGCCTCGGGGAAATCGGCGGCACCGTCGAGCTTAATCATATCAACGCCAGCTTCTTTAACAAACCGAATGGCGGCGCTGACTGCGCTTTCTACTCCGTCTTGCAGCGGCCCGTAGGGAAAATCAGCGCTGACCAGCGCGTTTTTCACACCACGGCGAACCGCCTGCGTCACGGTGATCATTTGGTCCATGGTGATCTCAAGCGGGTTGCTTTGCCCCCATAGATTATGGCCGACCGTATCACCAACCGAAACGATATCAACGCCAGCCTGATCCACAATTTGGGCCATTTGGTAATCCCAGACGACAACGCCAAAGATCTTTTTATTGTCACGCTTCATTTGTTGAAGCGCGGGTATGGTAATTTTGCTCATGTCAGTACTTTCTTTTGGGGCCAGTGCTTAAATTACAAATTCTTCAAGCGTTTCAGGGGCGAACATATCTTCCGGGCTTAGCAATTTCGGCGAAAGACCTTGTTCATGGTGGTAGCGCAGGAATGTTTGCAGGGTGTTGCGGTTTTTTTCTAATCCATAGGGCCAGAAATCATCGCCCATAAGGGCAAAAGCCTCTTCGGCATGGGCGTTAAACCATGGCAGCATGCCTTTTAAGGCCGCGGTTTCTCGCAAGCCTTGATAGCAAAGCGCCTGCGCTTGCTTGAAGGCTTTGAACAGGTTCATCGCGATCCAGCGATTATTTTCATAAAGCGGGCGACGGATCGCAACCACGTGCATAATCGGGAAAATTGAGGTGTCGCGCCAATAAGCCTGCTCAACCTCAACAAAATTCGGGAACAGCCGCCGCACGTTTTCTGTTTCAAAACTTGAGGGTTTACGGGCGGTGTGGAGCACGTCTATTTCGCCATCTGCGAGCATTTTGGCCAAGGTCTTGCCTGGGCCGATCGGTTCAACTCGGATATTATCGGGCAGGTCGAGCTTGAGCTTTTCGACCCTGTTTGGGGTTTCCTCACCGCCCGTTACATAGGTCACGGAATCGACAGGCACGTCATAATGATCAGATAGAATGCCCCGTATCCAAACCGGCGCTGTCATTTGGTACTCAGGCGTGCCAATCCGTTTTCCGATCAGGTCTTTAGGGGTGGTGATTCCGGCTTTGGCATTCACGTAAATGCACGAATGCCGGAAAAACCGGCTGGGAAAAACCGGAATGGCGATAAAGGGGCGGTCGGGCTTGCTAAGCGAAACCACATAAGACGACATCGACATTTCGGATACGTCAAATTCTTGATGCCGGAGCATACGGAAAAATGTCTCCTCAACGATCATATTAAGAAACGTGAGGTCAATGCCGTCGGGGGTAACCCGACCATCCTGAAGCGGCAGGACGCGGTCGTAATCCCAACAGCCAAGCGTTAGTTTTAGATTTGCCATAAGCGCAATCCTATTCTTGTAAAGATTAGTAGAATTCGTCGAACCAAAGCTGGCTCATCGGTACGCCCAGCTCATGTGCGGCCTTTTGAATGGAGGCCGACATAATGGCAGGTCCGGCGAAATAGATTTCATGGGCCGCAAGATTATCAGCAAAATCTTGGGCAACTATCTCATGTAAAAATCCTGTTTTACCCTGCCAGCCTGTGCCGGTAACCGGATCGGAAAGCACGGCGGTGAATTGCATTTTTGCGCGCAGGTCCTTAGAAAAAACGCTTAGATCAAACAGATCATCGGCGGTGCGGGCACCGTAATAAAAATGCAACTTGCGGTCTTCTAGCATGCCGTTTTTAAGGCTGGCCTCAGCGATTGAAACCATTGGCGAAAGCCCTGAGCCACCGGCCATTAGAATAAGGTCTCGGGTAATTTCGGGCCGCAGATAGGCCGTACCAAAAGGGCCGTCGAGCTCAAATGTGTCGCCATTTTTGGCCGAATTGAACAGGAGATCTGTTAGCTTTCCCTCCGGTATTTTTTTGATCATAAATTTCCAGACCTCACTATCGGGCTGGCTAGACATGGAAAATGCCCGACCACCCTCGATATCGGCATGGGAGATCAAGGCGTATTGCCCCTGCTGAAAGGGCATAGGTGAGGTTAGTGAAAAGCAAAATTCGCTTATGTCGCGGGTAATTTTCTTGGTTTCAACTAGCGTGGCCTTCAACTTTTGGGGGCGTTCGGGTGAAATACAGGTCGGGTCAGCCCTGAATTTGATGATACAGTCTGATTTCGGTGTTGCTTGGCAACCAAGCCAGCGATTGCGCTTTAACTCACGTTCTGACCAAGCGGGCGCTTGCTTGAAGTTGTGCTCAACCTCGCCCTCAATCAGGACAAACCTGCAATTACCGCAGGAGCCGACATTGCAGGAATAGGGCATGCCAATCCCCGCCCGCAAAGCCGCTCGTAAAATAGTATCGTTAGTGGGACATTCAAATTCGACATCGCTAGGTTCTATTTTGATGCGGGGCATATATCATCCTATTATTGTTGGCTCTGGTTAAACATAGATTTTCTGCCATTTCCTGCCACCCATCCGCTCAGAAATGAGATCGGCGGTTTCAATGACGGTTGGTGCAATTTTTGAGAACTGGCTTTTGCGAATTCGAACGCGTGGCCCAGCAATCCCCACAGCGGCAATGATGCGGCCTTCGGCGTTATAGATCGGGGCCGCGATGCAGCGCGTACCTTTCTCACATTCTTCGTCTTCGGTTGAGTAACCGCGACGCTTGATCTGCATTATCCTGTGACGTATTTTATCTTCATCAGTAACGGTTTTGCTTGTGCGCGCTTCACGCGGTAACTTGAAAAATTCTATGAGTTCTTTTTCATGAAGCCCCGAAAGCAGGCATAACCCTTCGGCCGTGCAATAGGCCGGACGTATTTGGCCCGTGCCGGATTTAAGCCGGAGCGTCTGGTTGCTTTCAAAGTCGTGTAGAAAGACAACTTGCTGTCGCTCCAATACCGCGAGGCGGGCGTTCTCAGTTGAAGAATCGCGTAGCTTATTTAGCAAATACTTGGATTCGCCCGCAACATCCAGGCGGGAACGCACGAGTGAGCCAAGAGAGAACAGCGCGATGCCTAGGTAGTAGCGGCCATTGGCTGCGTTTTGTTGCAATAGCCCTTCGTCCAGCAATGCGCTGGCCAGCCGATGAACAGTGCTTTTGGCAACGCCTAAACGTTTCGCCAGCTCGCTAATGCCCAGTTCGGTATCTGTTTCGGTAAATGTCTTTAGCAAGTGTATTGCGGTGGTAACAGATGAAAGGCGCGGGCTATCGCGGCGCGGATTCCGATTAACCGTTTTTGTTTCCTGGCTCATTTTTTGGTTCGTCCTTGTGTCGATTTCAAAGCTATGAGCCTTTGTTTTGCCCCGCGCACAGATAAAGTCAATGTTCTGTATGGAAGAATGCTATGCTGGATGCGCGAGATCATATGATATTTTTGCCTGTTAGTGGCTATGTGTGTGGGCGCGGGGTTCTGATCCATGCTCCTGAAAGTGAATCCGCTCTTGGCGCTGTGGCCCGTTTGGGTCTTCAGAAAACAGGAGTGATTTTATGGTGACGGGAACTGTGAAGGAGGGCAGGCGCACTTTGCCAAGATCTATGTAGTCAAAATCACGCAGGCTAATCCCGTCCAGTATCAGCAGCTCACCACTTAAATGAATTTCGTCTCTAAGGATGCCACCAAGCGTTTGCGCAATATCGCCGTCTATCATGACGTATAGCGGGCGACCGGCGGCGAGGTATTTTTCTAGAGCGATGACGATACCGTCGGCCAAAGTACGGATGAACCCGTATTCCGGCGCGGCATGGTATTCGAATGCGAGAGCAACCTCTGCGGTTTCGGGGTCAAGGTCGAAGGCCTCAAAATGGTGTAAAATGCTTTCGGCGATTGTTGTGCTGCTAGGATGGTCAGAAAGGTCTAGGTTGGGCTTGAGCACTTGCATGCTACGCCGGGGCAGTACTTTTCCGGGAGCGGTAATGGTGCTGGTTTGGCCGCTTAGCTGCACCGAATATTCAGAAGCCCCAAGGGCTGTGGCACGAATGCAGGCTGCCGCGGGTAACAACGGCGCGTTCAAATCACCGTTGTCTACACGGCGGCGCAACTCGTGGCCAAGCACCTTGCCAAGATCGCCAAAATCGCGTTCTTCACGATCGGCCACATACTCGCCGACACCGCCTGAGAACATAATACCCTCAATATTGCTAAAATCTGTGGGAAGATCCGTCAGGAAAAGCTTGCGAATTTCATCGGTTGGGGGCGTTAACGTGATCGCCCCGACAATAAGGTTGGCAAGATGGGTGGAAATTTTGGCCATTCCCGCCGTATCAATCGCAGCGCCAACGCTGAGGTCTATTCCGACTTGGCGCGCATGATGCGCCCCGGCAGGGTCCAGACGCGTAACCAGTCCGTTCTCTGTGGCGATCAGGCGACCGCCGATGTGAAAGGCCGCAGTCCATATGATCTGACCGTTATCTGCTAGGGCGAGTTTGGTTGTTCCGCCCCCTATATCAACATTCAGAATACGACACTGCTTTTGATGGCTGGCTTTGGCGGCGCCAGAGCCATAGGCGGCAAGCATCGCCTCCATATGATTGCCAGCGGTTGCTGTTACAAAATCGCCACCCTTTTCCGAAATGACCTGCGCGATGGCCGCTGCATTCTCGCGGCGCAACGCCTCGCCCGTTAAAATCACAACACCGGTATCAATATCGCCCGGCCGGATGGCGGCATTATGGTAAGCATCGTCGATAATCGCCCCCAAAGCCGCGCCGTCAATTGTGACTTCATCGGAGTAGGGGGTGAAACTAACGGGTGATTCGTAGACGGTTTTACGATCCACGATAATATAGCGGCTGGCGAGGCTGTCGCTTTTGCGCTGCAGGTGGATATTTGAAAATATAACCTGTGTTCCAGCCGAGCCGATGTCAATTCCCACTGATGTAAGCGCCACATTATCCCTTTGCCAGATGGGGTTATCCTCAAGCGGGCCGGGGTCCATGTCGTCATGGTCGTGGTCCGCTTCTCCGTCATGTTCGTGTGCGTAGAAGTCTCCGAACATATGGTCGTTGACCGTATGGGGTGGCGTTTTAGGGCTGTCGTCGTTCATTATTTATTGTTCCTATATGCGGATCATCGGTCCATTGACGAAGTAGTAATCCTTCGATAGCTTTGATGCAACGAAATAATTCGCCCGCGGGTTTTTACGCGGTTCATTGCAGTAAAAGGATCAAGAATGGCAAAGAACGCAATCGTGTCAGATAAGCTGGCAGACAAATTCAAAACCGAAAAAGAAACGCCGTATACACGGTTTATCGCGGCTGAAGGGCTTGATATCATTGACGGTATCTATGTGCCTGATCTTAAAGATGTTGCGCTGAAGCCATGGGCACGGCGCGGTGGTGATGCTGTTTTCATCAACCACGATGCCTCCCGCACCACCAACGACTGTTACGTGATGGAGATCCACCCCGGCGGAAAACTGAACCCGCACCGGCAGTTGTTTGAAGAGACCATTCTGGTTCTGTCTGGGCGTGGCTCAACGGTTGTTTGGAATGATAGTGGCGCGAAAGTCAGCTTTGAGTGGGGGCCGGGGTCTATCTTTGGTGTGCCACTCAATGCCAGCCACCAGCACTTTAACGGTTCTGGAACCGAGCCAGCGCGCTTTGTATCTGTTACCAATATGCCGCCGTTAATGAACGTATATGAAGAGCCAGATTTTCTGTTTGGCACCGAGCGTGATTTCCCGGACCGTTTCTCGGGTGAGGCCGACTATTTTGCGGACCAAGGCGAGCAAAAGGGCCTGTTGATGGAGACAAATTTTGTCCATGACGCGATCAACCTGCCTTTGATCCCGGCAAAAGAGCGCGGTGCTGGCGGCGGGCATATCCGCTTCCAGCTGGCCAAATGTTCGATGAACAGCCATATCAGCCAATTCCCGATCGGCACCTATAAGAAATGCCACCGCCACGGGCCTGGCGCGCACGTGATTATTTTGTCTGGCGAAGGCTACTCGCTCATGTGGGCTGAAGGTGAAGAGCCGACTCGCTATGAATGGAAAGCGGGCTCGATGATCGTGCCGCCGAACATGTGGTATCACCAGCACTTCAATACCGGCACAACACCCGCTCGGTATTTGGCGTTCAAATATGAAGGCGTAGCTATCCGAAATGCGCAGGGCGTGCCGAAAGCATGGATCTCGCAGCGGATTGGCGGCGACCAGATTGACTATGCCGATGAATCGCAAGCTGTACGCACAATGTTTGCCGACTCGCTGGCAAAAAATAATCTGACTCCGCAAATGGCTGAAGCCTATGAAGCGGAAAAGCCAGACCTGCCACCGAAACCATAAAGAACAGCAAAAACGATATTGGCGGGCCAGAAGGCAGCGCCAATATCAGCGCATATGGCGCGTAAACACAGAGGAGACTAGGCATGCTACGTAAAGAAGTTAATGATCTGCTAACCCAGACGGATCCGGGAACACCAATGGGCGACATGTTTCGCCAATACTGGATTCCGGCGCTGCTTTCGAGCGAGCTGCCTGAAAACGATTGCGATCCGGTGCGGGTGAAACTGCTCGGTGAACGCCTGATTGCGTTTCGGGATACCGAGGGCCGGCTTGGCCTGATCGACGAGTTTTGCGCGCATCGCGGGGTTTCTCTGTGGTTTGGCCGCAACGAAGAGGGTGGTTTGCGCTGCCCGTATCATGGTTGGAAATTTGACCATACCGGCCAATGTATCGAAGTGCCATCCGAGGCGCCCGAAAGCGGGTTCTGTGAAAAGATAAAGCTGCAAGGCTACCCGCTGGTGCAAATTGGCGATGTATTGTGGACCCATATGGGTGAAAAGGATACTCGCCCAGAATTGCCAGAGTGGGAATTTTCGACGGTTCCGGCAGAGCAAACCTTTACCTCCAAGCGCTGGCAAGAAAGCAATTGGTTGCAAGCAATGGAAGGTGGCATCGATTCAAGCCATGTATCATTTTTGCACTCCGGCGGTTTGAATTCAGACCCGCTGTTTAAAGGGGCAAAAGGCAACGCTTATAACCTCGCGGACAAAAAACCGGTGTTTGAAGTGACTGAATCAGACGGTGGCCTGTTCATCGGGGCGCGCCGCAACGCCGAAGACGGAAATTTCTATTGGCGGATCACCCCTTGGGTTATGCCGAGCTTTTCAATGGTGCCGCCACGTGGTGACCACCCGGTTCATGGCCATTTCTGGATCCCGATTGATGATGAGAACTGCATGGCTTGGAGCTATGATTACCATCCAACCCGTGCGCTTTCCACCGACGAGCGCCAAGCGATGATGGACGGCCACGGTGTGCATTGTGAATACGTGCCGGGCACGTTCCAGCCGCTGCAAAATAAATACAACGATTATATGATGGATCGCGCAGCGCAGCGCCGAGGTGACACCTACTCTGGTGTTAAAGGCATCGCTATCCAAGATGGCAGCCTGCAAGAAAGCATGGGGCCGATTATTGATCGCACCAAAGAAAATCTGGTGTCGACTGATAACGGAATTATCATGGCCCGCCACCGGTTACGTAAAGCGGTTACGGCACTTCGTGATAAGGGTATCACACCTCCAGGTACAATAGTCAGCCACCAGAAAGTTCGCTCTGTGGCGAAGGTGTTGGGGCCAGATGATGCCTTTGCTGAGGCTTGCGTTGATGATCTCAAAGTGCGGCCGGGCCAAAAACAGACCTCGGTATAACCCATGGAAACGCAAGTCCATCCAACATTGTTGGGAAGCTGTGCCAAGGCCGCTACAATGGCCGAGGCGCAGTTTCGGGTCGATTATCCGAACTCAAAAACACGTTCATCGCGGATTTTCGCGTTGGACAAAAAGGCTGCCCAAGTGCTGCAACAAATCTCGGAAGCCCCGTGGAATGGAGCGCACTTTCTAACAGTTCTGCCAGCAAAAGACGGCAAAGACGCAACGGATGCGGCCTATTTGCGGCTGTCCCATCCAGATGGCAGCCCTGCTGATGTGTTCGAAGAACTGCGGCACGCTGATGTGGTTATCCTTATTTCTTGTGACACAAGGGCAACCGGTACGGCTGAAGCGATTGCAAAAGTAGCCTTTGCAAACAAAACTATGATTGCGGGGTTGGCCTTGGCCGAGGGAAAGAGCGAGGGGGTTACAAATGAAGTTGTTGCTTCGTTGCGGCCTTATGCTTCGGTATTAGTTGTTGCGCAGGACAATGATTTTGTGCCCGCCATGCTGACCGCGTTACGGGCTTAGGAGGCAAAATGGACCTATTGGCATTGTTATCTGTTGGATTGTTCGTAGGCATGGGTCATGCCTTTGAAGCAGACCATCTTGCAGCCGTTTCAACCATGCTAAACGACGAGAACTCTCGCCGTGCCGCGATACGGCGCGGCATGTTTTGGGGGTTGGGGCATACGCTGTCCCTTTTCCTTATCTGCTCCGTTGTGGTATTGCTCGGGTTAAGCATTTCGACCAAAATGGAATCCGCCTTAGAGCTTGCTGTCGGGCTTATGATCGTGGCACTTGGTGCCCGACTGCTGTGGAGCATGCGGCGATCTGGCGTGCACGTACACGGACATAAACATGGCGACGAGCATCACATCCATATGCATCATCACACTGATGAGCTAAGCCAAAATCACGACAACCATCACAGCCAAAAAGCGCGCCGCAATAATTTAAAGGCGCTGGCAATCGGATTGATGCACGGGGCCGCTGGTTCGGCCGGGCTTTTGGCACTGATGGTCGCTTCGGTTCAGGGTATTGCTGGTGCATTACTGTATTTTACGGTTTTCGGGTTCGGCTCAATTGTCGGTATGGCAATGATCTCGGCTGTTGCCAGCTATCCGCTAGGCCTTCTGCAAAAAGGCTCAAGCTGGATGCGTTTAGCGACAAGCGGTGCCATCGGTGCTGGCGCGATCTATATTGGGGCTTCGTTGGCCATATCCGCCATTTCTGAATTGCCAGACTCTGGGTTTTGGTGATGGAGCGCCTAAAAGAAAAACAGGAAATTTGTGACGCTGTCAGCATTTTGGTGGCCGCTGGTATTATGGACTATAATGGTCATGCCTCTATCCGGCTTGATGAAACCACCTTTCTAATTAACAGCGGTGCATCAAACCGAGCCGCCATGGACATAGCACAAATCTCGACGGCTGATACTGCGGGGCAAGTTGTATCGGGCGCGCGGCTGCCAAACGAGGTTTTCCTGCATGCCGAAATTTACAAAGCCCGGCCAGATGTGGCGGCGCTGCTGCATTGCCATCCAAGCTGGACTACTTTGTTCTCAGCCTGCGGGCAAAATATACCATGCGTAATGCCGCAAGGCGCGCTGGTCGCCGATTTACCAATATACCCGCATAGCCATTCAATTTCTTCATCCTCGCGTGGCATGGCTTTGGCCGCCTGCCTTGGTGCAGAAAGTGGAGCCTATCTGCAAGGCCACGGCGTAGTTTTTGTTGGTCAAGAGCTAAAAGAACCGGTTTGCCGGGCGATCTATGCTGAACAAAATGCTGAGCGGGCTTATCAAAGCCTGTCGCTTGGTGGGGCCACGCCATTGGCAGATGCGACCAAGCGGGAATATGCAGAAACGCTTGCAAACCCCGCACTATATAAAAAGTGCTGGGATTTCTTTTTGACACAAAAGGTGACCTGATATGTGTGGTGAAATAGACGAAAACTTGGAAGTGAATAACGAAATACTGGAAAGATTTAGTATTTTGGCCGGCATGCTGGGCGCAAATGGGGGCAGCAAACCAAAACCACGCGAGCAGGATTTAAGCACTTCCGCAGGGCGCTCTGAGCTAATGGATGCCGTCTTTCATGAAAATCTTGAGCTTACGTTGTCTGCTGTTGCCAATGCCGACGAAGACGAAGTTGTTGATTCAATTGCGTCGCACGCGATTGCGCTGGCGCGCTTGGCCGGCTTCATTGCTGGGCAGCTCCCACCCGACGCCGACCTGTTTCGCTCCGTGATTGACGCAATGAGCGCGGGCCACGCAGAAACTGCACAATTGGCAAATACTTACGGCCAGTCGCAGGCGGGGCACCACCATTAAGCCGCGTTGCGCATAGATGGATTATTCATTCCTCAAAGACGCTGAATGGCGAAGCACGATCCTGAAAACGGCTTTTGGCAAGGGGTTTTGGGGATTTTTGGCGTTTGCCGTTGCTATGGCCGCTTTGTGTTATGTCATTTCCGGACAGGCCAAATTCACCAATGCGCTGATTGCTGATTGGGACCTGATCCGCAAAATGGTTGTGCGGATATTGGTGGCATTGTCCATTGCGGCACTGATCTGGGTGATGATGCCGCGCGATAAAATTTCCGCCTTGGTCGGCAGTAATTCGGGCTTGCGAGGTATTTTAATAGCGCTTGTAGCCGGCGCTTTTACACCTGGCGGACCGTCTTCAGCATATGCATTGCTGGCAGTTTTAACCACTGGCGGCGCGGATATCGGTGCGTTGATCGCCTATATCACCTCTTGGTCGATACTTGGAATGCAGCGGATTCTCATTTGGGATGTACCGTTTATGGGGTACGAGTTTGCATCATTTCGGTTTTTAGTCAGCATACCATTGCCAATAATTGCGGGGCTGATTGCACGGGTGTTGTGCCGAAAATTCAATTGGGATTTGAAAAAACATGCTGAAAGTGGCAAATCATGAGCATTGGACTTGCTGTATTGTTGGTAATCCTTGCCCTGTTAACAGGCATTGCCATTCGTCGTGGCGGCCAAGACTTCGCGCCTGCATTCAAGCGCGCGATTGAGCAATTTGCGGTGCTAGTGCCCAGAATGATATGCGCGCTTGTTGCCGCGGGTTTTATTGCCGAAATTCTACCGAGTGAGCCGATTTCGCGCATGCTGGGTGATGGTGCTGGCTTGGTTGCCATTCCGCTGGCGGTATTGGTCGGGCTTATCATTCCGGCGGGGCCGGTCGTTACGTTTTCTATCGCGGCAGTGTTTTCCGGGGCAGGGGCGTCTGATGCCGCGGTAATTGCGTTTATTACCTCATGGAGCATCTTTGCGATGCACCGAATTTTCATTTTTGAGATCCCGCTATTGGGGCTTTTGTTTCTGCGAATTAGGGTGATGTCGGCGATGGCATTGCCGTTTGTCGCAGGGCTTTTGGCCATTTTCGCGACCTAGTGGGCAAGAAAACAGGCGCCATTATTGCGCCCGTTTAAGTATGCGATTAATCGTAAGGCTACTGACTACAATCCATCACTTTAGGTTCGTTGTCTTCGTGATTCGGATCAAACTCGATCTCGCAATCCATACCCACTTCAAGTTGGTCACGATCAGCTCCTGCGCCATCAATGGTAATGACCGTGCGCGAGCCTGATATTTTGGCTTTAACAACCGTACCACCAGCCGTGAACTCGATCCATTTATGTGAGTCGTCCAGCGAGACAATCGGGCTTGTCGAGTGGATGGTCGGAATTTCAACATCAACCGCTGTTGCAATTATCTCAATGGTTTCAGGGCTTTGCTGCAAAGCCGCGGACACGCTGGCCGCCACGATATCGCCGCGCGCCGGATCAATCGACAGGCCAAGCCGTTCAGCCGTTTCGAGGAACTCAGGGTTGGTCATTACGGCCATATAACCATCGCGGAGCTCGTCGAGCACGGCGGGGTCCACACCGGCGGGTGCTGCCGTAAGGCGGCCCATGTTGGACATCGCATCAATCAGGTTTACGATTGTTCTGGCTTTGTCGGTTGTTGCAAAGTCGATCATTTGTGGCTGTGCGTCCCCCCCGATTGTGGCGATGAAATGCCCATTATCGGTATCAACAAAAGGCTGCATAGAGCCAACTGAGCCGAGCATGCCAACCACTTCGCCGCGCAGCATCGCCATTTCGCCTTCATTGCCGCCATATCCGGGAATCATTGTAATGTTAAGATCAAGCCCGTCGATAAGCATACGTGTTTCGGTGTTTGAGGCAGAACCAACCCCCGACGCGGCAAAAAGCACCGGTTCAGTGACAGCCTGAAGGTCTTCAAAGGTTCCGATTCCGCTATCGTTGCTCACCACAAAGGCGCGCGCATCGGCGGCGGCTTTGCCAACCCAGCTAAGATCATTCAGGCTAAAGTTCATACCTTGACGCTGCAAAATTTGCGAATATATCAGACCGGTATTAAAGGTGCCGATGGTCAGGCCATCGGGCTTGGATGCCGCAAGGGTGTTGGCCCCAATGATATGCCCGGCTCCTGGCAAGTTAACAAACAATACGTTATCTGCACCGAGCTCTTCGGCCAGAAACTGGCCAACGAGGCGGCCATAAGCGTCATAGTTGCCGCCCGGGTTGGTTGCGATTATATATTTGATGGTTTTGCCTTCGTAATAGCCATCGGCCATTGCGGGTAGGCCAAAGCAGATCGTTGCTGCCGCGGTAAGTAGTACCTTTTTCATTTATTCCTCCATGTTGATAAAAAAACGGCAACGCAGATATGCGTTGCCGTTTTACGTAGTTTAAGCTTCGTCTTTTGGGGGGACCCAAACATCTTCAAAACCCTCGGCGGGCTCTAGCTGGTCAAACCAATCAAGGCCAATGGCTTTGATTATGCGGCTGTTACACACCACTAACCGCGCTTCGATATCTGAGGTGTTAAACCTTTTGTGCGCTACATATGGCGGCACATAAATGAAGTCTCCCGGGCCCCATTCGTATTTTTTCGGCGTGGTATCCCATGTCCATTCAAACGCAGTTTTGCATTCAAAGTGCACATCGTAATGGTGGTCATAGCCGGTGCCTTCGATCACAAAAGCGATCTCTTCTGTCAGGTGGCGGCTGGTGCCACTGGCTTTTTGGGCTTCGATGAACTGCATATAAACATCGATGCAGCACTCTTTGGTGTTCATGCGTTCATTGATGATGTGCTTGATCAAGCCGTCGGCAGAGCGCTCCAAAGGCATTTCGCTGTGTTTAACAACGTTTAGACGCTCGTCATATTCCTTGCGGAACTGTTGGCTGGCCACCAGCGAGTCTTTGTAAAAAGAGACCTCGGGCGCACCCTTTTTTGCGCGTTGGCGCTCGATCGTATCTGCAAAAGTAGTCGGATTCATTTTTTCTCCAATTCTGATTGTCAAGGCCCGGCGGTTCAGAGGCTGCTGGGCGGTTGATAATCTTCGTGGCCAGGAACAGGCTCGGTCGGCGGAAATTCGACCATTTCCTGAAACACCATGTGCATGAACAGGAACAGCGGTTTTGCCTTAAGAACGAGCACGAAGGTTTCGTCGTCAGAATCATTCAAATGCTGGTGAACGCAGCCATTTTCAACGATTAGCGCGTCGCCGGCTTCCCAATCAATGCGGCGGCCATCATGGATATCATGGCCTTTGCCTTTGAGAATGAAAAACACGGCCGAGTTCATGTGCCCGTGAATTTGGCCATAGCCGTGCGGGGCAAATGCATCTACATGCGCCTCGATGGATTGCGCCACCCGGTTAGCTTGCGGGTTGATAACCTTTTTGCCAAAGTTATGCGGGCCGCCCTTCCACTTCATTTCACTGGTTTTGAATACGCGTGGTTGATCGTAGAGATCTTTCTTCATCTCGCTGTAGTTGCCTTCCAGCGCGCGAACAAAAGTCCGTTTGCGGGTCCAGCGCTCCCATACCACTTTATCGACGCCGGCTTCGCTATTGTGGCCGACACCAGCTTCGGTAGATTTGTCTTTTGTCATGGGTTCCTCCGTTACAAAAACTGTATGATGTAACGAGGATAGGGGGCGCTTGGCGTTCCCGTCAACGGCACGTTGTTCCGCATAACGGAAAATGCATTGATTTGGTTGTCGTCATCCAATTACCGGGTCAGAGGGTTGAGCGCGAACGGTTTGGCCCAGATAATCGGTGCTGTCTTCGTATAGAAGGCGGCGCACTTGATCTGGAGTGAGGCGTTTCATTAGTTGGTCAACTTGCCCGAAAAACGGCAGGCTAAGCCCAACCTCCTGCGAGAGGCCTAGCGCAACATCCATATCTTTTTCGTGCCACGTAAAGCGCGAGGTGTCCCACCGCTCCAGGGTGGTGTTGCGCGCCGGGCATTTTAGCAGGGTTTCCCGCATTTTCTGCGCGTCAAGTCCGTAGGACTTTGCCAGCGCTAATGTTTCAAAATTTGCGACACAGGCGGCCCAGTGCATCATGTTGTTGCAGGTTTTGGCAACTTGGCCAGCGCCGATATCTCCGACATGCTCAACGCTACGGCTATAGCACATCAAAATTGGTCGGACATGATCGACATCAGATTTGCTACCTCCGCAAAGCGATACCAGATTGCCCTGTTTCGCGCCTTGCATGCCATAGCAAACCGGGGCATCCACAAAACCTATGCTGCGCCTTTCGCAAATATTCGCCAACTCTTTCATTGTATCGGGATGGTTGGTTGCGGTCACAACAATTGTCATTCCGGGCCTGCATTCACTCTCGAGTATATTTTTCACAACGGCGCGGCTTTGATTGTCTGAGGCCACCATGATAAGAATTATATCAGAATTACACGCCAGATTTTTGGTGCTGTCTGCGGCAGTAACGCGGCCGGTGGTCGCGGCAGTCAGCGCTTCTGTGTCGGTGTCAAACGCCATAACCTGATGGCCTGAGTCCGCGACGTGTTGCGCCATTAGCCCACCCATTGCGCCAGCCCCAATAAATCCAACGTGCATAATAATCTCCTGTGTTCTGAATGCTTCTGCGTAGTTTTCTTACCGTCTCTTGTTGCGAATTGGGGGGCAACATCGCAGCAATCATAATTCCGTTATGTGGAACGACGGTCCATAATATGTTTACACATAGGCCGCCGCCTATAACTATCATTGGAATAACGGGGTGTAATCGTCTCGAAAAAGTCGAGTGCTAGGCTGCTCGAAAAATAGGGGGGGCGGAAAAACCGCCAGTAAAATATGAATATTCAAGAAATATTTGGGCCGTTGCTCGAAATACTATCATCCGGATATCTCATGGGTTTGATCCTGCTGGCGATCCCAATCGGAATGTTTTTCGGTGCGATTCCCGGGCTTGGCGGCAAGCTGGGTATCGTTCTTATGATTCCTTTTGTGTTTGGCATGGACGCAATACCAGGCGCGGTTTTTCTGTTGGCGATGCACGCAGTTGTACACACGGGCGGGTCTATTCCGTCAATCTTGTTTGGAGTGCCAGGCACCGGCCCGGACGCCGCAACAATTGTCGATGGCTATCCTATGGCGCAAAAGGGAGAGGCCGGGCGCGCGCTTGGCGCATCACTTGGGGCATCCGGTGTTGGTGGTATTATCGGGGCGCTTTTTCTGGCGGCCATGTTACCGGTTCTAAAGCCCGTCGTGCTTGCCTTTAGCCCTGCGGAGTTCTTTCTGCTGGCCCTATTCGGAATCACCTTTATAGCAATGCTCTCCGGTAAAAGCCTAACCAAAGGCATATCCGTTGGTCTGCTGGGGCTTATGGTTTCCTTTATCGGGCTGGACCCGCAAACTGGCTCACAGCGCTTCACCTTTGACCAACTATTCCTATGGGACGGGATTAGTATCGTAGCGGCTGTTTTAGGCATTTTTGCTATTCCAGAAATGATAGCTTTGGGGGTCAAAGGTGGCTCTATTTCAACGGTATCGGATAAAAAAATGGCCCGCTATGATATGAAACAGGTTTTGCAGGGCATCGGAGATGTATTCCGCAACCCCTGGCTCACTTTCCGTACATCAGTGATGGGGGCCGCGATTGGCGCCATTCCCGGTCTTGGGGGCGATGCGGCGTCTTGGCTCTGTTATGGTCATGCGGTTCAAACCTGCAAAAACCCCGAAAACTTTGGTAAAGGCGACGTGCGCGGCGTGATTGCGCCCGAAACGGCTAATAATTCCAAGGAAGGGGGGGCCTTGCTGCCGACCCTGTTTTTTGGTGTTCCCGGAAGCTCTGGCATGGCGATCCTGATTGGTGCCTTTGTAATGCTCGGCATTCAGCCGGGGCCGCAAATGGCCTTAACCGGTATGCATTTGGTTTGGACATTGATCTGGGCGCTCGCTTTGGCGAATTTTTTGTCGGTTTTTGTGTTCTTGCTCATGGCGCCAGCGTTTTCGCTGCTGGTTTATGTGCGGGGTAACCTGCTGATCCCATTCGTTCTGGTACTTGCCTTTTTGGGCGCTTATCTGTCTGAGGCCGCTTGGGAAAATATACTATTATTGCTAGGCATTGGCGTGATCGGGTACTTCCTCAAAAAGCATGGCTGGCCACGGCCGCCATTTGTGATCGGGTTGGTTCTTGGGCCTATCGCTGAGGGCTCTTTGAACAAGGCGCTGGCAATTTGGGGGCCTACATTCTTTATGCGTCCGTTATCGCTGGTTCTGATCGCACTGATCATATTGACCATCGCAACTTATATCTGGCGCGAGCGTAAAAGCGTGAAACCGAAGGGATAAAACAATGAGACTTGATACAAAAGTACTAACATCACTGGTGATGTTTGGCCTATTTTCGTCGGCTCTACTGCTGTCACTTTGGTTGCCCTCTCAGGCGGCATTCCTGCCGTATATCATCGGTATTCCGGGTGCAATATTATGTGGATTTCAGGTGGTCATAGATTTGCGAAATAGAGCAGTAAGAGAGGTCGTAGACGTACCGGAAAAAGAAGAGCCCAAAGACGAATCGGCAAAAACAGAAGCGGAAATGTTTCTTTGGCTCGGCATTTATACAACCTTGTTAATGAGTGTTGGGTTTGTGATCGGTGGGCCGATTGCTGTGTCGCTCTACATCTATTTTGGCTGTCGCGACGGGGCAAAGAATGCTCTATTTTCCGGGGTGGGTACTTTGTTTGTGATCTATGGAATATTTGAGCGCCTTCTTGGTTTGACGCTATTTCAGGGGCTACTGATTGAGAAGTTCTTCTGAAGGGTCGGCCAGCTCAATGGTTCTGTCGCAAACTTTTTGACTTGATTGCCATGAGTGGCGTTGGCCGACATGATGTATCTGCAAATCAGTCACATAGGTACTCATGATGATATCGTTCAAAGGGTGCCATTTCCCAAAGCCAATCATTCTTCACGCGATTTATTTCTATCTTCGGTATTCAGTTTCATTGCGAGATCTAGAGGAGATATTGGCTGAGCGCGGTGTCATCGTTGATCATGCAACGCTCAACAGATGGGTCGTGAAATTCGCACCGTTGGTTGCAATCGAGGCGCACAAACGGAAAAAAGCAAGCGCTGTTTCCTGGCGAATGGATGAGACCTATATCAAGGTTCGGGGCAAATGGATATATTTGTATCGGGCCGTTGATCGGGACGGAAAAACCCTTGATTTTATGCTGTCTGAGCGACGCAACACAGCGGCCGCGACGTTATTCTTCGCCAAGGCACTGGCCAGCAGCGGAATCCCTTTGAGGATTGTGATCGACAAGAGCGGGGCCAACGGCGCTGGAATCAAAGAGGTCAACAAAATCCTCAAACGTTTTGGCTGTCCGACTAAGATTACAACCGTAAGATCCAAATATCTAAACAATATGATTGAGCAGGATCACCGTTTTATCAAACGACGAACGCGCCCAATGCTCGGGTTCAAATCCTTCAGTTCGGCGGCAGCCACACTCGAAGGCATCGAGGTGGCTCAGATGATCCGCAAGAAACAGTTTGGTCTGAAAGGGAACGGCTTTGCGCAGTTTTTTGCTCTCGCTGGATAACTGCGTCCGATTAATAGAATTCTTTCG
>NVUX02000006.1 GCA_002402045.2 Paracoccaceae bacterium | reverse complement strand
TCTGTGCGTCGCTGTATCCTGCCTTCTTCATCAAAATCTCCTCAGATTATTATGCCGAGAAAATTCTACTTGTGAACACCAATAGTTTTAGGGGGGATTACCGTGCCATCTCTCCTTGGTTCCAAAGTTACCAAGCAAAGCGTCTACAAATCTAGGGGCTATTCAGTACGGGTTGATCAAAGAGTTGGCGGATGCGGGCAAAGCCGTAATCATAATCTCGTCGGATCTTCCCGAAGTTATGAACCTTGCACACCGTCTTCTTGTTTTGGCCCACGGACATATCACCGCTGATTTAAGCGGCGACGACATGAATGAACAACAAGTTCTCAAATACTTCTTCGACGAAAGTGGTGAAAAACTATGACCCTAGAAATAAAACAAACGTTCCCTTTGGGGCTGCTTAAAAAGCTCTTCATCAAGGTTGGTGTTTTACCGTTCTTTTTGTTCACGGCGCTTGTGGTGTTCACCCTTCTTTCACCCAGATTTTTGACAGGGCAAAACCTCGTCAATGTTGCCCGCCAGTCGGTATACCTCGTGTTGGTTTCGATGGGGCAGATGCTGGTTTTGATTTCAGGTGGGTTTGATCTGTCTGTCGGTACCTCTATCGCGCTGACCTCTGTTGTGTCGGCACTGGGCATGGTTTTCTTTGCCGGGATGTTTCCTGACATGATTTGGTTGGCCATCGCGCTCGGTGCTTTTATGGGCTTTGGTGCAGCTTTGTTGGTTGGCATGGTTAACGGCGTAGGTGTTGCCTATTTCGAAGTATCGCCTTTCATAATGACCTTGGGCGTTTCATCTGTCGGTGCGGGGCTGGCCTTGTTTCTAACGGGTGGGGTTCCTGTCTCAGGATAGCCTTTTGCTTTTGGAGATACATTCGGATTTGGTCGTATATTCAATATCCCTGTACCCGTAATCATTGCCGTAATCTGCATAATTATCATGTGGGTCTTCATGTCGCGAACACGTCTTGGCACTCAAATTTATGCGGTTGGCGGCAACATCAAAGCGGCACATCTTTCGGCGATTAACACAAAACGCACTTTGATGATTTCCTACATGATTTGCGCCTTTATTGCCTCGCTCGCGGGGCTATTACTGACGGCAAGGGTTGAATCCGGGGAAGCCAATTTAGGGAGTTCAATCGCGCTGGAATCCATTGCGGCCTGCGTTATTGCCTGGGTGTCATTGCGTGGTGGGATTGGACGTGTGCAAAACGTTGTACTTGGCGGGTTTTTTATTGTTCTGGTCCAGAATGGCATGAACTTGGCTCAGGTCAGTTCTTACATGCAGATGGTCCTTTTGGGTCTTCTTCTCATCCTCGCAGTCATCTTTGATCAGTTCCGCTACAGAATGATCATGAGCGGCGACTAAAACCCAACATTCTAGCTGAAACCATCGGCAAGAACACCAAAATCGATATCCAAAGGACAAACCAAATGCTGAATGCAGATATTAGTAAACGGCGCGATGACGCTATCTCCCGTGGCGTAGGTATGCTGACACAAATTTATGTAGACCGTGCCGAAAATTCTGAAGTTTGGGACGTGGAAGGCACACGTTACATCGATTTTGCAGCTGGCATTGCAGTGGTCAACACGGGCCACCGCCATAAGAAGGTCGTGGCTGCGGTCGAGGCGCAACTTAAGAAGTTTACGCACACCTGCCATCAAATTCTGCCATATGAAAACTACATTGGTTTGGCGGAGCGCCTAAACGCCGCAGTATCCGGAGGTACAGAAAACAAAACCTTTTTTGTAACAACGGGTGCCGAAGTTGTTGAGAATGTTATCAAAATCGCTCGAATTGCAACGGGTCGCCCAGCGGTTATTGCTTTCGGTGGCGGGTTTCACGGCCGCACATTCATGGGGATGAGCCTGACCGGCAAGGTCGCCCCCTACAAGCAAGGGTTTGGCGCGATGATGCCGGATGTTTATCACGTCCCGTTCCCGATTGATTTGCACGATGTAACCACTGAAGATGCAATGGCCGCGCTGAACAAATCATTCAAAGCAGACCTTGATCCGGGTCGCGTTGCAGCCACTATTTTCGAACCAGTGCAAGGCGAAGGCGGTTTTTACGCGGCCCCGGCAGAGCTGATGCGCGAGATCAGAGCATTGTGTGACACCCATGGGATCGTGATGATTGCGGACGAGGTTCAAACGGGTTTTGCACGGACAGGAAACCTGTTTGCGATGGATGCGTATGACGTTTCTGCGGACCTTACAACAATGGCAAAGGGACTGGCGGGTGGCTTCCCTCTCGCGGCTGTTACTGGCAAAGTAGAGCTAATGGATGCTGCACACCCCGGCGGCTTAGGCGGCACTTATGGTGGATTGCGGCGGCCCATGCTGTTCTGGACGTGATCGAGGAGGAAGAACTCTGCGCACGCGCTAATGAGCTTGGTTCTCACCTTAAACAGCGTCTGGAATCTATTCGTCAAAGGACCCCTGAAATCGTTGATGTGCGGGGGTCAGGATTTATGGTTGCAATGGAGTTCAACACGGCAGACGGAAAAGCGCCTAACCCGGAGTTCACCAATCGGGTGCGTGCCGAGGCGCAAAAACGCAATCTTATCCTTTTGACCTGTGGTGTTTATGGAAATGTCATTCGTTTCTTGGCCCCCCTAACAATTCAAGACGACGTGTTTGCTGAGGCACTTGATATCATTGAGGCGTCAATTGACGCCGCGAAAGAGGCATAAACATGCGCAAATTAAATGACCCGACTTTGTTGGAAACCCGCGCCTATGTGAATGGCCAATGGGTTGAAACGGGCAATACGTTTCCGGTTTACAATCCTTCCACCGGAGACCTGATTGCGAATGTCACCGATCTTGGCGTTGAGGACACCAAGGCAGCAATTGATGCTGCCTACCTCGCCAAGGCCGATTGGGCAGCCCATACAGGTAAAGAACGCAGCGCAATTCTGAAGCGCTGGTTCGATTTGATGATTGAGAACGCGGACGACCTTGCCAGCATTCTTACAGCCGAGATGGGCAAGCCAATTGCCGAAGCACGCGGAGAAATCCTCTATGGTGCATCGTTTATCGAATGGTTTGCGGAAGAAGCAAAGCGGATCTACGGCGATGTCATTCCCGGCCATCAGCGCGACAAACGGATTATCGTTTTAAAGCAGCCAATCGGGGTTGTCGGATCGACCACACCGTGGAATTTCCCCAACGCGATGATCGCCAGCAAAGTTGCTCCGGCCTTGGCTGTTGGCTGCACCTTTGTGGCCCGCCCTGCAGAACTAACGCCACTTTCTGCCCTTGCGATGGCGGTTCTGGGCGAACGTGCAGGTATCCCTGCGGGTGTCTTTAATGTGATTCCTAGTTCGGATTCCCCTGCAATTGGCAAAGAGCTTTGCGCCAATCCAAAGGTCGCTAAGATCACCTTTATCGGCTCAACCCGGGTTGGTCAAATATTGATGGCGCAATGCGCCCCAACGATCAAAAAAATGTCATTGGAGCTGGGCGGAAATGCTCCGTTTATTGTGTTTGACGATGCCGATGTTGATGCAGCCGTTGAGGGCGCAATCATCGCCAAGTTCCGGAATGCCGGCCAAACATGTGTCTGTGCTAACCGGATCTATGTGCAAGCCGGAGTTTACGGTGAGTTCTCGCAAAAGCTAGCTGAAAAAGTCGCTAACTTTGCGGTGGGAGGCGGGCTAGCTGAGGGCACGACCATTGGCCCATTGATAAGCGACGCGGCCATTTCAAAGGTTGAAAATCATATTGCCGATGCGACGGCTAAGGGCGCGACAATCGTAACGGGCGGCAAACGTCATGAACTGGGCGGTAACTTTTTTGCCCCCACAGTGATCACCGGAATGAAGCCGGAAATGCAGGTTTCTACCGAGGAAACTTTTGGTCCTTTGCACCGCTCTATCGCTTTGAAACCGAAGACGAAGCGGTAGCGCTGGCTAATGATAGCGAGTTCGGCCTTGCAGGGTATTTCTACGCCAATGATATCCGCCGGATATGGCGCGTGGCCGAACGATTAGAAACCGAGATGGTTGGTGTCAATACCGGACTTATTTCAACCGAAGTCGCCCCATTTGGCGGTGTTAAACAATCCGGCCTTGGGCGTGAAGGATCCAAATATGGAACCGACGACTACCTTGAAATTAAGTACATGTGTTTTGGTGAAATCAAATAAGCTGAGCACACACGCACACTTTGATTGCCGGAATTTGTGAAATGAATAACAACAGGAAGGATTCTGAAAATGACACATGAAACCGTATTACTAAGGGAATTTACTGGCTCAACAACGAATTGGAGAAACCTCGCAATCGTCATATTTGGCTCAGCAGCTATCGCAATCGCCACCCAAATCTCGGTGCCAATGTTCCCGGTTCCCATGACGATGCAGACGCTTGCCATCTCGGTCATTGGGTTAACGTTTGGCGCAAGGCTGGCAGGCCTAACCCTTCTTGTCTATCTGGCCGAAGGCGCATTGGGCCTGCCGGCATTTGCCAACGGTGGCGCTGGTTTGCTTAAGTTGATGGGCCCAACATCTGGGTTTCTCTGGGGGTTTGTCGGCATGGCCTTTTTAACGGGGTGGTTGGCCGAAAGAGGGTTTTCGCGCGGCTTTTCTCTACTGTTCATCGCCGCATTTGTTCCAGCGACTTTGCTGTTCATCCCCGGTGTTTTGGGTCTATGGGCGCTTACCCCGTTGGATCTGTCCGGTGCGTTTAAAGCGGGTGCGCTACCTTTTCTTGTCAGCGACGTCGTGAAATCAGTCCTCGCCGCATTGGTCGTTTCTGGTGGCTGGGCCGTGGTAAAAAACCGCAAAAATATATAGTCATTTCAGCCCCCTGTGATTGAGCTGCGGGGGGCTACAGATGCTCGAGATCAGCCATGACGGCAAGTTGTGCCCGATAACCTAACTCGCTATATGATAGCACTCTGCCATGCGAGCCTATAGACAAACCTATGTCCGAAAAAGCGGGCAGTTTTACTCCGGCGTTGACATCCCAATTGTTGGCTGGCTTTCAACTCAACTTCTGATGCCACCAATGATGGGAATGGGTGCAAGCTTATTGCTCCGGCGACTATATTTTATCCGATCCCAAATCGAATATTAGATCCCCAATTCGCCTTCCGGGATCGCTGACCTCGTCTGGATATCCCCACGAGACGCTACGGCGCCGCGTATTGCCCAAGCGACAACTTTGTACGCCGTGGCAGTGTTTGAAAAACCAACAATCGGATTCATGTTCCATTATCAAGCCGCTCATATCACTGGCATATACGACCATTTTTCTACAGGTATGTCGGCTCTTTCACTGCCTACTCAGTAGGGGGAGATCGACGCATTTCGACATCAAACCGCGTTTCTTGAATTGCTGGGAGGCTGGGGTGTTGCATTTGATTTCCTTTCACGAGCGCATGGCAATGGTCATGAAGGTGTCCGTGTTGCATGCGAAAATGAGGAAACGATCAGGTCATTATTTTCAATGGCACGACGCCTCAATATTGTCAGCCAATGCGGTGCGAAAATGGGAAAACTATGGGTCAGTTTACACCGCGGTGACGAGGGGGGGCTTTAGGCTCCCCGAGGAGGCGCAACGCCGGAGTTCGATAGTTCGTTCCGGCATTGCTTTGGCTTCGGTAGGCTTATTTTAGGCTCTAAGCAGAGGTTTTGCGAGTTTAACCGCCTGCTTCAGGCACGCTTCTGCACCGTATGCCGCGTTGACCAATAGCAACCCGCTGCCTGTCATCCCTTCGCCGTCTTTCAGATTAAAGCTCACTTCGTGGCGGAGGAACTTTAGCTTTAGGCCTGAAACCAGCTCTTCATGGCGGCCCGCGGGTAGGATCGGATACCAGATCATAATACTGGCTTCGGGCCATTTTGCCATCAGTTTGTGGGTGAATTCTGCTACCTGCTCATATTCTGTTTTTACTTCATATGACGGGTCTATCAGCACCAGCCCTTTGCGGGGTTTGGGCGGGGAAAGCGACAGTATGCCCTCATAACCATCGTGCTTGTGCACAGCTGTGTTATCAGTGCGCAGCGCCCGGCGGAGCGCGCCAAATTCGGCGGGGTGCAGTTCCATCAAGTGCAGGCGGTCTTGCTCTCGTAGCAAGGTTTGCGCGATGAGTGGAGAGCCGGGATAGGCCGAATCGCCAAACCGCGCGCGGGTGGTTTTCAGGGCCGTTGCCAAGGGGCAATCGGGCAGGGTGAGCGCTTCAATGCCCTCTGCTGCCTCGCCGGTTTTCAGGGATTCCGGTGAGCTCAGATCATAGCGGCCGCGGCCGGCATGGGTTTCCATATAAGAAATGCCGCGAGATTTGCGGGTGAGCAGGGCGAGGAGCTCGGCCAGCACAAGATGCTTGTGCAGGTCGGCGGGGTTTCCAGCGTGATAGGCGTGTTGATAAGATAACATTTGGCCCTGATAGCGGCTATTGCGCCTAAAGGCCAGAAAATGTGTCGCAGGGGGTTTTCGACTCCCTCGGAAGCCCCTATATAATGCCTGACTTAAACACTCTTGATAGGGGAATTACCATGCATGTAGGCTTTAACATTCCGGATGTTACCTTTCACACGCGCGTGCGCGACGAAAGCATCGGCGGCGACAATCCGTTTAAGTGGGAAGACAAAACCACGGGCGATTTCTTTAAAGGCAAACGGGTTATCCTGTTTTCGCTTCCTGGTGCGTTTACGCCCACATGTTCCACCATGCAGCTTCCGGGCTATGAAAATGGCGCGGCTGATTTTGCGGCCGAGGGCATTGACGAGATCTACGTGATGTCAGTGAATGATACCTTTGTGATGAACAAATGGTCTTGGGACCAAAAGCTGGAAAACGTAAAGGTTATTCCTGACGGCGCTGGCGTGTTTACGCGGCAAATGGGTATGCTGGTTGATAAATCAAACATCGGCTTTGGCCTGCGCAGCTGGCGCTATGCTGCTATCATCAATGATGGTGTGGTCGAAGCTTGGTTCCAGGAGCCGGGGATTAGCGATAATCACGGTGCGGACCCTTACGGCGAAAGCTCGGCAGAGACCGTGATGGCTTGGCTCAAAGCTAACAAGTAAAAATAATCGCGCGGGGCCAAGGCTCCGCGCTTTTTATATGGAGGGTGCTATGGTTGGTCTCATTCTTGGCGTACTGCTGCTTTACGTCATTCAAACCTATCTGCCGCCAATGATCATGTCTCGCACGCAGGGGGCTGATGTTTTGCGCCACGGAGGCGGGCCGCGTGATGAGGCCCTGCCGCTCACTGTAAATGCGGGCCGTGCCAAACGGGCGCTGGCGAATATGAACGAAGCGATGATGGTTTTTTTGCCGCTGGCCCTGCTGGCCGTGCATTTTGGCCTGAATGACGGGCTGGCATGGGCTGGGGCGCTGGTGTTTTTGCTCGCGCGCGCCGCCTATGTCCCCGCTTATATTACCGCCATCGGCCTAACCCGCTCAACCGTCTGGACGCTTGGGCATGTGGGGCTGGGCATGATGGCGGTTGCCGTGTGGATGGCCTAGGGCTTTAGCTGCGGTATCGGCTTCAGGTCTTCAAACTCGGCGGTCTCCTTTTTGACGCGCGCCATCACGGCCTTTCCGATGTCGTCTGGATTCCAGATCATGGCTTGCATGGTGCTTGCCCAGCGAAGGCTGTCCTCAATGCTATGATCCCGCGCATAGGTGATTGCGGATTTTGAGCCGGTTATGGCCATGGGCGCTTGGCCAGCTATCCGCTCGGCGGCCTGCATGGCGGCGCTCAGCGTGGCGTCAAAATCTGTCTCGACCACATTTACAAAGCCCGCCGCATAGGCGCGCTCGGCGCTTAGGGTGTTGCCCAAATAGGCCAGCTCGCGCACCAGCCCTTCGGGCATAAGTTTGGGCAGGCGTTGCAGGCTGCCGAGGTCGGCCATCATGCCGATATTGGTTTCTTCAATGCGAAAATATGCGTTTTCGCTCGCAAAACGAAGATCGCAAGCCGAAACGAGGTCCAACCCGCCGCCAATGCAGGCACCTTGAATGGCGGCGATCACCGGAAAACGCGCCGTTTCCAGCGCGCTCAGCACTTTTTGCAGATCGCCAACAAGAAAGGGGAAGGCCTCTCGCTGAAGCGGGGTTTTCGTTTCTGGAATGCCGCCAGCAAAGGCCGCAAGATCCATCCCAGAGCAAAAGTTTTTGCCTTGAGCCGAGATCACAAGCACGCGCGTGCTGCCTTTTTCGTTCAGCGCCGTAATGGCGGGCAGAAAATCAGCCCAAAAATCTATGCCCATGGCATTTGAGGTTTTTGGCTGGCAAAATTGCAAATGCGCAATGCCGCCGGATTGAGTAAGGTCAAATGCTGCCATGGTTTTCTTGTCCTTTGCTTGCTTTAGTCTGGCGCTGTGTATAGCAGGGTTTTAAGTGGGCCGAAACCTCGCTTGACTCTCCGTTTTAATCCCGTATAACCCCGCCATCCGGTGCTGCAAAGTACCGGTAATTTTGGTGTTTGTGGACCTCGTAAGAGGAAACCTGTCGCTCGGCTAATAATGGTCGAGTAAGGAAAGCACCTTTCAAAACTTGAAAGGATCCAGCTCGTGACTAAACGTACAGCTGCCAAGTATAAAATTGACCGTCGCATGGGCGAAAACATTTGGGGCCGCCCCAAATCTCCCGTAAATCGCCGTGAATATGGCCCCGGCCAGCACGGCCAAGGCCGCAAGCAAAAGCTTTCTGATTTTGGCACGCAGCTGCGCGCTAAGCAAAAGCTTAAAGGCTATTATGGCGACGTAACGGAAAAGCAATTTCGCCGGATTTATGCCGACGCTGAGCGCATTAAAGGCGATACAGGTGCAAACCTGATCGGTCTGCTAGAGCGCCGTTTGGACGCGGTTATTTACCGCGCCAAGTTTGTGCCGACCGTATTTGCTGCGCGCCAGTTCGTAAACCACGGCCACGTGACCGTGAACGGCAAGAAGGTGAACATTGCCTCTTACCGCGTAAGCGAAGGTGACGTGATTGCCATTCGTGAAAAATCCCGTCAGATCGGCCTTGTGCTGGAAGCTATCGGCTCACCTGAGCGCGATACGCCTGAGTATCTGAACATTGACCACAACAAGATGACGTGTGAGTTTTTGCGCACGCCAACGCTTTCGGACGTGCCATACCCAGTGGTTATGGAACCAAACCTCGTGGTGGAATTCTACGCGAAGAACTAAGGTTTTTCGAATATCAAAGAAAAAGGCTGCACTTTGGTGTGGCCTTTTTTGTGTCTGCGCCTAGGGCGCAGACCTAGCCTCGCTGCGCTCGGCAGCGGCGCGTCTGGCATTGATCTACTTGGCAGTATTGCGTGCGCGCCGGGCGGCTACAGCGATGCTTGTGGCTTGTGTTGAACCGGTTCCGGATTAGGTGAGTTAATAAGCAAGTGCGCAAAGGTTTCAGCACGGCGCGGGCGCTACCTTGCCAAGAAGACCAGAGCTAGACGCGCCGCCACGGCGTCGCACTCGCATTTTTTCCGTAGGAAAAAGCCGCCCACAGGGCGTATGGGGCGCTGGCTACATGAAATACTGCACCGAATAAAGCACGGCCATACCGCCAAAAATTGCACCAAGCATCGAGCGGGTGAGCGCGCCGATGGCCAAGGCTGCAAGGGCTGCGAGTGAGCGGGCGAGGTCTGCTGAGCCACCGGTGGCATCGGGCCACACCACCAACGGTGCGACCAGCCCCGGCAGCACAGCTACGGGCACATAGCGCAGGTGGCGGGTTAGCCAATCCGGTAGGTCTCGACCGCCTAAAAGGCCGAGGAAGGAAAACCGGATGAGGAAAGTGCCGATGCCTAGCGCGATGATGGTGATCCAGATTGAAGTGTCATTCATGTGCTTGCTCCAGCCGTTTTTCAATCGCCGCACCGGTTATCATTGCGAGGAGAGCCGCTACTATTAACCCACTATTGTAGGGCAACCATGCCAGCGAAAGCGCCACAGCAACCGATACAAAGGCCGCCGAAATTTGCGGTAGGCTACGCAGGGCAGGGGCCACGATGGCGATGAAGGTGATCGGGACCGCAAAATCTAGCGCGTATTCGGGGGGAATGGCTTTGCCTGCCACGGCACCTATATAGGTAAATCCGTACCACAGCGGGGCAATCGGGGATACGGAGCCAAAGAAAAACGCCAACTTTTCCGGCAAGGGGCGCGCAGGGGTCTTGGCGTATTCGGCGACCGAAACTGCATAGCTTTGGTCTACCAGAAAATACGCTACCAACGCACGTTTACCTAAGCCGGCCTTGCCCAAATGCGGCGTGAGTGAGGCCGAATACATTGCCATGCGCATATTTACCGCCAGCCCTGTGAGAATAACCACAAACGTAGGCGCGTTGTCTGAAAGCAGTTGCACTGCGGCAAATTGCGAGGCGCCCGCGATCACCAGTACGGTCATCACCATGGTTTGCACAATGTCCAGTCCGGCCTCGGTGGCGACCACGCCAAAGAGCAGGCCAAACGGGGCCACCACAAGCACAAAGGGCAATCCTGCCCGAAAACCTTGCCAATATGCGCAGCCCATGCTGGACATCCCCTGCTTATCGTTGCACCCTCCCGCCTATAGCGCGCCCCGTGCTGAAATAAAAATCACGAGTTTTGATCTATGACCTCACCGGAGAAAATATCAACGTCTTTGCTGCCTTCCAGCCCGCACGCCCGCATTGCGGCCGTGGTGTTGGCGGGGGGGCAATCCAGCCGTATGGGCGGCGGTGATAAATGCCTTTTACCACTTGGTGGCCAGCCGATATTGCTGCATGTGATCGATAGGATAACCCCGCAAGTTGAGGCCGTAGTGCTGAATGCCAATGGCGAGTCCGCCCGTTTTTCGGGTTTTGGATTGCCGGTGGTGAGCGATAGTATTTCAGGCTTTGCCGGCCCCTTGGCTGGCGTGCTGGCGGGGCTGGATTGGGCAGCAGAAAACGGGTTTTCCCACATTGTCAGCGTGGCGGCCGATAGCCCGTTTTTTCCGCCCCGGCTGGTAACAGGCCTGCGCTTTGGCTGTGAGGCCAGCCACTTGCCCTTGGCCATGGTGCATAGCGCGCGCGCGGGCGGCGGCTATTTTCGCCAGCCTACGTTTGCGCTGTATGATGTCGCCCTGCGGGAAAACCTTCGTACTGCCTTGCAGGGCGGGGTGCACAAAATTATTCAATGGGTTGAGCCACTTGGTTGCGCGCCTATCGTTTTCCACAGCTTTGGGGATGATCCGTTTTTCAATATAAATACGCCGGAAGATCTGGCGCATGCAGAGGGTTTATTATGAAGGTTTTTGGCATTACCGGCTGGAAAAACAGCGGCAAAACCACCCTGACAGAGCGCTTGGTGGAAGAGATCACGGGCCGCGGCCTTACGGTTTCCACCATCAAGCACGCGCATCATTCGGTAGATGTAGACCAGCCCGGCAAAGACAGCTTTCGCCACCGTGCGGCGGGGGCGGGCGAGGTGATTTTGGCATCGGCTTATCGCTGGGCTATTATGCATGAGCTGCGCGGGGCCGAGGAGCCAACGGTGGACGAGTTGCTGGCCAAGCTCAGCCCGGTTGATCTGGTGTTGATCGAGGGGTTTAAGCAAAATGACCACGCTAAAATTGAGGCGTCCGTTAAGCCAGACTGTCCGTTGATTTCGGTGAAAGACCAAAGCATCAAAGCCATTGCTGCGGGCCATGATGTAGGCGCACAAACGGTGCCAGTGTTGGATATAAATGATATCTCGACCATTGCTGATTTTGTGCTGAAGGAGGTTGGACTTGGCTGAAATTCCGCGCCTGAAGGACGATTGTTTTGCTTTGCCTGAGGGCGCGCACTGGACACCGGTTGACCAAGCACTTGCCCATTTGCGCGAGCAGATGCGAACGGTTGTGGGGGTTGAGACCTTGCCGATTACGCAGGCATCTGGACGGATACTGGCCACCGATGTTGTCGCTAAACGCGCTAATCCGCCTTATGCCAATGCCGCGGTTGATGGATATGGCTTTGCATATGCTTCGCTAACGGCTGCGGATCAGCAAGAATTGGCGCTGGTCGATGGCCGCTCAGCGGCAGGTGCGCCATTTTATGGGGATGTACCTTTGGCGCAGGCCATTCGGATTTTGACGGGGGCGTCATTGCCTCAAGGCGTCGATACCGTGATTATGCAAGAAGATGTGCAGGTTGAAGACGGGGTACTGCGCTTTGAAAGCGGGATAAAGCCGGGCGCGAATTGCCGCGACAAGGGCGAGGATATATTGGCGGGCGCTGTTGCGCTTGAGATCAGCACGCGGCTCGGGCCGCAAGAACTCGGCCTTTTGGTGGCGCTCGGGGTGGCTGAGGTTAAGGTTTATGTGAGGCTGCGCGTCGGTGTGCTTTCCACTGGTGATGAGTTGAGACAGCCCTTTGAGCCGGCCACGGCGCACCAAATATATGACGCTAACCGCCCGATGCTGCTGGCACTCCTGCACGATTGGGGCTTTGAAGCGGTGGATTTGGGCGTTGCGAGTGACAACCGCGCTGCGGTGGTGGCTGCGCTTGATAAGGCGGCGGAGTGTTGTGATGCGCTGCTCACGTCTGGCGGCGCTTCGGCTGGGGACGAGGACCATATGGCAGCCGTATTGGCCGATCAGGCGCAGCTTAATTTGTGGCGTATCGCCATCAAGCCGGGCCGGCCTTTGGCGCTGGCCATGTGGCGCGGCCTGCCGGTTTTTGGGCTGCCCGGAAACCCCGTTGCGGCTTTCACCACCGCGCTTGTTTTTGCCCGCCCGGCGCTGGGGGTATTGCAAGGGCAGGGGTGGCAGCGGCCACGGGCGACGGCCTTGCCTGCCACATTTACGAAGCGCAAAAAGGCAGGGCGGCGGGAATTTTTGCGGGCGCGTCGCAATGAGGACGGTGCGGTTGAAACCTTTGCATCCGAGGGGTCGGGGCGCATCTCTGGCTTGGCTTGGGCCGAAGGGTTTGTGGAGCTTCCCGATGAAGCGGTTGAGATCAAGTCAGGTGATTTTGTGCGATTTATTCCTTTTTGCGAATATCGCTGAACGGGACGCACATAATGGGGCGACACGCCCCCTCGCGTAAACACGCTCCCCCCTCTGAGGGGCGTTTAGCCAAACATTCCGCTCACCCGTCCGAGCAGCATAAAGGTGCGCCCTGTGCGGGTGTTGGCGAGTTTTTCAATTTGTGGATCTGAGCCGTGTGCACAAAATTCGCGCAGGGTTATGTCAAACTGGCGTTGGAAATGGAGGGCTGCATCCCGAAAAATCGGGTCAGACCGCATACGGGTGCGGACTTTGGCAATGGCGGCGGCATCATGAATGCCGCCGATGGCTGCGACTTCTTCGCCGCGTGCGCCCTTGGCAAATTGGCGCCACAAGGCGGCCGGGGCGATTTCGGGGGAAAGATCGTCGGTATAGATGCCGTCTTGACTCAGGAGATTCATGATGTCTTCGGCGGCGCGCAAGCATTGCGAGGTGGCGCGGTGACCCATGGCTATGCGTAGCGCGCGAAAGCCGTCGCGGTCTTTTTCATCTGTCGGGAAGTTGAGGGCATGCAAAAGCTCGTCCCAATTTGGGCCATCTTGCGCGTGTGAGGTCGTCTGCGGCTCTTCGGCGGTTTCAGCTTCGGCAACCCTCTCACCCTTTGTGGCTAAAATGGCCACAAGTGCTTTCTCAACCTGCTGCATTTGTGTGCTGAGGGCTGCCAGCTTTGCGTTGGTTTCGGCACCACCTTTTGGGGCAGGTGTAACGCGCGCTGCAGGGTTGCCTGATGGCCCCGCCTGAAAGCGCTTGAGCATAGCGGCAAGATCTCGCGCATCGCGCTGGACTTCGGCCACACGGCGCAACAACAGCACCCCGATCCAGACCAAGATAATGGGCAGGATCGCCGCGAAGAGGAAGATCATTGTCTCAAGCGACACCGGCCCCTGAGGCTCTACCTCTTCGCCAATTATCCCAAAATATCCGGCGCCATAGGCTGCCAAGCCAAGTAGCCATAACACACTGAAAATAGTGGCAAAAAAAGGCTCACGCCCTTCGATGCTACTTGGTCCAAAGCTGCCGCCAAGCCTGTTCATTTGGTGCTGCCTCCCATTGGAATTAGATGAATTTTACGCCCAAAATCTCGTAACCGCGAGTGCCACCCGGCGTGCGCACTTCTACGCTATCGCCTTCTTCCTTGCCAATCAATGCCCGCGCCAGCGGCGATTGCAGATTGAGCAGGCCTTTATCAACATTGGCCTCGTGCTGGCCCACGATCTGATAGGTGATTTCCTCGTCGGTATCCTCGTCAACAAGCTTTACTGTGGCCCCAAATTTGATGGTGCCGGAAAGCTTGCTCACGTCAATAATTTCAGCGCGGCTCAGCACCGCCTCCAGCTCTTTAATCCGGCCCTCGATGTGGCTCTGCTCCTCCCGCGCCGCGTGGTATTCGGCGTTTTCTGACAGGTCCCCATGGGCGCGGGCTTCGGCGATATCTTTGATCACCTGCGGGCGTCGCACGGTTTTCAGCTCCCGCGCTTCAACTTCCAAGCGGGCTTGCCCTGTGGCGGTGAGGTGGATTTTGTCCAATGTCTTAACTCCGTTTGCTGCCCTTTTGGCGGGGCTTTAGCGGCAATTATTATGGGGGCCAGAGGCATTGGGCAAGGGATAGTTGTATTCCTAAGACATTGAGGCTGATTTTGGGCCATTTGACGCCGTGTCATTATTGACGCGCGCGCTATGGCCTGCAATATATATTGCAACGAAATTTGGGGGATGGCATGGCCGAGATTGAACGCGAAGCGATGGATTATGATGTGGTGATTGTAGGGGCGGGGCCGGCTGGGCTTTCGGCTGCCATTCGCCTTAAGCAGCTTGATGCTGACCTTAATGTCGTGGTGCTGGAAAAGGGGTCTGAAGTTGGCGCACACATCCTTTCGGGCGCGGTGCTGGATATTTCAGGCATGGATGCGCTGATCCCTGATTGGGCTGCGAAGGGCGCGCCGATTAAAACCAAGGTGAAAAAAGATCGGTTTTTGATGCTTGGCGCGGGCGGGGGTATTCGCATTCCGAATTTCCTGATGCCACCGTTGATGAACAACCACGGAAAATATATCGTTTCTATGGCTAATGTAACCCGCTGGATGGCGGAGCAGGCCGAGAATTTGGGCGTGGAAATCTTCCCCGGCATGGCTTGTTCTGAGCTGGTTTATGGTGAAAATGGCGCGCTTTCAGGCGTGGTGGCGGGCGAGTTCGGGCTTAATCCTGATGGCTCGCAGGGGCCGAGTTATGAGCCGGGCATGGTGCTGAACGGCAAATATGTCTTCCTTTCCGAGGGGGCTCGAGGCTCGCTTTCCAAGCAGGTGATTGCGAAGTTTGAACTGGATGAAAACTCGGATGTGCCTAAGTTTGGCCTCGGGATTAAAGAGATATGGGATATATTGCCTGAGCATCATAATGAGGGCGAAGTGACCCACACTATGGGCTGGCCGCTGGGTTGGAAGGCTGGCGGGGGATCATTTATGTATCACCTTGAAAACAATCAAGTTTATGTGGGTTACATTGTTGATCTCAACTATAAAAATCCACATCTTTCACCCTACAACGAGTTCCAGCGCTGGAAGCATCATCCGATGATTTCAGAGGTGCTGGAAGGTGGCAAACGTGTGGCTTATGGCGCGCGGGTGGTGACGAAGGGCGGTTATCAGTCGATTCCAAAATCGTGCTTCCCCGGCGGTGCGTTGCTGGGCTGCTCGGCGGGGCTGGTGAACCTGCCGCGCATTAAGGGCAATCATAATGCCATGCTTTCGGGCATTGCGGCGGCAGAGGCAGCGCATAAAGCCATGGCCGCAGGCCGCTCTGGCGATGAGCTGGAGGATTATAACAACGAGCTGCGTGAAGGCCCTATCGGCAAAGACCTGAAGCCCGTGCGCAATGTGGCGCCGCTCAATGCGCGCTTTGGCCCGCTGGGTGGTCTGCTGCTTGGCGGCTTTGATATGTGGGTGGCGAATATCTTTAAATTCAACCCGCTGGGCACGCTAAAGCACGGTAAAAACGATGCAGATTCCACGGGAAAAGCCGCTGACCATCCGGTTATCGACTACCCTCGCCCCGACGGCGTGCTGAGCTTTGACCGCCTCACTAACGTGAGTTTTTCTGCGACGAACCACGCTGAAGATGCCCCCTGCCACCTGCAATTGGCAGACGCAAACTTGCCGATCAGCGTGAACCTGCCCGAATATGCAGAGCCTGCGCAGCGCTATTGCCCCGCTGGTGTTTACGAGATTATCCGCGAAGAGGATGGCTCAAGCCCGCGCTTCCAGATCAACGCGCAAAACTGTGTGCATTGCAAAACCTGCGATATCAAAGACCCGAGCGGCAATATTACGTGGGCCTGCCCGCAGGGCGGCGAGGGGCCGAACTACCCCAACATGTAGGCGCGTTTATGATCACATCCGCGTTTGCCGGATTGCACTTGCGTGCTGCGCTGCCTATCTTGGATGAAACAACGCGGAGTGAACCATGGCGAACTTGCTAAAAACCCTGTCTCTTGCGGCGACAATGGCGCTCTCAGGTGTGCCAATGGCCCGCAGCGAGGGCTTTGCCGGCGCATTTTTGGCGGCGAAATCGGCCAATATCGCCAATGATTATGTTGATGCGGCCTATTATTATACCCAAGCGATGATTGCCGAGCCGGACAATGGCTACATAATGCAAGGCGGCTTGTTTGCCTTTGTGGCGTCAGGGGATGCGCTTGCCGCCGAGGCCATCGCGCGCAAGATGGCGGCGGCAGATTTCAAGGATGAATATGCCCATACCGTGATGATCACCGGCGCTTTTCAGCGTGAGGATTATAGCGCGGCCCTTGGCTTAATGGCCGACCCTAGTTTTGAGATAAACCCGCTGATCAAGCAGTTGCTAAGTGGCTGGGCGCTGATTGGCATGGGGGAGACCGAGGCTGGCATTGAAACCCTTACTGCGCCAAGTGAAAATGAGGCAATTGTTTCTTTTGGGCTTTATAACCAAGGCTTGGCACTGGCTTATCTTGGTGAGTATTCTGAGGCGGATGCGGTGTTTGCCGCTGGTGGCGCTTATGTGAATCGCGGTGCGGTTTTGGCCCATGCGCAAATTTTGGCGGTCCTTGGGCGGCAGGATGAGGCGCTTTCCATGATGGAAGGCGGGGCAGGAAGCAGCTTTACCGATCGCGAATCTGATGATTTGCGGGCGCGGCTGGCTGCTGGAGATTCCATTGATTTTGAGCGTATCCGCACGCCGCAAGATGGTGGCGCTGAAATATTTTTGGTGCTGGGGGATGCCCTGAACAGCGAAGGCAGCGAGCGGCTGGCCCTGCTCTATGCGCGCCTTTCCACCACGCTTCAGCCCGATAATGCCGAGGCCCTGTTGCTGATTGGTGATGTGTTAACCCAGCAAGCCCAATTTGATTTAGCGCTCAAAGCGTATGACGCTGTGCCCAGTTCAGATCCGCTGGCGCTTAATGCCAAAATGGGCCGCGCGCTTAACCTGCGCCAAAACGGAGATTTGGATGGTGCGATTGCGACCCTGCGCGCCGCGCTTGAGATCAAGCCCGATGGTATTTCGCTCTGGCAGTCTTTGGGCGATGTGTTGCGGCAAAACGATGATCTTGAGGCGGCGCAAGCGGCGTATTCCAGAGCGATTGATCTGCTCCCCGCTACCGATATTCGTGCGGCCTGGCGGCTTTATTATGCCCGCGCCGTTGTGCAGCACCGCGCCGATAACTGGCCTGCCGCCGAGGCCGATTTCAGGCAGGCACTCGCGCTAAATCCCGAGCAACCCGACGCGCTTAATTACCTCGGATATTCTTTGGTGGACCGCGGCGAAAAGCTCGATGAGGCCCTTGGGATGATCGAAACCGCGGTAAATGCCAAGCCCGATAGTGGCGCGATTGCTGACAGTTTGGGCTGGGTCTATTATCGCCTCGGCCGCTTTGAGGATGCTGAAACCGCTATGGAAACGGCGGTGAAACTTCTTCCTGTTGATCCGATTTTGAGCGACCATTTCGGCGATGTTCTCTGGATGGTTGACCGCAAACGCGAGGCCCGTTTTCAATGGCGACGCGCGCTGTCTTTTGACCCTGAAGAAGCCGATGCGCTGCGGATACACGACAAGCTTTCGCGTGGGCTTGACGCGGTTTTGGCGGATGAGTGAACTGGCGCGCGCCAAAGTTAACCTGAGCCTGCACATAACCGGAAAGCGATCGGACGGCTACCATCTTCTTGATTCTATTGTGGTTTTCCCAGAGGTTGGGGATGTGTTGCGGCGCGGTAGTCACGGTCTTAGCTTTTCTGGCCCTTTTGCCGCGGGCCTGCCATTACATGATAATCTTGTCCGAGACGCTGCCGCGCTGCTTGGGGTGCTCCCTGATATTCACCTGGAAAAAAACCTACCTATTGCCAGCGGAATCGGCGGCGGCTCAGCAGATGCTGCCGCTACTTTGCGGCTACTGGCCAAGGGTGAAGTCCCGGATGGCTTGACCCTCGGGGCAGACGTGCCAGCTTGCGTAATATCCAAACCACTGCGTATGCAAGGCATCGGCGAGCAGCTTACGCTTTTGCCCAAGCTGCCGGATTTTGCGATTGTGCTGGCGAATAGCGGCGAGCCTGTGGCTACGGCGGCGGTTTTTGCGGCGCTAGAACAGGTTGATAACCCCGCAAGCGGTACTATGCCCAAAGGGCTGAACACCGCTGAATTTTTTGCATTTATAACGTCTCAGCGTAATGATATGCAGCAAGCCGCCGTGCAAATTTGCCCGAGCATTTCCGGGGTCCTGTCTGCTTTGCAAAGCCACCCCAGCTGCGCTTTAGCACGGATGTCTGGCTCTGGCGGCACTTGTTTTGGATTGTTTGAATCCCTCGGGGACGCCAAAAGAGTGGCTACCGAAATTCAGCGCGCACAGCCCAGCTGGTGGGTGGTGGCCGCTAAAAGCTAAACCACTCGGGACACCACAAAACCAGCAACGCCAACCAGCGCAGATTTTAGCGCAGATTCCGGCAATGGGTCCAGCGCCTGCTGGGCCTTTTCTGCCCAAGCCAGCGCCTTTTGCCTCGTTTCGGCAAGCGTTCCGTGGCTGTCCATTAGCCGTAAGGCGTGGGCGAGGTCATCGGTGCGCTGGTCGCCTTTTTCGATGGTCCGCTTCCAGAAATCCCGCTCGCTGG
The DNA here is from genome assembly GCA_002402045.2 of Paracoccaceae bacterium. Lineage (GTDB taxonomy): Bacteria > Pseudomonadota > Alphaproteobacteria > Rhodobacterales > Rhodobacteraceae > UBA3077. The sequence goes on along the minus strand of NVUX02000006.1, from coordinate 179,141 downwards.
CATCTGCCTTTGCCACAGCCAAAATAATGGGAAGGGTCAGCTTACGCTCCCGAAAATCATCGCCCACATTCTTGCCCAGTGTTGCCGTTGCGCCACCAAAATCAAGCAGATCATCTACAATTTGAAAGGCGACTCCGAGCGCGTCGCCGTAAGCATACAGCGCATTGGCGTGGGTCTCCGGCGCGTCCGCTATCACCGCCCCAACTTCACATGCAGCCGAAAAAAGCGCTGCGGTTTTGCCGCGTACCACTTGCAAGTAAGTCTCTTCAGAGGTCGAAAGATCTTGCGCTGTGCTCAGCTGCAATACCTCTCCCTCCGCGATGACTGCCGAGGCATTTGCCAATATCCCCAGCGCCTTCATATTGCCGGTTTCCACCATTAGCTGGAAGGAGCGCGAAAACAGGTAGTCCCCGACCAAAACGCTGGATTTATTATCCCAAAGCAAGTTGGCCGTGGGCCGCCCGCGCCGTTTATCACTCTCGTCCACCACATCGTCGTGCAACAGCGTGGCTGTGTGGATAAACTCGACGGTGGCCGCGAGCAACTGGTGATGCGTGCCCTGATAGCCGCACATATTCGCCGCCGCCAGCGTTAGCAAAGGCCGTAGCCGTTTGCCGCCGGCCTCCACCAAATGCGCTGTTATTTCAGGGATGCGCGGCGCGTGCTTCGATGCCATTCGGGTGCGGATAAGCGTATTTACCGCATCCATATCCTGTGCGACCAGCGCTTGCAGTTGCTCAAAAGGGCTCATCATTGCTCTCAAATTCGGGAGAGGAGGTATTGCCCCCTCGACGGCCATAGTTTTGCCCGATAACGTGGCGGAATGAAAGAGATTTTACGCACAACTGACCCACTTGATGTCACATTTGCTACGGCTTTGCTTAAAGGCGAGGGTATTCAGTATTTTGTGCTCGGGGAAAACATGGCGGTGATGGAAGGCTCAATCGGAATATTCCCGCGCCGATTGATGGTGGCGGAGGAAGACGGCTTTTTGGCAGCGGCGGTGCTGCGGGATAACGGCATAGAAAGCGGATTGCCAGATGACAGATGACGGCTTTCTTGACGGGCGATTAAAGATTTTACAGCCAAATATTGGCTACAGAGCGGCAACTGACCCGGTGTTTTTGGCCGCTGCGATGCGGTGCACGGCGGGCGAAAGCGTGCTGGAAATGGGGTGCGGCGTGGGGGTGGCACTGGCCTGCCTGCTGCACCGCGTGCCTGTGCGGGCCACTGGGTTGGAGGTTCAGCAAAAATACGCCGATCTGGCGAGGCAAAACATGGCGCGCAACGGCTTGACCGCTGAAATAGTGCAGGGTGACCTCGCACATATGCCCGACATATTGCGCGCGCAAAGCTTTGATCATGTGATGATGAACCCACCTTTTTATGAGTCTTTCCGCCATTCAGCGCCGCAAGATTTCGGAAAATCAGTGGCCTTTATTGAGGGCATAACGAGCTTAGAAGGCTGGCTTTCGGTCGGGATGAAAAGACTTAAGCCATTGGGATGGCTTACAATAATACATAGAACCGAGCGATTGGGCGAAATATTATCCGCTCTCGATAAAACCGGAGATATACATATACTGCCGCTAGCCGCTCGCATTGGGCGGCCCGCGCGGCGAATAATTGTTCAGGCGCGCAAGGGTGCTGCGGGGCCGCTCAAATTGCTTTCACCACTTGTGCTGCATGACGGCGAATTACACCGTGTAGACGGCGACGATTTTAGCCAAACCATCCGCGAAATTCTGCGTGACGGTAAGGCTTTGGTAATCTCTGAGCGATAATTTTGTAAAGAATAGGTGAAGATTGCGTGACAGAATTGAAATTCTGTGGTCAACTCTTACCTATCAATTAGATGCAACCAACCGGAGGCCATTGATGAACCTGAATTCTCATCTGAACGAACTACAGAAAAAACACGAGAAACTTGACAACCAGATCGAGCAAACCCAGCGCTACCCGAGCGCAGATACCATCGAGATTGGGGCGATGAAAAAAGAAAAACTACGTATTAAAGAAGAAATCAACCGGGTCAGCGCACAGCTTTAGCCTGCCTGAAAAAATTGGCTATGGTTTTGCCCCACGCCACTTGATCAGCTGGTTTTTCCAGCGATTTCAGAGCGGGCTCTACTATTTCGGCTGAAATTATATTTCTCAGCCGTTCCTTGGCAATATCCGCCACAAATTCGGCAGACATTTCGGGGTGCGGCTGAATGCTTATCGCATGAGGGTTGTCTAAGCCGCCGTATACCAGCCCAGCAATCGGGCAAAATGCCGACTCAGCAAACACCTGTGCGCCTTTTGGCACCTCAATAACCTGATCTTGGTGAATCGCTGGAATAGAAAACTCTTGCGGGATTTTCTCTAGCCAAGCGGGCCGCGCTTTCAGCGTATAATTATGTATTCCAAAGCCCCATCCTTTGGGGGAGTTGACCACTTTGCCGCCCATGGCTTGCGCCAATATCTGGTGGCCAAAGCAAATGCCAGCCACGGGGGTTTGCGATGCAAGGCAATCGCGCAAAAACGCTTCCAATGGTGGAATCCATGGTTCATCCTCATACGCGCCGCTGCGGGAGCCGGTAATTATCCAGCCATCGGCCTGCGCGGGGCTATCCGCCACCTCGCCATCCACAATCGCTACGGCAAAAAATTCTGCCTCGGGCAAATGCGGCGCCACCAGCCGCTCAAAAAAATCAGGATAGCGCCCATATTTGGCCTTAAGCGTATCCGATAAATGCCCGGTTTCCAGAATTCCGATTTTCATGCACTGCCCCGCAAAAAGAATTTTCCCTTCTTATCGCGGGGCAGTGCCATTGTCACACCACAAATTGCCCGCCATTTGCGGTGAGCGTAGAGCCGGTGATAAAGCCCGCGTCATCCGACGCGAGAAACACCACGCAGCGCGCAATTTCTTCTGGCTCACCCAAGCGGCCCACCGGAATTTGCGGAATAATCTTCTCATTCAGCACCTTTTCGGGTATGGCCCGCACCATTTCAGTGCCAATATACCCCGGGCAAATTGCATTCACAGTGATGCCCATAAAGGCCCCCTCCTGCGCCAATGCTTTTGTAAACCCGAGGTCTCCTGCTTTTGAGGCTGAGTAATTCACTTGCCCCATTTGCCCTTTTTGCCCGTTGATCGACGAAATGTTGATCACGCGGCCAAATTTTCGGCTCCGCATACCTGGCCAAATCGGGTGAGTCATGTTGAAAACGCCATTCAGGTTTGTATCAATTACCTCCCGCCACGCTTCGCGAGTCAGCTTATGAAACATGCCATCGCGCGTGATCCCTGCGTTATTTACAAGAATATCAATCGGCCCGAGGTCTGCCTCCACGTCGGCAATGCCCGTTACGCATTCATCATAATCCGCAACGGACCACTTATAAGCCTTAATGCCGGTTTTAGCACTAAACGCCGCCGCCGCTTCATCATTCCCGGCATAACTTACCGCAACGCGTGCGCCGCTATCTTTTAGCGCCACGGCAATGGCCGCTCCGATGCCGCGCGTGCCGCCCGTTACCAATGCTACTCTAGTCATGTTCGATTCCCCCTAATCGCGCGCAACGCATAGCGCCACGCCCATGCCACCACCAATGCAGAGCGTTGCCAGCCCTTTTTTCGCATCACGGCGCTTCATTTCAAAAAGCAAAGTGTTCAGGATACGGGCACCAGAAGCCCCGATCGGGTGGCCAATCGCAATTGCCCCACCGTTTACATTCACAACCGACGGGTCCCAGCCCATGTCTTTATTCACCGCGCAAGCCTGCGCTGCAAAGGCCTCATTTGCCTCAACAAGGTCAAGATCCTCAGCCTTCCAGCCCGCCTTTGCGAGTGCCTTTTTGGAGGCATGAATCGGCCCAACACCCATGATAGACGGGTCCAGCCCCGCTGTGGCCGTGGCCACGATCCGGCCCAAAGGCTCAATTCCGCGTTTTTCGGCATTGGCCGCTGTCATCAGCAACACGCCGGCTGCGCCATCGTTTAGCCCTGAAGCATTGGCTGCCGTTACGGTGCCATCTTTGGCAAATGCTGGGCGGAGTTTTTGCATATTTTCAATCGTTGCGCCGTGGCGGATATATTCATCTGTATCCACAACCGTTTCGCCACGCCGAGATTTGAGCGTAACCGGAATAATTTCATCCTTAAAGCGCCCAGCCAGCTGCGCTGCTTCAGCTTTATTTTGTGAGGCCACCGCAAAAGCGTCCTGCATTTCACGGTCAATGCCCCACTGTTTAGCCACGTTTTCGGCCGTTATTCCCATGTGGTAATCGTTGAAAGCATCCCAAAGCCCATCACGGACCATGCAGTCAATAAATTGCATGTCCCCCATTTTTTGGCCCTGCCGCAAGTTGGCAACATGTGTTGAAAGGCTCATGCTTTCTTGCCCGCCAGCCACCACAATTTCAGCGTCTCCGAGGATGATTTGTTGCGCCCCCAGCGCGACAGCCCGCAGCCCCGAGCCACATACTTGGTTAATGCCCCATGCTGAAGCTTTGTTGGACAGGCCGGCATTTATATGAGCTTGGCGTGCGGGGTTTTGCCCTTGGCCCGCTGTCAACACTTGCCCAAGAATGGTTTCGGAGACGTCCGCTGGGTCAATCCCAGCGCGCTCTACAAGGCTGCGAATTACGGCTTCGCCCAGAGCGTGGGCAGGTGTGTTGGCAAAAGAGCCAAGAAAACTACCCACAGCGGTGCGGGCTGCGGATGCAATGACGATATCAGGCACAGTTACCTCCTTTTGGCGATTCGGTATTTGTGCATTGCAGCATAATTATGGGGTAATTAAAAGTCCTAATTCAGCCTCTCGACGCAATAAAGATGCGTGGGGAATCTTTGTCGTGAAATATTATCGTATATCATTCAAGCTATTGTGCAGATGCGAGTTTTGCGTTGCGGATGCGAGAAAGGACAGTATTCTAGCTGACAGATTTAGGAGAATGCTATGGCAGACAGTGAAGCCGACGTAATTGTTATTAAGAAATATGCCAACCGGCGCCTGTATAACACGGCGAAGTCTAGCTATGTAACGCTGGACGACCTTGCTGTTATGGTGCGTGAAGGGCAGGATTTCGTAGTTAAAGATGCTAAATCTGGCGACGATATCACGCGTTCAGTATTGGCCCAAATCATCTTTGAAGAAGAATCTAAAGGGCAAAACCTTTTGCCCGTAAAGTTTCTTCGCCAGCTCATTGGGCTTTATGGTGATTCTCTTGAGGGGTTAGTGCCCGGCTATCTCGAAGCTTCGATGGAGAGTTTTACCAAGAATCAGGATAATATGCGTGAACAGATCAACTCTGTGATGGGCCAGAATCCTGTGATGGCAAATATGGAAAGCCTCACGCGCGGAAATATGGAATGGATGGAAAACGCAGTAAAAATGTTTTCGCCTTTTCCTGCCGCCACTTCAGCCCCGATATCTGAACCAGAGCCGAATGGAAATGAAGAGCTAGACGCTCTAAAGCAGCAACTAGCCGCCATGCAGGACCAAATTTCTAAGTTGGCGGATAAAAGCTGATTTTAGGCAGCCAAATTGCTCCATGCTCTAAGTTTGGATTAAGGCGGCAGTTTTTTGCCGCCAATAATCTCTAAGAGTTTAGCCTCAAAAACTGATGATTTAAGCGCGCGCACCAATCTGAGATCCTGTATTTAGGCAGATCGGCATTTCTGCTGAACGGCCATAATAGTACCCTTGCATTGCATCGATCCCAAGTTTTTGCACGAGTGCCGATTCTTCGGCGGTTTCGACAAATTCAGCTACGGTAAACATATCAAATTGCCGTGCGATCATAACCAAGGCTTCGACTAAAACTTGGTTGTCTCTGTTATTTGGCAAATCGCTTATGAATTGGCCATCTATTTTCACCATATCAAATTTGTATTTGCGAAAGTGGCTGAAGCCGGTATAGCCGGAGCCGAAATCGTCAATTGCAAAGCTACACCCGAGTTTGTGACCCTTTTCTATGAAATAGGCGACGTATTCCGGATCATGAATCGGGGTGGATTCCGTAAGTTCTATGATCAGACGATCTGCGATATCAGGGCTGTTTTTGCAACCGCTTTCCAATATGCGCATCCAGTCTGCATCTCCAATGGTGTTCATTGAAATGTTTACTGAGATACGCTGGCGTGGGTCTGCGCTGAGCATATCAAGTGCTCTTTGCAGGGCGATCCTGTCAATAGCTTGCACCAGAGTTGTGTCTTCGACTGCCGGGATAAATTCACCAGCTGATAAAGTGCGCCCGTCCCGATCTCGAATTCTGATAAGGCCTTCATGAAAAGCAACCAATGGCCGCGGGCCGGAACGGAATATCGGCTGAAAAGCCAACCCAACGCGTCCTTCGTCAATCGCGGCAGATACCATTGCACGCGTTTTTTCAAGCTTCAGATCTTTCTTGGTGGCGTGGCCCTCAAATGCTTCCCAATTCTGTGCCATCGAATTCTCCATAATCAATACAATTTCAACTTGGCCGAGAAAAGTTAACAGAACGTAAATATTCCTAAATTGTTCTTAAAATGTTCTATTTAGTTGAATCAAATTTTAGAGTAATTATTCCAATAAAAGTAAGGTGCCAATTATGTTTAAAGCGCTTTCGCTATCCCATTCCGCTCCACCGGTTAATCTTGCAATTTCTTGGCCTTCTCTATTAAGAATCACCGTAAGCGGCAGGCCAATGGCACCAAACTCGGCCCCAAGTGATGAATCAGGGTCTAGTAGAATCGGCAGTGCGGTCACTTCTGCCTGCTCTAAAAACCGTTTGATGCCATCAAGGTTGTTAAACCCTGTGGCAACGGTGAGTACCTCAAAATCATCCCCACCCAGCTGTTTTTGCAGCGCATCCAGCGTTGGCATTTCTTCGCGGCATGGGAAGCACCACGTTGCCCAAAAATTCAGCACCCGAATTTTGCCAGTGCTATCGGCTAGGCTCAGCGTTTCCCCTGCGGGGTTCGTAAACGTAGTGAGTACCGCAGCCTGCGGCTCGGTTTGCACTTTTAGTTTGCGCATATTGCCTGCGCGCATCTCCAGCAGCTCGGTGCGAAGTTCGGGCGTGATCTCTTGTGTAAAACCTTGGTTTGCACCAAGGGTCAAAGCGGCGTATAGCAGGGCAATCAGGGGCGTTTTCATCGGGCCTCTCCAAAGGGGTTTAGCGATATGTCGGATAAAAAGTCAGCAAATGCAATGTGGGGCGGAAGGTTTTCTGCGGGGCCAGATGCCATAATGGAGGCGATTAACGCTTCGATCGGCTATGATCAAAAGATGGCCAAGCAGGATATTGAAGGCTCCCGCGCCCACGCCGCCATGCTGGCTGCTCAGGGTATCATTGAGGATAGCGATGCAACGGCCATTCGGAAAGGCCTGCTCACGGTATTGTCAGAGATCGAGGGCGGAACTTTTGCGTTTTCGACCGCGTTGGAAGACATTCACATGAATGTAGAGGCGCGGCTGACAGAGATTGTGGGGCCGGCGGCGGGGCGGCTGCACACCGCGCGTTCGCGTAATGATCAGGTCGCGACAGATTTTAAGCTTTGGGTGCGCGGCCAGATGGATGCGGCGATTGACGGGCTTTCGGCGTTGATGAAGGTTTTTGTGGCACAGGCTGAGGCAGGGGCCGATATGGTCATGCCCGGTTTTACCCATTTGCAGGTGGCTCAGCCGGTTACGTGGGGCCACCATATGATGGCCTATGTCGAGATGTTCGCGCGGGATCGCTCGCGCTTTGAGGACGCCCGCAAGCGGATGAACGAGTCGCCGCTTGGTGCTGCGGCGCTGGCCGGAACGTCCTTCCCGATTGATCGGGATATGACGGCAGAAGCGCTCGGGTTTGACCGTCCATCAGCCAATTCCCTTGACGCGGTCTCGGATCGGGACTTTGCGTTGGAGTTTTTGACCTCATGTTCGATTTGTGCAATTCACATTTCACGAATTGCAGAAGAACTTGTGATTTGGTCATCAGCCCAGTTTCGATTCGTAACAATTTCGGATCGGTTCTCAACCGGCTCAAGCATCATGCCGCAAAAGAAAAACCCTGATGCGGCAGAGCTTTTGCGCTCCAAAGTCGGGCGGATTACGGGCTCGCTTGTTGCGTTGCTGACGATTATGAAAGGCCTTCCGCTGGCCTATTCAAAAGACATGCAGGAAGATAAGGAGCAGGTGTTTGACGCCGCCGATAGCATCATGCTTTCGCTCGCCGCGCTCACGGGGATGATGGCCGATCTTAGGCCCAACCCCGAGCCATTGCGCACCGCCGCCGCCAGCGGTTTTTCGACGGCGACAGACCTCGCTGATTTTTTGGTGCGGGCGCTTAATATGCCCTTCCGCGATGCGCACCACGTTACCGGCGCATTGGTGAAAATGGCCGAAGATCAGGGCTGTGATTTACACGAGCTGAGCCTTGAGCAGATGCAATCTGTTGAAGGACAGATTACCGAAGCGGTATATGAAGTGCTGGGAGTGGAAAACTCGGTGGCGAGCCGCGTAAGCTATGGCGGTACCGCGCCCTCACAGGTGCGCGCACAAATTGCGCGCTGGAAAGAGGCGCTTTCATGAGGAATATTAGCAAAATCTTAACATTTCTTGCAATCGTTAGCTTTCCGTTAACCATTTCGGGGTGTGGTGTGAAAGGCGATCCGCTTGTGCCGGTCGCCGCTCCATAACAGCTGCCCAAAAGAGGTGGCGCAACCGAAGGTATGCTTATGTCCGTCTCTAGAAGAGCTTTGATTCTCACCATTTTGGCCGCCTCACTGGCGGCCCCGCTTAGCGCCGAAGCGCCCCTGCGTGGGCCGATTATTTTGACGATAAGCGGCAATGTCGCCAATCCGTCCCGCGGACCAGTTGGTGAAACCGACAAGTTTTTCCTCTATAATGATGTCGAGTTTAGTGCGGCCGCACAGTTTGATTATGCGGCCCTACAAGGCATAGGCATGACCACCATCAAAGCTGATTTTCCGATGGGTGGTGATGTGCATGAATACCAAGGCCCACTTTTAGCGGATGTTTTATCTGCTGCGGGTGCGACTGGAAGCACAGTAACCGTGATGGCTCTGGATGGATTTCAGGTGGATCTTGATCTTGCCGACGCCATTGCGAATGGTGCCGTGATCGCGCTAAAACAAGACGGCAGGCCCTTTTCTTTGGGCGATTACGGGCCGACACACTTGGTTTTCCCACGTGCGGAGCGGGCGGATTTGGCAGAGATGAATGACGATACGTGGATATATTCGATCTATTATATCCACGTTGAATAGCTTGATCCGGCTCCTTTGATGCGTTAGCTCAAAACAAGGGGGCGAAATGTCTAAATTAAGGTTGTTTTATTTGGCGATGAGCATCATCGGGGCGATTGTCCCGTTGTTTTTTATGCTTGGCTGGGTGCAAAACGGTGGTGCGCTCATGGGGCTGCTGGCCGCGTGGACCGAAAACGGTGCCAGCACCGGCCTATTGTGGGACCTCATCATTTCCGCAATCGTTTTCTCGATCTTTGCGCTTACCGAGTGTATAGCACGGCGGGATTATTTCCCCCTTGTGGCTTTGCCCGCCATGGTTATGATCGGGCTTTCCTGCGGCTTGCCGCTTTACCTATTTTTACGAACTAGAGCCCGCAACTGATGGACCATTTTATCTATAAAGACGGTGCTTTACACGCCGAAGACGTATCCGTTTCCGAGATCGCGGCGACTGTTGGCACGCCGTTTTACCTCTATTCCACCGCCACACTTGAGCGCCACTTTACCGTGTTCGACGAGGCTCTGCACGGGCTGGATCATAAAATATTCTTTGCCATGAAGGCCAACGGAAATATGGCCGTGCTGCGCACATTGGCCGCCATGGGCGCAGGCATGGATGTGGTTTCAGGCGGTGAATATGCCAAGGCGCGGGCGGCGGGCGTTTCGGGTGATATGATCGTGTTTTCCGGCGTAGGTAAAACCGAGGAAGAGATGTGGCAGGTGCTGCACGGCGGCATTCGCCAGTTTAATGTGGAGAGTGAGCCGGAGCTTCGGCTGCTTAGCAAAGTGGCCACGGCTATGGGGAAAACGGCCAGCATTACGCTGCGGGTGAACCCCGATGTGGATGCTAAAACCCATGCAAAAATAGCCACCGGAAAATCTGAAAACAAATTCGGCATTCCGATGAGTAAGGCACGCGAAGCGTTTGCTGAGGCGGCCAGCCTTCCGGGCCTTGAAGTGGTGGGCATTGATGTGCATATCGGCTCGCAGCTCACTGATTTGGAGCCTTATAGGCAGGCCTTTACCAAGGTTGCCGAGCTTACCGAAACCTTGCGCGCAGACGGCCATAATATTCGCCGGTTGGACCTTGGTGGCGGCCTAGGCATCCCTTATGAGCGCACAAATGAAGCGCCGCCTTTGCCCATGGAATATGGGCAGGTTATCCGCGATACCGTTGGCCATTTGGGCTGCGAGATCGAGATTGAGCCGGGGCGACTGATTGCCGGGAATGCGGGCATTATGGTCAGTAAAGTGATTTACCTGAAGCAGGGCGAAGGCCGTGATTTTTTGATCATTGATGCCGCAATGAACGATCTTATTCGCCCCGCGATGTATGACGCGCACCATGATATTATTGCAGTTGTTGAGCCTGCCCCCGGGGTGGAGCCATCGCCGGTGGATATTGTAGGGCCGGTATGCGAAAGCGGAGATACATTTACCAAGCAGCGCAACATGCCACCGCTGAAAAGCGGAGACCTTGTGGCGTTTCGCTCGGCGGGGGCTTATGGGGCCGTGATGGCGTCTGAATACAATGCCCGCCCGCTTATTCCGGAAGTGCTGGTGAAGGGGGATCAATTTGCCGTGGTTCGACCACGGCCCACCTATGAAGAAATGATTTCCCGAGATAAACTGCCCGAATGGATGGAATCATAAAGGTCTGAAATGGCGCCACGCATTACATTTACCGAGGCCAACCGGCGGCGCAAGTTGCTCGGCTTTTTGCGTGGGCGCATTACGCTTGCTACCCTCAGCTTGTTGCTGGAAAATACCCTGCGCGCATTTTGGCCATTGTTCACGTTTTTGGGCTTTGCCTATGCCGCGCTGGCTTTTGGCGCCTTGGGCGGCCTGCCAGCAGGATGGGCGATGGGGGCTACTGGTTTAGTCGCGGTGGTTGGCTTGGGGCTGCTTTATTTTGGGGCGCGGTTGTTTTCATGGCCAAAACGACAGCAAGCACTTGAAAAACTTGATGAAAATTTGGAAAGCCGCCCGATTGCGAGCCTGCAAGATAGCCCCGCGATTAACAGCAAAGACCCGTTTTCGCGAGATCTATGGGCCGCTCATATCAACACAATGAAGACAGAGGCCAAAGCCGCCCGCGCCCCTTTTCCCGCGCCAGAATTGGCAAAAAAAGATGGCTTCGGCCTTAGGCTTCTTGCATTGACCGGTGTGATTACTGCGCTCTTATTTGCGCCTAAATTCGGGGTGGAAACCCTGCAAGCCACCATTGGTGGCGGGGCTTCGGCCGCTGGCCCAAGCGTGGCAATAGAGGCGTGGGCAACCCCGCCAGCCTATACCGGAAAACCAGCGGTTTATCTCACCGAGCTGGAAGATGGCGGGCGGGTTGAACTGCCTGTTGGCAGTGAAATAACATTGCGGACCTATGGTGACGGCGCGTTTTCGCTTACCGAAGCGGTGAGCGGGGAGGCTGCAATGCTGACCGCCTACGAGGACGGTGCGCCAGCACGGGATGGGCGCTTTACGGTGTTGCATAACGGGCTTGTCGAGGTTTTGGACGGCGAAAAATCGCTCGGTAAATGGCAAATTGTAGTGATTGCGGATGCCCCACCAACGCTTAGCGTTCCTGATGGAATCAGCAAATCCCGCGAAGGGGAGCTTTCAATAGAATATGCGGCCACGGATGATTATGGCATTGTTTCGACGCAATATATTATCCGCCCGGATCTTGCGCAGGTTCAACGTGTTTTTGGGTTGGCCGCTAACCCCGTGGCGCTGCCTGCCGATTTTACCGGTGATCTTCCATTGCCTTTTACGCAGGATCTGACGGATATTAAAGAAACCCTACTGGCTGATTTTTCAAAAGAAATGTGGGCGCATCTACCGGTGACAATCACGCTTGAGGTGACCGATGGTGCGGGGCAGGTGGCCAGTGTCGAGCTGGAAACTGACTCGCTTCCGGCGCTGAGTTTCTTTGATCAACTGGCGGGAGCCGTGGTGGAGCAACGGCGCGATATGATGTGGTCTCCCGAGAATGATTTGCGGATATCGCAGGTGCTGCGGGCGATCAGCTATCAGCCAGAAGACGGTCTTTTTCCCAATGCTTCCACATATTTATTGCTCCGCAGTGCTATCAGGCGGATGGGCTATCAGATGGAAGACGGGCTTTCTGGCAAGGAGCGCGCCGAGCTTGAAGAGCTGCTCTGGAGGATTGCGCTACAGATTGAAAACGGTGACCTGAGCGGGGCGGAAGCGCGGCTACGGCGCGCGCAGGAACGGCTTTCGCAAGCGCTGGAAAACGGGGCCAACAAAGATGAAATTGCAGACCTGATGGACGAATTACGCGATGCCACGCGCGATTATATGAACGAGTTGGCGCAGAATGCCGACCCAAACCAGCAACAAGCGCAGGGCGAGACCCAGACCATAACGGCGGATCAGCTTCAGGAAATGCTGGACCGTATCCAGGAGCTTTCAGAAAATGGCCAAACGGAAGAGGCGCAGCAACTGCTAGAAGAGCTGCAAAACTTCATGGACAACATGCAAATGGTGCAAGGATCTGGCAATGGGCAGCCGCAACAAAACTCTGAGCAGCAACAAATGCAAGATGGATTGCAGGAGCAGCAACAGCTTTCTGATGAGGCGTTTCAGCAGCTTCAGGAGCAATTTAACCAGCAAAATGAAGGCAACGAAGAGGGGCAGTCTTTGGCCGAGCGACAAGAACAACTGCGCGAATTTGTTGAGCAAATGCAAGAGGATGGCGCGGGTGGCGAGGCGCTGGAGGAGGCCGGTCGCAACATGGGTGATGCGCGGGACAGGCTAGAGGACGGCGACTTTTCGGGCGCTTTTGATGCGCAAGCGCAAGCGATGGAAAACATGCGACAAACCCTGCGCGATATGGAAAACCGTGAGCAAGCAGGGCGCTCTGGCCAAGATGGCGAAGTGACCGCTGAGCGTGACCCGCTGGGGCGGCCAATAGGGAATAGAGGCCGGGCCGACGGAGATACGGCCATACCGGACCAAAACGCGTCAGACCGCGCGCGAGAACTGCTCGATGAAATTCGGCGACGCTCGGGGGACGCCCAGCGGCCAACCGAAGAGCTCGACTACCTCAACCGCTTGCTTGATAGGTTTTAATGTGAATTTTCAAAGCCCTACGGTGCGCGGGCATTTAGCGATGCTGCTGTTTTCAGCGCTGGTGGCCGGCTCGTTTGCGCTCGGGGCGCGGGCGGCAAATCTGATCGACCCCGCCGCGCTCAATGCGGTGCGGTTTATGCTGGCATCCTTGATTATTGGCACAATCGTTTTCGTTGGTCCGGGCATTAAGAGGCGAGATATTTCAGCACCGTGGCGATATTTGGTGCTCGGCGGGCTATTTGCTGTTTATTTTGTAACCATGTTTGAAGGGCTAAAAACTGCTGCGCCAGTTTCTGCCAGCGCGGTTTTTACGCTCACGCCGGTGCTGTCGGCGGGCTTTGGCTGGCTTTTGCTGCGCCAAGTTACAACCCCGAGGATGGCCGCCGCGCTGATACTTGCGGCTGGCGGGGCAGTTTGGGTGATCTTTCGCGGTGATGTAGACGCGATTATTGTCTTTCAAATTGGCCGGGGCGAGATGATATTTTTTATCGGGGTGGTGGCACACGCGCTCTATACTCCGTTGATAAAGCTGCTTAATAGAGGCGAAAAACCTTTGGTATTTACGCTCGGGATGATGGTGGCGGGTTTCATATTACTAAGCATTTATGGCGCAGAAAGCCTATTGGAAACAGACTTTACCAGCCTGCCACCGATCGTCTGGATAACCCTCGCCTATATTACCATTTTTGCCTCCGCGACCACGTTTTTCCTGCTGCAATATGCTGCGATGCACCTAAAAGCCGCCAAGGTTATGGCCTACACATACCTTGTGCCCGCTTGGGTGATTGCCTGGGAAATTGCACTCGGGGGGCCGATGATCTCGGCGGCTATTATGGCTGGCATTGCGGCTGTGATTGTGGCGCTGCTGATGCTTCTGGCTGATTAAATCGCCCGGTTCATTTCCCGTTTGCAGGGGGCGCAAAGCTTCGTTACCATGGTGTGATTAGGGAGCCGAACCGATGGACCGTCGTCAATTTATCATAGCAACCATGAGCGCGGCGGCGGCATCGCCTTTGCGGGCAGCAACGGGGAGTGCACTGGTGGCGGTTGCGGCGAATTTTGCCAAAACAGCAGAGAGGCTTCTCCCCGAATTTACCGCAGAAACAGGCTATTCTATTACGCTTTCCAGCGGCTCTACGGGCCAGCTTTACGGGCAAATCATCAATGGTGCACCGTATGATGCTTTTTTGGCGGCAGATCAAGCGCGGCCGGCCCTGCTGGCACAAGCTGGGCTAAGCCTGCGACACATCACCTATGCGCGCGGCCTGCTCGCCCTTATAAAAACAGAAGGCACGGCCATGGAGGTCAGTTTACAAGGTGATTTCAACCATCTTGCTATTGCCAATCCGGCGCTTGCACCTTTTGGGCTGGCAGCAAAGCAGGCGCTTCAAGCTCTGGGCCTTTGGGAGGGGCTTCGTGCGCGCATTGTGATGGGGCAAAATGTGGGGCAAGCCTATGCCTTGGTCGCCTCGGGAAATGCTGAGCTGGGGCTGGTGGCGCAATCTTATGCGCAAGAAGGGTTTTGGGCGGTGCCTGAGGGATTGTATGCGCCGATATTGCAAGACGCTGTTTTGCTACGAGAAAACCCGGCGGCGGCTGCATTTGTTGCGTATCTCGAAACAAATGCAGCGCAAGCCAGCATTCGCGCTGCCGGATATGGCGCGCTATGAGCTGGCCAGATCTTGCCCCTCTTTGGCTTTCGGTGCAGCTTGCCGGGGTTACCACCGTGCTCCTTCTCATAGTCGGTACGCCGCTGGCATGGTGGCTGGCCACCACCCGCGCGCGCATGCGCCCATTTATAGAGGCGCTTACGGCCATGCCATTGGTGCTGCCCCCCACCGTTTTGGGGTTCTATTTCTTAATTCTGTTTAATCCCAATTCGACCATCGGTGGGCTGTGGCGAGATGCCACCGGCGAGACGCTGACATTTTCCTTTTCCGGCCTTGTGTTGGCTTCGGCGCTATACTCGCTGCCCTTTATGGTGCAGCCGTTGCAAACTGCTTTTGAGGCCGTGGGGCGTGGCCCGATGGAGGCCGCCGCGAGTTTGCGGGCCAGCCGGCTGGATGCGTTTTTTAGCGTAGCCGTGCCTATGGCGCGGCGGGGGTTCCTCACGGGGATTGTGCTGAGCTTTGCCCATACGATAGGTGAATTTGGTGTAGTTTTAATGGTGGGAGGAAATATTCCGGGGCAAACGCGTGTGATCTCTATTGCGATTTATGAGCAGGTTGAGGTGCTTGATTATGCCCAAGCCCACGCGCTTTCGGCCATCCTGCTTGTGTTTTCGTTTACGGTGCTGCTGCTGGTTTATACGCTTAACCGCCGCGCGCCTGTGCGGGTGGGCTGATGGGTCTGTCGGTAGATATAAAGCTGGCGCTGAAGGGGTTTTCCCTTGAGGTGGCGCACGCGTTTGAGCTGGGCGGCATTACGGCGCTTTTTGGGGCTTCGGGCGCCGGAAAATCATTGCTGCTGCGGGTGATTGCCGGGCTTGAAGATGGAGCTGAGGGGCAGGTTTCTTTTAATGATGAGCCATGGCAGGGCAGGGGGCGCTTTGTGGAAACAGCAAAGCGCGGCGTTGGCTATGTGTTTCAGGACTCGCGGCTTTTTACGCATCTTGATGTGGCCGGAAACCTGCGCTTTGCCGCCAAACGAAGTGGCTCGAAGGCCTTTGACACCGTGGTGAAAACGCTTGATTTGCAGCCCTTGCTTTCGCGACAGGTAACAGCCCTTTCCGGAGGGGAAAAACAACGCGTTGCGATAGGTCGAACCTTGCTGTCGGAACCGCGGCTCTTGCTCATGGACGAACCGCTCGCAGCACTTGACCATGCTCGAAAAACCCGCCTGTTGCCCTATATTGCGCGCCTGCCAGAGGCTTTTGGCCTGCCGGTGATTTATGTGACCCACTCGGTTGAGGAGGTCACTCGACTGGCCGACCGCATGGTGGTGCTGGCTAATGGGCAGGTGCTGGCAGGGGGGGGCGTGGCAGAAACATTGGCGCGGCTGGATATTGCCGAGGCCAGCGGGAAATTTGAGGCGGGCAGCGTGGTGCGGGCCGTGGTGATAGCGCAAAACGAGCGCTTTAGGCTCACGGAAATGTTGGTCGCGGGGCAGGCCCTTAGCATGCCGGCTTCGGTGGTGAAAATCGGTGCGGAATTGCGCTTACGCATCCGCGCGCGGGATGTTGCGATTGCGCTGCGGCGGCCCGAGGGGCTGAGCATTCGCAATGTGCTGCGTGGCCAAATTCTGGAACTGGAGCAAGAGGCCGAGACAGCTTTTGCGGAATTGCTGCTGGACATTGGCGGCGGGCAGCAGCTGAGAGCGCGGATAACGCGGGCTTCGGTGGCGGAGCTGGAGATTGTGGTCGGGGATTCTGTATTTGCGCTGGTGAAGTCGGTGTCTTTTGATCGGCGGGCTTTGCCGAAAGGTTAGCGCCGCCATCATGAGATACGCAGGTTAAAACTCTTCCACTTCAACCACGCCTTCCACGCTTTTTAGCGCAGATTTCATTTGTGGGTTTACCGGGAAAATGCCCGGCAAGGCAATTTTTACATCTCCGGGAAGGTCTGGGTGGCTCAATATGAGGTTAATCGGGCCACGCGCGCCTTTTATATCGTTCTCCAATATCCGCGCCATACTGGGCATGGCTTCGGGCTGGTTGACGAATACTTTTAGGCCCTTTGCGGCCACACCGGCAATGGCGCTATCAACGGCGACTATGCCCCGCGCGAGCAGCTTTAGCTGGTCGCCTTCATTTGTGGCTTCCACTGAAAGTACAATGTTTTGGCCAACGGTTAGCAGGGCATCTGCTTTTTCCAGCACGTCAGAAAACACAGTGACCTCAAAAAGCCCAGACGGGTCAGAGCATTGCACAAAGGCATATTGGTTGCCGCGCGCTGATTTACGGCGCTGCACGCCCGAAACCGTGCCGGCAATTTTGGCGGCAACAGCCTTAGCGCCTTGGCTTTTTTGGGTCAGCTCTTCCAGCGTGTAAACCGGTGGGCGTTGGCGCTTCAGGGGGCCAATATAATCATCCAGCGGGTGGCCTGAAAGGTAAAATCCGATGGCGGCTTGCTCTTGCGTGAGGCGCTCGGTTTGCAGCCAGTCGTCGGGCATGGGCAGGCGCGGCGGCGGCAGGTCTTCACCGCTATCGCCAAACAGGCTGTTTTGTGAGGAGTTCTTTTGCTCGAAATTGGCGGCGGAGTAAGCGACGAGGCCATCCACGGAAAGCAAGACTTTGTTGCGGTTTGAATCAAGCTGGTCAAAGGCACCAGCCCGCGCCAGCATCTCAAACGGACGTTTGCCCATACGCTTCAAATCAACCCTGCGGGCGAAATCAAACAGGTCTTTGAAAGGACCGTCCTCATGGCGCGCCGACGTGATCAGCTTCATGGCTTCCACGCCCACGTTTTTCAGCCCGCCAAGGGCATAGGCGATTTTGCCGTTGGCCACGCTAAAGTTGGCTTCGCCGCGGTTTACGCAGGGCGGGATCATCTCGATATCGAGCCGTTTGACCTCGCGAAAATAAACATGCAGCTTGTCGGTGAGGTGGATATCACAGTTCATCACACCGGCCATGAACTCAACCGGATGGTTGGCTTTCAGCCATGCGGTTTGGTACGAAACCACCGCATAGGCCGCCGCGTGGGATTTGTTAAAGCCGTAATTCGCGAACTTTTCCAGAAGGTCAAAAACCTGCGTGGCCTTCTTACGGTCCACCCCGTTTTCCAGCGCGCCTTTCTCGAATTTCGGCCGCTCTTTCGCCATTTCTTCGGCAATCTTTTTACCCATGGCGCGGCGAAGCAAGTCAGCACCGCCAAGCGAATAGCCCGCCATTTCCTGCGCGATCTGCATCACTTGCTCTTGGTAAACGATGATGCCCTGAGTTTCATCAAGCAGGTGGTCGATCGAGGGGTGAAGCAGGTCGCGCTCCTCCTCACCATTCTTAACCTTACAGAATTTCGGGATATTCTCCATCGGGCCGGGGCGATAAAGCGCCACGAGCGCCACGATATCCTCAATACAGGTCGGCTTCATTTGCCGCAGGGCGTCCATCATGCCCGAGCTCTCCACCTGAAACACGGCCACGGTTTTGGCGCTGGCGTATAGCTCGTAGGTTTTCTCGTCGTCCAGCGGGATCAGGCCAATGTCGACCTCGATATCGCGGTCCTTTAGCAGGTTAAGCGCGTTTTGAATAACGGTCAGGGTTTTTAGGCCTAAGAAGTCAAACTTCACGAGGCCCGCTGGCTCCACCCATTTCATGTTAAATTGGGTGGCGGGCATATCTGAGCGCGGGTCTTTATAGAGCGGGACGAGTTCGTCCAATGGACGGTCCCCGATTACCACACCCGCAGCGTGGGTAGAGGCATTGCGGAGCAGCCCCTCAACCTGCTCGGCATATTTTAGCAGCCGCGCGACGACCTCCTCGTTGTCGGCCATCTCGCGGAGTTTTGGCTCATCTTGCAGGGCTTGCTTTATGCTGACGGGTTTCACGCCCTCAACTGGAATAAGCTTACTTAGCCTATCCACCTGCCCGTATGGCATTTGCAAAACACGGCCCACATCGCGCACGGCAGCTTTGGACAGCAGCGCCCCGAAGGTGATGATTTGCGCCACTTTGTCTCGGCCATATTTCTCCTGCACATAGGTAATAACCTCCTCGCGGCGGTCCATGCAGAAGTCGATATCGAAGTCGGGCATGGATACCCGCTCGGGGTTCAGGAATCGCTCAAAAAGCAGGGCGTAGCGCAGGGGGTCAAGGTCGGTGATCGTGAGGGCGTAAGCCACGAGGCTGCCCGCACCCGAGCCACGGCCGGGGCCGACGGGAATGCCTTGGTCTTTGGCCCATTGAATGAAATCGGCCACGATCAGGAAGTAGCCGGGGAAGCCCATGCCGTTAATGATTTTAAGCTCAAATTCGAGGCGGGCTTCGTATTCCTCCACGCTGACAGCATGGGGGATGACGGCTAGGCGGGCTTTCAGGCCATCGCGGCTGAGCTTGGCCAAGGCGTCCACTTCGTCATCGGCAAATTTGGGCAAAATCGGTGGGTGGGTGCGGGCGCGAAAGGCGCAGCGGCGGGCAATTTCCAAGGTGTTTTCAAGCGCCTCGGGGAGGTCTTTGAAAAGGGCGCACATTTCATCTTGCGACTTGAAATAGTGCTCAGGGGTCAGGCGGCGGCGCGGCGCTTGCTGGTCCACATAAGCACCGTCTGAGATGCAAATCAGGGCGTCATGCGCCTCATACATTGTCTTTTTCGGGAAATACACATCATTGGTGGCAACCAGCGGCAGGCCCAGCCCATAGGCCAGCTCAATGAACCCCGGCTCGGTGGTGGCTTCGGCTTCGGTGCGGCGGGTGTCATCAGAGGGGTGGCGCTGAATTTCGATATAGAGACGGTTGGGAAATAGGTCCTTGAGGTGCTCGGTCAACAGGGTGGCTTTGGTGGCTTGGTTATCTTGCAGCAGCTGGCCGATGGGGCCAAGCGAGCCGCCGGTAAGGCAGATAAGGCCCGCAGAATGCGCCTTAAGATGGGCCAGCGTGATATGCGGCGCGGCATTGCCACACTCCATATAAAGCGCTGAGTTAAGCTTGAGCAGGTTCTTCCAGCCCGCCTCATTTTGCGCCAGCAGCACAATTGGGCGCGGCTCGGGAGATTTCTCTCCGGGCTGGGTCGCGGTCTCATAGGCGAGGCTGAACTGGCAGGCGATAATGGGCTGAATACCGGCATTGCTGGCAAATTCGGAGAACTCAAGCGCGCCAAACATGTTGTTGGTATCGGCAACCGCTACGGCGGGCATGCCCGCAGCCACACACATATCGGGCAGTTTTTTGGCAATGATCGCGCCTTCAAGCAATGAATAGGCGGAATGAACACGCAGGTGAATGAATTTTGGATCGGCGCGCATGGGAGACTCGGGGTTGTTACGGGTTTTGTTAGAGTAAGATTTTCCGACAGGAATTACACCCGCAAAAACTGAAAAAATAATGCTCGGCAAAAACAAAGGCTTAGCTAAATGCCGCCAAATGAAAAAGATTTTAAAAAAATTGCAAAATGGCGAGGGGGCGCTAAACTGGTATTGTTCAGGTTGGCGTGCTTGGCCCTCGGGCTTTGATGCACCCTCCTGCTCGGCCGGTCCGCTTGGCCTTAATGCGCGGTATCATACGAGATAACGAATCGCGCGCTAAGCCGTGAAAAGGGGAACGACATGGGAAAACTGACAACACATGTGTTGGATACAGCGCTGGGCAAGCCTGCGGCAGGGCTGCGCATAGAGCTGTATCGTGATGGCAACCGGCTGCGCGATGTGGTGACGAACGCGGATGGCCGCGTGGATGGGCCGCTGCTGGAGGGCGTGGATTTTCAGATCGGCAGTTATGAGCTGGTTTTTCATGCCGGTGATTATTTGGATAGCACAGGGCAGGCGCTGCCTTCGCCGAAGTTTCTAGACGTAATTCCGCTGCGGTTTGGCATTTCGGAAGACACCCATTACCACGTGCCGCTGCTGCTTTCCGCCTTTGGTTATTCCACGTATAGGGGCAGCTAGATGGTCAATTTTGTGCTAAACGGCGAGGCGGTGCAGGCAGAAGATGCCTCGATGACGCTGCTGGATTTTCTGCGATTGCAGCGTGGCCTAACTGGCACCAAAGAAGGGTGTAATGAGGGCGATTGCGGGGCGTGCACGGTGCAGGTGGCGGCCCTTGAGAGCGGCAAATTGGTGCACCGCGCGATGAATAGCTGCATTTTGCTGATGGGGCAGATGCAGGGCAAATCTGTAACGACGGTTGAGGCGCTGGGCGGTGATCACCCTGTGCAAAAGGCGATGGTTGAGCATCATGGCTCGCAATGCGGGTTTTGCACGCCGGGGATTGTGATGTCTCTCGCCGCGGCCCATATTGAGGGGCGGCAAGACCACGCCGATGTACTGGCGGGCAACCTGTGCCGCTGCACCGGATACACGCCGATTTTGCGGGCGGCTGAAGCCGTGGCTACGCAGCCCGTGCCTGCGGGGCCGGATGAGGCGGCGCTGATTTCGGGGCTAGCGGGCGAAGGCTTTACCGACCTTGATGAATTTGCGAATTGGTATGTCGAGAACCCAGATGCCGTGCTGGTCGGCGGGGCCACGGAGGTGGGCTTGGTGCTGACAAAAGAGCTGAAGCAGCCAGAGAAATTTGCGTTTCTTGGTCAGATTGCGGCGTTGCAAAACATAGAGCACGAAATCGGCGGCATGCGGATAGGTGCCGGGGTTTTGCTGGCGCGGATGCGCGGGGCGATGGCGGGAAAGTATCCGCAATTTGCCGAAATGCTGCGCCGTTTTGGCTCGGTGCAGGTGCGCAATTCAGCGACAATTGGCGGCAATATTGCCAATGGCTCACCGATTGCCGATACCCCTCCGGCGCTGATAGCGCTGGAGGCTTCGGTGACTCTGCGCAAAGGTAGCGCGCGGCGCGAGATATTGCTGGAAGATTTTTACCTGAGCTACGGCGTGCAAGACCGCGCCGAGGGCGAATTTGTGGAGAGCGTGTTTATTCCGGAGCAGGAAAACACACTCGGCGTTTATAAAATTTCCAAACGCTTTGATCAGGATATTTCGGCGCTATGTGGCGCGTTTAATATCGCGGTGAGTGACGGGATAGTAACCAAGGCGCGCATTGCGTTTGGCGGCATGGCGGCCACGCCGAAGCGGGCAAATGCGGTAGAGGCGGCTTTGCTCGGCCAGCCTTGGAATGAGGCAACGATTGCCACGGCGCAGGCGGCTTTTGCTGAGGATTATACGCCAATGAGTGACCAACGCGGCAGTGCCGCATACAGGATGATTCTTGTGCAAAACTTGCTGCAGCGGTTTTATTTGGAGCAAACCGGCGCTGGGCGCGTGCGGGTTGTGGGAGGCCCATCATGAGCGTTTCAAAATCTATTCCGCATGATAGCGGACCAGCGCATGTAAGCGGCGAAGCGCGCTATGTGGATGATTATCCGATGCCCGCAAATTGCGTGCATCTGGCCTTCGGGGTTTCTGAAAAGGCGCATGCAGATTTTACGGTTGATTTGGCCGATGTGCGCGTGGCTGAGGGTGTGATCGAGGTGATGGTGGCGGCTGATTTGCCGGCGGAAAACGATGTATCGCCCTCGGCGCATGATGAGCCGATGCTGGCGGTGGAAACCGTACATTACATTGGCCAGCCGATCTTTTTGGTGGTGGCCGATAGCCACTTGAATGCGCGGCGCGCGGCGCGGCGCGGCAAGGTGAGCTACACCGAAAAAACTCCGCTGGTGACGATTGATCAGGCGATGGCGGCGGGCAGCACCTTTGGGGACCCGCTGACCTTTGCCATTGGCGACGCCGAGGCGGCGATGGCGGCGGCCCCGCATACGCTCTCTGGCAGTATGGAAATTGGCGGGCAGGAGCATTTTTACCTTGAAGGGCAGGCGGCTTTTGCCCTGCCTGAGGAGGGGGATATCAGGGTGGTTTCTTCCACCCAGCACCCGACCGAAATTCAGCACAAAGTGGCCAAAGCGCTTGATAAACCCTTTCACGCGGTGCGGGTAGAAACCCGCCGCATGGGTGGCGGGTTTGGCGGCAAAGAGAGCCAAGGCAACGCGCTGGCGGTGAGCTGTGCGGTGGTGGCCTTGCGCCTCAATCGCCCCGCCAAAATGCGCTATGACCGTGATGATGACATGGTTATCACCGGCAAACGGCATGATTTTCGCATCAAGTATCAGGTGGGTTTTGGCCCCGATGGCAAAATTGAAAGCGTGATCTTTGAGCATTTTGTGAAATGCGGCTGGGCGCTTGATCTGTCGCACCCCGTGGCTGACCGCGCCATGCTGCACGCGGATAACGCTTACCATTTGCCCAATGCCACAATTCTGTCGCACCGGCTGCGCACCAATACCCAGAGCAACACGGCCTATCGTGGCTTTGGCGGGCCGCAGGGAATTTTGGGCATTGAGCGGGTTATTGAAGATATTGCTGACGCGCTGGGGCTGGACTCTTTGGCCGTGCGGCAGGCTAACTTTTACGCCTCTAAAGGGGATTTGACGCCCTACCATATGGAGGTTGAAGACAGTATTTCGACCGAGCTGGTGGCTGAGCTGGCTGAGACTTCAAACTACGCCGCGCGCCGTTTGGAGATTGCGGCGTTTAACGCAAGTTCACCCATTGTTAAGCGGGGCCTTTCGTTGGTGCCGGTGAAATTCGGCATTTCGTTTACGCTGACTTTTCTCAACCAAGCGGGTGCTTTGGTGCACGTATATGCCGATGGTTCGGTGCAGCTAAACCATGGTGGCACCGAAATGGGGCAGGGGCTAAATACCAAGGTGGCGCAGGTGGCGGCGCGGGTGTTTGGGCTGGGGATTGAGGCCATAAAAATCACGGCCACAGACACCGGAAAAGTGCCAAATACCTCGGCCACTGCGGCTAGCTCTGGGGCAGATTTAAACGGGATGGCCTGCAAGGATGCCTGTGATAAAATCAAGGCGCGACTGGTCGCGTTTGCCGTTGATAAATGGGGCGGCGAGGTCACGTTTGCCGATGGGCAAGTGCAGGTGGGCGAGCGCTCTATGAGCTTTGCCGAGCTGGTTTCTGCGGCTTATATGGGGCGGGTTAGCCTTTCGGCCACGGGGTTTTACAAAACACCAAAATTGCAGTGGGACCGTATGCTGGGCAAGGGCAGGCCCTTCCTTTATTTTGCTTACGGCGCCGCCGTGAGCGAGGTCGAGCTGGATACGTTAACCGGCGAAAACCGGATTTTGCGGACAGATATTCTGCATGATGTCGGCGACAGCCTGAACCCCGCGCTGGATATTGGCCAAATCGAAGGGGCCTTTGTGCAAGGCGCTGGCTGGCTCACAATCGAGGAATTGCGCTGGGCCGAGGATGGCC
This sequence comes from Paracoccaceae bacterium, assembly GCA_002402045.2. Lineage (GTDB taxonomy): Bacteria > Pseudomonadota > Alphaproteobacteria > Rhodobacterales > Rhodobacteraceae > UBA3077. The sequence continues at coordinate 154,948 of NVUX02000006.1, read as the reverse complement.
GCTTGCTGACGGCCGCACCCGCGACCTACAAAATCCCCTGTGCTTCAGATGCGCCTGACGCGCTGAATGTGGCCCTGTGGGACGGTGCCAATTTGGAGAAAACGATTTATCGCTCCAAGGCCGTGGGAGAGCCGCCTTTTGTGCATGGTATGTCAGTGTTTTTTGCCCTACGCGATGCGGTGAAATCTGCGGGGGGCGATGCGAGTTTTGATGCACCCGCCACAGCTGAGCGGCTGTTGATGGCGATGCAAGCTTGATGGAGGCGCGGCCAAGCTTTCCGGTAGATGCTGTGCGTGTTGAGGTGATGGGCACAAAAGGTTCTGCCCCGCGTGAGGCGGGGGCCTTTATGCTGGTGTGGGCCGATGGCCAATCGGGCACCATTGGCGGCGGGGTTTTGGAGTGGAACGCGGCCAAGCGGGCGCGGGAAATGCTTTTGCAAGGTCTAAAGCAGGATTCGCAGAGTGTGGCTTTAGGGCCGGAAATTGGCCAGTGTTGCGGAGGGCGGGTTGAGCTTGGCTTCGAGAGACTGGGCGGAATGCCTGCCCCCGAGCAGGCAGAAACGAGCGCCCTCGCGAAGGACCTTGAAGCCGCGCTAGCGGGCTGGCAGGCCGAAATGCCGGTTTATCTTTATGGCGCGGGGCATGTCGGGCGGGCCATTGTGAAGGCACTGCCATTTGAGGTGCAATGGGTGGATGTGGCCGAGGCGCGGTATCCGGAGTGGGCCGAAAGCAAGGTGATAAAGCGCCACCCTGCTGCTGCCGTGGCTGGCGCGCCTGATGATGCGCTGCACTTCGTGTTAACCCATTCGCACAGCTTTGATTTTGAGATCTGCCATCAGGTGCTAAGCCGGCCTTTTGGCCACCTTGGGCTGATAGGCTCTGCCACAAAAAAAGCGCGGTTTGTGAAACGGTTACGCGAGCTGGGGCATGCGGAAACCACGCTGGCGCGACTGCAATGCCCGATAGGGGATAAACGGTTGGGCAAAGCACCTGAAGGCATTGCCTTAGGGGTTGCACATTGGTTAAGGCAGCGACAGAATGATGTTAACGAGCCATTGGGAGAGGGCCACGTATGAGCACGCTACTGGAGATCAACGGGTTAAGCAAAAGCTACCCCGGGGTGAAGGCAAATGACGATATTTCGTTTGCCATTCAAGAGGGGGAAATTCATGCGCTGCTCGGGGAGAACGGCGCTGGGAAATCCACTTTAGTAAAAATGATTTATGGCTTGGTGAAGCCGGACGAAGGCACGATGGTGCTTAACGGCGCGGCTTATACGCCAGCAAAACCACACGCGGCGCGGGCCTCGGGGGTTTCGATGGTGTTTCAGCATTTCTCGCTGTTTGAGGCTTTGACCGTCGCCGAGAATATCACGCTGGGGATGGATGACGCCCCGAACCGCAAGGAACTTTCTGCGAAAATTCGCTCTGTAAGCCAGGATTACGGCCTGCCGCTGGACCCTGATCGGCTGATCGGCGATATGTCGGTGGGCGAGCGGCAACGGGTGGAAATTATCCGGTGTTTGCTGCAAAATCCGCGCCTGCTAATTATGGACGAGCCTACATCTGTGCTAACCCCGCAAGAGGTGGATACGCTGTTTGGTACCTTGCGGAAGCTGTCGGCTGACGGGGTGGCGATCCTTTATATCTCGCACAAGCTTGATGAGATTTTGGCGCTATGTGACCACGCAACGATATTGCGGATGGGCAAGGTGGTGGACACCTGCACGCCTAAAGAAGAGACCGCGAAATCACTTGCCGAAATGATGATCGGCGGGGAATTAGAAATTCATGCCCAGACCGAATTTAACCCCGGTGCGGATGCGCTGGTGGTGAAGGGGCTGACGCTGATGTCAGATGATGCTTTTGGCACTAGCCTGAAAAACGTGAACTTTACCCTGCGCAAGGGCGAGGTTTTGGGCATTGGCGGCGTGGCCGGCAATGGCCAAGACGAGATTTTGGCGGTGCTTTCCGGCGAAGAAAAGGTTGAGGCCGAGATGGTGCGGCTTAACGGTGAGGCCGTCGGCCAAATGGGGCCAAATGAGCGCCGTGTTAAAGGCTTACTAAGTGCGCCGGAGGAGCGGCTGGGGCATGCGGCAGCGCCAGCGATGAGCTTGAGTAAAAACGCATTTTTAACGGGGCGTATTCGCAAGAAATTGGCCCCGGGTGGGGTGATGAAATCCCGCCGCACCAACCGTTTTGCGCGGGAAATTATTGAGAAGTTTGATGTGCGTACACCGGGTATTCATGTGGCTGCCAAGGCGCTTTCGGGCGGGAACCTGCAAAAATTTGTGATCGGGCGTGAGGTGCTGCAAAGCCCTCAAGTGCTGGTGGTGAACCAGCCTACATGGGGCGTGGATGCGGCGGCAGCAGCATCTATTCGGCAGGCATTGCGGCAGCTGGCAGCTGACGGCGCGGCGGTGATTGTGATTTCACAAGACCTTGATGAACTGATGGAGATGTCTGACACATTTGCTGTACTTTCCGAGGGGCGGCTGAGCAAGCAGCAGCCTTCTGAGGGCCTGACGATTGAGGAAATTGGCCTGATGATGGGCGGTGATTTGGAAGGGACGCATCATGCTGAGGCTTGAACAACGTCAGCAGTCGTCAAAGACGATGCTGTATTTAACGCCGGTTTTGGCCGTGGTTTCGACCATGGTTGTAGGTGGAGCGCTATTTCTCGCGATGGGGATCAACCCGTTTGACGCGATTTACCTGCTGTTTATTGATCCGTTTATCGACAGCTATAATCTGTCGCAGCTTTTCGTTAAGGCCTCGCCGCTGATTTTGATTGCGATGGGGCTTTCCATTGGTTTTAAGGCCGGGGTTTGGAATATCGGGGCCGAGGGGCAATTTGTGATTGGAGCGCTTTCGGGTGGGGCCGTAGGGCTGGCACTTTGGGGTAGCACAGGCTGGTGGATATTGCCGCTTATGGCGGTGGCTGCTGCAATTGGGGGCGCGCTTTGGGCGTTGATCCCTGCGGTGCTGAAGATACGGTTTAATGCCAACGAAATTCTGGTTTCGCTGATGCTGGTTTATGTGGCCGAAAACCTTTTGGCCCAGATGGTGCAGGGCGTTTTGCGCAATCCAGAGGGCATGGGCTTTCCCGAAAGCCGCAATTTGGCGCGCAATGATCCCACTTCGTTGCCCGATTTTTTTGACCCGCTGGGCATAGATGCGGGCGGCGTGGTGATGCTGCTTTTGCTGGCGGGCGCGTTTTTCCTGCTGCAAAAACATGCGCTGGGCTTTCAGATAAAGCTAACGGGTGAAAGCCCGAGGGCGGCACGGTTTGCCGGGGTTAAGCCCGGTATTATCATCGCGGTTACGCTGGGTATTTCAGGCGCGGCGGCGGGGCTGGCGGGGCTGTTTGAGCTTACGGGCGCGGCGGGCAAGCTGACGATTGATTTCCCTGTAGGTTATGGCTTTACCGCGATCATCGTAGCATTCCTCGGTCGGCTTAATCCGATAGGGATATTGCTGGCGGGGGTTGTGCTTGCGGGCACGTATATTGGCGGCGAAAACGCGCAGTTTCTTTTGAAGCTGCCCGCAGCGGCCGTAACGGTGTTTCAAGGCATGATGTTGTTTTTCCTGCTCGGGTTCGAGATACTTATTAATTACCGCGTAATACGCGTGCGGAGGGCTGCATAATGGATTTTTCTTCTCTTAGTCCGGTGGCTATGATTGTGCTGCTTATTGGTGCAGCTACGCCCATCCTTCTGGCTGCCATTGGTGAGCTGGTGGTGGAAAAATCAGGCGTGCTCAACCTCGGCGTCGAAGGCATGATGATTATCGGTGCCGTGTGCGGATTTATTGTGGCGGTGAATACCGATAGCCCGATGCTCGGGCTGGTGGGCGCGGCTGTGGGTGGCGCTATCGTTTCGATGGTGTTTGCGTTTCTTACGCAATATCTGCTGTCAAACCAAGTGGCCACGGGGCTGGCGCTTACGCTGTTTGGCCTCGGAATGGCGGCGCTTATGGGCCGCTCCTATAATGGCATTCGCCCGCCACGCATGCCGCGGCTGGAGGTGGAAGGGCTGACCGACCTTCCTGTGGTTGGCCGACTGTTTTTCTCCCATGATCCGGTGATTTACGGGTCATTAGTGCTGGTGTTCGCCGTGTGGTATTTCCTCAACCGCACCCGCTCGGGGCTGGTGCTGCGGGCGTGCGGTGAAAACCATGAGGCGGCGCATTCGCTTGGTTATAATGTGCAGCTTATCCGCTTTGGCGCTATTATGTTTGGCGGGGCCTGTGCGGGGCTTGGCGGTGCTTATGTGAGCCTAGTGCGCGTACCGCAATGGACAGAGGGCATGACCGCCGGTGTGGGCTGGATCGCGCTAGCGATTGTGGTATTTGCCGCGTGGAAGCCGTGGCGGGTTATCCTCGGGGCTTACATGTTTGGCGGTATCACCATTTTGCAGCTGAGCCTGCAAGCGCTCGGTATCAGCATATCGGGGGCCTATCTTTCGATGACACCTTATATTGTAACCATCGTGGTTTTGGTTATTATGTCGGCTGACCGGAAGAAGGCGAGCATCAATGCGCCCGCCTGTCTGGGGAAGTCTTTTCATGCTTCGCATTAGGCGAGGCCAACAATCCAAACGGAGGTTTGAAATGAAATTTAGCATAACACTGGCGGCTGCGGCAGTCATGGGCTTAGCCCTTGCGGGGAGTGCGCAAGCTGAATCCCACGAGGGTCCGGTCAAGGTCGGATTTATCTATGTTGGAACCGTTGGCGATAACGGCTGGACATATCAGCATGACCAAGCCCGATTAGAAGTAGAAGCTGAATTTGGCGATCGCGTTGAAACCTCTTATGTAGAGGCCGTGCCTGAAGGTGCTGACGCAGAGCGCGTGATGAGCCAAATGGCACGCAGCGGCGTGGACATCATTTTCACGACGTCCTTTGGCTATATGGACCCCACTTTGAACGTAGCGGCTGAATTCCCTGATGTGGTTTTTGAGCACGCCACGGGCTATAAGAGAGCAGACAATGTAACGACATACTCGGCTCGTTTTTATGAGGGCCGTTATGTGATTGGCGAAATCGCTGGCGCGATGACGGAATCCAACAAAATTGGCTATATCGCGTCTTTCCCAATTCCTGAAGTTGTTCGGGGCATTAATGCAGCATATTTGGGTGCCAAATCTATTAACCCCGATGTAGAGTTTAAAGTTGTGTGGGTATACACTTGGCTAGACCCAGGCAAAGAAGCCGATGCCGCAAATGCGCTAATCGAGCAAGGTGTTGATGTGATTATGCAGCACACGGATACACCATCCGCCATGACAATTGCTGAAGACAAAGGCATTTTTGCTTTTGGGCAAGCGTCAGATATGGCCGCTTTTGGGCCGAACGCTCAGTTGACATCTATTCTGGATGATTGGGGCCCTTATTACATTGAGCGGGTTCAAGCTGTTATGGATGGCACATGGGAAAGTGTTGACACGTGGGACGGCATTGCCGAAGGCATGGTTGCTTTTGCACCGCTCTCTGACAAGCTGCCAGCCGATGTGGCCGCACGTGCCGAAGCTACGATTGCAGCAATCGCAGCTGGTGAAGTGTTCCCGTTTACGGGGCCAATCAACAAGCAAGACGGCTCTGTTTGGCTGGCTGACGGCGAAGTGGCCGACGATGGCACCTTGGCAGGCATGAACTTTTACGTTGAAGGCTTAGACGGCTCATTGCCGAACTAAGGTAAAGCACAGAAAGATAGAAAGGCCCGTGCTTGTGCGCGGGCCTTTTCCTTTGCCAGCAGCGTGCCTTCCCTCGGCGACCCTACGGGCCACCTCGCTTCAGGCAGGCCGGATTGCCAGCCAGGAGCGCAGGTTTTGCCGCGCGGCGCGGGTGGGGTGCTGCAAAGTAGTGGGTGGTTGATGCGCCGCTATGGTTGCAGTTTGGCGCGAGAGAACACGAGTATCGCAAAGGCCAAAGCACAGAGCGCGGCGGCGGCGATGAATGGTGCACCGGGCAAGTAAAACGGTGTCGTTTCGCTGGTAAAGGTGCGGAACAGTGAGGTCATCAGCAGGGGGGAAATGATCATGGCGAGGCCTTGGACCGAGGCCAGAACCCCTTGTAATTCACCTTGGTTTTCAGACGATGTGGCTTTGGACATCATCCCCTGCAACGCCGGTGACGCGATAACCCCGAGGGCCATAATTGGCATCAGCATAAACAGTAAAACCGTGCTGGAAATAAAGCCGGTGATCACCAGAACAACGGCATTGAGGGCAATGGCTACACGGGCTGTGTTCCATTCGCCAAAGCGGGGGATGACAACGCGGATCAGGCCACCTTGCACCAGTGCCATGAACAATCCGAATACGGCAAGACTTATACCAATCATTTTGGAGTCAAAACCGAATTTTTCGGTTGTGAAATATGCCCACACAGACGGGTATACATTTTGCCCGACAGAAAACAGGAAAAACACCAGCGCTAGCCCACCGATTTCGGGCACGTGTCGTAGGCGCATCAGGGCTGTAAATGGGTTGATGCGGCCGAAATCAAAGGGGCGGCGTTTTTCTTTTGGCAAGGTTTCCGGTAGGAAAAAATAGCCGAATATGGCGTTGAGGGCCGCAACGGCGGCGGCCACATAAAACGGTGCGCGGGGGCCGAACTGCCCGAGAAGGCCGCCGATTGCGGGGCCAATTACAAAGCCAACCCCAAAGGCCGCGCCAACCATGCCAAAGCTGGCGGCACGCTTTTCGGCTGGGGTGATATCAGCCATATAGGCATTGGCGGTGGCAAAGGTAGCCCCCGTAATGCCGGTGATGGCGCGGGCGACAAATAGCAGCCAAATTACTTGGGCCTGTGCAAAAATAAGGTAGCTGAGCGACATGATGACGAGCGATGTAAGCAGCACAGGGCGGCGGCCAAAACTATCTGACAAGTTGCCGATGGTGGGGCCAAACAGGAATTGCATTCCGGCATAGGTAAACGCCATCATCCCGCCCCACACGGCGGCCTGGGAAACGGTCTCTCCGGTGATCTCACGGATGAGGTCTGGCATGACAGGCATCATCAGGCCGATGCCGATGGAATCCATGGCGACGGTGATGATGATGAAGAGGATGGGGAGGCTGATTTTCATGGGGGCATGATGGGGATTTGGCGGGGGGATGCAAGGGGGAAATGTTTGGTGGATTTCTTGAGTTGGAAGCTCGCCCTATGTAGGCATTATGCACGCAGTTTTGGGCTTGAGATTAAATAGGTCAATTGTATTGTAGGCATATTATAGGTTGAACTGAGGAGTGTGAATGTGTGGAAAAAGCTCATAGCTATCGTAGTAATTTCTGGTGCTGGATATGCAGGTTACGACTATTATAAGGGTGGATTCTTCTCAAGACCGCCCATGCCGGAAGGCGCATTTTCACTTTCTTATGTTGGCGGGTTTCGAGGGATTCTAGTCGGCATTGACGATGAGAGGACGTCGCGAAAATATTTTGCGATACCACGAAACGATGTTCCAAAATGGTTTCTAGAGTCTTGGTCAACATGTGTTCCGCCAAGCGAAGCGCGGGCCCAAGAAATATTTGAATCGATAAATATTGAGCGTGGCTCACGATTGGATGCAATCTGTTCGATAGATGCGGATGGCGAAATAATTGAACGCGGGTTAATCATTTCTGTTCCAAAATATAATTTTGAACGATTTGGTTATAAGGCGTCCAATCGGATTAGGGGCTCAACTCGACCGAAATATGCGTGACATTGCGTAGCTTGACCTCTTCTTCGAATCCAATCATACCCTCCCTCATGACAAAGCTTAAAAACATCCGTAATTTTTCGATCGTGGCGCATATTGACCACGGGAAATCCACCCTCGCAGACCGGCTTATCCAGAGCACCGGCACGGTGGCCGACCGCGATATGCAGGCGCAGCTGCTGGACAGTATGGACATTGAGCGCGAGCGCGGCATTACCATTAAGGCCAACACGGTGCGCATTGAGTATAAGGCCAATGATGGCGAAACCTATGTGCTAAACCTGATCGACACCCCGGGCCACGTGGATTTTGCCTATGAGGTAAGCCGCAGCATGCGGGCCGTTGAGGGCTCGCTTTTGGTGGTGGATGCGGCGCAGGGCATAGAGGCCCAAACGCTGGCGAATGTGTATCAGGCGATTGAGGCTGACCACGAGATTATTCCGGTGCTGAACAAGATCGACCTGCCCGCCGCCGAGCCGGAACGGGTTTGCGAGCAAATTGAAGATGTGATCGGGATTGATGCCTCGGACGCCGTGATGATTTCGGCCAAAACCGGTGTTGGGATCCCAGACGTGCTGGAAGCGATTGTGAAGCGTTTGCCTGCGCCAGAGGGCGATGCGAACGCACCGCTAAAAGCCATGCTGGTGGACAGCTGGTACGACCCATATTTGGGTGTTGTCGTGCTGGTGCGCGTGATTGACGGCGTGCTGAAACGTGGCGAAAAGATCAGAATGATGGCGACAAATGCCAGCTACCAGGTGGACCGCGTAGGGGTGTTTAAGCCCGACATGCAGCCGATTGATGAGCTTGGGCCGGGTGAAATCGGATATTTGACCGCGAGCATCAAGCAGGTGCGGGATACCCGCGTGGGCGATACGATAACCAATGATAAAAATGGAATTGAGGTCGCCTTGCCCGGCTTTAAGCCCGCACAGCCCGTTGTGTTTTGCGGCTTGTTTCCGGTGGATACTGCCCTTTTTGAGGACCTACGGGAGAGCATTGAAAAGCTGGCGCTGAATGATGCGTCTTTTAGCTATGAAACCGAAAGCTCGGCGGCGCTGGGCTTTGGTTTTCGCTGTGGCTTCCTTGGGCTTTTGCACCTTGAGGTTATCCGTGACCGGCTGGAGAGGGAATACGATATTGACCTGATCACCACCGCGCCCTCGGTGATATACAAGGTGTTTTTGCGTGATGGCTCTGTGGTGGAGCTGCATAACCCAGCTGATATGCCAGACCTAACAGTGGTGGACCATATTGAGGAGCCTCGGATTAAGGCGACGATTTTGGTGCCAGATGAATACCTCGGCGATGTGCTGAAGCTGTGCCAAGACAGACGCGGGATTCAGATAGACCTGACCTATGCAGGCACGCGGGCGATGGTTGTATATGATTTACCGTTAAACGAAGTGGTGTTTGACTTTTATGACCGGCTGAAATCGGTCACCAAGGGCTATGCGAGCTTTGACTATCACATGGAAGGCTATACCGAAGATCAGCTGGTGAAGATGCAGATTTTGGTGAATGACGAGCCTGTGGACGCGCTTAGCACAATGGTGCACCGCGCACGGGCCGAAGCGCGTGGGCGGGCGATGTGCGCCAAGCTCAAAGAGCTGATTCCGCAGCACATGTTTAAAATTCCGATTCAGGCGGCGATTGGCGGGCGGGTTATTGCGCGGGAAACGATTTCGGCCTTGCGCAAAGATGTGACTGCAAAATGCTATGGCGGGGACGCCACGCGGAAACGCAAGCTGCTCGACAAGCAGAAAAAAGGTAAGAAGAAGATGCGGGAGTTTGGCCGGGTGAGTATCCCGCAATCTGCGTTTATCAGCGCCTTGAAGATGGATGATTAAAGCCAGCGCCATTGTTTTGACACTTTTGGCGGGGCCTTTGCAGGCCGAATGTCGGCACGCCTTGGCGCTCGGGTTGGATGTGTCCTCCTCTGTGGATGCGGTTGAATACAATTTGCAAATGGTCGGGCTGGCTGAAGCGCTTGATGACCCTCGGGTGCGCCGCGCCCTTATTGGGGATGGCGGCGGGCATGTGGCGCTCATGGTTTATGAGTGGAGTGGGCGTACGCATCAAGTTGTAATTTTGCCATGGATTGAGGTGCTTGGTCATGAACAAGTGAACCACGCAATCGCGGTAATAGGCCAACATGGGCGCAGCGCCTCAAATGCGCCAACAGCCTTGGGGAGCGCAATGGGTTTTGGGGCCGAACAGCTAGCGATTGGCCCCGACTGCTGGCGCCAAACTTTGGACATTTCAGGCGACGGGATTAACAACGCCGGATTTCGCCCAAAGCAGGCTTTGCTGAACTATGACTTTTCCAATATCACAGTAAACGGACTGGTGGTTACGACCACTGATGGCGGCGCATTACGACAATACTACCAACAAGAAGTTATTTATGGGGCGAATGCTTTTGTTGAAGTGGCCACCGGCTACACTGATTATGAGCGCGCGATTAAGCGAAAACTCTTGCGGGAGCTTACGGTATTGGCGCTGAGTCAGCTAAATTAAGCTAGGCCAAAATATTTACGCCCATTACTCTCCAATTGTTCGATTCGTGCAGGTAATCCAGCTTTGTTACCGAAAAATTGTTGATTTTGAACGAGAATACAGCGGCGGCGGGCATACCGGTGGCGAGCTGAAGGGCCGCCAGTATCACCGCGAAATGGGCGGATACGATTATATTTCCTTGCGGGCCTGATTGATGAAGGTTTGAGAGGGCAGCTTCAATGCGACCCGTGAGCTGGTGCCAGCTTTCCCCATTAGGGGGGGCCGCGCTTCCCGGAGATTCCCAAAATGCGCGCCATAGGGCGGGGTCTGATTTTTCAACAGATTCAAAAGCTCTCCCCTCCCAATCGCCAAAATGCATCTCCCGAAATTCAGGCGCTTCAGGAAGCCTTTGCTGGCCGTTATAAATAGCGCGCGCGGTTTCTCGGGTGCGGCTGAGGTCAGACGAGAGAATTTTGGCATCCGTAGGGAGGAAAGCTTTGAGGCGCTCAATTTGGGCTGTATCTGTAAGGTCGGCGGGGAGGTCGGTATGGCCACAAAAACCTTTTGCATGTGTCGGGCCGTGGCGCACAAACCAGTAAGAGGTGGTCATGTCGGGGCCTTTAGAGAAAGCGGCAGGCCCGCGGCAACAAAGGTGACGGTGGTGGCGGATTCAGCGAAACGTTGATTAAGCAGGCCTTGGGCATCCCGAAAAGCGCGGCCAAGCTGTGAGGAGGGGACGAGGCCAAGGCCAAGCTCATTGGAAACGGCGATAACTTTTGCTTTGCAGGTACTGATTGCATGCAGGAGTGCGCTGGTTTCATCCTCTATATTGTAATTTAATGCCATATGGTTAGATAGCCATAGGGTCAGGCAATCCAGCAATACAACATGCTTTTGGGAGAGGGTACTCAGGGGCGCTGCAAGGTTGAGCGGGGCCTCAATGAGCTGCCATTCTGCGCCCCGACGGGCCTGATGGCGGCTGATTTTTTCAGTCATTTCGCCATCGTGGGCCTGCCCGGTGGCGAGGTAAACGGGAATTTGGCCGGAGGATAAAGCAATGCGTTCCGCATAGGCCGACTTTCCGCTGCTGGCGCCACCGAGGATAAAAGTTAAGTTATTCATTTAGGCCTGCTCAATTGTTTGCCACAAAGTATCACATAAAGTTTGGGGGAAAACTTGTTATGTAGAGATAAAGTATCTACAATCTCAATTAGTAGATCAATGTGAGGCGCTATGTTGACGGGTAAAAACATTTTACTGATTATTGGCGGCGGAATTGCCGCCTACAAAGTTCTAGAACTGATCAGGCTTTTAGGCAAGGCGGGCGCAAATGTTGTGCCGGTGATGACCAAAGCAGCTGAGGAATTTGTGACGCCGTTGAGCGTTTCTGCGCTTGCAGGTGCGCCGGTTCGTAACGCGCTATTTAACCTCGAAGAAGAAGCCGAGATGGGGCATATCCAGCTTACTCGGGATGCCGATTTGGTGGTTGTGGCCCCTGCAACAGCTGATTTAATGGCAAAAATGGCGAGCGGGTTGGCAAATGATTTGGCGTCTACCTTGTTGATCGCGCGCAATAAACCAGTTTTGCTCGTGCCCGCGATGAATGTGGCAATGTGGGAGAATTCGGCGACCAAGCGCAATGTAGATACCTTGCGCGAGGATGGGTGCCTGCTTGTCGGACCAGATGAAGGTGACATGGCTTGCGGTGAGTTTGGCTATGGCCGAATGGTGGAACCTATTGAAATAATGGCGGCAATTGAAGCCTATTTTTCGGAGGGACCGCTGACCGGAAAGCGGGTGCTGGTGACCTCGGGGCCAACCCATGAGCCGATCGACCCTGTGCGCTATATCGCCAATCGGTCGTCTGGATTGCAGGGCACAGAAATTGCGCGGGCTTTGGTTTCTTTAGGGGCTGAGGTTATATTTGTTACCGGGCCGGCTGAGGCGGCGCGGCCTGATGGGGCAGAGATCATCGAGGTGGAAACGGCCTTGGAAATGGCGGCGGCAGTGAAGGATGCGGGCGCTTTGGACGCAGCCGTATTTGCGGCGGCGGTGGCTGATTGGCGGGTTGTGAATGCAAGCCAAAGCAAGCTTAAGAAGACAGTAAATAAGGCGCTACCAGAGCTGGAACTCATTGAAAACCCAGATATATTGGCTACGGTCGCACAGCGAACAAAGGGGCGCCCAAGCCTTGTTATTGGGTTTGCTGCGGAAACCAATGATGTGGTGAAAAACGCGACGGCGAAAAGGCTGCGCAAGGGCTGCGATTGGATTTTGGCCAATGATGTCGGGGGCGAGCGCGCCGTTATGGGCGGACCAGATAACCAAGTGGTGTTGATTAGTGATAGCGGGGCAGAAAGCTGGCCTTGGATGAGCAAAAAACAGGTGGCCGAGGCGCTGGCGTTGAAAATTTCCGAGGCGTTGGCATGAAACTTGTGAAGGTAAAGCGCCTGCGTGATTTTGACTGGCCGCTACCAAAATACAAAACTGATGGCGCGGCGGGAATGGACATCCAGGCGTTTGTCGAAACTGGGTCGTTAACCCTTAAACCAATGGAGCGGAAATTGGTACCTACCGGCTTTGCTGTGGAAATCCCAGCTGGCTATGAAATTCAGATCCGGCCGCGCTCGGGCTTGGCCCTTAAGCAGGGGGTGAGCATGGTGAACGCCCCCGGAACCATTGATTCAGACTACAGGGGCGAGATCGGTGTTATCCTTATAAACTTGGGGAATAGTGACTTTGAATTGCGTCATGGAGCGCGGATTGCACAGATGGTATTGGCCCCTGTGACCCGTTGCAAATGGATTGAAACGGAAGATTTAGAGGAGACGCGGCGGGGCGATGGCGGATTTGGTTCAACGGGAAACTAGATGTATTTATTATCAAAAAAATCAAGTTTAGCTCTGGAAGCGGTTTTGGATGTGGCCTTTAATGCCCGCCCCAAACCTGTGCAATCAAAGGATATTACCGAGCGGCAGGGGATCCAGAGCCGCTATCTGGAGCAGGTGCTCCAATTTTTGGTGAAACGCGGGATTTTGAAAGGCGTGCGAGGGCCAAAGGGTGGCTATACGCTGGCGCGTGAGCGACGGCGGATAACGCTGGGTGATGTGCTTAGGGTTATCGAAGATCTTGAAAATGAGGATGACAAGATGGATTCGATTTCTGAGCTTGGAGAGAAAGTGATACAGCCGATTTGGGCAGAATTTCATGATGAAATGCTGCAAAAACTGGATAAGATAACGCTTGAAGATCTCTGCCAAAAAGCCGAGGCGTCTGGTGTTGGCCGCGCTGAAGGCGTTGGAATGGACTTTGTGATATAGGGGATGGCTGATGATAAATAGATCTAGAGGTCGGATATATAACGATATTACTGAAACCTATGGCGGCACGCCGCTTGTGAAGCTTTCACGGTTTGCCGCCGCAATGAATGTGGACGCCGAAATTTGCGGTAAGCTTGAGTTTTTTAATCCCCTTGGTTCGGTTAAGGACCGGATCGGGGTCGCGATGGTGGATGCGCTGGAGGAAAGCGGTGCGTTGCAGCCCGGCGGTGTGTTGATTGAGCCAACATCCGGGAATACCGGGATTTCGCTGGCATTTGTGTGTGCTGCGCGCGGCTATCGGCTGATATTGACGATGCCCGAGAGCATGTCTATCGAGCGGCGACAAATGCTGGCACTGCTTGGGGCGGAAGTGGTGCTGACCGATGCGGCGCTTGGCATGACGGGGGCGATTTCACGTGCGAATGAGCTTGCCACCGAGATTGACGGTGCGATTATTCCGCAACAGTTTGAAAACATGGCTAATCCTGACATTCATGAGCAAACGACGGGGAAAGAGATTTGGGAGGATTGCGGCGGTAAAGTTGATGTTTTTATCTCTGGAGTTGGCACCGGTGGAACGCTAACCGGCGTGGCGCGGGTGCTAAAAGCGGGGAACCCAGATGTGCATGTGGTGGCGGTAGAGCCTGAAGATTCTCCGGTGCTTTCGGGCGGAACAGCGGGGCCGCATACTATCCAAGGCATTGGCGCAGGATTTAACCCCAAAACTCTGGATGATTCGCTGATTGACGAGATTTTGACAATTGGAAACGAGACTTCGTTTGATATGGCACGCGCTTTGGCTCAGATAGAAGGCATCCCAGTTGGAATATCGTCTGGTGCGGCTTTGGCGGCTGCCGTTGAGATCGGCTTGAGAGAAGAGATGGCGGGCAAACGGATTGTTGTGATTATACCGAGTTTTGCTGAGCGCTATCTTTCGTCCGGCCTGTTTGAAGGCACCTAATGAGTATTCTTTATAGCGGTGGAATGTGGTCTGTGGCCATAATATTAGGGGTTTCTTGTGGCTATGTGTGGGCGCTTGATGGCCCGAAATGGTCGTATAAGGCGTTGTCATTGCTGGCGATAGGCGTGGTTTTGGCGGCGTTCTTGTTGCCCGAAGCACATGTGTTTCGGGTGCGTATTATTGAGGGGCTGCGGTGGTGGAAATGGGCGCTGGCTGTCGGTTTGCCGATTCTTGCATATGGAATATTGGTGCGATGGATTAAGAAAAAGGCGGATGCGCGCTATGACTCCTGAGGAAATAGAGCGCTATGCGCGGCACATTGTTTTGCGAGAGATTGGGGGGCCAGGGCAAAATAAGTTGTTAGACGCTAAACTACTTTGCGTTGGAGCCGGTGGCTTAGGCAGCCCCGCTTTGCTGTATTTGGCGGCGGCAGGGGTTGGTACCTTGGGAATTGTTGATGATGACACGGTCAGCCTGTCAAATTTGCAGCGGCAAGTTTTGCATGAAACCAACGCAATTGGTGAAGCTAAAACAACGAGCGCAGCGCGTGCCTTGGCACGGGTGAATCCAAATGTATCCGTAGAAACTCATACCATTCGGCTGGATGAAGACAATATTGACGAGATTTTTGCGGGTTACGATTTGGTGCTCGACGGCACAGATAATTTTTCAACCCGATATATGGTTAATGCCGCCTGTGTGCGCGCCAAAATACCGCTGATTTCAGCGGCCATGAGCCAATGGGAAGGGCAGATCAGTGTTTATGATCCAGCCAATGGCGGGCCATGCTACCAATGCGTTTTCCCAGAAGCACCCGCCGATGGGCTGGCCCCAAATTGTGCGCAAGCGGGGGTGATGGGGGCATTGGCGGGTGTCATGGGCTCGATGATGGCGGGAGAGGCCATTAAGCAAATTACAGGTGCCGGGCAGATTTTGCGTGGTGAAATTTTGATCTATGATTCTCTTTATGGAGAAACGCGCAAGCTAAAAACCTCACGGCGTAAAAACTGCCCAATTTGCGGAATTGTCTGATTTCGAATTTTTGGTGCGGCCCTTAGCTAAAGCATAGCAGGCACCACAAGATCAGGTGGGCGGTGCCCATCGGCGAAGGTCTTGATATTTATGATAACTTTTTCGCCCATCTCGATACGGCCCTCAACGGTTGCTGAGCCCATATGGGGAAGCAGGAGCACATTATCTAGCCCCCTTAAGCGCGGATTAATCTGGTTTCCATTCTCAAATACATCCAGCCCTGCGCCCGCTATCTCTCCAGCGCGCAGCATTCTTGTTAGCGCATTTTCGTCAACAATTTCGCCACGGGCGGTGTTGATAATATAAGCGCTCGGTTTCATGAGTTTCAAACGCCGCGCGTTGAGTAAGTGAAACGTACCCGGGGTGTGTGGGCAATGAATGCTCAGGATATCTACGCGCGCCAACATTTGGTCGAGGCTCTCCCAATAAGTCGCGTTCAGCTCAGATTCAGTGTCTGGATGCAGGCGCTTTCTGTTGTGATAATGCACTTGCAGCCCAAAGGCCGCCGCCCGCCGCGCTACGGCTTGTCCGATCCGGCCCATACCTAGAATCCCGAGCCTTTTTCCGCCAATTCGATGGCCCATCAAGGCCGTCGGAGACCACCCCTGCCAATCGCCTTGCTGCATGAGCATGGTGCCTTCGCGCAGCCGCCGTGGCACCGCCAGTATCATGGCCATCGTCATATCCGCGGTGTCATCCGTCAACACGCCCGGCGTGTTGGAAACCATAATCCCGCGCTGAAGGGCGGTTTGCACGTCGATATGGTCAAACCCTGCACCATAATTTGCGATGAGCCGCAATTTCGGGTTAGCTTTTGCCAATAAACGCTGGTTTATCTGGTCTCCAATGGTCGTGACCAACACATCGGCGCGGCTCATAGCCTCTCCGATCTCGCTCTCGCTCATTTGGTCGCCACTGTTTAGTTCAACGTTAAACAACTCGCTCAAACGCGTTTCTACCGGCTCGGGGAGCTGTCGGGTTACGATCACTTTAAGCGGCGCATTGCCTGTGGTTTCGGGGGCCATATCAAAACTTCCTTTTTGCACTGCTTTGGCGCTATAATGGCAGGAAATCCCGCAAAGGGAAATATTATTTCGTGATGTTGGGAAACGAGGCAGGCAAGGTGATACCTTTTAGGATTTATGGAGCGATTTTGGTGTTGGTTGTTGGCAGTATTGCCACGGCACAACAAGCGCTTGAAGGCCAGGTTACCGGCCTCGATATCCCTCGTTTTATCTCAATGAAAAGCGGCTCTGCCAATGTGCGGCGTGGGCCATCCACCAGTAATCGGGTGGATTGGGTTTTGCGGCATCGAGGCACCCCGCTTATTGTGCTTGCCGAATATCAGGAGTGGTTTCGGGTTGAGGATGTAGACGGAGAAGGCGGCTGGGTGCATACCAAGCTTCTTAGCCCGCGCCGCACTATTTTGGTGCAGGAAGACCTTGTGGCGCTAAGAGAAACACCCTCAAGTTCGGCACGAAAACTGGCACGGCTAGAGGCTGGCGTGGTTCTTTTGCTTGGCGTTTGCCACCCGAATTGGTGTGAGGCGAGTATCGATGGCCTTACAGGTTGGTTGCCCAAATCAGGTATTTGGGGCGTGACGCCTGATGAGTTAATCGAATAAATATCGACGGATATACGGTAAACTTGCGTTATAACGAGGTAACGCAAGGAGGCGGCGATGCCGACACGATCTGAAATCACGCAAGCTATGCGGTTTGAATATGGAATTCGTCCTGATGAGGTTCGGTTTCAAGGCAAACTGCTTGACCAGCTCGCGGGGGCTGACCCGCTGGATGCGTTGCTGCCTGTGGAGTCAACCGAGGCGCGCTTTGTGGAATTAGGAAAACTGCGGGCATTGCGGCAATCTATGGGCGGTCAGGCCGATGCTTTTAAGCAGGCACGGCGGCGGCTGCGGCGGCAAGGAGCCATTGGGGCGATGCGCAATTTGGCCCGCATGGTGCAAAACCCGCGTGGCTTTCGTGAACGACTTTTTGCCTTTTGGCTAGACCATTTCACCGTTTCCCCCAGGCGGGCGAATGAGGATTATATGCTCGGCGCCTATCTGGAAGAGGCCATCCGACCGCATATTTCGGGGCGTTTTTCCGAGCTGTTAAAGGCCGCCGTTACTCACCCTTCCATGCTGTTTTATCTCGATCAAAATGCCTCTACGGGGCCAAACTCGGTGGCGGGGCAGCGCCACTCGCGCGGGCTAAATGAAAATCTGGCGCGCGAGGTGCTGGAGCTGCATACGCTCGGGGTTGGAGGGCCATATACGCAAGTGGATGTGCGGCAGTTTGCCGAGTTGCTTACCGGCCTTGGCATAGGCCCAGAGGGTATGCGCTTTTCGCCCAATCGGGCGGAGCCGGGGGGCGAGGACATTATGGGCCGTCAATATGGTGCGGCGCGGGCGAATATCTCGCATATCTATGAGTTCCTTGATGATTTGGCGATCAACCCAGCGACGGCCACCCATTTGGCACGCAAACTGGTGGTTCACTTTATTGGCCCAATTGAGCGCCCGGCGCTGGTCGCAGATATGGCGCAGGCATATCTTGATTCAGGCGGAAACCTGACCTCGATTTACGAGGTGCTCATTAATGATCCAGCTGCGATGGCAGCCGAATTCCCGAAGGTAAGGCCGCCATTTGAGTATGTCGCTACCGTGCTGCGCGCGTTGGATTTTGATGCTGAGGGCGTACTGAATGCTAGTGCAAGTGGTACTCGCAAGCTGGGTAAAGCGCTGGAGGCGATGGGGCAGCGGCCCTTTAAGCCAAGTGGCCCCGATGGCTGGCCCGAAGCTGCGGAAAGCTGGATAACCCCGCCGCAACTGGCCGCGCGCATTTCGTGGGCGGGGCAGGCCGCCCGCACCTTTGCCGATGACCGCGACCCCCGCACTTTGATGCAGAATGTGCTGGGTGACACCGCGCCCGAATTCCTTTCCTTCGCTGTGAGCGGGGCTGAAACCAAGTGGGAGGGCGTGGCGCTGCTGCTGGTTTCCCCCTCCCTGATGCGCCGCTAGGAGGCTGATATGACCCTTTCCAGACGTAAATTTTTGATCCAATCCACTGTTTTGGGGTGCTCGGCTGCGGCCTCGCCTTTGCTTACACCCGTTACTTTGGCCGCCGCCCCCGGAGATAACCGCCTAGTGGTGATTATTTTGCGCGGCGCTATGGATGGGCTTGGCGTGGTGCGCCCCTCGGGTGATGCTGATTATGCCCGCTATCGCCCCAGTTTGGCTGCGGATAACGACATGCAAGACCTCGACGGGTTTTTTGCCCTCAACGGTGCCCTCAAAGGGCTGATGCCGCTGTGGCATGCCAAAGAACTTTCGTTTGTCCAAGCTGTTTCAACGCCTTACCGCGATAAGCGCAGCCATTTCGATGGCCAAGACCTGTTGGAAACCGGAAGCGATGATGCCAGCGGCGCGCCCAAATCGGGGCAAACTGGCTGGCTAAACCGTGCGCTGGGGCTGTTACCCGATGCGCGGCAGGAAACCGCGTTTTCGGTGGGCACCGCACGGATGCTGTTGCTCGACGGCGCGCAGCCCTATTCGAGCTGGTCTCCGGGGGCAGACCTTGAAATGTCACCCCAAACCGAGGCGCTTTTGGCAGGGATTTATGCGGATGACCCTTTGTTTGCCAGCTCGGCCGAGATGGCGCTGGACTTGTCGGCGAAAACTGAAAGCATGGCGGGCGGGCGCGCCGGAAATGCCAAAGCACTGGCGGCTTTTACAGCGGCACGGCTGAATGAAGAAACACGGATTGCGAGCTTCTCGATAGGCGGCTGGGATACGCATAACAACCAAAACCGCAACCTCGCGCGGGCGTTGAAGCAACTTTCTGACGCGATTTTGGCGCTAAAATCGGGCCTTGGGGCCAACTGGCAGCGCACGACTATAATGGCGATTACGGAATTTGGCCGCACCGCACGAGAAAACGGATCGGGAGGGACTGACCACGGCACGGGCGGGGCGATGGTGATGGCCGGCGGGGCGCTAAACGGTGGCCACGTGTTTGGCCAATGGCCGGGGCTGGGGGAGCTGGATCTCTACCAAAACCGCGACCTTGAACCCACGGATGACGTGCGCCGCTACCTTGGCTGGGCGCTGCGCGATTTGTTTGGCATGGAGGCCAGCGCGCTCGGGTCCACCGTGTTTCCCGGGGTGGATATGGGCGATAATGTCGGGATTATCGCATAAGTTAACACTTTTTAAACCTATCCGGTAAATGGTTAACGGATGAATGCAAATGTAGGGGTTATCGCCCGCAGCTATACGGTGGCCTTTCACGGGGTAGAGGCCAAAAAGATCGAGGTGCAGGTGGCGCTGTCTTCGGGGATTCCGGCTTTTAACCTTGTGGGTTTGCCTGATAAGGCGGTTTCAGAGGCCAAAGAGCGGGTGCGCGCTGCGATTACAGCACTGGGGCTGGCGCTTCCCGCCAAGCGGATCACCATTAACCTTTCCCCCGCAGACATGCTTAAAACCGGCTCGCATTTTGACCTGCCGATCGCACTGACCCTGATGGCCGCGATGGACGTTTTGCCCCGCGAACAGATTGAGGGGCAGTATAGTCTTGGCGAGCTTTCGTTGGATGGTTCTCTCGTGCCAGTCACGGGCGCTCTTCCCGCCGCCCTTACCGCCGCGCAAGATGACTGCGGCCTTATCTGCCCCGCGGCCTGCGGGCCAGAAGCGGCATGGGTTGAGGCCGCACGCGTGCTCGCACCCCGTAACCTACTGGAACTCGTAAATCATTTTTCGGGTCGCACTGTGCTGAGCGAGGCTTTGCCGGGTGAAGTTCAAGGGCTGGTGGACCATCGAGATCTCCGTGATGTGCGCGGGCAAGAGAAAGCCAAGCGGGCGCTGGAAGTGGCGGCAGCGGGCGGCCACCATTTGTTGATGGTCGGGCCGCCGGGCTCAGGGAAATCTATGATGGCCGCCCGAATGCCGGGGCTGTTGCCACCGCTTTCGCCCAGTGAGGCACTTGAAACCTCGATGATCCACTCGCTTGCTGGCGTGTTGGAGGAGGGCGGCATTTCGCGCCAACGCCCGTTTCGCACGCCGCACCATACCGCGAGCATGGCGGCGATGGTTGGTGGTGGGCGTGGGGCAAAGCCGGG
The DNA here is from genome assembly GCA_002402045.2 of Paracoccaceae bacterium. Lineage (GTDB taxonomy): Bacteria > Pseudomonadota > Alphaproteobacteria > Rhodobacterales > Rhodobacteraceae > UBA3077. Next base: position 134,314 of record NVUX02000006.1, on the reverse strand, counting down.
CGAAATTTCATTGGCACATAATGGCGTGCTGTTTATGGATGAATTTCCTGAGTTTCCAAGGGCGGTGTTGGAGACCCTTAGGCAACCAATTGAAACTGGAGATGTAGTGGTTTCTCGCGCCAATGCCCACGTGCGCTACCCCGCGCGCTTTATGCTGCTAGCGGCAGCAAACCCGTGTAAATGCGGCTATATGGGCGAAATAGAGCGGGCTTGTGGGCGCGCTCCGCAATGCGGTGCAGACTATTTGAGCCGAATTTCAGGGCCACTATTGGACCGATTTGATCTGCGCATTGAAGTGCCAGCGGTGGCCGTGGCCGATCTTTCAACCCCGCCTACGGGAGAGACCAGCGCAGTTGTGGCAGCCCGGGTGCGGGCCGCGCGGGAGATACAGGCCGAGCGCTATAAGGCGCTGGAGGGAATCACTACGAATGTGGCCATTGAGGGCGATGTGTTGGAACAGGCTTGTAATTTACGGCCTGAAGCTTCGGAAATGCTGCTAAGCGCAGTTGATAAATTCCGGCTTTCGGCGCGGGCGTTTCACCGGATTCAGCGCGTCGGCCGCACAATTGCGGACCTGCGTGGTGAGGACGAGATCAGCAAAGCCGCGATTGCCGAGGCTATTGGCTATCGGCTGGCGTTTTGATAGAAAGCCACGATGGAGATTTCATCTATCGGCTTTCTAAGCGAGACCCTTTTTCAGCGCTACAATGGCATCGTGCGAGACCTAGGCGATTGCTTTGAGGTCCGTACGCCCGAGAGTTACGACTTTTGGTTTGGCAATTATCTGTTGTTAGCCGAGCCGCCGGACGCGCAGGTCATCGAAGGCTGGATTGCTCGGTTTGAGGCCATATTTGCCGATGCGCCAGCGGTGCGCCACAAGTGCCTGCAATGGCTTGATGACGGGCGAGACACCGGCGCAATGCAGTTGGAATTTAAGCGACTTGGGTGGAAGTTTGATCAGACTTCTGTGCTGTCAGCGACGATGAGCAAAGCGGTGCGGCACGTGCCAAATGGCTTGAGTTTTCGAGAAATTACGGATGTTGATGGGTGGAGCAAAGTGCTGGAGCACCACGTGCTTACGCGGCCAGATGGGTTTACCGCGGATTTGTATAGGGTATTTAAAAGCAAACGGTTACAAATGTTTAGGACGTTGATAACGGCTGGGAACGGCCATTGGTATGGCGCTTTTAAAGGCACGGATCTGGTGGCAGATATGGGGATATTTCACCGCGAAGGCATTTCACGGTTTCAGGAGGTTAGCACCCATCCTGACCACCGGCGCCAAGGGATATGTGCGGCACTTGTGCATTATGTTTCGAGTGAGGAGCAAGCGGCACGGCGTGGCAACCAGATGGTGATTTTGGCCGATAGAGGCGAGCCGGCAGAGCGGGTTTACAAAAGTCTTGGATATGCCGAAATTGAGCAGATGCAATCGGTGGTTTTGCGGCCTAAAGGGTGGGATGGCTGAGAAAAGCCTGCACCTTTTTCAGGGTCGCATCTGCTTCGGGCATGCGGCCGTGAAAAAATGGCCACACATGGGGGGCATTTTCGAGAATTTCGACGGTAACAGCCACGCCTTGCGCACGCAGCTTGCTGGCCATTGCGAGCGTATCATCCCGTAAAATTTCGGCAGTCCCTGCGCAAAGAAAAACGGGTGGGGCGGTATGGAAATTACCATAAAGTGGTGAGGCAAGGGGATTTTTGAAATCATCCGTCAAATACATGTCGCGGACCTCTTCCATGCGTTCGGCTGGAAGCATGGCTTCTGATTGCGCGTTATCTTTTACAGATTGGCTTTGCATGGTTTGGTCCGTGAGCGGGCTAAAAGCAACCACCGCGCGGGGGGCAGGGAGGCCCTTGGCGAGGATGCTGTGCAATAATGCGAGCGCAAGCCCGCCACCGGCGCTATCTCCGGCGATGGTGATATTGCGGATACCACGGCCAAGCAGGGCTTGGTAGGCGGTGAGGCAATCATCAATGGCGGCGGGAAATGGATGCTCGGGGGCGAGGCGGTAGTCAACCGAGTAGGCGGTTAAAGCGTTGTCTTCTGCCAGCTTTGCGGCAAGGCGGCGATGGGTTTTTGCAGAGCCAAAAATATAGGCACCACCGTGTAGGTAGATTAGAACGCCTTGATCTCCGTTGCCGATTTTAAGTGCTGAAACGCTGGACTGGCCGTGGGCAAGGGCCTCACGGGTGATCGGCGTGCTGCGTTTTGGGCGGAAGAAGAGGCGGGTTTGTAGCTCCATCCGGCGGCGAATTTTTACAGGATCTTTGATGCGCGCCAAGGCGCGGCGTTCTATGTTGCGCAGCAGGAAGTTGGTAAGGGAGAGGCGAAAAGACATTAGCGGGTTTTCGCCTCGATCGCGTCCCAAATGAGCGCGGCAACATTGGTACCGTCGAACCTTTCCAGCTCTTGAATGCCGGTGGGAGAGGTGAGATTGATTTCGGTCAGATAATCACCAATAACATCGATTCCGACAAATATCTGGCCCTTTTCCTTAAGAATAGGTCCGATTTGTGCACAAATTACGAGGTCGCGTTTGGTTAGCCCCACCTTTTCAGGGCGGCCGCCTACATGCATATTTGAGCGGGTCTCGCCTTTGGCAGGCACGCGATTGATGGCGCCAACGGGCTCGCCGTCTACCAAAATAATCCGCTTATCACCGTTGGCAACATCGGGCAGAAATTTTTGTGCGATCAGTGGCTCGTTGTTTATGCCGCTGAAAAGCTCGTGCAGGGAGGTGAGGTTTTTATCGTCTGGCCCGAGGCGAAAAACCCCGGCTCCGCCATTGCCGTAAAGTGGCTTTAGGATGATATCCTTATGCTCCGCCTTAAAGGCTTTAATGGTTTCCAAGTCGCGTGCAATGGTGGTGGGGGGCGTTAAGCCCTGAAACCCAAGCACGAGGAGTTTCTCGGGGTAGTTGCGCACCCAGAACGGGTCGTTAACCACTAAAGTATCAGGGTGGATCATATCGAGCAGGTGGGTGCTGGTGATGTAGCCCATATCAAATGGTGGGTCTTGCCGCAGCCAGACCACATCAAAATCAGCCAAATTTACCTTTTGCATTTCGCCGAGGGAGTAAAAATCTCCGGCCTTGCGCCGCACTTCAAGCGGCCAGCCGCGCGCGGTAACCACACCGCTTTCAAAGGCCAACTGATCAGGCGTGTAGTAAAATAGCTCATGGCCTCGCTCTTGCGCTTCAAGCGCCAGCCGGAAGCTGGAATCTCCGTCAATATTGACGTTTTCAATGGGGTCCATCTGGAAGGCGATTTTTAGGGACATAGGGGCCTCGTGCGTGTTGCTTTTGCCTAAGGTGGCCCCGCTGGCGTTGAGATTCAACCAAAACTATTGACAGAATGTGATTTTAGCGCCGAAACTGGGGGAAAAGGAGCAAACTATGCGCCCTAGCCTAACCCTCGGGATTGAGGAAGAATACCTGATTGTGGATCGGGAGAGCCTTGATTTGGTAAAAACACCGGAACCGGCGTTTTTGGAGGCCTGTAGCGAGGCGCTCGGTGCGCAGGTGACGGGCGAATTTTTGCAGTGCCAAGTGGAGGTGGGGACGAAGCCGCATGCCAAGGTTAGTGATGCGGCAGCTGAGCTTTTGAGCCTGCGCAGGGGCGTGGCGAAGTGCGCAGCACGCTTTGGATACGCGCCGATTGCGGCCTCTACGCACCCGTTTGCCAAATGGCGCAGCCAGAGCCACACGCGCAAACAGCGCTATGATGCGCTCAGCGATAACCTAGGCCAAGTGGTGCGGCGGATGCTGATTTGCGGGATGCATATCCATGTGGGCATTGAGGGCGAGGATGAGCGGATTGACCTGATGGGGCAGGTGTCTTACTTCCTGCCGCACCTGCTGGCATTCAGCACATCATCGCCTTTTTGGGAGGGGGATGATACGGGGCTAAGCTCTTACCGGCTCACGGTTTTTGATGCTTTGCCGCGCACGGGGCTGCCCGACCCGGTAGAGAGTTTTGGCGAGTATCAACGGCTAGTCGGGGCCTTGGTGAAGGCGGGCTGCATTGAGGATGCCACCCGGATTTGGTGGGATATTCGGCCCTCGGATAAGTATCCGACGCTGGAGCAGAGGATTACCGATGTTTGCGGCACGGTGGCAGAGGCGGCGGCAATTGCGGCGGCGTATCAGAGCCTGCTTTTGTATTTCCACCGGCTGAAGCAGAAAAACCAGAAATGGCGGCGCTATCCAAACACGCTGATATTGGAAAACCGCTGGCAGGCGCAGCGGCACGGGGTGAATGGCAAGCTGATAGACCTTGGACGCGGAAAAATGGTGCCGTTTGATCACTTGACGGAAGAGTTGATTTTACTGGTGCGAGATGAAGCTGAGGAGCTCGGCTGCCTTTTTGAGCTGGAAAGCCTGCGCGGAATTGCACAAAACGGTAGCTCAGCAGACCGGCAGCGGGCGGTTTATAAAGCCGCACGGGCTGACGGTGCAGATAAGTCAGAGGCCATGCGGGCGGTGGTTGAGCACCTTGTAAGGGCATATTTAACGGAATAATGCCTCTGTATCTCCAGAATGGCTTCGGGTAAAACAAAGCCATGCGATATACTCTGCCACCAAGTGCCGATTTTCTTTCTTTGCCGTTTGACACGGTTATTGACGTGCGCTCGCCGTCGGAATTTGCCGAGGATCATATGCCGGGGGCGATTAACCTGCCGGTTTTGAGCGATAAAGAGCGGGCGATGGTTGGCACGATTTATGTGCAGGATAGCCCGTTTAAGGCCCGCAAAATTGGTGCGGCGCTGGTGGCGCGCAATGCCGCGCGGCATTTGGAAAATAGCTTGATTAATAAAGACGGAGGGTGGAAACCCCTAGTTTACTGCTGGCGAGGCGGGCAGCGGTCTGGCTCATTTACCACCATTTTGCGGCAGGTTGGCTGGCGCGCAGAAGTGGTTGAGGGTGGCTATAAAGCCTATCGCGCGCTGGTAAAACACGCGCTGTATGACACGCCATTTGCGCCGAAAGTCGTGCTGCTGGATGGCAATACCGGCAGTGCAAAAACCGATATTTTAGCGGCGCTAAAGGCTCGTGGTGTGCAGGTGATTGACCTTGAAGGGCTGGCCAACCATCGCGGTTCGCTCTTTGGGGCGCGGGCTGGTGGGCAGCCTTCGCAAAAGGCATTTGAAAGCGCGCTGGCGCAGGTGGTAGCGGGGTTGGACCCGTCGCGGCCCGTGGTTGTGGAAGCCGAAAGCTCCAAGGTTGGGCAATTGGTGGTGCCACCGCAGCTATGGGCGGCAATGCGCGCGGCCCCGAGGCTAGAAATAGTTGCTCCGCTGGCCGCACGAGCGCGGTTTCTGGCGGTGGCCTATAAGGATATTGTTGAAGATAAGGCGCGGCTGTTGAAAACGCTGGGTAAGTTGCGGACCTATCACGCGGCGGGCACTATTGAGCACTGGTGCAAGCTGGCTGAAAATAGTGAAATGGAAGCATTGGCCGCGGCTTTGATGGCCGAACATTATGATCCGCGCTACGGCAAAGCACGAGCTGACAAAGCCGAGGTGACCACACTGCCGGTATCTGGGCTGGCGACCGAGGATATTAATGCGGTTGCCGCACAAATTGCGGCGCGGCTGGCGTAGGCTTCACTTGCAGGGTTATTCAATAAGGGTAATGCTTTTTTGGCCTGTTATTTCTCCAATCTGGACGGCAGGCAGGCCAGCTTCTTTCAAATGGCGTAAAATGATTTCGGCTTTGGCTGCGGGCACGGCTGCGAGCAGGCCACCTGCGGTTTGAGGGTCAAAAAGCAGGATTTCGGTTGGAGTGTTGCCAACGGATTCAATGTTAACTGCAGCCCGATTGGCATCCCAAATGGTGGAGCGTATTCCCTGTGCGGCGAGCGTGGCTGCACCCTCTAGCAGCGGGATATTTGCGAGGGAAAGCTGCGCGCCGATACCGGCATTTTTAAGCATCGCATTCAGGTGCCCTGCGAGGCCAAAGCCGGTAACATCGGTCATGGCATGGGCAACCGGCGCGAGGATATCGGCGGCCTTGCCCTGCGGTTGCTCCATGAGTTTATAAGCGGCTTCCATCCATGCACCTTTGGCGAGGTGCCGCATTTCTGCGGCCAACAGTGTCCCACTGCCAATAGGCTTGGTGAGGATGAGGGCATCTCCGGTTTTGGCGCCGGTGTTGCGGATAACCGGCCCATCGGAGAGGCCCGTAACGGAAAACCCGATGGTTAGCTCGGCCCCTTGGCTGGTGTGGCCGCCGACGATCTCGGCACCGGCAGCGCGGAAAGTTTCAGACGCGGCGGCCATGATTTCACGCAGGGTTTCGGCCTGCATTTTGGCGCTCATGCGTGGGAGGATAAGGCTGGCAAGCGCGGCTTGCGGCTTGGCACCCATAGCCCAGCAATCGCCCAAGGCGTGTATTGCGGTGATCCGCGCCATGCGAAACGGATCGCTCATAAAAGCGCGAAGATGGTCGGTAGTTAGCACTTGCTGGCCATCACCATGGGCAAGCACGGCGGCGTCATCGTCTGGGACAGAGAGCACATCGGCGCGCCGTGGCGGGGGCAAGGCCGCGAGGGTTTGCGCCAGTTCGGCAGGGGCAATCTTGGCACCACACCCGCCGCAAAGCGGGGCTTCATCCAGTATTTCGCGCACGCCTTGGGCGAGGTTTTTGGGGGGCTTTGGGATCGACATTTCAGGGTAATCCTGAAATTTCTGCATGAATTTCCGGTCAATGCGGTCTTTCCAGCGCCAAAGAATTGGCCCGTCGAGCGTTAGGCCCGCTTTGTCCGCTATTGCGCCCTTTCCGCCGGTGGAAATGAGCTTCAAGTAACCTTTTTGTGGGCGGAATGGCTTGAGTGGATTCCCAAGAAGGCTTGCGCGAAGATTATAATAAAGGATTGGCGCTTGACGCACGGCAAACACGCCCGCTTTGGGGCGAGGAGCGAAAATTAGTTCGGCACAGTCGCCGGTGGCGTAGATATTAGACTCAACGCATGATTGCAACGTGGGGCCAACATCAATATATCCGTCTTTATTGGTCAGCCCGGTTTGAGCAAGCCAACTATGGGGTAGGGGTGAAGCGGCAGCTACGGTGAAAGCCGCGGAAATCTGGCGGCCGTCGGCGAGGTCAACGGCGGTCGCTGTGATTTCTTCGATCGAAACACCCGTTTCCAATCGAATTCCGAGCCGCTGCATATGCCGCAAGAGCGCCTGTTGCGCGCCCTTACCAATGCCGCCCAAAGGCGTGTTTTGGGCCTCAAGAACCGTAACTTTTGCGGTAGAAACCCCCTCTGATTTCAGGCGATGCATCATGGCTAGCGCCAGCTCTATGCCCGCCACGCCACCGCCAATTACGGCGATTTCTGCGGGCAGCTTGCGCGCCATTACAGCATTTAAAAACTGCTGCCACGCGGCAGAGTAACGCGGCAATGGCTTGGCCCCCAGCGCGTGGGCCGTAAAGCCCGGAATTGAGGGGATAGCTGTGGTGATCCCGATATCTATTGAGGCGATATCATATGAAATATCGGCTTGGCCCGCCACCGAGATACGTTGGTTTTTGCGGTCAATCGCGGTTGCGGGGGCAAGCACCAGCCGTGCATCGGCAAAACGAGCGAGTTTAACGAGGTCTATTTCAAGCTCAGAACGCTGGTAATGGCCTGCAATGTGGCCCGGCAACATGCCTGAATACGGGGCGGTTGGGCCTGGATTGATAAGCGTGAGGCGCGCGCCGGCCACAGGGGCCATAGCCCATTTTCGCAAAACGAGCGCATGGGTGTGGCCACCGCCGATCAAGACGATATCGCGGGTGAGAGGAAGGGGGCTATGCATGGCTGGCTCGGGTTATGGGCGTATATATTAGCACTAGTCCGATGGGTTGAAAACTTCAACCCAAGCGGCGGAGATTGATGTGCCGCGCCGTCGGTACTGCATTTATTGCCTACTTTCCGTTGTGGTCGCGATAAGGTATCAAGGCCGCAGCCGAGGATACCATGAACAGCACGCTGCCAATAGAACCAATTCTCTCCGACCTTTTGGCCGCGTTGCGCGCGAAGGGGTGTGCGGTATTGCAAGCGCCACCTGGCGCCGGCAAAACCACGCGCGTGCCGCTGTATTTGTTTGAAAACCAGTTTTGCAGTGGAAAAATATTGATGCTGGAGCCGCGCCGGATGGCGGCGCGCGCAGCGGCTGAGCGGCTGGCTGAAGGGCTGGGGGAAGCCGTAGGGCAGACTGTGGGTTACCGGGTGCGTGGCGAACGCAAGACCTCCAAGGCGACGCGCATCGAGGTCGTTACCGAGGGGATTTTGACGCGGATGCTCCAGTCAGATCCGGAGCTTTCAGGCATTGATTGTGTGATTTTTGACGAGTTCCATGAGCGCTCGCTGCACGCCGACCTAGGGCTGGCGCTGTGCCTTGAGGTGCGCGAGGCGCTGCGGGAGGATTTGTCGATTTTGGTGATGTCGGCCACGCTGGATGCGGGGCCGGTGGCCGAGCTAATCGGCGCGCCGGTAATTACGGCGGAGGGGCGGAGCTATGCCGTAGAAGCGCGCCACCTGCCACGGCCTTTGGGTAAAGTGCGGTTTGAGCCAGCAATGGCGCGCCTGATAGAAACAGCGCTTGCAGAAACCGAGGGCGGGGTGCTGGCCTTTTTGCCCGGTGCAGGCGAAATTCGGCGGGTAGCCGGGATGCTGAAAGTTCCCAAAGGTGTTGAAATTATGCCGCTTTACGGCGCGATGCCGTTTAAGGAGCAACGGCGGGTGCTGGCCCCCTTGGAGGGGGCGCGCAAGCTGGTTTTGGCCACTAGCATCGCCGAAACCTCGCTGACGATTCCGGATATTCGGGTGGTGGTTGATGGTGGAAAAGCGCGGCGCGCGCGTTTTGATGCTGGGGCAGGGATGCAGCGGCTTGTGACCGAACGGGTGAGCCGCGCAGAGGCGACCCAGCGCGCGGGGCGGGCGGGGCGCGTAGCTGCGGGCACCTGTTTTAAGCTTTGGTCGGCGGGAGAAGAGGGGGCCATGCGGGCTTTTGCACCCGCTGAAATTGAGGCTAGTGATCTGAGCGCGCTGGTGTTGGAGCTGGCGCTTTGGGGGGTGAAAGACCCGTCCGAGATGCGGTTTTTAACGCCGCCACCTACGGGAGCTTACCAAGCGGCGCAGGGGCTGCTTGAGGCGCTTGGGGCGTTGAAAAACGGGCTGATCACGGCACATGGTAAGGCGCTCGCGGCACTGCCCGTGCACCCACGCCTTGGGCAAATGCTATTGCGGGCTGGCGGGAAACGAGCGGCACTTTTGGCAGCAATGCTAGAGGCCCGAGACCCGCTGAGCGGCGCGCCGGTGGATGTGTCCCTGCGGCTGGAAGCGCTGGAAGATGAGCGAAGATTTCGGAGTCGCCATCCTTTTCGAGCCGATGCCAACGCGCTGAAAGCCATTCGGCGTGAGGCGCGCCGGTTTGAAAAACCGGTGCGGGCAAAGGCCGAAATTGGCGCGCTGCTGGCGCTTGCCTATCCGGACCGCATCGGCAAGCTGCGCGCGGGTGGCAAGGGGCGGTATTTGCTCAGCGGCGGCAAGGGTGCGGTTATGCCTGAGGGTGAGCCGATGTCCTCGTCGCTAATGGTTGCCGCTGATCTTGACGGAGACCTGCGTGAGGCCAAAGTGCGGCTGGCGGCCCCGCTAACCGAGGCTGATTTGCGCCACTGGTTTGGGGCGCAATTGCAGGAGGTTCCGGTTTGTGAGTGGTCTAAACGCGAGCGCATGGTGGTGGCGCGCCAACAGCTGCGGCTGGGCGCGATTGCGCTGGAAGATACCCGCTGGGCCAACCCGCCAGAAGCCGCCGTGGCGGAGGCGGTCACCGATGGTATTCGTGAAATGGGGCTGGGCTGCTTGAACTGGACCCAGCCTGCCCGCCTGCTTTGTGCGCGGGTAGAATGGCTGCGAGCACGGGGCGAAACGCTGCCCGCCATGGATGATACGGCGCTGATGGAGGCGCTGGAAAGCTGGCTCGCGCCGTATTTGGGGCAATGCCGAACCCGCAGTGACCTTGGCAAGCTCGACCTTGTGGCACCGCTAAAAGCGCGGCTTGGTTGGGAGGGGGAGCAGGTGCTGGACAGGCTGGTGCCGGCCAATATTACGGCCCCAACAGGCACGAAGCTTCCGGTGGATTACAGCGTTGAACCGCCGCTGGTTTCGGTGCGATTGCAAGAAATGTTTGGCCTGACGGTGCACCCTACGGTGGGGCCTGACCGGCTGCCGGTGCTGATAGAGTTGCTTTCGCCCGCGCGCCGAGCCGTGCAAACCACGGCTGATTTGCCGGGGTTTTGGGCCACGTCTTATGCTGATGTGCGCAAAGATATGCGCGGCCGCTACCCCCGCCACCCGTGGCCAGAAGACCCCGCGGCGGCACCACCAACGCGGCGGGTAAAGCCGCGCGGCCAGTAAGCTAAATAGTTTTTGGGAGGAGATATTAAGATGGTTTTCCATAACTACTATCCTAGGACAGTAGTTATGCTGAAGTGCCGTATTATTATCTTAAAACAGTAGTTTAGGTACACCCTTACGAATTTAAAGAAATGAATTCGTAAGGGCTTCTATTATTCCGGTTTGTTTTTGAAATTTGTCTTCCTGCGCTTGCCTTTATCTTTGTCAGCAGGCTTCTTGGGCCGTTTTTTGCTTGGGATCGCTTCGGAGAAGTTGCTCTTCTTTTTACCTCTTGGGGCATCTTCCCGGCGCTCTTCACGCGGCTCATCCCTGCGGCGCTCGTCCCGACGACCTTCGTCTCTGCGGCCCTCATGGCGGGGCTTGCGATTTTTGCCTTTATAGGGGCCTTCAGATTTTCCAAGATCAGGTGCTTTATCCAGCCGCGTAATCTTTACGCCAGCTTCCAGCAGCATTTTGGACCCGATGGTTTTCATAAACCCGTCTACGCTGGTTTTCAGAATTTCCACAAAGGTCTCGGTTGGCTGAATGCGGATCGCACCAATGTCGTCTTTACTAATGTCGCCCGAGCGGCAGAGCATCGGCAAAAGCCAGCGCGCTTCGGCGTTGTCTTGGCGGCCAACATTGATCGAAAACCAAACGCCGGGGCCAAATTTTCCGCGTGGCGCTGGGGCTGCACCCGGATCGCCTAGCTCTTCAGGGGCAGATTGCCCTTCGGAATAAACCCGCAAAAAGGCCACGGCCAGCTGCTCGGGGCTAAAGCGCTCGATCAGCGCGTCCACGGTGGCGCGCTCGGTGCTTTCCACGGCCTCGTTCCAGGAAGAGTTTTCCATCAGGCGCTCATTATCCCGCGCTTGCACATCGGCAGCGCTGGGAGGAGACGTCCACTCGGCCTTCACCTTGGCGCCGCCCAGCAAACGCTCGGCCTTGCGGCGGGCTTTTGGCGGCACAATCAGCGCACTTACGCCCTTGCGACCAGCACGGCCCGTGCGGCCAGAACGGTGCAAAAGGGTTTCGGAATTCGAGGGTAGATCGGCGTGGATAACCAGCTCAAGGTTGGGCAGGTCAATGCCGCGGGCGGCCACATCGGTAGCTACACATACCCGTGCGCGGCCATCGCGCATGGATTGCAGCGCATGGGTGCGCTCGTTTTGCGAAAGCTCGCCCGAAAGCGCCACCACCGAGAACCCACGGTTTGAAAAACGGGTGGTGAGGCGGTTAACCATTGCACGGGTGTTACAAAACACCAGCGCGTTTTTGGCTTCGTAAAAGCGTAGCAAGTTGATGATGGCATTCTCGCCATCGCGTGGGGCCACGTTTAGCGCGCGATACGAAATGTCAGCATGCTGCTTGCGCTCGTCTTTGGTCGAAATCCGTACAGCATCGCGCTGAAAATTCCGCGCGAGGTTGGCGATCATTTTTGGCACGGTGGCTGAAAACATCAGTGTCCGACGGTCTTCTGGAGCGGCAGCCAGAATAAACTCAAGATCTTCGCGAAAGCCAAGGTCCAGCATTTCGTCGGCTTCGTCCAGCACCACGGCGCGAATATCACCAAGGTCGATCGAACGCCGCATAATGTGGTCTTTCAATCGGCCCGGCGTGGCCACAACAATGTGTGCCCCGCGCGAAAGCGTGCGCCGCTCTTCGCGCATATCCATGCCGCCCACGCAAGATGCCAGCCGCACACCGGCTTCGGCATATAACCACTCAAGCTCGCGCTTCACCTGCAAGGCCAGCTCGCGTGTGGGGGCGATTACCAGCGCAAGGGGGTTCGCCGCGGGGCCAAAGGTATCACCATCCAAAATGGTTGAGGCAATCGCCATGCCAAAGGCAACGGTTTTGCCAGAGCCGGTTTGGGCCGAGACCAGCAGGTCCGCGTTTTCTAGGCCTTCAGCCGTTACGGCTTCTTGCACTTCGGTCAGGGTTTCGTAGCCGCGCTTCGCCAGCGCATCAGATAAGGTTTGTATCATAGGGTGTCTTTCCACACAGGGGCTGGTGATTCCGGCTACCGATTTTTACGGTCCGCCTTTCCAGCAAAAACGCCCCATGCTTGGGGCAAGGGGCGCTTGTAGGCGTTTGAAACTGGTTTGTATAGGCCGGAATTGCCGCAGCATTAACGGCAGGCCCCGCCGAGGCTAGGTCCCGTAGGGCAGCAAGCGGCTAGATCTGTTTGCTGGGCATCCGTACAATCAGGCCGTCCAGTTCCGGCGTTACCTTCACTTGGCAGGTCAGCCTTGATGTGCGCTCATTTGGCTCAAAGGCAAAATCCAGCATGTCTGATTCCATGTCATCTTTGGTCGGCAGCTTTTCCACCCATTCATCCACCACATACACGTGGCAGGTTGAGCAGGCACAGGCCCCGCCGCAATCGGCTTCAATGCCGGGAATGTCGTTATCCCGCGCGCCTTCCATGACGGTCAGGCCGGGTTCGACCTCCACTACATGCTCGGTGCCATTATGTTCGATATAAGTAATCTTCGCCATGTCTGCCCTCGGAATCAGAATTTCGATAAGTTATCTAACCCCATTCCCGAAGTAATTCCAGATGTGATTGTGCCGCGCTTCGCTGTCTTCACATTGAATCAAATTTAATGCTTATTTATCAACAGTTTGATACGTCTTCTACATTAACCATTGCCTGCATTTTGTGTAGATTTTTAGCAAATATTTTGGCAAATTGGGTTCACAGTTTATGTTCACCCTCGGGAGAAGACCAATGGCACGTATTTTGATCACCGCCGCAGATAACGGCTTTTTTACCAGTTCCGCCATTGGGACCCCTCTGGCTCCGAACGTATTTCTGACAACGCAGACCAATGGCAAAGGCAAGGCCATCAGCTTTGATGGCAGTGAATTTGTGAGCCTTGAGAGCCTGCGTTATAGCACCCAGATGATCAGCATCACTGCGCAATTGGCAGCGGTAACGGCCCCGCGCCTGGGTGAAAAAACGACAGTCACGGTGAGCGAAGTTAGCTTTTTACGGCTGGAAGGGGGCACTATGGTAGAATATGCTCACATGGCGCTGCCCGAGCCGATCACGCTCACCGCGACTTATCTTTCCTACGGGGTGAATGACACCCCAAGCTGGCAGTTTGACCTTGGCTTGGCGCTGGAAGATGCTTTGAACGCGCAGAATTTCAAATTTGTCGGCGGTGATGGCGATGATATTTTTAATCCTCATCTCGATATGCTGCCTTATTACGGCCGTGGCGCCATATTTGGTGGTGGTGGTAACGATACCCTCACCGGCACGGCAGGCTCAGATTTTATCGGTGGTGGTGACGGCAACGATACGCTGATCGACAATTACGGTGCCAACACGCTGCGCGGTGGTATGGGAAATGACACCTTAACAGTGGGCAACGGCTCAGCTGGCAGCACCCTGAAGGGTGGCGCGGGCGATGATGTGATCACGTCCGGCGGGGGTAGCGACTTTCTATATGGCGGGTCGGGGCATGATAAGCTGATTGGTGGGCGCGGGAATGATGAGCTATACGGCAACCGTGGCCGTGATGTTTTGAACGGTGGAGAAGGCGCAGACCTGATAGATGGTGGCCGTGGGCATGATACTCTTACGGGTGGCCGGGGCAATGATGTGTTTGTGTTCCGTGCGCTAGATAAGGGTCGCGACGTGATTACTGATTTCGAGGATGGCAGTGATATGATCGAAATTTTGGGCCTAAGCTATGCCGACCTCGTATTTACGAGTGTAGCAAGCGGTACTTTGATCACCTCAGAAGCCATGGCAGGGCAGATTATGCTTGAAGGCGTAGATATCACCACGCTGGATGCTTCTGACTTCATTTTTTAAAAAAGAAGGTTAGCATCTAGCCCGTAGCACCCATACGCCCTGCGGGCGGCTTTTTTCAAAGAAAAAATGCGTGTGCGACGCCGTGGCGGTGCGTCTAGCGTTGTATGGTTTGGTGAGTGCTGCACTCGCACCGCGCTGAGAAACCGGTGAGTGCTGATAACAACACATCCGGTTTTTTTGCATAAATAACTAACCGCAGGCGCAAAGGTTGCCGTGCGGCGCGAATGCAATGCTGCAAAGCAGAGCAATGCTTAACGCGCCGCTGCCGAGCGTAGCGAGGCTACGCTCAACGGGAGGGCCTAGGCGGCCATGGAAATACCGGAGATTTCGGCATTATTCACCATGCTCTCCACAAATCCATTTGCTGCTTTTGCCCAGTTGGCTTTTTCGACCATCTCGGTGATCTGCTTAGTAACAGCCTCAAACGGCAGCACTTCACCCATGGCTTTTGCATCTAGCCGCAAAATGTGGATGCCATAGCGGGTGGGCACGGGGGAGGGGCAAAGCTGGCCTGCATCCATTGCGTCCATGGCGCGCTCAAATTCCGGCACGGTATCACCCGAAACCATCTGCCCGAGCTGGCCGCCATTGTCTTTAGACGGGCAATCCGAGATTTCCCGTGCCAAAGAGCCAAACGCGCCGGGCTGCTGGATGAGGGTTGTCAGCGCTGCTTCGGCTTTTTTGTAGGCCGCCTCCCGTGCCTCTGTGTTGCTGGGGTCAGCGGCAAAGAGGATGTGAGTTGGCTCATAAAGCGTGGGGGCGCGGAACAAGTCGGGGTGCTCGGCATACACTTTGGCCACCTCGGCCTCTTCCGGTGTTTCCGGTACGACCGCCAGCTCTAGCAGCAAGCGGATCAGCGACTCATCGTCGGTTTCCACTTTGCCCGGCTCTAGCTCTTTGGGGGCTGGTTGCAGGTCGCGCTTGCGCGCTTCCTGCATTAGCAATTCACGGATCACCAGCGCCCGCGCGCCGCTTTTCCACGCCCAACCGGGCTTGCCTTTTGGTGCTTTGTGGTTTTGCGCCTCTGCCGCGATGTCCACGGCAGAGATTGTAACACCATTTACCAAAACATCCGGCATTAGGGGTTTAGGATTGCTCATTTGCTGGCTCCTTTACGCGAACGCACAATCTGGTAGCCCTTGCGCCACGGTGTGATGTAGCGGATGGGGGCTGACAGCATGTGCACCAACCTTGTAAACGGGAAGATCAGGAAGATCGTTAGGCCCAAGAAGATGTGCATTTTGAAGATAATCGAGGTGTGCTCGATATAGCTCGCGGCTGCGCCATCAAAATAGAAGATCCCTTGTGCCCAGCTCATCAGGAGGGTCATTTCATGGCCGTCCAAATGCTGGAGCGAGATGAAGATTGTGGCCAGCCCGAGCAGCAGTTGCACCATGAGCAGCGCCAAAATGGCGATATCCCAAAAGCTGGAGTTTTTCCGGATGCGTGGGTCCAGCAAGCGCCGTGCCAGCAGCATTAAGCCACCAACCAGCGCCATTACGCCAGCTATGCCACCGGCGGCCACAGCCAATATTTGCTTGGCGCCGTGGCTAATGCCGAGCGCATCGAATATCCAGATCGGTGTGAGCAAGCCGCCGAGATGGCCAAAGAAAATCACCAGAATACCAACGTGGAACAGCACCGATCCCCAGATCAGGGATTTGCGCCGCAACAGCTGGCTGGAGCCTGATTTCCAGGTGAAAGGGTCGCGCTCATAGCGGGCGATGGACCCAATAGCCAGCACCGCCAGCGCGATGTAGGGGTACGTTCCGAACAGAAATTCATGCATGATTAAATCTCCTTAATTAAGCGCGCTAGGCGGCTGGTTACGGGGGGTGTCCATTTGCGTAAGCATGTCACGCACTTGCGGGCAGCCGGCATTTGGGTCGGGGGCAAACGTCACTGCGCTTTCCTCCCAAACCTCGTCCAGCGCCTCTAGGTCGTTCGGGTCGTCATCCTTAATGGCGAGCAGGGCGGCCAGCGCTTTTTTATCCGACTCAGCGCCCGAGATTTGCGCCAAAGCCACAAATACAGGTGCATAGCCGCTTTCACGGCGACCTAGCCGCACCGCAATACCCTCCAGAATATGCGCCGCATCGGCCAGCACTTCGCGAGCCTCTTCAATGGGGCGCATAGCGAGGAATTCCAACAACACCGGCAGGTGGTCTGGTAGCTCCGTGCTTTGAGGCTCAAAGCCCGCCGCACGGTAGTTTTCTACCAGATCCACCATCGCGCCGCCGCGATCTCTACTTTCTCCGTGTACGTGCTCAAACAGGTTGAGGCTCAGGGTTTTTGAGCGGTCAAACAGCGTCACATAGGTTTCTTGCAAGTCGTAAATATCGCTGGAGGCCAGCGTATCAATGAGCTTGTCGAGCGCCTTTAGGGTTTTGGCTTGCAGCAGGTCTCCCTGCTGCAAGGCGTCTTTAAGTTCGGGGCCAGCCTGCATAAGCTCCTTAGTTGGGTAGCTCAGCAGGGCCGAAATGGCTTTAAGGGGCATATGCATTATGACATCCCCTTTGCAGCGGCAGGCATAGGCGGCACAACAAAGCCTTTATCGGGCTTTTTGCCACCAAACATGCTGCCTTTGGAAATGCCGCTTGAGCAGCCATTGCCATCGGTGAAGCCACAGCCGGTGCGAATATCCATGCCATCTTCAACGGTTTCGCGGTGCGTGGTTGGCACCACAAAGCGGTCCTCGTAATTGGCAATTGCCATGATGTGATACATGTCCTCGATCAGCTCGGGGGTCATGCCCACGCGCTCGGCAATGCCGGCATCGATCACGCCGTCTACGGTTTTGCTCCGCATATAGGCGCGCATGGCCAGCATCCGCTCCAGCGCGTTCACCACGGGGGCCTCGTCACCAGCCGTAAGCATATTGGCGAGGTAGCGAACGGGTATGCGCAGGGATTTTACATCCGGCATATCGCGGTCAATCCCGATCGCGCCGGCTTCGGCGGCATTCTGGATGGGGCTAAGCGGTGGAATATACCAAACCATCGGCAAAGTGCGATACTCTGGGTGCAGCGGGAATGCGATTTTCCAATCAATCGCCATTTTGTAAACAGGCGATCTTTTGGCGCTCTCAATCCACTCATGCGGCACACCATCAGCCAAGGCCTGAGCTGCAACAGCTGGGTCGTTCGGGTCAAGGAATATTTCGAGTTGGGCCTCATAAAGGTCTTTCTCGTTGGCGGTGTTCGCCATTTCTTCGATCCGGTCAGCGTCATAAAGGATAACGCCCAAGTAGCGAATGCGCCCTACGCAAGTTTCCGAACACACGGTCGGCAAGCCGCTTTCAATGCGCGGATAGCAGAAGGTACATTTTTCTGATTTGCCGCTTTCCCAGTTATAATAAACCTTCTTATAGGGGCAGCCAGAAACACACATCCGCCAGCCGCGACACTTCTCTTGGTCGATCAGCACAATGCCGTCTTCCTCACGCTTATAAATAGCGCCGGAAGGGCAGGAGGCCACACAGGTTGGGTTAAGGCAGTGCTCACAAAGGCGCGGCAAATACATCATAAATGTATTTTCGTATTCGCCATAAATCTCCTTTTGGATGCCCTCGAAGTTATAATCCTTGGAGCGTTTTTCAAACTCTCCGCCAAGAATTTCCTCCCAGTTCGGGCCGCCCACAATCTTTTCCATCCGCTCGCCAGTGATCACCGAGCGCGGGCGCGCGGTGGGGAAGGCGGGCATATCGGGGGCCGACTTTAGATGGTCGTAATCAAAGGTATACGGCTCGTAATAGTCGTCAATTTCCGGGAGGTCGGTATTGCCGAAAATTTTGGCCAGTATCCGCCATTTGCTGCCCTGTTTGGGCTGCAATTTACCTTTTTTGGTGCGTTCCCAGCCGCCATTCCATTTGGCTTGGTTTTCCCAATCTTTCGGGTAGCCAATGCCGGGCTTGGTTTCTACGTTGTTAAACCATGCATATTCAACGCCTTCACGACTGGTCCAGACGTTTTTGCAGGTTACGGAGCATGTGTGGCACCCGATACATTTATCGAGATTGAGCACCATGCCTATTTGAGCGCGGATCTTCATTCTGCGGCCTCCGTTTTAGTAAGGGGAGTGTCGAGCCAGTCGACCTTGTTCATTTTGCGCACAATCACAAACTCGTCGCGGTTGGACCCAACCGTGCCGTAGTAATTGAACCCGTAAGATTGCTGGGCATACCCCCCGATCATGTGGGTTGGCTTCACCGTTGTCCGGGTAACCGAATTGTGGATACCACCACGAATGCCGGTTTTTTGCGAGCCGGGCACGTTCACGATCTTTTCTTGAGCGTGATACATATAAATAGTGCCGGTTTTCATCCGTTGAGAAACAACAACCCGAGCCACCAAAGCGCCGTTGGCGTTATAGGCTTCAACCCAGTCGTTATCCACCAAACCCGCGGTTTTCGCGTCTACTTCAGACACCCAAACCACCGGCCCACCGCGGTTAAGCGTCAGCATGTGCAGGTTGTCAGAATAGGTCGAGTGAATACCCCATTTTTGGTGCGGGGTGATGAAGTTCAGCACAACATGCGGCTGGCCTTCCTCGGTATTAAAGTCCCCTTTGGTGGTTTTCAGGTCTACCGGAGGCCGGTAGCTACAGAAACCCTCACCAAATGCCAGCATCCAAAGGTGGTCTTGGTAAAGCTGCTGGCGGCCAGTGAGGGTGCGCCACGGGATCAGCTCATGCACGTTGGTATAGCCCGCGTTATAGCTCACATGCTCGCTTTCAATGCCAGACCATGTAGGCGAGGAAATGATTTTGCGAGGCTGGGCCGCGATATCCCTAAAGCGGATTTTCTCATCCTCTTTGGGCAAGGCAAGGTGCGCGTGTTCGCGCCCTGTGGCCTTCTCCAACTCGTGCCACGCTTTTACGGCCACTTCGCCGTTGGTTTCGGGTGCCAGCATCAAAATCATCTCGCAGGCATCAATTGCGGTGTCGAGCTTGGCCATGCCCTTGGCAACGGTATCTTCCAGCACAACGCCATTGAGGTCGCGCAAATGCTGCACCTCAATGTTGGTGTTCCAGTTAATGCCTTTGCCACCATTGCCGAGCTTATCGAGCAACGGGCCCACGGAAGTGAACTTGTCGTAAATCTGCGAATAATCCCGCTCAACAGCGATATAATTCGGCGCGGTTTTCCCGGGGATCAGCTCACATTCGCCTTTCTTCCAGTCTTTCACTTGGTCTTGCGCCAGCTCCATCGGGGTATCATGCAGGAGCGGAAGTTGAACAATGTCGGTTTCAACACCCAGAATTTCAGGCGCGATTTCGGAAAGCTTCTTGGCAAGGCCTTTGAAAATCTCCCAGTCAGACCGGCTTTCATAAGCAGGGTCTACCGCCGCTTGCAGCGGGTGGATGAAGGGGTGCATGTCCGAGGTGTTCATGTCATCCTTTTCATACCAGCTGGCTGTTGGCAGCACGATGTCGGAGTAAACGCAGGTGGTCGACATCCGAAAATCAATCGTGACCAGCAGGTCAAGCTTGCCCTCGGGGGCTTCCGGGTGCCATTTCGCCTCTTTTGGCATCCGGCCACCCTCAACACCAAGGTCTTTGCCCATCACACCGTTATCGGTGCCAAGCAGGTGCTTGATGAAGTATTCATGGCCCTTGCCGGAAGATCCGAGCAGGTTAGAGCGCCACACAAACAGGTTGCGCGGCCAGTTGGCCTCGTCATCCGGGTCCTCGCAGGACATTTCCAGATCACCCGAAACCAGCTTCTCGGCCACATATTCAGCGGCGGTTTTACCCGAGGCTTTAACGGCCTTGCCCACGTCTAGCGGGTTGGTTTTGAGCTGCGGTGCGGAGGGCAACCAGCCCATACGCTCGGCGCGGATGTTATAGTCAATCAGGCTCGCATCCCAGTCGCCCTCGGGCGCTGTGGGCGAGAGGATCTCGTTTACATCAAGCTGCTCATAGCGCCACTGGTCGGTGTGGGCATACCACGCCGATGTGGAGTTCATGTGCCGCGGTGGGCGGGTCCAGTCAAGCGCGAAGGCTAGCGGCTGCCAGCCGGTTTGTGGACGGAGTTTTTCCTGCCCACATAGTGCACCCAGCCACCGCCAGATTGGCCCACACAGCCACACATCACCAGCATATTGATGATGCCGCGATAGTTCATATCCATGTGGTACCAGTGGTTCAAACCCGCCCCGAGGATAACCATAGACTTGCCTTTGGTCTTCTCGGCGTTGGTTGCAAATTCACGCGCCACCACTTCGATTTTGTCTGCCGGAACGCCGGTGATTTTTTCAGCCCATGCCGGGGTGTAGGGGATGTCTTTACTATAGTCATCCGCCACCCACTCGCCGCCAAGGCCGCGATCTAGGCCGTAATTGGCGCAGAAAAGGTCAAACACTGTGGCAACAAGGATTTCTTTCTTGCCAGATTTAATGCGTTTGACCGGCACATTTTTGGTCATCACATCGGGGTGCTCGCATTTCACAAAATGCTCAGTCGCTTGGCCGCCGAAATATGGGAAATCTACGCCCATCACATCGTCGCGGTCTTCTTCCGCGATGAAGGTCATTTTTAGCTCGGTGTCTTCAGACTTGGCGCGCTCCTCAAGGTTCCACTCGCCGTTCTCGCCCCAACGGAAGCCCATAGTGCCGTTTGGCACAACCAAGGCATCGGATTTTCCATCCCAAGCCAGTGTTTTCCACTCGGGGTTATTCTTTTGGCCAAGCTTGCCAGCCAAGTCATCCGCCCGTAAAAAACGGCCCGGAATGAGTTTTCCGTCTTTTTCGTCCAAGCGCACCAGCATCGGGAAGTCGGAGTATTTGCGGGTGTAATCCTCAAAATACTCACATTGGCGATCAAGGTGGAACTCGCGCAAAATCACGTGGCCCATGGCCATGGCAAGTGCCGAGTCCGTGCCGGCTTTCGGGGCCAGCCAGATATCGCCAAATTTGGCGGCTTCTGAATAGTCGGGGCTGATCACAGCCGATTTGGTGCCTTTGTAGCGCACTTCGGTATAGAAGTGGGCATCTGGCGTGCGGGTTTGCGGCACGTTAGAACCCCAAATCAGCAGGTAGCCCGCATTATACCAGTCGGCGCTTTCGGGCACGTCGGTTTGCTCGCCCCATGTCATTGGCGAGGCGGGTGGTAGGTCACAATACCAATCATAAAACGACATAACGGTGCCGCCCATCAGGCTTAGGTAGCGGGAGCCGGCAGCGTAGGAAACCATAGACATGGCGGGAATGGGCGAGAAGCCAAACACGCGGTCGGGGCCGTATTCTTTGGTGGTATAGGCGTTGGCGGCGGCGATGATTTCGTTGGCCTCGTCCCATGTGGCGCGCACAAAGCCGCCTTTACCACGGGTTTTGGTATAGGCATCGCGGGCCGGTTTATCTTGTTGCAAGGCTTTCCATGCAGCGGTGGCGTTCATGGTGGCGCGATATTTGCGGTAGGACTTTAGCATCGTGCCACGGATCAGCGGGTTTTTCACGCGGTTGGCGGAATACAAATACCAGCTATAGCTCGCGCCGCGTTGGCAGCCGCGTGGCTCGTGGTTGGGCATATCCGGGCGGGTGCGGGGGTAATCGGTTTGCTGGGTTTCCCAGGTTACGATACCGGATTTAACGTAGATTTTCCATGAGCAAGAGCCGGTGCAATTCACCCCGTGGGTGGAGCGCACAACTTTATCATGGCGCCAGCGGTTACGGTAGACGTCTTCCCAATCGCGGTTTTCGCGGGTGGTCTCGCCGTGGCCATCAGAAAAGGTATCCAGCCGTTTTTGCTGGAAGAAATTCAAGCGGTCGAGCAGGTGGCTCATGGGGTCTCTCCTCAGAATTCTTTTTGTAGGGCCTGCCCCGGCGAATACCGGAGCAGGAAATTGGTTTTATGGGTTTTTCACATAGGCATTTGGCCGCATGTAGAACCACCAGTTGATGGCGATACACAAAGTATAGAATGCAGCGAAGCCATAGAGGGCTAGCTCTGGTGTGCCCGCGCCCATCTGCTCACCAAACACTTTGGGGATGATGAAAGCACCGTAGGCAGCGACGGCCGATGTCCAACCCAGCACAGGGCCGGTTTGCTCTTTATCAAACACAATCGCGATGGTGCGGAAGGTAGAGCCGTTGCCAATACCGGTGGCGGCAAACAACAGCAGGAATAAGCCCATGAACGGCACAAAGTAATCTTGCGGCGTGGTGGACGCGTAAGCCTGCTGCAGGATGTAGGCGAGGCCAATAGCCGAGCCAACCATCACAAACGAGATATATTGGGTGACGCGGGCGCCGCCAAATTTATCGGCCATCATGCCGCCAATTGGGCGAATAAGCGCGCCAATAAATGGCCCCATCCAAGCCCACATTAGGGCAGAAGGCCCAGCAGGGTTTAGCACATCGTGGTTCATAACACCGTCGATCATGCCGTGCTGGAAGCCGAAAACCACTTTAATGGTTAGGGGTAGCGCAGCTGAATAGCCGATGAACGAGCCAAAGGTCATGATGTAAATCACGGTCATGGCCCATGTGTGCTTATTGCCAAAGATCTTGTATTGGCGGGTCAGGTTTTGGCCAACCGCGCCGGGGATCATTTTAAGCAGCACAACAGTGAGAACGATCACAATCGGCAACACCGCCCATTTTGAAAGCCCAATGCCAGACATGCTCAGCCCACCGGGCACGGTAGGCAGCATTAGCCACAGGCCGAAAGCCGCAGTCACAAAGCCGATCAGCAGCATGCCGGTCATAATCGCGAACGCGCCAATTGGGTTCGGGATAATCGGCGAAACATGCTCGTCCCGAATGTTGTTCATGCCAAACCAGCCAAGCACGGCCAGCGGAATGAGCAGCACCAGCCACACATAGCCAGCATTGTGAATATAGGTTTCGGTGCCAGCCGGAATTTTACCAACCAACGTGCCGGAAGCCTGCTCCAAAATCATGGCTTCGCCGCCAAAAATACCAAAGGTCATCACCAGTGGAATGACGATCTGCATGGTGGTAACGCCAAAGTTACCCAAGCCAGCGTTCATACCCAGTGCGTAGCCCAAAATCTTTTTCGGATAGAAAAAACTGATATTGGACATGGAAGACGCGAAGTTACCGCCACCAATGCCGGAAAGAAGCGCGAGCAGCTGGAAGACCCAGAGCGGCGTATCTTTGTTTTGCAGCGCGATACCGGCGCCAATGGCCGGGATCATCAGCAAAGCGGTGGTGAAGAAAATGGTATTTCGGCCACCCGCGATGCGGATAAAGAAGGTGGAGGGAATGCGCAGCGTAGCGCCGGTAAGGCCGGCGATAGCGCCCAAGGTAAACAGCTGTGATTTTTCAAAATCAAAGCCGAGGTTGATCATTTGTACCGTGATAATGCCCCAGTAAAGCCAAACGGCAAAGCCGCTGAGCAGGGAGGGGATGGATATCCACAGGTTGCGGGTGGCAATGGATTTGCCGGTGGATGCCCAGAACTTCTCGTCGTCCGGGTTCCAGTTTCTTAGATCTTTTCCCAATTTAAGTCTCCTCGTATGGTTCGGTTTGGGCAGGGCGCGCACGCCCTGCCAGTTTTTTGGTTAAACTTGCTTTTCGTGAGACGCGTTGTAGTCAGCGATAATCTGGGCTGAAGCCTCCAGCGCCTCGTTGGCTCTGTCAGCCTTGAGTTGCAGCTCGTTCAGGCTGGCTTTTTCAAACAGTGCTTTTTCTTCGGCTTCTTGTTCTGGTGAGAATTTCAGAAAGAAGGTCAGGAAGGAGGCGATGGCCACCACCACACCGATGGTGAAAAACACGTCGTTCCATTCCATCTCGCCCTTAAACAGGAAGCCCGCAGCCACCGCGCCGGCATTGCCGCCCGCGCCCACCACACCGGCCACCGCGCCGAGTGCTTTTTTGTTGATGAACGGCACCACTGAATAGGTCGCGCCTTCAGCCATTTGGGTAAACAGCGAGAACACAATCAGCATTGGAATGGCAAGGAACAAAACGCTCATCTGGCTAAAGATCATCAGCGCGATGCCTTCGCCGAGCAGCACAATAAACAGCCAGAATGCGCGGCCTTTCAAGCCCCAGAGCTGCCCGAAGTTATCGCCGAATATCCCGCCCAAAGTACGGGCGAAAATGTTCATCAGGCCGAATGAGGCCGCGATAGCGCCAGCAGCCACAAGGCCCACGTCGAAGTAGTCATAAAAGTAGAGCGCGGCGGTGTTGTTCACTGTTAGCTCAATGCCGAAACAGGCACCATAGATCAGGAACAGCACCCAAACGCGGTAATCCTTGAGGGCTTTGAAATACTCGCCGGTCACCTTGGTTTTTGGTGGCAATTTACCTTGGGCGCGCAGCTCTTTAAAGCTGCCATCCGGCGCATCTTGCGTCATGAAATAGTAAGCAATGCCGACAAAGAAGATCACGACACCAACGGCAATCATCGACGCACGCCACGCCATGGCTTTAATTTCTGCGGGGGCGTCGTTTATATCGGTGACTTCTACACCACTTACAGAGGCAAAGAGGATCACCAAACCCGCAAAAATCAGCGGCATGACGATCTGCGTAACACCGCCGCCCAAGTTGCCCCAGCCTGCGCTGGTTGCATTAGCCGTGCCCACCACGTTTGGCGCAAACATGACCGTTGTGTGATATTGCGTAATCACAAACGAAGCCCCGATGATGCCGATGAGTAGGCGGAAGAACAGGAAGCTCTCAAAGCTGTTGGCCAGCGCAATGCCCGCCACCGGAAAGGCCCCGACCATCAGCAGCCCGGTATAAGCGAGCCTTGGCCCGATCCTGTCACACAGCCAGCCGATAAAGAAGCGCGCAAACACCGTTACGGAAACCGAGGCGATGATGCTCCAGCCCACTTGTGATTTGGTCAGGTCCAGCTCGTCGCGAACGATGATCATGAGTGGCGCAATGCCGAACCATGCAAAGAAAGCAGCAAAGAACGCAAACCATGTCATATGGAAGGTTCTGATTTGCACCTTGGTTACTTTGAAGAAGTTTCCCCAAAGACTTGTGGCCTTATTTTGAATTTCCATTTGATTGTCCCCAACTAAAGAAAGCGCAGCTTTTGATTTAAAACGTGGTTGCGCCACTGGGTACGTTGTGGGCTGAATCTCGCTGATATTTTTTGATGTAGGTCAATAAAGCAAAATTACTTAACGAAATAAGTGAGTTGGCTATATTTGTCATGCCATTAGCGGCTATTGTTTGCGCGGCCAAACAATAATGATCGTGCCAAGTATTGACATTTGCCCTCGTTTCGCTTGATAAATGTCAAGCGATAATAAGTGAGTCTTTTATGCGTGATAGTGATATTCCAGCGATTCGATCTCTTCCGCTTTTCCGTGAAATGGCGGATGAAAGCTTTACGGAGTTGGTGCGCGGAGCTTATGTGCAAAACTTTCCGCCCAATATGGAATTGATTGTGGAGGGCGACCAATGTGACTTCTTGCACATTGTTGTGGATGGCACAGTAGAGCTTTTCGCCAACTGGAGCGACCGGGAAACAGCCATGACCATATTGCGCGAAGGCGCGACATTTATATTGGCCGCCGCCATACGCGATGCGCCCAACCTGATGTCAGGCCGCACGTTGGAGCGCTCGCGGATTATCATGCTGCCCGCCGAAGACGTACGCCGCGTGTTTGAGAAAGACCACGCCTTTGCCCGCGCGGTGGTGATGGAGCTGGCCTATTGCTACCGAGGGGTCGTCAAGGGGGTGAAGGGGTTGAAGTTGCGCACCTCTGTTGAACGGCTGGCAAATTATCTATTGAAATGGCAAAAAAAACTGGGCGGAAACAGCCAGTTTAGCTTACCGCTTGAAAAAAGGCGGCTGGCTTCGATACTTGGCATGACACCGGAAAACCTGTCGCGCTCGATCAAAGCTTTGCGGCCATATGGGGTGGAAATATCCGGCCAATCCGTCAAGATCACTAAACCGGATGATCTTAAAACGCTCGCTAAACCCACACCGCTGATTGACGACCCAAGAAGCTAAAGCGGCGAACTAGACGCAATGCAGCGTGAGTGCCGGAAGAACAAGGCTACACGGAGCAGACATTCTCAGCTCCCCCCATGCAAGACTCTTTTAGACTTGCGCTAGCATTTTCTGAGCAAACATCCTTCAGCCGGAAATAAGGGCTTCAAAGACCCAAATCATCAATACCTTTCAGGGTGTTCGCAAAAGGTAAATGTGTCGGACGTCATTTGAATTTTAAACGCATCGAGCGCTACTGTTGAATTTAGTGACACGGTTAGTCAGGCAATATTGCCCCAAACGCAAAGCAAATTGAACCTAAAGAGCAAAATATTGCGGCCACGACCATTAGAAGACATTCAGACCTGCAAACCAAAGGCCAGATGCTAATCCACTTGGATCAAGGCGCAGAATTCACCAGCTTGGAATGGGCATCCTTTCTAAAGCACTAGCATCTGGAACACAGCCCTCTCAGCGATGGTTTGCATAGCCTGTCGGGCAATACATGAGCCGTCACGGATACTGTCAAGATAACGCCGAGGCCGAAGGCTTTGTCAATCCGCTGAAACGGGGGGCGCATCAGGCGGCGATTTTACAAAACCAGAGAAGATGCTGGGCGATATGTGTTCGATTGCATCGAACTGCTCTGAAATCCAAACGAAAACACACTGGAAATAGGATGCTGTCGCCCGTCTAGTTTGAAAAACCACAAAAATGCTAGCACACAGCGCCTAGGAAACTAAGGGCTAGTCAGGTCGACAGATGCTTGTATGGCCAGCTGCCTCATACTTGCTAAAGCGCGCGCCAGCCGATGTCGGAGCGGGCGAAGCCGTTTGGCCAGTTTATGCGCTTTAGGCGGGCATAGGCGCGGGCATGGGCATCTTTTAGCGTTTCTCCCCGCGCGGTTATAGCCAGCACGCGGCCACCATTGGAGACGATGTCATCTCCTGATTTTGCTGTGCCCGCATGAAAGACCTTAACTTGCGGCGAACGTTCGCCCAGCCCGCCGATGGTATCGCCCTTGGCATAGGTGCCGGGGTAGCCTTTGGCGGCCATCACAATCGCAAGGGCATGGTCATCGGCCCAGTTCACGGTTGCGTCGGCCAATGTGCCTTCGGCCGTTGCCAGCAAAAGATCCAGCACTTGCCCGCCAAGCCGCATGGCGATGGCCTGAATTTCCGGGTCTCCGAAGCGAACGTTATATTCTATTAGCCTAGGCTGGCCATTTTTGATCATAAGGCCAACAAACAGCACGCCCTGAAACGGCGTGCCGCGCTTGGCCATTTCATCAAGTGTGGGCTGAACTATTTCATCCATCGCTTTTTGCGTGACAGCGGGGGTCATGACTGGTGCGGGGGAATAGGCCCCCATGCCGCCGGTATTAGGGCCTTTATCGCCATCAAAGGCGCGCTTGTGGTCTTGGGCGCTGCCCATGGGAAGGGCGGTTTTGCCGTCAGAAAGCACAAAGAAGCTGGCCTCCTCGCCCTCCATAAATTCCTCAATCAGAACCGCCGCGCCGTGGGCATCAAAAATGTCCTCCACGGCAGCGAGCGCCTCTGAAAGCTCCATGGCCACGGTCACGCCTTTGCCGGCGGCCAATCCGTCGGCCTTTATTACAATCGGGGCGCCGGTGGCATTGATATGAGCGCGGGCTTTTTCAAGATCTGTGAAAAAGGCAGAATCTGCGGTGGGTGCACCGCAGGCTGCGCAAATTTCTTTGGTGAAGCTCTTGGATGATTCCAGATGGGCGGCATCGGCCCCGGGGCCAAAGCATATAATGCCGGCACCGCGCACCGCGTCGGCAACACCAACCGCGAGTGGGCCTTCGGGGCCTATGACCACAAAATCAACTTTTTGCGCGGTGGCAAAAGCGGCTACAGCGGCACCGTCTTCAATATCCAAAGCTATGCATTCGGCCACATCAGCAATGCCTGCATTGCCGGGGGCGCAAAGCAGCGCTGTGCATTTTGGATTTTGGCTGATCGCCCACGCCAGCGCGTGTTCGCGCCCGCCGCCACCCAGAATCAAAATTTTCACAATCCGCTCCGATGCGCTTGGGTTTTTCTTGTTGTCGTTTTAAGGTGGCACAAACGCAGTTACAAGTGGGCAATATGTCAGACTTATTTGATGATGACGAGGGGAACGCCCCTGCGCTGAGTGTCTCGCAACTTTCGGGGGCGGTGAAGCGCGTGGTTGAGGGCGAGTTTGCCCATGTGCGTGTGCGGGGTGAAGTTGGTCGCGTGTCCCGGCCCGCATCGGGCCACCTTTACCTTGATCTCAAAGATGACCGTGCGGTGTTGGCGAGCGTGATTTGGAAGGGCGTGGCAAGCAAGCTGGCCCACCAGCCAGAGGCCGGCATGGAGGTAATAGCCACGGGGCGGCTGACGACATTTCCGGGCCAAAGCCGCTATCAATTGGTGATCGAACACATCGCACCCGCGGGCGTGGGAGCGCTGATGGCGATGCTTGAAAAGCGCAAGGCCGCGCTGGCGGAGGAGGGGCTTTTTTCGGCAGATAGGAAGCAGGCGCTGCCCTATCTGCCTGAGGTGATCGGGGTTATTACCTCCCCTTCGGGCGCGGTTATTCGTGATATTCTTCATAGGCTTCGGGCGCGCTTTCCGCGCAAGGTGCTGGTTTGGCCTGCGGTGATGCAGGGGCCCAAATGCGAAGCCGAAGTGGCCGCCGCGGTGCGCGGGTTTAACGCCCTTACGCCGGGAGGGGCCTTGCCGCGGCCTGATGTTTTAATCGTGGCGCGGGGCGGTGGCTCGCTGGAAGACCTTTGGGGCTTTAACGAGGAAGCCGTTGTTCGGGCGGTGGCAGAAAGCGAAATTCCGGTGATCACGGCGGTGGGGCACGAGACCGATACCACGCTGGTTGATTATGCCGCTGATCGCCGTGCACCCACACCCACTGCCGCCGCTGAAATGGCGGTGCCTGTGCGGTCTGAGCTTTTGGCGACACTGGCAGCACTTGAGGCGCGCCGCGTTGTGGCGATGGCGCGTAAGCTGGCGCTTGGCGGGCAGCGTTTGCGAGACCTCTCCCGCGCCCTGCCACGGGCTGATGCAATTTTAAGCGAGCGGCAGCAAAGGCTTGACGGATTGGCCATGCGTTTGCCGCAAGCTCTGCTGGGCTTTGTGCAGCAAAAAAAATTGCGGCTTACACGCGCAACGCTAAAGCCCATGATGCTGGCACAAGATGTGCAAATCCGGCGGGCGCGCTTGGGGGCATTGGCCCCGCAGCTTCCACGCGCGCTGTTGGCGCTGACAGTGCAAAAACGGCTGTATTTAAGCCGCCATACCCTGCGTGCTGCGCCGTTAAGGCGCGAAATTGCGCATAAAGGCCAAAGCCTTGGCAGCATAAGCGCCCGGATGAGCCGGAGCGGGCAGCAGCAGCTTAAAAGCTGGAAGCAACGGCTGGAGGGGTTGGAGCGCACGCGCCAGAGCCTGGATTATAAGAACACGCTTAAGCGGGGGTTTGCCATAGTGCGCTGCGAAGGCGCGGTGATTACGAATGTGAAATCTGCAAAGAAAGCCAGCCAAATTGAGCTGGAATTTGCAGATGGGCGGCTGAAGCTTGGCGCGCCCAAGCCTAAACCTGCGCCCAAAAAACCGGAAAGCGACCAAGGGTCATTTTTTTAGGCCCTTTAGGGCTGGAAAGACACGCCAAAAAGCGGGCCGGTGCACAGGATCTCGGATTTATCTTGGCCAGACAGCCTAAGCATAAGCGGGGGTTGGCCGTCCTTTCGTGTGGTGCTGGTTATCGTAAGGGCCTCGGCATCGCCTTCGATCACCCAGCAAAACGGACCGCTACCATCGTCATAACGAAAGCAAATTGCCGGGGCCTCGAATGTCCATTTTCCGTTAACACACCGGCCATCATCCGCCCGCCAAGCGGTGCGCTGACCAAAGAAAAACTGCTCAGAGCCATAAAATTGGCCATTTTCGGTGAAGTGCATCGTGGTGCCACGGGAAAGGCTATCAAACTCTTTTCCGGTTAAGGCCTGCGCCTGAGCCGCGCCCGCACAGATAACAAAAAGGGCGGTGGTGTATTTCATGGGTGTACCGGCGTAATGAGTGAGCTAAGCAGTGCGGGGCCACAAGCAACGGGGATATTGGTGATGCGCGATACCCTTTGGATGTCCGTGGTCTCGACGCCGTTTTCCAGCCCGACCACATAAATATTGCCATCCAGCCGTTTGTGGTTAAAGCAGTTCAACGCGCTGCCTTGCCAGTCAAAACAAAAAGCAGTTTGCTCCATATGCCACGTGCCATCAATGCAACTCCCGTCGTCTAGGCGGATAGTAACTTTATTGGCGCCAAGGTAGCTTTCATAGCCATACGTCACACCGTCAATTTCATAAACTACAGTTTTACCTTCGGTCATGGCGCGCCAGTCTTCAAGCGAAATGCTGGGCGCGTTTGCCAACCGCTCAGGCAGATTTTGCGCGAGCAGAGCGCTGGGCGTGAGGGCCAGTATCAGGGCGAGTACCTTCATCCGGCAGGGGAGAACGGGGCCATGAGCGACACCATCCCGACTTCGCAATAAAGCGGCGTGGTGGTGATTTCGGATATCGGCTCGATGTTGCCACGGCGCTCACCATCAATCACCAATTCAGAAATATATTCGCCTTGGAAATTGACCCAAGCCGAGCAAACGGCGCCGGAGCGAACCCAGTCAAAGCATATGGTCTCCCCTTCAGCCCGCCATGTGCCAATGTCGCAATTTATTTGCCCATCTTCGCTTGGTGTTGCCCATTCGATCACAACGCGGTTGGTGCCCGGGCGATAATATTCGCGGTAAAGGTCATCACCTTGACTATTATAAGTGATGGTGTTGCCATCAGACATGGCGCGAAATTCGGCTTCCCCCATCGGGGTGCCTAGAAGGATTTTCTTGGCCAGTGTTGCTTCGCTGTCTTGTGCAAAGGCGGGTGATGCGAAAATGCTGGCCATAAGGGCAATACGAAACATAGAATCAATCTCCAAATTTGTTCAATTCAACAAAGTGGCGGCAAGTTTGGCAAGGGTTTGCTTGCAGTTGGGCGAATACATGCCGCTTTAAGTCGCATTTCCGCTTGGGAGTTTGGTGCTTCGGGCCTAAGCTGCCGCAAATGTGAGGGAGAATGTGAACGTGGACATTAAAGGGGTTTGGAAATCCGGCACTGGTAAAGGGCGGGAGTATCCTAAAGGGCGGATGCTGGATGAAGCGGCCGTTGCCGAGGTTGTAAATTTGCTTTCTGGGCAAGAGCTTAAGCGTGATATGCTCATTGAATACCTGCACTTGATTCAGGATGAATATGGGGGCTTGAGCCAACAGCACATAAAGGCTTTGGCCGAAATCTTACGGCTGGGCGAGGCAGAGGTTTTTGAGGTTGCAAGCTTTTATGCCCATTTTGATGTATTGGCAGCAGGGGAAGCCTCGCCGCCACTTACGCTTCGTGTGTGTGAATCACTTTCCTGTGAAATGGCGGGTGCGTCGGCGCTTTTTGAGGAATTGGCGGTGCGGCATCCAGAGTTGCGCGTGGTTCGTGCGCCCTGCATGGGGCGGTGTGAGGTGGCGCCTGTGGTGGCTGTAGGGCATGTCCATGTTGGGCAAGCTGATGATTCAAAAGTGAAATCAGCGATAGATACAAAGGTGATACTGCCCGACTATGAGCGGTTCGCCGAGTATCGTGATGATGGTGGCTATCGCGTGCTGGAGGGGCTTCGTCTTGGAGAGAAGACACCCGATGAAGTACAGGAAATGATCCTGTTGTCGGGGCTTCGGGGCATGGGAGGTGCGGGGTTCCCGTCGGGGAGAAAGTGGAGCTTTGTGCGTGCAGAAAGCGGGCCACGACTAATGGCTGTTAATGCTGATGAAGGTGAGCCGGGGACGTTTAAAGACCGCTATTATTTGGAGCGGGAACCCCATGCGATGCTAGAAGGCATGCTTATTGCCGCTTGGGCGGCCGATGTTGAAAAAGTATACATATACCTGCGAGATGAGTATCCTGAGGTTCGAAAAGTGCTGGAAAGTGAGCTGGCAGAACTGGAAAACCAAGGGCTAATTGCGCCTGATTTTGTAGAATTGCGGCGCGGCGCGGGATCTTATATCTGTGGCGAAGAAAGTGCGATGATCGAGAGCATTGAAGGCAAGCGCGGGATGCCGAGATTGCGGCCGCCTTATGTTGCACAGGTCGGAGTTTTTGGACGGCCAACGCTGGTGCATAACGTGGAAACCCTTCACTGGGTTAGCAAAATTGCGCGCGGTGGGCCGGAGGTATTTAGTAGCCACAAGAAGAACGGGCGTGTTGGGTTGCGGAGTTACTCCGTATCGGGCCGTGTGCGGTTTCCGGGGGTTAAGCTGCTGCCGGCTGGGTCGACGATAACAGATGTGATCGAAGCCAGCGGGGGCATGCTGGACGGGCATATTTTTAAAGCCTATCAGCCCGGTGGGCCGTCATCGGGCTTATTGCCCGCCAGCATGAACGATGTGCCGCTTGATTTTGACACTTTGCAGCCGCTTGGCAGCTTTATTGGCTCTGGTGCGGTTGTCGTATTATCTGACAAGGATTCTATCAAAGACGCGGCGCTCAATATGCTCAGGTTTTTTGCGGATGAGAGCTGCGGGCAATGCACGCCGTGCCGCGTGGGCTGTGAGAAAGCTGTTAAAATTATGGAAAAACAATGGGACAAGCCGCTTTTGGAGGATTTGTGCGAGGCCATGGTTGATGCCTCTATTTGTGGTTTGGGGCAGGCTGCACCCAACCCGATCCTGACGGTTTTTCGGTATTTTCCTGAAGAGGTTTAGCGTTAAGCTACTGCGATTCGTAAAGAAAACCACTCAAACGCTTTTCTTACCGTGGTTGCCGTATTAAGTAGTGGCAAAGGAGTGCATATGTCTTTTTTCTCTAAACTCAAAAAACGGCTTACCCGGTCGTCTGAAAAAATTGATGATGGGGTGAACGCGCTGCTGGCCGCTGAGACCCCTGCTAAAGCGCCCAAGCCCGGGCTTATTGCGCGTGCGCTCGGGGGTGATGGCCCAAAGCGGGTGCTGGATGACGCCATGCTGGAAAGCTTGGAGGAATTGCTGATTTCGGCTGATATGGGGGTGGAAACCGCCCTCAAGGTTTCGGCAAATATGGCTGAAGGGCGGTTTGGCAAAAAGCTGGGCGCGGCTGAAATAAAGCGGTTATTGGCGGCGGAATGTGCCGCTATTTTGGAGCCTGTTGCGCGGCCTATGCCGATTTACGATAAACGGCCACAGGTGGTGTTGGTGGTGGGGGTGAATGGCTCTGGAAAAACCACAACTATCGGGAAGCTTGCGAGCCAGCTTAAGGGGGCAGGGAAATCAGTGGTGATCGCGGCGGGCGATACATTTCGGGCTGCCGCCGTGGAACAGCTTCAGGTGTGGGGCGAGCGGGCTGGCGTGCCGGTGCTCACCGCGCCTGAAGGTTCAGACCCCGCGTCATTGGCCTTTGAGGCCATGGGCAAGGCCGAGGAAAGTGGCGCGGACATTCTTCTGATAGACACCGCAGGGCGGCTGCAAAACCGTGCTGACTTGATGGAAGAACTCGCAAAAATTGTGCGGGTGATCCGCAAAAAAGACCCTGAGGCGCCGCATAATACGCTCTTGGTGCTTGATGCCACAACCGGCCAAAATGCCCTAAACCAAGTGGAGATTTTCACCAAAATTGCGGATGTCAGCGGGTTGGTGATGACCAAGCTTGATGGCACGGCCAAGGGCGGCGTGCTGGTCGCATTGGCAGACCGGTTTGGCATCCCGATCCACGCGATCGGGGTTGGCGAGGCCATAGATGACCTCGCGCCTTTTGACCCACAGGAATTTGCCAACGCGCTCGCAGGCGTCGAGTGAGCCAATGGCTAATCGGCCTCGCGGGCACAGACGAGGGCCACTGGCTGGCCGTTGGGTTGGCCCTGCTTGCGGCCCTTACGCACGCCATTTTTGGCGCGCTGCAAAAGGGTCGGTTTGATCCGTGGTTGATGCGCGGGGCGATGGATTTTTCTTATGGCCTAATGGCGGCGCCATTTGCGCTTTTTGTGGTGCCATGGCCAGAGCCGCATATGTGGATAATTTTTGCCGGCGTTCTGCCAATTCATCTTGGATATAAGCTGTTTCAGGCCATGGCCTACTCTAGGGGCGCCTATACGGTGGTTTATCCTGTGGTGCGTGGTACGGGGCCGCTCATAACGGTACTGATCGCGGGGATAGTATTTAACGAGCGATTTTCGGCAACGCAGTGGCTTGGTGTGGCCCTGCTGCTCGGGGCGATATTTGCGCTTGCGGGCGTGAATATACAGGCCACACATGTGGGGCGTGGGCGGCTTTTGCAGGCGCTCGGGCTGGCCTTTGTAACGGGGCTATTTGTGGCGCTCTACACCACATATGACGCTTACGGCATTCGCGCCACGGCCGATCCGTTTACCTTTTTGGCATGGTTTTTCATGATTGATGGCATAATCTTTCCGTTTATTTCTGCGCGGCATTACAAGCGCATGGCTGACAAGCCGGCGCTGGCACCGCTAATGCGGCGCGGGTTTCTCGGGGGGCTTATCGCCTATGCCAGTTTTGGCTCGGTAATGATGGCCACAAGGCTGGATACAGTGGGTGAGGCGGCGGTGCTGCGGGAAACTTCGGTGGTGTTTGCGGCCCTGATTGGTTGGTTTTTTCTGAAGGAAAAGGTGGGACTGGCGCGGGGCATGTTGATGGCGCTGATTGCGCTTGGCGCGGTGGTGGTAGAATTTGGGTGATGCTGCGATTGGTGGGGTAGAACCCCGCCCTACAATCGGCTAGGCTGCCGCGAAATTAGGAAAATGATATGACTGAAAAGAAGAAAAATCCGATTGTAAAACTGGTGCTGGAAATTGGGCCGATAATGGTGTTTTTTCTGGCTTATCGGCTGGCACC
Source organism: Paracoccaceae bacterium (assembly GCA_002402045.2). Lineage (GTDB taxonomy): Bacteria > Pseudomonadota > Alphaproteobacteria > Rhodobacterales > Rhodobacteraceae > UBA3077. Next base: position 99,267 of record NVUX02000006.1, on the reverse strand, counting down.
ATTTCCCGAGGGGGCCTCGGATGATGAGCGGCAACTGGCGCAGGTTATTTTCGCCACGGGTGTTTTTGTCCCGATAACATTGATTGCACTGGCCTATTCATGGTTTGTAAACAAGCACTTGCCAAAAATGGCGGTGATCACAGCGGTTATTGTGGTTGTGTTCGGCGGGCTCACAATTTGGCTGCAAGACGCGACCTTTATTAAAATGAAACCCACCATTCTTTACCTTGCTTTTGGGGGCGCACTGGGCTTTGGCCTGTTGCGCGGCCAGAGTTATTTGCGCTACCTGATGGGGGATATGATGCCGCTGCAAGATGAGGGCTGGATGATTTTCACCAAGCGGTTTGCGTTGTTTTTCTTTGCCCTTGCCGTGGTAAACGAGCTGGTATGGCGCAATTTTGATACAGACACATGGGTGACCTTCAAGACATTTTTCCTGCCGCTCGCCACCTTTGGTTTTATCATGTCACAAGTCGGTCTTTTTTCGAAATATGAGATCAAAGACGAAGAGTGAGCGCATCCAAATTGCGGGTGCGGTTAACCTCGGCAAGCAGGTCTTCCCGCGCATTTTGGCTGATATTCACTAAAATTTCATTTTGCAGTTGGATTAGGGCCTCGCGCTGGTCCGCTTCTTTATCCATTGCCAACCCTTTGGCAACCGAGATGAGTGCCCCTTCTATATGCTCTGATTTCACCTGAATCCGGGCTTGTAAAAGCCGCGCTTGCGGTGAGGCTCCCGAAAGCCGCAGGCAAGCGGCAATAGCGTCTTCCGCCCCGGAAATATCACCCAGATGGTAGCGCGCCTCAGCAATGATTCGGTAAAGATTGGGCCCGATTGGATTGAGGCTTAACCCGAATTCAGCCAGCGAAATCGCGTCTTTATAGTCTTTTGCGCTGAGCAAAAGTAGCTCGGAGACCTCTTCTGCCAGCGACCAATTGCGCGGCTGTAGAGCCATGGCCTTGCTATATAGCTGGCGGGCGGTTTCAAAAGCATTGGCCCGCAGCATTTCGCGCGCGGCCTCCACAGGCAGGCGCAAGGCTTGTTGGCGGGCGAGGCCAAACAGAAGATCAACCAGCTCAAATAGGTCACTCCCATCGCCATTATAAAGCACGCGGGTGATGAGGTGGCCCTCCTCTGACACGGGCTTCAGATAGGCGGTTTTACCTTCGGCAAACCAGCTATCAAGTTGATGGAAATTCACGGCCAATGCCGCCGATGCCCCAAAATTTTGGAATTCGATTTGCTCAGAAGGTTCGCGCGGAACCAAGGTGCCATAATCAGATAGCATCGCAAAACCGCCTGAGCGTAATGCATTCGCGATGTTTTCAACACAGGCGAGGGCACCATGACAATGGACCATCGGAGTGTCATCGCCTTTTTTCATCGGCAATGCGTCAGCATAGGGCAGGTTTGCGGTCTCAAAATGCCGAGTCTGAATTTGCAGGTTTTTGGCTATGGGCAAAAAAGGCGCGAGGTGGTTGTTGCCGGGGATTTTAAGTGCATCTTCAAGCGCATCATTTTTGACAGGCAAAACACAGCGTGCTTGCATTTGCCGCACGCCGCTTTCGCCCACTGAGAGGATATCAATCGGGAGGCTATCAAGGATATAGGAAGCGAAAACACCATCAAACGCCGCCTCAAAATCTTTGGGCCACGGTGCGCCAGCATCAAAAACCCGTGTTTCAATCTGGTCGGCATGCTCCGCGAGAACGCCGTATTTTGATTGAGATTCCAGCATGATGGCGCTACCATCGGTGACAATATAGGTGCAGGTTTTGTAAATTTCGGGGGCTTGAAGCTTAAGGGAATCTAAAAACAGCTTGGCAAAAATCCCCGAGCCTGACCCGATTTCCAAAAACCGGCATGGCTGGTTTTTGGGGCCGGTTTCCAGCAAAAGCTGCACGGCGTCTTCGGATAATCGCCCGCTTGAAGTTGCGCCATATGGCACATCCTTACGCAAAAAAACCTCAAGCCCGCAATCCACCCAAGCCGAGCGCGCAATCCGCATGGCGGCACTGTTCCAGATGGGCTGGAAATCTTCAACCGGATACCCTTTGCGCGCGCCCTTGGCGACCATCGCGACGGGGTCCAGCATCTAGCGCTTACCCTTCTTTTGATCGTAGGCTTTGAGCGCCTGATCCACCAGTTTCATTGTATTGCGGTCTACCTGTCGAGGGTCGGATTGTTTTTTCAGCTTCTTGGAATCCCGGTCCATTTTTCCAAACCGGTTCTCCAAGCCCGTAATGAACTTGTGATCCTGTGCATTCACGCGGTTTTGGTCTTTTAAATTCCGGTTAAACCTGTCTTCGAGCTTGGTCACATGTCGATGGACTTCGTTATTAACTCTCACCATATCGGTGTGGAGTTTCTCAAGTTTCCCTTCGACTTTTATCAATCTTTTTTCAATATTATCAATGTCTGCCATAATAAACCCCTACATAAAAATGAATTGTAGGCGTGAATATTGGCACAAAACTGGCTTTTTGTCTAGTTTTATGGGGCTATTCTGTTTCACCATTGAGCAATGGTAATATTCTGGTGGTAAAAATCGACTGGGTGATCGGTCCGGGGTAGCGCAGCAGTATCTTGCCCTCGCCGTCCAAAATAAAGGTTTCCGGCACGCCGGTTACCCCCCATTCTATGGCGTTTCGGCCCGAAAAATCGGCCCCTATCTTTATAAACGGGTCGCCAAACTGGTTTAAAAATGATTTGGCCTGCGCTGGCTGGTCTTTGTAATTTATGCCAATAATTGCAATGCCCATCTCGTCTGCCATGCGCTCCAATATTGGGGCTTCGGCGCGGCAGGGGGCGCACCAGCTGGCCCAAAAATTAACCAATTGCATATTGCCGTTGCGAAAATCGGCATCTACGGGGGCGGGGTCTTCGCGCAGGTCGGTCAGGTTAACCAAAGGCGCAGTTTGGCCAATAAACTGTGAGGGCAGGGCGTTTGGGTTCTCTCGCTGCAGGCCGATGTAAAAGATGGTGGCGAGGCCAAGAAATATCAGCGGCGGCAAAAGCAAAAACGGATTGAAGGATTTTTTCGGTTCTTCGGTCATTTTGATTTCCGATTCGCTTCAAGCCGCGCAAGGGTTGCTTTGCTTTTTTTGGCATTGCGCAGCGAAACCAAAATCAAGCCTCCGATGAGCACAAACATAGAGGCATATGCGGCTAAAACCGGAAGGGTGTATTTTCCTAAATCAGGGAGCATTAGGCCTCTCTTGCCCGAAGGGCGGTTATACGGCGATGCCGGATTTCTGTGCGGGTGCGCACCAAAAGGAGCGCGAGAAAAAGCAGGAAAAATCCGGCGATGGAGAGTATTAGCGGCTGCCAAAATACTGCGGCAACTTGCGTTGCTTCACCGGGGCGAAGGAGCGGCACAGAGGTGCCTTGGTGCAGGCCTTGGCTCCAGAAATTAACGGCATAGCGCGAGACGATGGCGAAGACCGAGCCGATCATGCAAAGAATGGCAGAAAGATCGGCGGCTTTGTCAGGTTCGTCTATGGCCGCCCAGAGGGCGATATAGCCGATGTAGAAGATAAACATGATCAGAAAAGAGGTGAGGCGTGGATCCCAGACCCACCATGTGCCCCACATCGGCTGGCCCCAAACCGCGCCGGTGATGAGGGCAATTAACGTCATGACAGCGCCAATAGGTGCGGCGGCTTTGGCGGCGAGGGCCGAAACATGGTGCCGGCGGATGAGCCAGATTAGGGATGTGACAAACATCATGAAATAGACGTTGATTGCCAAAAAGGCTGTGGGCACGTGCACATATATGATTTTTACGGTCGCGCCTTGGCGGGCGTCATCTGGTGTGAAAAAGAAACCCCAGATAAGCGCAGGGAAAAGGGTGAGGAGCGCGAGCCCCGTGATCCACGGTAACACCCGACCTGATAGGCGCATAAAACGCACCGGATTTGCGAATTCCCAAATAGACATAGAGGATGTTTAGCGGCTTGTTAATGAGGGTGCAATCGGCATTCGGTCACAGTTTCGGTACAGGCCGAATTTTGCGTGGTGGTTGCGCCTTGGCCCCCGAGCGTAGCGAGGCCACGGCCAGCGGCAGGCATTTTTCAGTTTACTGAAAAATGTGCTTTGGCCGAGTGGGGGTTTACCCCCGCAGAGGCCAAAGCAAGCCCGGAGCTGTCGGACAGCTCCGGCATAGCACCTCCTCGGCGACCCTTCGGGCCACCTCCTCGGTGCGTGCGGCGCCTGCGGCTTGCAGGGACCTAGCTCGTCTGGCGTGGGCGATGGCGACGGCGGCGCTGTTGCGGACGGCCTCCATCGGGGCGTTTGGCTGCGCGGGTGGGCTGCGGGATGTCTTTTTCCTGCAGCGGTGTGCCATCGGCGGCCAGTGCCGGGATTTTCATTTGGATCAACCGCTCAACAGCGCGCAATAGCTTGATCTCTTCGCTTGTGCAAAAGCTCACGGCCAAGCCAGAAGCCCCTGCGCGCGCGGTGCGGCCGATGCGGTGCACGTAGCTCTCCGGCACGTTCGGCAGGTCATAATTCACCACCAATTCCACACCCGGTACGTCAATACCACGGGCGGCAATGTCGGTCGCGATCAGTACAAGGATTTTGCCATTTTTAAACGCGGCGAGCGTACGCACCCGCTGGCTTTGTGATTTATTACCGTGAATCGCCTCGGCACCAATGCCTTCAGACACCAGCTTACGGGCAATTTTATCGGCCCCGCGCTTAGTGCGGGCAAACACGATAATCTTTTTACCGGGGTGGGTTTTTGCGAGTTTGGTCATTGCGTTCACTTTGCCCTCGGGGGGCAGGTGCATCACGCTTTGCGAAACTTTATCGGCGGTTTTGGCAATCGTCGCAACCGCAACTTCAACCGGGTTTTTCAGGTGATCTTGAGATAGAGCCTTGATTTCCTTGGGCATTGTCGCTGAGAAAAGCAGGGTTTGGCGGTTTTTGGGCAGCAGTTTCAAAATCCGCTTAATGGCAGGCATAAAGCCGATGTCCAGCATTTGGTCGGCTTCATCCAGCACCACGGTCTCAACCCTATCCAGCCGCACAGCCTTTTGGGATACGAGATCCTCAAGCCGCCCGGGCGTGGCAACAAGGAAATCTACGCCGCCGCGCAGGGCGGTGATTTGGCGCTTGATTGGCACACCACCAACCACGCAGGTGGATTTCAGCGGCAACCGCCCGCCATAATCACGCACAGATTTATCTATCTGCGCCGCCAGCTCACGCGTGGGTGAAAGGATCAGCACCCGAATTGGGCGATGCTTGCCACCCTCGGAGGTTTTATTCACACGGTGCAGCAAGGGCAGGGCAAAGGCGGCGGTTTTGCCGGTGCCGGTTTGGGCAAGGCCAACAACATCGCGGCCTTCCAAAATGGGCGGAATGGCTTGCACCTGAATAGGCGTCGCGGTTTCATAACCAAGTTCTTGCAACGTGGTTAGAATCGGCTTGGATAAGCCGGTGTCTTCAAAATTCATGGTATAATGCTTTCAGTATGCGCGCGGCAGCACGGCTTTGGCTTGTCAGATGCGACAGGCTCTAGCAGACGTGCAAAAAGGCTCGTAGGTGAGTTGGCCGCGGGGTTCTGAGGCTATATGGACGCATTTCCTCCCATATACAAGCCCCCGCGGCCAATAGGCTTAATCGGCCTGTCGTGCCCACATAAAGCCCGCCAGCAAGCCAAGCGTTGCCCAGCCAATAGCGGCTACGCCAAGGCTGAGGGATACAAACTCGCCTTGAAGCTCGGGCGGCACCACGCCGCCAAAGCTGTGCGGGTGGGGGGCGCCGATGATATGGGGCAGGGCTACAAGCACTATCCCCACGCCCCAATGCAGCCAGTTTTTGCCAAAAGCTATGCTGGCGAGGCCAAAGATGGTGGCAATAGCTGTGCCAAGCCACCAAAATTGCCGTTGCTCCAGCATGGCCGCAGAAGAGCCGGGAAGCTCGGGCGGCAGACCAAAGCTGGTGGCGAGGTGAAAGGCTGCAAACCCGCCCAAGCCCCACAGCACGCCGCTACGTGCGGTGACAACGATGCCATTGCGCTCGGCGATGGCAAACCCTGCGATCAACATAAAGGCAAAGCCCAACGTGGTTAAAACGCTCGACAACCCGGTGCGCAAGCTGCGCGCGGCCCAGCTTTCCTCGGTCGCGTCATGCTGATGGCCATCGCTGGCCTCTTCCATGGTGTCATGATGGCCGGGGTCTGCGCCCTCAAGCACTCCCGCAAAATGGTATTTGTTACCGGATTCATATTCTTCAGCTTCAATGATAACCGGAGACAGCAAGAAAACATGCAGAAGAGCGACAATCAGCCCTCCTGCAATGCCAGCGAACAACGCGCTGGATAGCAGTCTTGTTATCATTTTAGTGGCAGGGGAAACCGGTTGCGTGGCGGGTATCGTGCTCATAGTTATGCACGGTTTCGGAATTGGCGAAGCCAGCCATAAACATAATGCTAAAGCCGATAAAGGCCATGAGCGTGATGCTCAAAATACTGATATCGGCTTTTTCGGCGGTTTTGGTCGCTGTAGTCATAATAGTCTCCTTTAGCCGTCTTCCCCGACGGCGCAGTTACGGTTCATGCAATGGCCGGTCTCCTGGCTTGTGGTATAAAGCGCGCCGCCTTCCCGGGCTAAGCCCAGTGGCAAAATGGCGCGCAAACCCACTTACAGTCGCGGGGGCGGCTGCTGACTCGGGGCCTCGTTTGGTCTCCCCTTACAGCATTCCCGTTTCATCCCCGTGCGTTTTCGCACATTGGGGAACCGTTGCTCTTTCAGCGATGCACGGAAATGGCGGGGCTGTCAAATAAATTCGCTCCGGTGCGGTGATTGCGCACCATTGTATGCAAAAGGTGGATTTGTGAGAAAAGATTGATCTCGATCAACAAACCCAAGTGTACATGCGCTATCACAGGGCCGCATACAAAAAAATCGGGGGCGCGAATGAGAAATATTAAAATAAAAGACAAGTGTAAAGACTGCGCGCTCTATTCGGATGGCAAGCTGTTTTGCGCTCAGCTGAGTGGGGATGAGCTATGTGAGCTCTCTAACCAATCGCGTACGCTGAGCATGAAGCGCGGCGACACGCTGGAAAACGAGGCCCTGGCCCATTGGCCGATTGTGGCGATTGATAGTGGCGTGCTGAGCATGCAGCACTTGCTGCAAGATGGCCGTAAAACCATTGCGGCACTGTTTATGCGCGGTGATATTATTGATCTTCGCAACATATCCAACCGCAACCGCGGCGCGCTGATTGCGCTGGGAAATGTGGATGTGTGTCGGCTTTCGCCCAAAATTTTCGAGCAAATTATGGGGCATAACCCCGATGCGCAAAAGGTGATTTGGGAAAATCTGCGGGACCAGGCTTTTCGCGCCATGGATCATTCGGGCGACATTGCCAAAAAGCAGGCACTGGAAAAACTGGCCTCGTTTATTTTTGAGTGCCGCAATCGACAGGTAGGCTTTACGGACGGGGATTTAGTGAAAATTCCGGTGCGGCGGATTGATTTGGCCGAGTATCTGGGGATGCAACCCGAAACCGTAAGCCGGTGCTTTAAAGACCTCGAAAAGCGCGGAGTTTTAGAAGCGCCAAGCCTGAATGCGCTGAAGTTGCTGAATGTGCCAATGCTACGGCGGATCGCAAATGGCGATAAGGATGTGCTGGCAAATGAAAGCCGGATACGGGTTTTAAAAATCGCTTAGCGGGCCAGCGTGGTGCTGGCCCGCTGCGGGTTATGCTGCGGCCAACTGGTCAATCTCTGATTCGGCGGCTTTTATCACGGCCTCTGCGTTGGCCATCATGGCCGTTGCCGAGATGAACTTGATGTCAGTAATGCCAATAAAGTTGAGCACTTGTTTTAGGTGTGTGCTGGCAAAATCTACTGGAGAGCCGATCGGCACGCCACCAGATGCTACCACCACATAGGCGCGCTTCCCGTTGAGCAGCCCTTCGGGGCCGGTCTCGGTGTATTGAAAGGTTTCTCCCGCGCGACAAATGAGGTCTACCCAGTTTTTCAGCGCGCCGGGCATGCTGAAATTGTAGATAGGCATACCGATGATTATGGTGTCGGCATTGCGAAGCTCTTCGACCAAGCTGTCAGACAGGCCAAGGATTTCGGTTTGCTCGGGGGTACGGTCTTCTTTTGGGGTGAAATTGCTGCCGATCCAGCTTTCAGACACCACGGGGAGGCCTTTGGCCACGTCGCGCTCGATGAGCGTTGCGTTCGGTGCTGTGAGCAGCCGTTTGGCAAGCCGGGCAGTGAGCTTTCGGCTTATTGAGCCTTCATATTGCCCAGAGCTGTCGATTTTCAGTATGTTGGTCATAGTCACTCCAATTTTTGCTATACGCTCTATATATAGAGATCACTCTTGAACATTAGGGAGATTAATGCACATGTTATGTGCATTAATGAACATAACGATTTTCAGGCAGCTGGTGTCATTTTTCACAAAAAACTTCTGGAGTTTGTCATCGACCGTTCAGTGAGGTTATTGGTGCATTTCCTAGCTTGTGACGACATGCTGCAATGCTATCCTTTAAAGCACCGGCATCTCTAATTCAGATATGCTTCGCGCTGTACTCTGCGGAGCATTCTGTTCTCGATATTGGGAGGGCTGACTAATGAAACACCCAATGGAGCTGCTGGTTGATCTTGGGCCGACGTCAGACACTCCGTCAAGGTCCGCTACTTGCGAACTCTGCCTATGTTTACACCCGCAGCGAACGCCCGTTTTCCCACCCTTGTTGGCGGGTTCGGTCGCAAAGTTTTTCTCACTGTTACGAAGGTCAGTTTACTGTGCATTTAGACTGCTAACCTCGCGAAATGTGCAAACGGCTCCGTGTGGTTTACCTAGCATCTTTCTTACGGTCATGTCGGCCATCCTTGATGTGGGCGAGAGTGATCGTGGTTGAATGGACGGTCGTAAAATCCAGTGCGGGCGCGTTATTTTTTTGAGGAAATGGTGATTCTGTTCGATAAAGTTGTTAAGGTATTTTCCGCGCAATATTGCAATCCGTTGTTTAGTCCTCGAGAATTTCAGGCCGACATTTATCCGCTCAAAACCTGCTAGATTGGCTCTGGTTTTATCGGTCACAATTCTTGAAGGCAGGCCATTCGTTTTAATTGACCACCTGAAACGAAATCATCCGTTATCTTATCACTGCGTCTGGGTTGCATTAAATCAAAGCTCATATTTGGTTTGCCCTGCCTAGCATTCTTTCGGGGCTTCGAATTTCGCTGACGATTACGATTATTTTGCTGGTGGCGCTGAAATGCTGGGCGCAGGATGCGGCATCGGTACGTATTTTCTTCAAGCTGGGTCGCTGTATGATCTTGAACGCCTGTTTGTGGGTGTGATTTTATCATTGCTTCGGGTGCTGCTGAGCACCGCCATTGGGCTAGTTGAGCGGGGCTTGCTCGGTTGGCACGCGTGAGCCGTATGCCATAATGTGACTATGACGTTATCGTCGCAGGCGGCGATGCTGGGCACGGCAGCTACGGCCTCAAACGTGCTGGCTTATTGTGGGCTTTCCAACAGGGTAAAGATCCGAATCCTGCCATTGCTAGCGTGACCATTCTGGTGTTTGTTGATGCAACGAGGGATGCGAACCTGCCGCTTTTGGCGGGGTTAACCCGCCGTATTGGTAATGACCACGGTGTTTTGCAGGCCATTTCAGCCCCAATGCTTGTTGGTGGGCGTGACCGCTTCCTTCCCATTGACCGCGATGCGATGATTGCAGGGTTTAAGGTCTAGAATCAAACCGGCCGTTTCCCCACAGCCCGCACCGATGGCGGTATTTTCACTGAGGTGCCACGCACCAGCCAAATATGGTGGATGATGTTTGACCACGCCCTGCCTGATCTTTCCCCCGAAAAATTACCTGTGCTGAGCAAGCCGCGCGTGGGGCTGCGCATGCTTACGTGTGCAGGTGCTGCACGACCTTGTGCCGGGTTTTTAAAATGCCTATCTGGCGTCAACCGGTCCACAACCCGGCATCCGCGAAAGCCGCACCCCCCGCTGCACAATATGACCTAACCGGTGAGGACCTGTTGTCGGGCCGACGGTTTCGCCAAAGCGGCACGGCCAGTTGGGATCACTCAATTGGTAGCGTGGGATATGCAGGTATTTCGCCGGATTGCCTGCGTGCAAAAGAGCTGGGTAACGCCTATTTTGCGGGCCATTTGGTTGGTGCGGACTCCGTCGTTTATGGGTCCATTCTCGTGATGGGTGCCGCATTTTCCATCGGCGAAGTCGCCGGAAAGGCCGCGTTTGAAAGTTGAACGGCAACTCAGCGGGCACATCTGGATTCCTGGTGAAACCTCGCAATCGAAAACTGGGTTGACGCTGCTCAGGGGAGAAACTCAGAATAGTCACGGAACATGAATCTCAAAGACGTTCGCCTGCCGTGCGAGGAGAGGGAGATCCTAAAAAAGGTCACCTATTTTCAAGCTGGCTCTGGCTGATTGGGCTGGATAGGACGGCGCGAAAACCTCGCGGCCTGACATTCATAATCTTGCACAATCGCGCGGTGGGCGCAGCCCCACGATTTTTTCCGACGCGCTCAAACCGCATGGTTTTTGGCCCGCGAAGAATACCGCTGTCTTTTTTAGGACCTCCTTCGCTTTCCGGATCGGTTTGAACTGAAGGCTTCGTCGAGTTCGTTCGACCCCGTTGTATCCAGTTAAGGTCGAAAACGCCTTTCTCGGGCATGCATGCCTTCCCTGCTCTGCGTTTTATATTCGCTCTCCTTTAGCGCATAATACGCAGGTAAAAGGCCGGAACCATTCCGCGATAGGCCCAGACGCCCTTCAAAAGCTGGCTTACTTAATACCAGCCACCGCCTCATATGTGACAGGATTTTGCGGCTTAACCAAGAAGAGCCCAGTATCAATCCGTGCGTTCAGGTGTTCACCACCCATGACGATATTGAGTGGCAATCAACTACGCAAACCTGTTTTAATGTCAAAATAGTGGGCAAGCTCAGGGGCGATTGTAAAGCCAACAGCGCTGCCTTTTTCAGCGGCGGGGGGCTTGGCAGACTTGGCGATAAATTCGATGCCACTTGCTGTGATTAGGTGAACCAACGCGTATTCCCCAAGGTTTTCCACCAATTCTAAGCGCCCCTCAACAACCGTGTTGTCGGCATCGGATTCGACCATATTTTCGGGCCGCAATCCAACCTGATCTGTCGCAGCAACATCTCTGCCAAGAACTTTGCTCGCATTCGGGGCAAGATCGCCCGCCGAGAAGACATTCATTTTTGGGCTGCCAATAAACTGCGCAACAAACAAATTTTCCGGGCGCTCATAAAGATCGATCGGCGAGCCGACCTGTTCGATGCGGCCATCGCGCAACACCACAATCTTGTCAGCTAGCGTCATCGCTTCAACCTGGTCATGGGTCACGTAGATCATCGTGGTTTTGAGGCGCTCGTGAAGGCGGGCTATTTCAAGCCGTGTTTGCACACGCAGCGCCGCGTCAAGGTTAGACAGGGGCTCATCAAAAAGGAACACTTTTGGGTCACGTACAATCGCACGGCCAATCGCCACCCGTTGGCGCTGACCACCTGACAAATTGCGCGGGCTGCGGTCTAAGTAATCTGTGATTTGCAAAATTTCAGCGGCGCCTTTTACACGACGGTCAATTTCTGCCGGATCGGTCTTCGCCTGTTTTAAGCCAAACGCCATATTTTTATAGACGGTCATATGTGGGTAAAGCGCATAGGACTGAAACACCATTGCCACGCCCCGCTTTGAGGCGGCAACCTCGTTCACTTCTTTACCGTCAATTGAAACAGACCCGCTCGAGATCTCTTCGAGACCAGCGATCATCCGTAGCAACGTCGATTTTCCGCAGCCAGACGGCCCCACAAAAACAACAAACTCACCATCGTCAATATCAAGGTCAACGCCGTGCATAACTTGCGTGGCACCATAGCTTTTGCGCACATCACGCAGTGTTAAACCGGCCATTTTAACTCCAATTCTGTAATTTCGCGCCGAAGGGTTTCGACGAATTCTGGATAGGTTTCAGGAATGTCACCCCACAGTTGATGACTGGTGAAAAACGCTTCAGTGGTTAGCAGCGCATTCAGGTCGTCCCAGCTGGGTTCAATATAATCAAAAGGTATCTTTCCGGCGGCGACATGGCGCGCAAAAACATACCAGCTGGCAATGCTGCGGATAGCAAAGACTGGCAAACCGCCTTGAGCCAAACATCCGGCAATTGTTGGGCGGATGAAAATTGGAAACTTCGCCATTCCGTCTGCGCAAATTCGTGAGATTTGATCGCCAATGGCCTGATTGCCAAACCGGCGTGTAACCTCAGCGAGGTAGTCATTTTTTGAAAAGGGCAGCTTAATTGTAATCGCAGGTAAAACTTCTTTTGTTTCGAAATTATGGAAATGCTCATACAGGTGCGGCACGCGCATAGCGGCGTCAAATGTGTCTAGCCCCTCCAGCGCGGCCATATATGTCAGCGCGGTGTGGCCGCCGTTTAGCACACGAATTTTGGTTTCCTCATAGGGGTCTACATCATTTGTAACGGTTACGCCCGATTGCGCTAAATCAGGCATTTCTGCCGCAGCGCTATCTTGCAAAACCCACTGGGTGAAGTCTTCGGCCATAATGGGTGCGGTCACGTCTTTACCAAGCAGCGCTGACAATTCGCGGCCAAGACCAGCTGGGCTGCGCGGGGTTATCCTGTCTACCATTGAGCAGGGGAACGCGACGTTTTCAGACACCCATTGTGCAAGCATGTGGTCTCCACAAGCTGCCAGATATGCCAACAGGTTTCGGCTTAACATTTTTCCGTTTTGGCGAATATTATCACAGCAAGCGATGGTTAGTGGCGCGCGCGTGCTGGCAAAGCGTTTGCCAAGCGCGGCGCGTAAATAGCCATAAACGCTTTGCGGAATGCCGCCGCTGATTTCGGCGAAGATTGTCGGATCTGCGGTGTTAAGATCGCCGTTTGGATCGGTATAATAGCCGCTTTCCGTGACCGTAATCGTAACGAGATGAACTGAGGAATTTGACAAAAGCGCTTCAGCATCCGCCTTGGCAACACGCCAATCCGCGAAAGAAGTATGAGAGCGCACGCGGCGCAGCGCGACCTCGCCGTCCGCCGAGAAGGATTTTAGGTAGTATCCATCATGGCGTTGGATATCTGCTTTGGCCACGGCAAACTGATCCGTCTCTGTGCCACGCAAATTCACCGCCGCTATCCCCCAGCGTAGATCTCCCGAGGTTTCCATATAGTCATCAATATAGACCGCCTGATGCGCGCGATGAAAGGCGCCAAAGCCCAAGTGAACGATGCCGGTTTTACAAGCGGCCCGGTCATAACGGGTTGCAAATACGGATGTGTGCGTCAAATGGTTCATAAGGACGACTCCAACTGCGGCGCCAGATCTTTGCGCGCTGTATCGCGATATTCGGACGGCGTCATGCCCTTCAACTTCAAGAAATGCCGATTAAAATTAGCGAGGTTCTTGAAGCCGGCATTCTGCGCAATTGTGGTGATCTGAGTGTCAGAGGCATACAGCATTCCACACGCCTCGCCGATGCGGATCCGGTTCAGGAACTCAACAAAGGAATTTCCGGTTACAGACTGGAAATTGCGACTGAAGGTGATCTCTGTCATGCTGGCCATCTTAGCTGCCGTGCCAACTGAAATCCCCTCACTGAAGTTTTCCGTAATAAAATCAATTACTTCAGCTATGCGCGCCTGCTTGCTGCCGCCTGCGGGAAGAATAAGCCTAGCTGCGGAAAGGGTTTTCTTTTCCGCATGCTCATTGAGCCGCACAAGGAAGCGAATGAAAGCCAATATGCGTTCGGCCCCCTTGTTGTCACGGACAGATTCCATATGGCCGCGGGCAAATGTGGGGTTAAAATCTTCGAAGAGAATGCCAGATTGTGCAAGTTGCAACATCTGTAATACCTGAGAAAACTCCGGGAAACCTTCTGCAAGTTTCGCTACACTTTCGTGGCTGAACTGTACCAGCATATCCCGTGTTTCAATCGGCTTAGTCCACACTTTATTCGTGACCCAATTGTGCGGCAAATTTGGCCCCGTCATAAACAGGTCACCCGCTTTAAAGTCGCCAATATAATCGCCAACAAAGGCCTTGCCGCGCGTTTCTACGATCAAATGCAGCTCGTATTCCTCATGGGCATGCCAGCGGCACAGGTCATTAGGCCACCCATGTTCAAGGTAGCGAATAGATCGCGCGCTGCGATCAACCATTTCAATTTCTGGCGTAATTATTGACATAAGTTTACCTAAGCACGTTGCCGCCATCGACACCGATGGTCTGTGCGGTCATATAAGATGATTGTTCACTCGCGAGGAAAACAGCGGCACGCGCCACGTCATCAGGCGTGCCCATATGGCCAAGCGGTACAGCCTCGCCGACCTCGCGTTTCTTTTGCCCCGGCGCTTTGCCCTCGAATTTGGCAAATAACGCATCAACGGATTTCCACATCGGCGTGTCAATCACGCCAGGGCTAATGGCATTTACCCGTATGCCATGTGGCGCCAGCGCCAATGCCGTTGACTGGGTGTAACTAATGGCCGCGGCTTTGGTTGCACAATAATGCGCCACAAGGGCCTCACCACGGTGCCCGGCTTGGGAGGCAAGATTGATGATCGAGCCTTTCTGGCCATTCGCAACCATCGACTTTGCCGCCGCTTGCATGATCGCGTAAAAGGCCCGCACGTTGACGCCGAATAATCGGTCCAACTGGTTCAAATCTCCGGAGTCCAAAACGCTTCCCATTGCAAATAGAGCGGCGTTATTGAAAAGGATGTCGGGCTTGATTTGTGATATCCAATATGTGCATTTGTCCAAATCAGTATCGTTAAGCAAGTCGAACCGCTTGTAAGTTGCTGGGCCTTCAAAGCTGTCCGCGATGTCGGTGGCAAAGACCGTTGCGCCGAGGGCCGCAAAATGTGCAACCGTGCTGGCGCCGATGCCGCCAGAGGCACCGGTTACCAAACAGACCTTGCCTGTCAGATCAGTTGGGGCGGCGTTTAGGCTCATTTCACAGCTCCAAATGTTAGGCCCTGAACCAATTGCTTTTGGCAAAACCATCCCAAGATGATGATCGGGGCGATGGCCGCCGTTGATACGGCCGCAAGCCGGCCAAAGAATAGGCCTTCTGGGGCGCGGTTGCCTTCAATGAGCTTGGAAAGCGTTGCCGCATCAATTGTCGTCAGGCGAACCGTCCAATAGGCTTCGTTCCAGCAGAAAATAAAGGTTAACAGTGCGGTGGACACGATACCCCCCCATGCAAGCGGAATGAGAATATCTTTGATTTCGCCCCATAAACTGACACCATCCATCTTGCCCGCTTCAATGATTTCCTTCGGGATTTCTTTGAAATAGGTGAACAACATCCAGATAACGATGGGCAAGTTGATTAAGCAGAGCACCAGAATAATCAGGAAATGCGTGTCAAATATTCCAAGGAAATTTTTGGTTAAAAATGTCATCGGATACAGCACCGCTGCGGCTGGTAACATCTTGGTTGACAACATCCACATCAGGATATCTTTGGTGCGGCGGCTTGGGTCAAAGGCCATCGCATAGGCCGCCGGCACGCCAACAGCCAAGGCAAACAGCGTTGCGAAGGTCGAGGTAATGACCGAGTTGATGGCGAAGCGCCAGTAATCGTAATTCTCGGTCATATTTGTGTAGTTCTCAAGCGTTGGCGTGAAGAAGAACAGAAATTCCGGTTTCACCGCATCGGCGTCTGTTTTGAAGCTGGTAAAAACAAGCCAAAAGATCGGGAAAAAGAAGATAAGGGCGACGACCCACGCCAAAGTGGGCCATAGGACATTACCAAGTTTAGATGATTGCGTTACAATTGCCATTGTTTTTCCCCTAATCCATCAGACTCTTGCCAACAATTCGCAGCAAAAAGATTGCTATGATGTTGGCAAGGATGACGGCGAAGATGCCAGTGGCACTCGCGGCGCCAATATTATTCGAAGTAAATTCGCCGATGAGATACGGCAGGTTTTTGTTTCCGTTGCCGCGGCTAACAATTTCAATTTCCGCATAAAGCGAGAGATGAAAGATTGACTGAATCATCACCACAATCGCGATTGGCCGCGCCAAGTGCGGGACAGTTAAGTTGATGAATTTTGACCAAGGGCTCGCACCGTCAAGCGTTGCCGCCTCCTTTTGCGACTCGTCTTCCGACTGCAAAGACGTCATGAATATAAGGACCGCAAAGGGTGTCCACTGCCATGTCACCATCATAATCACAGCATATGACGAAGTTTGTGTGGCGCGAAACGAAATGGGCTCAAATTCTGGCCACATTGAGAAGAAGCCGCCCAAGACCGGAAAGTCTCTTAAGCCGTCTACGATTTCGTTTATGCCAGCAACCGCGAGCCCGTTTAGGCCCAAGACTGGATCAAGGATCATGTTGATCCACAAAACAGCGTTGACCGCAGGCATTACGAAGAAGGGCGAAATGAGCAGAACGCGCACAATGCCGCGCCCTGGAAATGACCGGTTTATGAGAACCGCAATGCCGAGGCCCAAGACGACGGTTAGAATGAGGATGCTGCTCACGATAAACACAGAGTTCTGGATCGCAAACCAAAAATCCTTGGCTTCTAAAACGTATTTGTAGTTTCCGAGTCCGCGCCAATTGCTTAACGCTGGCGTCATCCATTCTGGCCGGATCGTGCTGTTTAAAACGTATCGAATGAACGAGAAATACAGGGTCATGCTGAGGGGAACCAGCATCCAAATTAGCAGGAGCAAGATGGCTGGTGCTTGCAACAACCGAGGGAGCGTTCTATTTGACATACTCTGGCACCTTACAAAGCTGGGTTTCGTTGAAGTCTTCAATATGCGGGTGTTCGGGCACGCCGAACAATGAATTATTTAGGCTTGGGTGTCGGGCCCGGCTGAGGAAGCCGGGCCCAACATTTGCTACGCGAGGCGATTAATAGTAACCGGCCTCAACCATGATGGCGTCGGCAGCGGATTGTGCTGCTGCCAGGGCTTCGTCCACAGATTTTGCGCCGGATAATGCCGCTGCAATTTCTTGCGCAACCGCAGTGCCAACTTCTGGGAACTCAGGGATTGCTGCGAACTGTACGCCAACATAGGGCTTAAGGTCCGTTGCTTCAGGCGCCGCAGATTCGATCGCCGCCATCTCAGCGGCTGCAAAGCCGGCAACGGCCTGAAACTCAGGATGAGCGTATGTCGAAGCGCGTGTCCCTGTTGGAACAGAGCCCCAACCAAAGTCTGGGTGGTCAGCTACGGCTTGGATGTACGCTTTAGATGTTGCCCACTCGATGAAGTCATGCGCTGCTTCGGAGTTTGGTGAACCGGTTGGTACCGCCATCGCCCAAGCCCAGAGCCAGTTTGCACCCACGGGGTTACCCGCATTTGGTGATTGCGCATACGCCACACCATCAACCGTCAAGAATGATGCTGCGATCGTTGCATCAATCCACATGCCACACTTGCCTTCGTTGTAGAGCGCAAGGATTTCGTTGAAGGAGTTACCCTCAGAACCTGGAGGGCCGTAGGTGCCCAGAAGATCAACGTAGAAGTTGATCGCTGCTTTCCACTCGTCGGAGTCCAGAGTAGGGCGCATGTCGGCATCAAACCAGGCACCACCAAAAGAGTTCACAACCGTTGTCACAAACGCCATGTTGTCGCCCCAACCAGGCTTACCGCGCAGGCATACGCCGTAAACGCCGTTTGCTGGGTCGTGGATGGCGGCCGCAGCGGCGCGCACATTGTCCCAAGAGTCGTTGTCAACGATGGTTACGCCCGCGGCATCGGTTAGGTCTTTGCGGTACATAACCATGGAAGACTCGCCGTAGAATGGGGCCGCGTAGAGCGTACCTTCATACGACAAGCCGTTGCGCATTGCGGGCAGCATGTCGTCAATGTCATATTCAGCACCGAAGTTCAGCGGCTCGATCCAGCCAGCAGCGCCCCAAATCGGTGCCTCCTGCATGCCGATGTTAATCACATCGTATTGGCCGCCACCAGTGGCGGTGTCAGAGGTAACCTGCTCGCGCAGAACGCCTTCTTCCAGCGACACCCATTTTAGCTCAATGCCGGTATCAGCCGTGTAGGCTTCAGCGACCGACTGCATGTTGATCATGTGACCGTTGTTGACAATCGCGATGGTCAGAGACTCTGCCCCCGCAACAGATGCACTGGCAATGCCAAGTGTCAGCCCAAGCGCCGTAGTACCCGAAAATTTCATGTTTTTCCTCCCAGAAATCATAGATTCGTTTTTGTCCGTCTTCATACGGTAGCGAGCTATGGCAAAGCCTCGCAAATACTATGTCAGCAAAATTGCGTACGATTATATCATAATTCGGTCACTATTTCAAAATAACCGCATACTCTTAGTCAGCACCTGCCGTATTCTGACAAAATGAAACTCTGCGCGGCGCCAGTATTCAGATAAATATGGGCAAAAAGAAACGTGCATTAATGAGGGTTCTCGTCCGGGTATTTTCTTGATTTCGCCGCGTCAATGAACAGCAGATCACCACGTATTGTGGGCAAAAGTGGTCCCGCAAAATTGGACAATCTGCTAAGGTGCATTCCAGCATAATAATGGAATACGGCAATGATGAGGATGTGGACGTTTCCAAATTTGATGAGCCGGTTGAGAAAGCAGGACCACATTACATGAATATTGGTCTGGATAATTTGGCTGCCCTTAAGGTGCTATAAATATCTTCTTTTCCCGGTTCACAATATCGGTAAGAAAACGTGCCACTTCGATAATTTCTGGGCTGTTTTTCAGGTCTTCGTGCCAAACTGTCCAATAGCTTCGATTTAGCCGCTTATCAGGGAGAATTGGTAAAAGATCGGGCATATCGCGCACCATAAAATCATGCAATATGCCGATCCCTCCCCCTGCACGCACCACTTCTAACTGCCCCAATGCGCTGGAGACTTCGATGGAAGATCGCCAGTTATTTAGAAAATGCGCTGAAAAGTTCAGGGCTGGCGTGAAAATAAGATCTTCGACGTAACCAACAAGTTTGTGCTTTTCCAGAGCCTCAATGGAAGCGGGCGATCCGTGCTCAGACAGGTAGTTTTTTGACGCGTAGAGACCCAGAGAGTAATTGGTCAGCTTTCGCGCCCGCAACCGGCCTTTTTCTGGCCGTCCGATTGTTACAGCAATGTCGGCCTCTCTTCGAGAAAGCGAAAAATGCCGCGGAATGGGGACCAATTGCACCGATAGATCGGGAAACTTCTCCGTTATCAGGTGCAGGCGAGGTGCCAGAAATGCGACGCCAAACCCGTCGGGCGCCCCAATACGAATAGTGCCCGAAACCGGGCTTTCGGGTTTGGAAAGCGTGGTTGATATTTTTAGTGTTTCCGTTTCAATTCGTGTGGCCCGCTCCATTAATGCAATGCCTTGTGGTGTTAGCTCACAGCCAAGGGTGGACCGGTTAAACAACGTGGTGTTTAGGGCTCTCTCCAAATTTGAGACCCGCCGATTTAGCGTCGCCTGAGAAACGCCAAGCCGCCGTGCTCCGCTAAGAATTTGGCCCTCTCTTGCTACGGCAAGAAAATATTTTAGATCATTCCAATCCATACCTTACCTCCAAAAACAAGTATCCATTATCGGATATTACATATATATTTGGATATGGCGTGTCGATAGCTTGGAGGAGCAAAATAGGAGAATATCATGATTGAATGCGCACATTTCATTAACGGCACCCCGTTTTCTGGCGCGTCTGGCCGTAGCAACCCTGTATATAACCCGGCCATTGGCGCGGTCGAAAAAACAGTGGCAATGGCCTCGGCGGAAGATGTATCTGTGGCAGTTGCTGCCGCCAAGGCCGCTTGGCCGAAATGGTCAAAAACGCCAGCACTACGTCGGGCTCGTATATTGGATAAGTTCAAAAATATCCTTTGGGATCGCGCCGACGAATTAGCGAAAATTCTGGCCGGTGAGCACGGTAAAACCCAAGACGACGCATTGGGCGAAGTCACGCGCGGGTTAGAAGTTGTTGAATTTGCCATCGGCGCGCCTAGCTTTTTAAAAGGTGAGTTTTCCGAGAATGTTGGCTCGGTCGTAGACAGCCACAACATCCGCCAAGCGCTGGGCGTTTGCGTTGGCATCACTCCGTTTAACTTTCCAGCAATGGTGCCAATGTGGATGTTCCCGGTGGCGTTGGCCTGTGGCAATACATTCGTTTTGAAACCATCTGAGCGGGTGCCCTCTGCGGCGCTGAAAATGGCAGAATGGCTTACCGAAGCCGGCTTGCCGGATGGTGTGTTTAACGTGATCCAAGGCGATAAAGTCGCTGTGAATGCGCTATTGGTCCATCCGGATGTAAAGGCCATCAGTTTTGTCGGCTCAACCCCTGTTGCGGAATATGTCTATAATACCGGCACAGCTAATGGAAAACGCGTGCAGGCCCTTGGGGGCGCCAAAAACCATGCGATCATTATGCCCGATGCTGATCTGGAGATGACCGCAAATGCGCTTATGGGCGCGGCTTTTGGGTCGGCTGGCGAGCGCTGTATGGCGATTTCTGTTGCCGTACCGGTTAGTGATGTGGTTGCTGATGCGTTGATTGAAAAATTGGTGCCCAAAATCAAGGCACTCAAAATTGGGGCGACAACTGACGAAGATTCAGAGATGGGGCCGCTGATAACAAAAGAGCATCTCGCAAAAGTACGCGGATATATCGACACCGGCGAAGCCGAAGGCGCAACCGTTGTTGTTGATGGCCGCGATTTCAAGCAAGACAAGCAAGGCTATGAAAGCGGCTATTTTATTGGCGGCACCCTGCTGGATAATGTGACCCCAGACATGACCGTCTGGAAAGAAGAGATCTTTGGCCCGGTTTTGGCCATTGTGCGCACCAGCAGCTATCAGCAGGCGCTGGACGTTGTTCACAGACACCAATACGCCAATGGCACCGCAATTTTCACCCGAGACGGAGACACCGCGCGCAATTTCTCGCAGGATGTTGAAGTTGGCATGGTTGGCATTAATGTACCCATTCCGGTGCCAATGGCGTTTCATAGTTTTGGCGGGTGGAAATCGTCAATCTTTGGGGATCACCATATGCATGGCATGGAAGGTGTGCGGTTTTACACCCGCATCAAAACCACCACCACACGGTGGCCGAGCGGGCAGCGTAGCAATGCGGAATTTAATATGCCAACATTAGGCTAAAACAATGCGCCGCTGCTCTTTTTTGCAGCGGCGCAGGCGCCACTATTTACGCAATTTCGCTTAGGGATACTCCACGGTTTTCATGAACGGATTTTAAGACCGCTTCTGCGATTATCAGCGCCTTAAGCCCGTCATCTCCGCTTGGTGTTGCCGCCGAAGCGTCTTTTAGATGCGCGACAAAAGCAGATATTTCAGCGGCATAGGCCGACAAATAACGGGTCATAAAAAAGTCGAAAAGCGGCGGTTTGGTATAGCCGTCTGCCGTCGCAATTTCGATGCCGACTTCACGCTGGTTCTCGGCCGAAACCAGGCCCAATGACCCGTGCACCTCGATTCGCTGATCATAGCCATAGGTGGCGCGGCGCGAATTGCTGATGGCGCATTGTTTGCCGCTGGCCGTGGTCAAAATTATGTTGGCACTGTCAAAATCGCCTAGCGCACCAATTTTTGGGTCCACAAGCACCGAAGCGCTGGCCATAACCGTGTCGATTTCTTCGCCCAACAAAAACCGTGCCATGTCAAAGTCATGAATGGTCATGTCTTTGAAAATCCCGCCCGATACTTTGATATATTCTGGCGGCGGCGCCCCCGGATCGCGCGAAATAATGTTAATCATCTCGACTGAGCCAATGCGCCCTTGGTCAACGGCATTTTTCAACGCCATGAAATGCGGGTCGAACCGACGGTTAAAGCCGATCATCAACGTTGCGTTTTCCTGCGCGACAACTTCAAGGCATGACTTTACCCGAGCGACACTCAGATCAATCGGTTTTTCGCAAAAAATGGCTTTTCCTGCGCGGGCGAATTTCTCGATCAGGTCCGCGTGGGTGTTTGTTGGCGTGCAAATCAGCACTGCGTCAATGTCGGTTGCGGCGGCAATATCGTCAATGCTGCGCTGCTCTCCGCCATAAATGCCGATCAAATCTGTGGCGGCCTGCGGCAGGGCGTCAGCAATGGCTACCAGAATAGAATCCGGGTTATTGGTAACTGCCTTGGCATGGACATGGCCAATCCGGCCAGCGCCCAAAAGGGCAAAACGTATGGTCATTGGAGCATTCCTTTAGAGAGTAATTCGGTTTCCGGTCTGCGCTGAATGCGCAATTGCATGAATGGTTTTTTCAAACTCCACCGCGTCGGTGAAGTTGGGATATGCTGCTGGGCCGCCAGCGATATGTCGTAAAAATGCGGCGGCTTCTATAACTTTCAAGTCATTAAACCCAAGCTGGTGCCCACCTGCGGGACAGAAATTTGCATAGGGCGGGTGGTCTGGGCCTGTTAGAATTGTGGTGAAGCCTTGTGTGGCGTTTGGCCCTTCGTTGCGATAAAGTTGCAGCTCGTTCATCCGCTCTTGATCAAAACAGATCATGCCTTTGGTGCCGTGAACTTCCCACGCCAAGCGGTTTTTGCGCCCCCATGCCGAGCGGGAAGTTGATAACGACCCCTGCGCGCCATTTTTGAACCGAACCAAGGCACTGGCGGTGTCCTCGTTTTCCACCGTCGCCCGCCCCGAACCACCGGCAAGAGGCCGCGTTTTATGGATAGTTTGCATGTCGGCGATCAGGCTATCAATCGGACCAACTATGCCGTAAGCCATTGAAATCAAATGGCACCCTAGGTCTCCTAGCGCCCCCAAACCTGCTTCTGAAATTTTGGCACGCCATGTCCAAGGCAGATCAGGGTCAGCCTGATAATCCTCGTCCACCCAGCCGCGAAAATGAACAATGTCCCCAATGGCCCCATCTGCGATCAACGACTGCGCATGGGTAAATGCGGGGTTTTTGATGTAGTTGTAGCCGACCATGGTTTTGACACCGGCAGCTTTTGCAGCCTCTGCCATTTTTTGGGCATCTTCAAGCGTGAGCGACAGAGGTTTTTCGCAATACACGTGCTTTCCGGCGGCAATGGCGGCCATCGCCATCTCGAAATGCAGGTGGTTGGGGGTGGTAATTGAAACCATATCAACGCGCGGATCGTTCACCAGGGCTTGCCAGTCATCCGTAGCGCGACCAAATCCGAATTGGCTGGCCATTTTCTCTGCTTGGGGCAGCGGTGCGTCGCACAATACCTCCAATCTGGGGGTTGGCACATCTCCCATAACCGCTTTCACAGCGCCAAAAGCCAGCGCGTGGACTTTGCCCATAAAGCCGGAGCCTATCAGGCCGATTCCTATTTCATGCATCACTGTAGACTCCCGTTGATTCTCAATTTAGAATAAATATTCCAATCGAAATGGAATTTATTGCTCCACCTGTCAAGCAAAAAGGGAAAGCCCATGCAGAAAACCGTTGCGCCGAAAAACCTCAAGGAATTTAATGACAGGCTTTTGGAGATTTCGGTTCGTTTACCGAAACGTTTGAAACAATGCGCAGATTTTGTAGGGCGTAATACTGATATTATTGCGGTTTCGACAGTCTCGGAATTGTCAAAAAGAGCCGGCGTGCAACCCTCAGCCTTTATGCGGTTTTGTTCGCTTATGGGGTTTTCCGGGTTTTCGGAAATGCAACGTATGTTTCGTGAATCCCATGTGCAGCGCTGGCCTGATTATACAACGAGGCTGGAAAAATTGCGGTCAAGCAGTGAAGAATCGCCTTCGGCTCTGTTGGCAGAATTTATTGATGTGGGCCGTGTTTCATTAGAGAATCTGGCCGGGACCATTGACCCTGAAACCCTTGAGAACGCCGTTCAGGAGTTGGTTAAAGCGCCGCTGATCCATATTATTGGGTTAAGCCGCGCGGTCCCTGTTGCGACATATCTTGCCTATGCCTTTGAAAAAATGGGTGTGCCTGCGATGATGCATGGCGGGTTTGGCAATTTGCAGCATAAAAATGCCATCCGTCCTGGCGATGTTTTATTGGCAATAACATTTGCGCCATATTCAGAAGAGACGCTTGACCTTGCGACATTTGCCGATGCTCGAAACAATAAAATTGTGGCAATTACAGACACGCTAAATAGCCACCTGCACGCATTGAATTCTGTGATACTTACGGTTCCAGAAGAAAATGTTGGCGCATTTCGGGCGCTGGCGGCCCCGCTTTCGTTGGCGATGACCCTTGCCGTTGCGGTTGGAACGCGGCGCAAGAAGAGTTAATGCAGAAAATATTTGTTGTGTTTTTCTTATTATGGAATATATATTTCACCCACTGGAGACGACTTGCGATTCTTTTGGTAGATTTAGGGCTGAAAGCGATGTTGCAAGTGCAACCTAATTTTGGGAGAAATGAAATGAAAAAAACATTAACAGCGGTCCTGACAGCCGCCACATTGGCGGCGTCAATGGGCACAGTAGCGTATGCGGAGGGTGAGCGCTTTGTTCTGATCAGCCATGCGCCGGATAGTGATAGCTGGTGGAATACCATCAAAAACGCTATCAACGTTGCTGCCGACCAGATGGATGTAACCGTTGAATACCGCAACCCGCCAACCGGCGATTTGGCTGATATGGCGCGTATTGTTGAGCAAGCGATTGCGTCAAATCCAGATGGCATCATCCTGACGATTGCCGACTTTGACGTGCTTTCTGGCCCGGTTGCCGATGCTGTTGATCAGGGCATTCCCGTGATCACCATCAACTCCGGGACGCATGCACAGTCTGAAGCACTAGGTGCGTTGATGCATGTTGGCCAGCCTGAATATGATGCGGGCTTTGGCGCGGGTAAACGCGCGGCTGCGGCGGGTGTTTCCTCTTTCCTTTGCGTGAATCACTACATCACCAACCCAGCTTCGGTTGAGCGTTGCCAAGGATTTGCGGATGCGATTGGTGCGGATGTTGCCAGCAGCATGATTGACTCCGGTCAAGACCCTGCCGAGATCAAAAACAAGGTTATCGCGTTTTTGGCTGCCAATCCTGACACCGGTGCGGTTCTGACGCTGGGGCCAACCTCGGCCCACCCAACCCTTGCGGCGCTGGATGCTGAAAGTCTTGCTGGCGAGCTGTTCTTTGCAACCTTCGATCTGTCCGACGAAATCGCTGATGCGATCAAGGCCGACATCATCGCTTTTGCGATTGACCAACAGCCATACCTGCAAGGCTATATGCCGGTTATCATCCTGACCAACCTTGTGCGTTACGGTGTTTTGCCATCGGGCCACATGAATTCCGGTCCGGGTTATATTACCAAAGACAGCATCTCCTTTGTTGAGGAATTTGCGGGCGTTTATCGCTAGTTAACAAGTTGAAGGGCGGCGCATCGGTGCCGCCCTTTTTAGTTTTATTTACAGAGACGAGGGAAACATGACTGACGAACGTATAAAA
This sequence comes from Paracoccaceae bacterium, assembly GCA_002402045.2. GTDB lineage: Bacteria > Pseudomonadota > Alphaproteobacteria > Rhodobacterales > Rhodobacteraceae > UBA3077. Next base: position 73,830 of record NVUX02000006.1, on the reverse strand, counting down.
CAAGTCTCTAAGTTACGGCGCGCCATGATCCGCCCCGAGCTTGGGGCAATTGCCGGGGCCGTTTTGGTCTTTGTATTCTTTATGATGATCGCTGGTGACAGCGGCATGTTTGCCCCAAAGGGCATTCAAAACTGGACAGTCGTTTCGGCTCAATTTGCCATTATTGCTGTGGGCGCCTGCCTTTTGATGATCGCCGGAGAGTTTGATCTTTCTGTTGGCTCGATGATCGGGTTTGCAGGCATTGTGATTGCAATTCTGTCTGTGCAATGGGGCTGGCCTGTGTGGCTTGCGATCATAACTGCGTTTGTGGTTTGCATAGCGCTGGGCGCGCTTAACGGATTTTTGGTCATAAAAACGGGCTTACCCAGCTTTATCGTGACCCTCGCATTTCTGTATATTCTACGTGGCATGACCATCTGGCTGTCTATTATGACCACCCAAAAAACCATTATTGGCGGGGTAAAACAGGTGGCCGAGGGCGATTGGCTGGCGCCTGTTTTTGGCGGCACAATCTTAAAAGGTTTATTCCAGTGGTTTGCCGATATTGGCTGGATAGACACGTTTACACGCGGCAGCCGCGAAGGCCAGCCCGTGGTAGAAGGCGTGCCGATGTTAGTCGTTTGGGCCATAGGTCTGATCATCTTTGGCCAATGGTTGCTCACCAAAACCCGTTTTGGCAACTGGATTTTTGCATCTGGCGGCGACGCACAAGCCGCGCGGTATGTCGGGGTTCCTGTGAACCGCGTTAAAATGCTGATGTTCATGTTCACCGCATTTTGCGCATGTGTATTTGCCACCGCGCAAGTGATGGAGTTTGGGTCAGCCGCAGCCGACCGTGGTTTGCTAAAAGAATTCGAAGCGATCATTTGCGTTGTGATTGGCGGCGCATTGTTAACCGGCGGATATGGATCTGTTGTTGGCGCGGCACTTGGCGCACTGATATTCGGCGTGGTGCAGCAGGGTCTGTTTTTCTCGGGGGCCGAAAGTTCGCTCTTCCGGGTCTTCCTCGGAACCATTCTAATTTTGGCGGTGATCTTGAATACCTATATCCGCCGTATGATTACAGGAGAACGCTGATGACTACTCCTCTTATAGAAATGAAAAACATCGAGAAACATTTTGGTGCGGTCATTGCGCTTGGCGGGGTTTCATTCGATGTGCGCCCCGGTGAATGCCACTGCCTGTTGGGCGATAACGGGGCGGGTAAATCGACCTTTATCAAAACCATGTCGGGGGTGCATAAGCCCTCCAAGGGCACGATAATGTTTGAAGGCAAAGAGATGAGCTTTAACAGCCCGCGCGATTCAATGAACGCGGGGATTGCTACGGTTTATCAAGATTTGGCGATGATCCCTCTTATGTCGGTTACGCGAAATTTCTGGATGGGGAATGAGCCGCTCAAAAAATTCGGCCCGTTTAGTATGATGGATTTCAAAAAAGCCAACGAAGTCACCATGACCGAGATGAAAAAGATGGGTATCAATCTGCGGGAACCGGGGCAAGCCGTTGGCACGCTGTCGGGGGGCGAGCGCCAAACTGTGGCGATTGCGCGTGCGGTTTATTTCGGGGCTAAATTGCTGATTTTGGATGAACCGACCTCTGCGCTTGGGGTGCGACAAACGGCGAATGTTTTGGCCAATATTGATAAGGTGCGCAAACAGGGTATCGGGGTGGTTTTCATCACCCATAATGTGCGCCACGCCATGGCTGTAGGTGACCGGTTTACGGTTCTTAACCGTGGCAAAACCCTTGGCACGGCCGTTAAAGGCGAAATTACCCCTGAGGAGTTGCAGGATTTGATGGCCGGTGGCCAGGAATTGGCAACCCTAGAAGGCTCGCTCGGAGGGACTGTGTAGATGCTAGATGTCATTACAATCGGCCGCTCATCGGTTGATTTATATGGCGCGCAGGTTGGCGGGCGGCTGGAAGATATGGGATCTTTCAACAAATATATTGGGGGCTCGCCCACCAATATTGCCGCTGGCACTGCGCGGCTGGGCCTAAAATCTGGCCTGATTACTCGTGTTGGTGACGAGCATATGGGGCGGTTTATTCGGGAACAGTTGCAGCGCGAGGGGGTTGATGTGCGCGGCGTAACCACAGACCCTGAGCGCCTGACCGCACTGGTTTTGCTTGGCATCCGGGATCAAGAGCAGTTTCCGCTGATATTCTATCGTGAAAATTGTGCCGATATGGCACTTTGCGAGGCGGATATTGACGCGGCCCTTATCGCTGATACCCGCTGTGTGACCGTGACCGGCACCCATCTTAGCCACGAAAAAACCGAGGCCGCCGTATTGAAGGCACTTAAGCTTGCACGGAAAAATGGCGCAAAAACGGCGCTTGATATTGATTTCCGCCCCAACCTCTGGGGCCTGACAGGCCACGGGGATGGCGAGAACCGGTTCATCGCGTCTGATGCGGTGACGGCCAAGCTACAATCCACATTGCATTTGTTTGACCTGATTGTTGGCACTGAGGAAGAGTTCCATATTGCTGGTGGCACAACCGATACAATCAAGGCCCTGCGCAACGTGCGCGCGGTTTGCAACGCGGTGCTTGTGTGTAAGCGCGGCCCAATGGGGGCCAGCGCGTTTGTTGATACTATACCCGATAGTCTTGACGATGGCCTAAGCGGCCCCGGTTTCCCGATTGAAGTATTCAATGTTCTGGGGGCGGGAGATGGGTTTATGAGTGGCCTCCTCAAGGGCTGGTTAACCGATCAGGATTGGCAAACCAGCTTGAAATACGCCAATGCGTGCGGCGCTTTTGCGGTCAGTCGGCATGGCTGCACGCCGGCGTATCCGAGCTGGGAGGAGTTGCAGTACTTTTTTGATAAAGGCATTCAGAACAAGGCTTTGCGTAAAGACAAAGCCCTGGAGCAGATCCACTGGTCCACAAATCGCGCAGGTGATTGGCCTGAAATGAAAGTGTTTGCTTTTGACCACAGGGTTCAGCTTGAAGAGGTGCCGGGGGCCACGCCGAAAAAGATCGGAGCCTTCAAGGAGCTTTGTGTTGAGGTGACCCGACAGGTGGCAAATAAGCGCAATGGGTTTGGCTTGCTTTGTGATGGCCGCCTCGGGCAAGACGGGCTTTTTCAGGCGGTAGATCAAAACCTCTGGATAGGGCGTCCGGTCGAATTACCCGGGTCACGCCCGCTAGAATTCGAACCAGAAATTGGTCTGGATTGTGGCGGCTTGTCAGAATGGCCGCTTGCGCATGTGGTTAAGGTTTTGTGTTTTTACCACCCCGATGACACTGACGAGATACGCAGCCAGCAAGAAGCTAGCATTCTACGCCTGTTTGAGGCCAGCAGGCGGAACCGGCTTGAATTTTTACTTGAGCCAATCCCCTCCAAGGCGGGGCTGGTTGATGATGACACCAATGCCCGTATCATCCAACGTTTTTATGATTTGGGGGTATACCCCGACTGGTGGAAACTGGAGCCGATGCAAAACCACACCGCGTGGCAAAACACCTGTGATGCCATAACCCGCAATGACCCCCACACCCGTGGCATCGTGGTGCTAGGATTGGGCGCAAGTCAAGCTACACTCTCGCAGAGCTTTGCCGTTGCCGCGCAATTTCCGCTGGTCAAAGGTTTTGCCGTTGGGCGCACAATATTTGCTGAACCTGCTAAAGCATGGATGCTAGGGTCTATTACAGATGCAGAGGCCGTTGAAACTATGGCCAAGAAATTCTCCCAGCTTTGTGATATTTGGGATGCTGCACGCGCAAACGCTAAAGGGGTGATCGCATGAAAACTATCCGGCTAACAGCGGCTCAAGCGATGGTGCGCTATGTGTCAGCTCAAATGAACGAAGACGGCCAGCCATATATCGCTGGCTGCTGGGCGATTTTTGGCCACGGAAACGTGGCCGGCATTGGCGAGGCGCTGCATGCTGCGCGTGACCAGTTGCAAACCTATCGTGGCCATAATGAGCAAACCATGTGCCACGCGGCCATTGCCTATGCCAAGCAATCTGGGCGCAAACGGGCGATGATGGTCACGGCGTCAATCGGGCCGGGGGCCACCAACATGGTTACCGCTGCAGCGTTGGCGCATGTAAATCGCTTGCCTGTATTATTGATTCCTGGCGATATTTTTGCCAATCGCGCCCCTGATCCGGTATTGCAACAGATTGAGGATTTTGACGATGGCACGATCAGCGTCAATGATTGCTTTCGCCCGGTGTCGCGCTATTTTGATCGCATCACACGGCCAGAACAATTGCTGACAGCGCTCCCCCGCGCCTTTGCCACCATGACAGACCCCGAAAAATGCGGGCCGGTGACGCTGGCTTTTTGCCAAGATGTTCAGGCCGAGGCCTATGATTACCCCGAGAACTTTTTTGTGCCCAAAATATGGGGGCAACGTCGTATCCACCCTGACCCTGTTGAGCTAGACAGCGTGATTAACGCCATCCGCGCCGCAAAGTCCCCGGTAATTGTCGCGGGCGGCGGCGTGCATTATTCTGACGCAACGGCGGCCTTAACCCGTTTCGCAGAGGCGCATAATATTCCGATTGTGGAAAGTCAGGCGGGCAAATCTGCCCTGCCATGGGACCACCCGCTAAACCTTGGCCCAGTTGGTGTAACGGGCTGCACGCCGGCAAATGACGCCTGCGAAATCGCCGATTTGGTACTGGGCGTTGGCACGCGTTTTCAGGATTTTACCACCGGCAGCTGGGGGCTTTTCAAGAATCCAGACCGCCAACTGGTGAGTATCAATGTGGCGGCTTATGACGCCGTAAAACGCGGGGCGATGCCGCTGGTTGCTGACGCGCGTGTTGCGCTGGAGCTGCTGAGCAAAGCCTTGGGTGCCTTTCAGTCCACGCCGCCCGCCCCCGCGCCCAAGGCCAACTGGTTCAAAGCTGTAGACGCCCTGACCGATGCCCCAACTGATAACAACCAGCTGCCAACAGACCAACAGGTTATTGGCGCGGTGCAGCGGGCGAGTGGCCCCGATACCGTGGTAATGAGCGCCGCTGGCACCATGCCGGGTGAGCTGCACAAGCTCTGGAAATCTCCCCGCCCCGGCAGCTATCATATGGAATATGGGTTTTCCTGTATGGGCTATGAAATCGCAGGCGCGATGGGGGTGAAAATGGCCCAACCCGAGCGCGATGTAATTTGTATGCTGGGTGATGGCAGCTATATGATGGCCAATTCCGAGCTGGCGACAGCGGTGATGATGGGGGTCAAAATCACTATTGTTTTGACAGATAACCGTGGCTATGCCTGCATAAACCGGCTGCAAATGGGCACTGGCGGGGCCGAATTTAACAACCTGCTCGCCCACAGCCACTTGGGAGAAAACAGCCAAATTGATTTTGTTGCCCACGCGGCCAGCATGGGCGCAACCGCCGTGAAGGCTGCCAATATTGCGGAGCTGGAACGGGCGCTGGCACAAGCAAAAACCGCCGCTGGGCCTTTTGTGGTGGTGATCGACACCGACCCGTATCCAAGCACGCCCGATGGCGGCCACTGGTGGGACGTTGCGGTGCCTGAGGTTAGCGCCCGCCCAGAAGTTACCGCTGCGCATGCGGCCTATGTTACAAATAAGAAAGCAGTTATATGATACTTTATGGCACCAACCCCATCGCGTGGTCCAATGATGATGACCAGACGCTTGGCGCTGATATTAGCCTTGAGCAATGTCTGGATCAAACTGCCAGCATTGGCTTTGATGGCATTGAAAAAGGCCACAAACTGCCGACGACTGCGGCTGGTGTTGAGAAGGAACTTGGCGGGCGTGGATTGCGGTTTATTTCCGGCTGGCACTCGCTCAATCTGCTGACTAACTCGGTTGCCGATGAAAAAACCGCCATGCAGCCCTTTCTCGATTTTTTGAAATCGGTCGGCTCGAAGGTGATTATTACGTGCGAAACCTCCAACGCGGTTCACGGTGCGGATGATACCGCGATCAATGATAAGCCCGTGCTTGCCGCAGAGGCGTGGCAGGAATTTGGCGCGGGCGTTGAAGCCTTGGCGCAATTTGCGGCCGATCAGGGGATTACGCTGGTTTACCACCATCACATGGGCACGGTCGTTGAAACGCCAGCCGAAATCGACTTGCTTATGAGCCATACCGGCCCCGCGACAAAACTGTTGTTTGATACCGGCCATTGCTATTTTGGCGGTGGTGGCCCAGCGGAAGTTTTGGCGCGCCATATGGCGCGCGTCGGTCACATTCATGCAAAGAATGTGCGGCCAGACATCATGGCCGAAGTCCGTGAGCAAGGCCTTTCGTTTCTTGAAGGCGTAAGGCGTGGGGTATTTACCGTGCCGGGTGATACCGAAGGCGGTGTCGATTTTGAGCCCGTGCTAAGAGTAGCTGCGGCGCACAATTATTCGGGGTGGCTGGTCATCGAAGCAGAGCAAGACCCGGCGGTTCGCGACCCGTTTGAATATCAAACTCTGGGTCTGAAATCGCTTAAGGCTATGGCACGTTCTTCTGGTTTGGATGAAGGGGATTTTTGATGATAGACTTATTACGAAAACCAACGGGCACAACTGGTAAAGTACATGATATTTCACCGGAAAACGCTAACTGGAAATATGTCGGATTCAGCCTTTACCGATTGGCAGCCGGTGAAACCGTAGGGGAAGCCACGGGCGAAACCGAAGCCATTCTTGTGCTTGTTGAAGGTAAAGCAAACATATCAGCCGCAGGTAAATCATTTGGTGAAATGGGGGACCGGATGAATGTATTTGAGCGCACCCCCCCGCATTGTGCCTATGTTCCCAACGGGGCAGAGTGGCAGGCAACGGCCACGACAGACTGCACTTTGGCCGTATGTAGCGCCCCCGGAAAAGGTGGCCATGACGCACAAATTATTGGGCCTGCGGGGATTAAGCTTGAGCAACGCGGTATTGGGGCCAACACACGCTTTATTAATAATATCGCCATGGAAAACCGCGATGTGGCCGACAGCTTGCTCGTGACCGAAGTGTTTACGCCGAATGGCAACTGGTCGTCTTACCCGCCGCACCGCCACGACGAAGATAATTTTCCCGAAATGACATATTTGGAGGAAACTTATTACCATCGCTTAAACCCCGAACAGGGGTATATCCATCAACGGGTCTTTACCGAAGACGGGTCATTGGACCAGACAATGTCGGCATCGAACCATGATGTAGTGCTGGTGCCAAAAGGCCATCACCCTTGCGGCGTGCCGTATGGTTACGATTCCTATTATTTAAACGTAATGGCGGGCCCATTGCGAAATTGGCGGTTTCAGAACCACCCTGAGCATGACTGGATTTACAAGCGAGACGCATAATCCCGCCTGCATCACTGGCCTTTTTTAGGGCCGCCGCCCTTTTGCCTCTGCGCTGCGAGAAGCAGTTTTGGTAGCATTTTTTGTGCCCACGCTGCAAATGCGGAGTGGACGCCGACCATCAATAAACTCACGGATTGAACAATGGAATGACCGGAACCCTGATGGCCGGGCCTCGCGCATTGCTGATTCCATCCGCTGGCGAGACGCTATGGTTTAGGGGAAGGCCCAAAAAGCTACCGTTGGAAATTGATGATTCTGGATGGTTAAACTGGTGCGCGTAAAGAATTGCCTTAAATTCATGCGCTAGGCAAAAAGACCGGCCGCGAAAAATGTCACAGAAACAGGTGATTACGTAAAAAAGTAAATTACTCAATTATTACTTGACTTCGCAAAGTGATTTTGTCAGGTATAGACATACCTAGCAACTCCATTAAATTAGGACAGCCAAGGCGGACACACGATAGCGAGGACAAAACGTGGAAAATCGCGAAGGCAAACTTGATTTTGAGGCCCATATTCGGCCCGACCGTTTGGAAGTACTACAAGCGGCCGTTGACCCAGGCGCGCTGCTTGATACGCCACTTGAGTCAATTCTGGATAGGTTGGAGAGCCCCAAAATGGAAGCCGCTTCCCAAGATTACCCAACCTTTGATGCGCGGGATTTAACCGTTGGCGGCACGATCGCCCAGATCAAGCTCGACGGCCAAATGTACACGCTACGCATTACGCGCCAGCAAAAATTGATTTTAACAAAATGAGTGCCGGATACGATATGCGCGGCGCCGCGCCTGTAGGTTTGTTGGAGGAGCTTCCTCGACTGGAAGCTGCCACTGTCATGTATCTCCGGCTTTGGTGTGATAGCCCTGAGGGGCAGGCCTCAATCTGGCGGGATTTTTATGGCTACTACGGCAGGAAAAATGCCCGTAGCCAAATGGCGCGTTTTGAGAAGTTGATGTCGTTGGTGCTCATCCATTCTCGCCGGCCTTTGCAGCGCCATCAGCTTAAATGCACTTGCGTGGGGGGCGATGAATGCGCCTTTGCCAACTTTATTGTGGCGGCCGCTTTGGGCGAGCAGGAAGACGCCATGCTTTTGGCGAGCAACTTTATGCGCCCTGATATGGCGGTGGTTGCTGCGAATATGGCCGGCCCCGTGGGGCTAGCGCTTTCACAAATGGTACAGCCAGAAATCAGCCCCGAGAAATTTTCGAATACCAAACACTAAAGTCTTTGAAAGGACATAAATATGAAATCCCTTTTCACCACAGCGGCCGCGCTTGCCATGCTTGCAGCGGCTCCGGCTTTGGCCGTTACCAAGACCGACGTGCTGGATAACTACGCCAATATTGCGCAAGCAAATTTTGGCGATGCCCTGACTTTGGCGCGGGTGCTTGATAGCGCCATTGGCGCGCTGGTTGCACACCCGTCAGCAGAAAACCTGCAAGCCGCCAAAACCGCATGGCTGGCTTCACGGGTACCTTACCAGCAAACCGAAGTTTACCGTTTTGGCAACGCGATTGTTGACGATTGGGAAGGCCTGGTAAATGCTTGGCCGCTTGATGAAGGCCTGATTGACTATGTGGACACTAGCTATGGCGGTGCCACTGACGAAAACGAATATGCAGCGCTGAACGTGATTGCGAACCCCGAATTTGTTGTTGGCGGCCAAACGGTTGATGCTTCTACCATCAATGCAGAGCTTATCGGCGAGACCCTGTTTGAAGCTGACGAGATTGAAAGCAACGTGTCTCGCGGCTATCACGCCATCGAGTTTTTGCTCTGGGGCCAAGACCTGAACGGCACAGAGCACGGCGCGGGTAACCGCTCTTGGACAGATTATGCTGCGGGGACAGATTGCACCAATGGCAACTGTGATCGCCGTGGTGATTACCTCGTAGCCGCCTCGGCTTTGCTGGTAACAGACCTTGAGTGGATGGTTGGCCAATGGGGTGATGCGGGCGATGCGCGCACGGCTTTGCTGGACGACGAAACCGCTGGGATCTCCACCATTTTGACCGGCATGGGTAGCCTTTCATATGGCGAAGTTGCTGGTGAACGTATGCGCCTCGGCCTGATGCTGAACGACCCAGAAGAAGAGCATGATTGCTTCTCGGACAACACCCATAACAGCCACTATTATGATGGTTTAGGCGTGCAAAACATCTATCTGGGCAGCTATACCGGCATTGACGGTGTGGTTGTTTCAGGCGCCTCTGTAGCTGATTTGGTTGGCGAAGCTGACGCTGAAGTTGCTGCGGCACTAACAGCTGATATTGCCGCCACAATGGCCGCATTAACCAAGCTTAAGGTCGCTGCTGAAGCTGGCATGTCTTATGACCAAATGCTGGCAGCTGATAACGCTGCGGGTAATGCGCTGATCATGGGTGGTGTAAACGGCTTTGTTCAACAGGCCAAATCGACCGAGCGTGCCGTAAACGCGCTGGCCCTCAGCGCCATTGAATTCGAAGGCTCAGACAGCTTGGATAACCCAAGTGCTGTGTTCGAATAAAGGAACCGCGTGCATCCTTTACAGGGTGCGCGCTGGATAAAAAGACCGCGTGCATCCCATATTTCGGGGTGCGCGCAGGACACTCAACGGATATAAGACCATGAAAATCGCCACGCTTGCTTTTGCCATTTTATGCGCAGGACCCTTGCCAGCCAACAGCCAGAACGCCGACCCGCACCTGAATTTCGTGCCTCGTACTGAAGCTGAGACCACGCGGATTGCCGCCATCATTGCCCCCACAGCCGACTTCACCCAAGCCGAGCGTTTTGAGCGCGTGGCGGGCGGGGCCACCACCTCGCTTGAGGTGCCAAATGCCAATGCCTTCATCCATCCCTCCCGCAATCTGGCCGATGAACACGGCATGGATTTTGCCATTGGCACTGCATTTTTTGAAAAACTCTGGGTGTCCAGCCCTTCAGCCACGCTGGCCTCAAATGGCCTCGGCCCGCTTTATAACGCCCGCTCTTGCGCGCAGTGCCATCCAAAAATGGGCCGTGGCCACCCGCCTGAAGGCCCCGATGATAATGCGGTTTCGATGTTTCTGCGGGTGTCAATTATGGGGGGGGAGCCGCCGGATATTGCAGAGTATCTCGCCACCTTGCCCGAGCCAACCTATGGCCGCCAGCTGCAAGATTTTGCGACCGTGGGCCATGCTGCCGAATACACCCTCAATATCAGTTATACCGAAACCGAGGTTATACTGGCTGACGGGACCGTGGTTTCATTGCGCGCGCCAACCTACACGGCGGCCAATCTAGCCTACGGCCAGTTGCACACCGAAACCATGTTTTCCCCCCGTGTGGCCCCGCCCATGCTGGGGCTTGGCCTGCTAGAGGCCATTCCGGCAGCGGATATTCTGGCCAATATTGACCCGAATGATGCGAACGGCGATGGCGTTTCTGGCCGGCCGAATATCCTATGGTCCAAAGAATTCAACCAGCCGCTGCTGGGGCGCTTTAGCCTCAAGGCCAATGAGCCAACGATTTTGCAACAAACAGCAGCTGCGTTTGTGGGAGATCTGGGCATTGCCACCCACATTAACCCGCAAACATGGGGCGAATGCACCGAAGCGCAAACAGAGTGCCGCGCCGCGCCCCATGGTGGAGAGGCGGTTTATGACGGGCTGGAAATCACCCCTGAATCACTGGAAATGACCGCGCTATTTGTGCGCAATATAGCCGTGCCCGCCCGGCGAGATGTGGACGCGCCACAAGTTTTACGTGGCAAACAGCTGTTTTATGAAACCGGCTGCATTGCCTGCCACACCCCCAAATTTGTGACCCACCGTTTAGCCGACCAACCCGAGCAAAGCTTTCAGCTTATTTGGCCCTATTCTGACCTGCTACTGCACGATATGGGCGACGGCTTGGCTGACTATCGCCCCGATGGCCGCGCCACCGGCTGGGAATGGCGCACGCCGCCGCTCTGGGGTATTGGCCTAACCGAAACCGTGAGCGGCCACACGTATTTCTTGCATGACGGGCGCGCTCGTAACCTGCTGGAAGCCGTGATATGGCATGGTGGAGAAGCCCTGAGCGCGCGCGATGCCGTGGTTGGCATGTCCTCTGATGACCGTACCGCCCTGATCGCATTTTTGGAGAGCCTATGAGATATCTAGCCCTAATTACTGCCCTATTTTCCCTGCCTGCGCTGGCCCAGCCAACCTTGCTGCAAACGGCGGTGAATGATCACATTATCCCGCGGTATGAGCGCGTGGCAGCCACGGCTGACGCGCTGGAGCAAGCCGCATTGCAGGATTGCACGCTCACCAGCGGGCCGCTGCGCGCCGCTTATCACGCAGGGTTTGACGCTTGGATCGGCGTTACGCATTTGCGCTTTGGCCCCTCAGAGGAGGGAAACCGCGCCTTTGCCATGGCCTTTTGGCCCGACAAAAAAGGCTTTACCGCCAAGGCGCTGGATAGGTTGATCTCGGCTGAACAGCCGTTGGAGAACTATAACCAAACCTCAATCGCTGGGCGCGGGTATTTTGCGCTTGATATGCTGTTGTTTGACCCGCGTTTTGCCGAGACTAACGCTTATACCTGCCGCCTCGTGCAGGCCATTACGGCTGATATATCGGGTATGGCTGATGCCATTTTAAACGATTGGCAAACCGAATACGGAACGTACCTAATCACCGCTGGCAGCGAAACCAACCCAGTTTACCTCAGCGAAGCCGAGGGTATTCAGGAGCTGTTCAAGGCGGTTCTCACCGGCATGGAATTCACCCAAGCCCAGCGTTTGGGCCGCCCGATGGGCAGCTTTGAGCGCCCCCGCCCCAACCGCGCCGAGGCGCGCCGCTCAGGCCGCTCACAGCGCAATATTATCGCGGCATTGCAGGCCAGCGCTGAGTTGGCCAACATGCTGACGGCGCATGTTGGCGGCGGGCTATCGCGCCAAGTTGATGCCGGATTGGCGCTTTCCTTGCGTTTGGCGCAAAATCTGGACGATCCGGTTTTGGCGGGGGTCGCAACTATTAATGGCCGCTTTCGGGCTGAAGCATTACAAAGCAGTATTATCGCCTCGATGACCCTGATCACCGATGATTTTGGCCCCGCTCTTGGGGTGAACCCCGGCTTTAACGCCCTCGACGGAGATTAAATATGGCATCGCGGCGAGGATTTTTACAAACAGCGCTGGCGGCGTTTGCCCTGCCAAGCCTGACATGGGCAGACGCGGGCAATCCGTCTTATTTGTCAGCCGCAAAACGGGCGGATGGCCGCTACGCGTTGTTTGGGCTAGACGGGGCAGGCCAAATCAGGTTTTCCATCCCGCTGCCAACCCGAGGCCACGCCGCTGCCGCGCACCCAACCCGCCCCGTGGCCGTGGCTTTTGCCCGTCGCCCCGGCACGTATGCCATTGCACTAGACTGCGTAACCGGCGCAGAAATCGCCAAAATGCAGGCCCCTGAAGGCCATCATTTTTATGGCCACGGTGTGTTTTCGGCCGATGGAAACACGTTGTTCACCACCGAAAACCACATCGAGACGGGCGTGGGCATTATCGGCGTGTGGGAAAACTATCAACGCATTGGAGCCTTCCCCTCAAACGGTATTGGCCCGCATGAAATCTTGCGGCTTCCCGGTACTGACACCCTGATTGTCGCCAATGGCGGCATTCATACCCACCCAGATACAGGCCGCGCCAAGCTGAATATCAACACCATGCAGCCCAACCTCAGCTATCTTTCCCCATTGGGCGACGTGCTGGAAATGCTCACGCTACCGCACTCAAAAAACTCCATTCGCCATATTGCAGTGCGCTCTGATGGGCTGGTGGGCATGGCGATGCAATGGCAAGGAAATGTGGCCGAGGTGCCACCGCTGCTGGCGCTGCACCGCATGGGTGTGCAACCTGTTGAGATCAAAGCCGCCCCGGCGCAGCACCGCTGGCTAAAGGGCTATGCGGGCAGCATTGCCTTTGCGCAAAACAGTGTTGGCATTACCTCGCCCCGAGGCGGGGTAGCGCAAGTTTTTGCCGCTGACACCGGCGCGCTGCAAGCCGAATTTAGGCGCCCGGATATTTGCGGGCTGGCGCCGCATGGTGCCGGATTTATTGCCACCGATGGGTTGGGCCACGTCGTGCAGCTGAACGGCGAAACCGAGACACCATTATCGCATGACCCCACAATATTTTGGGATAACCACTTGATTTCGATAAGCTAAGGAAAGGCCAAATATGTTTACCTCACTTCAAAAATCCACCCTTGTTGCGTTATTTTTCGCCACCACGGCCAGCGCTCAAATCGCATTTAGTAGCATTGAATCCTTCGGCGAAGCCCTGTTTTTTGACACGAACCTGTCCGCCAACCGCACCCAGTCTTGTGCCACGTGCCATGACCCCGCCAACGGCTTTGTAGATGCAAGAGCCGCCATGCCCGGCAATGCGTTTTCGCTTGGTGATGACGGCCATTCCTTTGGTGACCGCAATGCTCCCACGGCGGCTTACGCCATGTTTTCCCCGCCCTTTGGCCAAACGGATGAGGGCTATTATATCGGCGGCCAATTCCTTGATGGCCGTGAGGCCGACTTGGAAGGCCAAGCCGGTGGCCCACCGCTGAACCCGATAGAAATGGGCATGCCCGATAAAGCCAGCATTGTGGCGCGGCTGACAGAAAACCCAGATTATGTGGTAACTATGCAGGCCCTTTTTGGCGCTGAAATGCTTGCCCAACCCGAGGCGGCTTATGCGGCCATGGCGGCATCCATCGCCGCCTTTGAGCGCACAGATGAATTCGCCCCGTTTGACAGTAAATACGATCGCTATTTAAGCGGAGACTACACCCTAACCAACGAGGAAGAGCTAGGCCGCCTGCTGTTCTTCTCGGAGCAGTTTACAAACTGCAACCAATGCCACCAGCTGCACAGCTCGCAGCTGGCTGCGCAAGAAACATTCACCGACTACCGCTATTACAATATCGGCGTGCCCAGCAACGTCGCTGGCCGTGAAATCAATGGTGTTGATGTCGCCACCGTTGACCACGGCTTGCTGGGCAACCCCGCTGTGAATAACCCGGCCGAGGACGGTAAATTCCGCACACCAACCCTGCGCAATATCGCCGTCACCGGCCCTTATATGCATAACGGCGTGTTCACCGATCTGCGCACCGTTATCCTGTTTTACAACAAATATAACAGCCGCAGCGAAGCTCGCCAGATCAACCCCGAAACCGGCGCTACATGGGCCGCCCCTGAAGTGCCCGCAACCGTCGAGCTGGACATCCTAAACGACGGCCCCGCACTTGAGGACCAACGCATTGACGCCATCGTCGCCTTCCTGAAAACCTTAACGGATGCGCGGTATGAAGACCTGATTGTCCCCTAATATGCTTTAACAGGGCCAATTCTTGACGTCAGCACTTATGGAACAGGTTCTTGGAATTGAAAAAGAGAGGGTAACCACTAATTTGTGTTTTCCAAATGGTCCACATTTTAGAAGAATGTGGAACGCCACGAGCCTTTGACCCAATCATGCTGGCATTCAGTCTGGCCGCGCCAAATAGCGCGGAATGCGGACAACGTTGCCGTTTGATTGAACCGAGCCAAAGCCCGCTATTCATTCTGTGGATAAATTTCGTCAATTGCGTAGTGTTTACCCGAGCCCTGAAAGTGAAGTTCGCTGAACAGTCCCGATGACGATCCTAAGAATGCCATCTACAAGCTTGGGCTTGTTGCAAATCTGTTTGATCGTTGCTCATCCAACTATAGACGCTGGAGCACCGTTAGTTCGTTTGGGTTTACGCCCCTCTAGCGTCGCCAATGCGTGGGTCGCATTACTCCTCCAACCAAACATGGTTCGATTATCGTAAATTTGATGGCCGTACGCGGGATGAGGCGTATATCTGGTCTTGTCGCGCTTACGTTCGGGTCTTTCACTTCATTTAGGCGGCCTTTCTCTCGAAAGCCAAGGGCTTTTTCCACCCAGCGATGAATGCCGGCGACGTGGATTGGAGAACCCGTTGATGTATTGGAATATCGTTCCTTCAGCCTGCCACCGTGGTTCCCAACGGTTGCGCCAGATCAGCTCTGCCTTGATTTTTTTGAAGAGCGTTTCGACCATCGAATTGTTATAGCAATACCTTTGCCGCTCATCCGCTGCCCGGCAGAGGGTATTTACATCGTCGAGAGGAGGCTTTGGCCTGCAAAGAAACCTCTCGATGATTGTTCCAATCACCTGTCGGTCAACGGATTCTGGCCTTTTTCAACACGTCTCTTTCCTCATGCCGCAGACGCACTTCTTTGCGAAGCATAGTGTTTTCTTTTTCCACATCCCCGTGGTGGCCGGACATCAGACCCTCGTGTTGAGGCTTCCTGCCCCCCTTGTTCAGCGTTGAAAGCCCACCGCCCAAATCTGACGCAACCTCCGGCCTTGTCAGGCCACTGCTGGTTGCGATGCGCACCGCATCACGGCGAAACCCGTCTGAGTATCTCATTGCCATTTTTTGTCTCCGTCACAGCAAGTACTGCTCCAAAGAGACCAGAACTAAACCGTGACAAGGCCAGTGGTCCATCGGGAGCAAGCCTAACCGAAATTCGGGGGCGGGTATTGTGTCAACAATCGGTTGCGCCTGTGGCTGTAATTCGGGTTGTTGGAAACCACCTCTTTGCTAATATTTCGGAGCCGTCTCCGAATGGTCGCTTCACGTTTACTCGCAATCCGGCCCTGTCTTGGTCCACCTCGCCCGGGCAGGTAACAAAGCGGTCAATTCCTCACTCTGTTCCCGTAGTTGCCGAACCAAAACATAGACCCATCGTTCTGAAACCTGCAAATCAAGCGCCGCTGCTCTTGCTAAATGTACAGGGCAAACATCAAGCACTGCAAGCGGACGTTATATACCAGCATGCGCTCGTGCGGTTTTCCATTTCGCTTCTGAAATGGCTTCAATACCAACCACAACCTTGCTTTTCCCAACATATCAAACTACGATGTGGCAACCACTGATCGCCATTTATGACAACTCGGTGCCAATGAAATCAACACTTACCATTGAAGTTATTTATGAAAAATGACAGCTGGTCTGATATACGTACGGCTTACCATGTGGCACGACTCGGTACCTTAAGTGCGGCGGCCGCTTACCTTGGCATGCACCACGCCACGGCCATTCGGCATATTGATGCCCTGGAGCACAAGCTGGATTGCAAGCTTTTCCACCGCCACCCACGCGGCTATGTACCTACGCAAGCGGGGCAAGATTTGCTGCGCACGGCCGGAGCGACCGAGGATCAATTTGCACAAATGGCCAGCCGTTTACGCGGGCAAAATGACCGTGTGGCAGGAGAGCTGGTTGTAACCACGCTGACGGGCATGTCACAGGCCTTTGCCCCTATTTTGATAGCATTTCAACGGAAATACCCTGAGATTACGGTGTCGCTGATTGCGCAGGAGCGGCGGTTAAAGTTGGAATATGGCGAGGCGCATGTGGCGGTGCGGGCGGGGCCAAAACCTCAGGAACCGGATAACGTAGTGCAGCCGCTTTCACGCCTGCCGATGGCGCTGTTTGCTCATAAAGACTATGTAAAAGAATTTGGGATGTTGAAGGGCCGTGATTGGCACAAACACCGCTTCGTATCCGGTATAAAAGACGGCAGCCGCAAGCCGTTTGATGCGTGGGAAGATGCCAATATTCCGCCCAAGGCAATCGTATTTCGCGCTGCGCAAATGCGCACATTGGAGGATGCGGTTCTAGCGGGCGCAGGCATCGGGTTTTTGATGCGGATCACTGGGGCCAACAACCCCGATATGATTGAAATGCTGCCCCCATTGCCGGAATGGGAGAGCATGCTTTGGCTGGTGACCCATATTGATCTACACCGCACCGCCAAAGTGCAAGCCTTCTTGGAATTTGTGAAAGCAGAGTTTGGCCAGTGTCATGATGAGTAAGTTTCATCCAAGGCATAACCCGCCGCCCGGACTGTGCGAATTGGGTCGGTTTTGAACCCCTTATTCAGCGCCTTGCGTAGCCGCCCGACATGCACATCCACGGTGCGGTTTTCCACATAAATATCTTGCCCCCAAACGCGGTCTAGCAGCTGCTCACGGTCATAAACCCGCCCGGGGCGCTGGATCAGCACTTCGAGCAGGCGAAATTCTGTTGGGCCAAGGTCAATGGTTTTTCCCGCGCGCTTAACCCGCTTTTGGCTGCGGTCCAGCGTGATATCTGCAAAGCTCACCACGTCTTGAGAGATCGCCGGATTAACCCGCCGCAGCACGGCTTTGATGCGGGCCACCACTTCTGAAATCGAAAACGGCTTGGTGATATAATCATCCGCGCCGTAGCCAAGCCCCTTAAGCTTGTCTTCCTCTTCGGCCCGCGCCGTGAGCATGATAATCGGAATGGATTTGCTCTCGGGCTTGCTTTGCAATGCGCGGCAAATATCAATGCCGTTTTTGTTGGGCAGCATCCAGTCGAGCAATATGATATCGGGGCTGTGCTCGGCCACAGCGGTTTCTGCCGCGCCGCCATCGCCCTCGATCACCACTTCAAAACCCTCTTTTTGCAGGTTGTATTCAAGCAACCCCTGCAGGGCCTCTTCGTCTTCCACCAACAGCACTTTGATGCTCATATTCTTGCCCCTATAGCGTTTCTTGCCGTTTACTGCGGTCGAGTGACGGTTTTATGACGGCTCGTCTTTGGGCCGAAAATCAAGCGCCACGCCGTTCATGCAATAGCGTTTGCCCGTGGGAGCGGGGCCGTCGGGAAAAACATGGCCCAAATGGGCGTCGCAATCGGCACAGGTGATTTCGGTGCGCTTCATCCAGAGCTTGTTATCAGATTTTTCGGCCACGGCCTCGGTGCTGACGGGCTGAAAAAAGCTTGGCCAGCCGGAGCCGCTTTCGAATTTTGCATCCATATCATAAAGCGGCGCACCACAGCAGATGCAGTGAAAAACCCCATCGACCTTGGGGAAGTCATCATGGCTACCCGAGCGTTCGGTGCCGCCTTTTTGGGTCACTTTATAGGCGAGGTCTGACAGGTGGAGCTTTAGCAGGGCTGGGGTGCGTTTCATAGGGCCTCTCGGGGTTGTAAAGTTGGGGGATATCCATATCCTGTGCAGCATGTAGTTAATAGTTCGCCCTCATTCTAGCCGCTGAGCGCCCAAATATAAACAAAGGTTTGTGAGATGCCCCGCAGGTTTATCGCCCGTTATGCTGAAAGCCCCGAGGATGTGCGGATGGCGCAGGCTTTGCGTGGGCGAGTGTTTCGGCAGGGGCGGGCCGATGTTGATGGCTTTGACAAAAGCTGCATTCATGTGTTGGTGGAAGACATTACGGAAGGGAAAATTGCTTGCACATTTCGCATTCAACCCTTTGAAAACGGGTCCGAAATTTTCAGTTCTTATGCGGCGCAATTCTATGAGCTTTCTGCGCTTAAGGCCTACCCCGGGAAATTGGTTGAAATGGGCCGATTCTGTATTGATCCACGTTATTCTAACCCCGATATTCTGCGCGCGGCTTGGGGGATGATGACCCAATATGTGGATGAAAACAGCGTGAAAATGCTGTTTGGCTGCTCTAGTTTTATCGGAGCTGAGGCCGAAGCCCACCTGGAGGCTTTTGCTCTTTTAAAAGCCCGCCATCTTGCCCCGCGCAAATATTTGCCAAAAATCAAGGCCCCGAAGGTTTTTCGCTTTGCCCGCTTAATGCGTAAGCCAAATTTACGCGCGGCTCAACACGCTATGCCGCCCTTGCTGCGCACATATTTATTGATGGGGGGTTGGACCTCAGACCATGCGGTTGTGGACAAGGACCTAGATACGTTGCATGTGTTTACGGG
Source organism: Paracoccaceae bacterium (assembly GCA_002402045.2). GTDB lineage: Bacteria > Pseudomonadota > Alphaproteobacteria > Rhodobacterales > Rhodobacteraceae > UBA3077. The sequence continues at coordinate 54,758 of NVUX02000006.1, read as the reverse complement.
CTTGGAAATAGGTGCGATTCCGGCGGCGCGCAAGCGGTTGCTTCGGGCATCTGCCTAAAGCGCGGCCTCGCTTCCCTCGGCTATTGCGGCGCGTCCACGTCCTTGCTCGTGGAAATATTGCACCCGCGCCGCGCGACAACATCAGTGCATTTTCTGAGTTTTTTGAGTATTTGAAAAAGAATGAAGCTGCGATGCAGGGCGTTACCGCAAGCGCAAAAACTTTGCGCGGCGCGGGTGCAATATCGTAACACTTAAATGGTTGACGCGCCGCTGCGCTGAGCTACCAGCTATTCGTGCGTTTCGACAAACATATAAACCCAGTCACCTTTGTAATCTGAGTGCTCCGATTTAAGGTCTGCAATGCGATCGCGCAAGAAAGCGAGGTAAGGCTCTGCAGGCTCAACAGGGTCTCTCAAACCTTCATAAAGCGGCACGGAGCTTGCATACGCGACCGCAAGTTCACGGCCAAAAGGCGGGCGAACAATGAGCTGGATAGCCGGTTGGCCTGCGCCATCATCTCCGACGGTGATATTCGCACCCGGTTGATAATATTGCAGCGGTTCCCATTCATTGGGGCGAAGGTGCAGCACATTGCCATCCACATCAAAGAAATCAACATATACATAGGCGGGGAAATCGTAGGATTTCATCCGAATGATGACCCGCTCTCCCTCGGCGTAATCAAAGGTGGTGAGCTGGGTCACGGCCCCGAGTTCTTTTGGGTCATTTGCTTGCTTTGTTGATTGCGGCAAACCGAGGTTTTCCAACCGAGAAAGCACATCGCATTGAGGCGAGGGCAGTACGATCATCGAACCGCCTACCGGGATGCTTTCGCCCAGCTGTTGGCGAATGGCGGTGAGGATGGGCGCGCGGATGCTGTCATCAGGGATATGCCCACGCAGCTCTAACGTTCCGGTTTCAGGGTTAAATGTGGCTGCGAGGCGGGCGCAGGGCACAGAGGCGAGGAGCTGGGAGATGGCGTCTCTGGGCGTGTCGGCGCGCTGTCCGGCGTCGAGCGGTTGCATGAAGGATTGGATGGCTGCGAGGGATGTTGGGTCAAACGTGGTATCACCCGACCAGCCGGTAGCGGCGGATATGGTTGGCGCGTTTAGCAGAGATTCATCCGCAAAGGGGGCATCAGGGGCGCGGCTTGGGGCTGCTTGTGCCGGGGGGGCTTTGGCCGCCGCAGCGGTGCCGTCCGCCGAGATTTGAGCGCTGGTTTCAGTGATAAGAGAAGAGGCGGGAACGGCGCCTGCGTTGGGCGCCGTTGGGCCAATGGCAGGGTCATCAGTGTTGACTGACGCGAGCAAGGTTGCGGGCAACGGAGTGTGGGCTTGGGGGGCGGGGGCTTGGGCCGCGGCCAGCGGCGCAGCTGTGGGGCTTAGCGGGCTTTGGGCGGGTTTTGTAGCTGGGGTTGCCGAAATTTGTGTGCCGGTCAGCGCGGCAGCGGCGGTAACTGGCGGCGGTGGCGCGGCTTTGGCTTGCACCCCTTCGGCACGCAAGGCGGGTATGGGTGCACCGCTGGCGCTGTTGGCCTCTACCACGGTATCATTCCGAATTTCGGCGATGGCCGTATTGTCTGGCACTATTGCGGAAGGGCGCTCGGAAGGGGGTGCTTCGGCAGGCTGTACGCTTTGCGGCAGAGGCCGGGCCGTGGCTGTTTCCGCGCGTACAGGGCCTTGGTTGAGGGCTTGCCCTTGGGCGGCATTTGCCGTTTGCGCGTCGCCTTTGGCATCTTGTGGCGCAGCTTTGGATTGCGGCACTTCGTAGCTGGTCATCTTGATTTTTCCGCTCTGGGCGGGGTCAGCGATGAGCGGGTCCGGCTCAGTGGCAAGGGCTAGAAAAGCGAATAGTACGGCATGGGCGCCGAGCGACGCCGCGAGGCCGGTTATCCAAAAAAGCGCGGCCTTCATGCTGGATTGGGAGTGATAACAAGCACAACATCCCCCACTCCCGCCCGTTCCAATGCCGTGACCAGCGGCAAAAGATTTGTTAAGCGGGCCTCACCATGGGCATTAATGCGCACAAATAGGCCGGGCTTTTTGCTGAGCAGATCAGCGATGTGGGCCAAGAGTGCAGGGCGCTCAATGGCCTCGCCATCCAGCGCCAGCGCGCCGTTTTCGGCCACCGCTATAGTGGTGCCGCCCTTGGGTAGGCTCTCGCCTGCGGCCGACACAGGCGGAGAGACTTCAAACGGCGCGGTGGCGTCCATCCGGCCCACAAGCATGAAAAAAACCAGCAGGAAAAAGATCACATCAATCAAGGATACGATGGTTTCTTGCGGGGGGGGCTGCGTGCGGCGCTTAAGCTTCATTCGGCGGCCTCTAGCCGCACAACGCGGAGGTTTTCAGCACCAGCCTTCGTGGCGGTTTCAATGGCCGAAACCAAAGCCTGCACATTTGCCCCCCCTGACGGCAGGATCAAAACGCGCGCGCGGGGCTGCGATGCCAGTGCGCTGGCCAGCGACTGCGCCGTGAGCGGTTGGCCCCGCAATCGGGCCTCGCCACTGGCGGTGATGCGGATCAAAAGTGTAGGCGCAGGGTCGGCGGGGGCCGCCACGCCCTCGGATTCAGATTGCACCATCGGCATCATGTCGAGGTCCAGATAGGTTGACGTCACCATGAAAAACACCAGCAAAATCATCATGACATCCACAAGGGGGGTCATGGTGATCAGGGCCATGTTTCTTTTCCGGCGGGTCAGCTTCATGGCGGGGCGGGGGCGTTAACGATCAGGTTAAAGCGTCCAACAGCAGACTCGATTTTGTGGCTGGCGCGCTCCACCGTGGCGCTGAGCAGGCTGGCGGCCACGGCAGCCGGAATGGCGACGATAAGGCCAACGGCGGTGGTAAGCAGGGCTTGCCAAATACCGCCCGCAAGCACCGAAGCATTGGCGGCACCTTCGGCCAGCTCCAGCTCCTGAAACGAGGCTATCATGCCCAGCACCGTGCCAAGCAGGCCCAGCAAGGGTGAGATCAATGCGATCACTTCCAGCAAGCGAATAAAGCGGTTGAGCAGCTCCACTTCGGCATTGCCGCGCCGCTGAAGCTCGGCATCCAGCAGGCCTTGGGGCATGCGGTTTTGTGTGGCAGTAATGGCATAGGCCAGCACCCGTTCGGCAGGGCTGCGCATTTTGAGGGCATTGAGCGCGGTCTGGTTATCGCGCGCCTGCACTTGGGTGAGGGCGGCGTTAATGCGCTTTTGGCCTGATAGCACGCCGACAAACTGGAAAAGCTTATAGGCAATGATAGTGATCGAGATCACAGATAAAACCACCAACACAATCACCACCGGCCCACCGGCGCTAATGATTTCCTTGAAAAAACTTAGCATTTCTTACTTTACCAGTGGCGCGGCGGCGCGGGAAGATAGCTCAAGAAACGAAAAGCAATCCAGCGGATCGCCGTTTTGTGGGGTGCAGGCCGGAATATCATGCAGCAACACTTCGCCAATTTCTGCGCATTGCGTGTCAGGAATTTCAAATAGCTTTAGCGTGGTGCGCTGGGCGGGCAGCGGCGCAGCATCAATTGTTAACAGGCGGTCAATAATGCCATCTGGCGTGAGGATGGCCAATGACATTTCAAACTCGGACAGGTTTTCGTCTCGACCATTTTGAAACAAGAAAAAGGCCTGGCAACCGGTTTCAACATCCACAAGCTTATTCAGTTCGACCGTCAGGGATTGCGCCTGTGCCATAGGCGCGATGAGGAGGGCAAGCAAGGTAAGGCGTTTGATCATTATATGGTCCTTCGAATAAAACGATTCCTTTAATGTTAACACGTGAAGCAGGTAGCGCTTAGGAAAAAATCACGTACCAATATTTCTACTTTGAATAAACATCCTAGGGGTGAGCGCTTGCGCGAGGGGGATGAAATCCCCCTCCTAATGCCTTGGATGAAGGGGGCTTTAGCTCCCTGAAGCCAAGGCACCCTCGGGACAGTCCCGCGCGCGCACCTCCTCGGGGAGCTAAGCCCCCCTCGTCGGCGCGGGTTGCGTAGGCGCAACCGTATCTAGCTCGGATGTTTTTTTGCGCCAAAATGTGCCCGATAGGCTGCGGGAGAGGTATTGAGCGCCCGTTTGAAGGCAATGCGAAACGTGTTGAGCGATTCGTAGCCCGAAATATGTGCTATTTCGGCAAGAGGGGCCAGTGTGGTTTCCAGCAATGCCTGCGCATGAAATAGGCGTTCACGCCGTAGCCATGCCATCGGAGCCATTCCCGTTTCAGCCCGAAACCGCCTTTGGAAGGTGCGCTCGGTCATCCCTGCCTGCGCGGCAAGTGCCCTCAGCCGGAGCGGCTGCGCAAGGTTTTGCCGCGCCCATTCCATGAGTGCGGCCATTGTTTGGCCACCGCGTGGTTGCGAAGGTGGAATGAATTGCGCTTGCCCACCGTCACGGTGGGGCGGCAGCACAAGCCGGCGGGCAACGGTATTGGCAATAGCGCTGCCAAAGTCTTGCCTGATCAGGTGCAGGCCAGCGTCAATTCCGGCCGCACTTCCGGCAGAGGTGAGGATGTTGCTGTCTTCGATATAAAGCACATCGGATTGCACTTTGATTTTCGGAAAACGCGATTGCAGAGCCTCGGTATAGCGCCAGTGGGTGGTGGCGCGTTTGCCATCTAGCAAGCCAGCCGCAGCAAGAATGAAAACACCTGAGCAAATGGAGAACAGGCGCGTGCCGTTTTCGTGGGCGGCGCGCAGTGCGTGTAAAAGCGGCTCGGGGGGGCGCTCCGCAGGGTCTCGCCAACCCGGCAGAATAATTGTATCGGCGTTTTTCAGGCCCTCAAGCGTGCCGTCAACACGGATTCGCACCCCGCCCGTAGCCCAAATTTCGGGCTCCAGCGCGACGGTCTGGAAGGTGTACCATGAAGGAAATTCAGGGCGTGGCAGGGCAAAAAGCTCGGTGGCGATGCCGAACTCAAAGGTGCAAAGGCCATTATAGGCGAGGGTTTTGACGCGGTGCATTGAAACTCCTTTGGCGAGAATTTAACATAGTATGTCATTTACGCCAATAACAAGCCTTGCTATGCAGAAGAAAAGGAGAAAAATATGAATAAAACCAAAGAATTGCTAAGGGCGATAGATATATATCTAGACGCAATTTACTTTTGCGATGCGGAAAAATTGGACACTGTGTTTCACCAAAACGCTAGCCTTTTTGATGCTGATAACGGCACAATATTTGTAGACCCGATCGCCAGCTTTCGGGCCGATGTAGCCAGCCGCCCATCGCCAGCGAAACGTGGTCAAAAACGGGCAGAAGAGATCCTGTGTATCGACTGGCTCTCGCCGATCAGCGCCACGGTGAAGCTTCGGTTGCAAGCCCATGAAAATGTGTTTGTTGACCATCTGGCCTTTGTAAAAGGCGAAGGCGAATGGCAGATCGTATCTAAAATCTGGCATCTTGAGCGGGTGGCTGAGGTGAAGCTAGCCTCGCCGCCCCTTGAAAAAGTCTTTTAGCAAGCCTGAGGCCGCGGCTTCACTCACCCCGCCATAAACCTCCGGCGTATGGTGGCATTGCGGGTGTGAATACAAGCGCGGGCCCTGTTCTAGCCCACCGGATTTCGGGTCACTCGCCGCATAATACAGCCGCCGGATGCGGGCAAAACTTGTGGCAGCGGCGCACATCGGGCACGGCTCCAACGTTACGTACAAGTCGCATTCAGGCAAACGCTCGCCAAGCGTGGCACAGGCGGCGCGGATAACCAGCATTTCAGCATGGGCCGTTGGGTCTTTTAGCTCCCGAGTGCGGTTTCCGGCTTGGGCTATCACCTTGCCTGCCTGCACGATGACCGAGCCCACAGGCACCTCACCACGCGCGGCAGCGGCTTTGGCCTCGTTTAATGCTACATCCATGAAGCTGGTGAAATCGGTCATGCCTGATAATCGCCCCTAGGCAAGCGGCGCGCAAGGGTATATGCCCGCCCATATGGAAAAAGATGTAAAAAAGGGCGAGAGAATCGCCAAAAAACTAGCCCGCGCAGGTGTGGCCTCGCGCCGCGAAGTGGAGCGGATGATCGAAGCCGGACGCGTGAGCGTTAACGGCAAAAAGCTGGATTCTCCCGCGCTTAACGTGGTTGAGAGTGACAATATTCTGGTAGACGGCCGCCCCGTGGCCGCCGCTCAGCCCGCAAAGCTGTGGCGCTATCATAAGCCCGCAGGGCTGGTCACAACCGCCCGAGACGAAAAGGGCCGCGCAACCGTGTTCGACCGCTTGCCGCCAGAATTACCGCGCGTGATGAGCGTGGGGCGGTTGGATCTCACCTCGGAAGGCCTGCTGCTTTTAACCAATGACGGCGAACTTAAGCGCAAGCTTGAGCTGCCCTCAACGGGCTGGGTGCGCAAATACCGCGTGCGCGCCAACGGGAACGCGTCAGACCAGCGCCTGAAGCCTCTCAGAGACGGGATCATGGTTGGCGGGGTGCAATTTATGCCAATGAGCGTTGAGTTTGATAAGCAATCTGGCGCAAATGTATGGCTCACTATTGGGCTGCGTGAAGGTAAAAACCGCGAGATCAGGCGGGCATTGGAAGAGGTGGGCCTCATTGTGAACCGCTTGATTCGCGTTTCCTATGGTCCCTTCCAACTCGGAGACCTCGCCCGTGGCGCGGTTGAAGAAATTCGCCCGAAAATCCTGCGGGACCAGCTGGGCATCCAGCGCGAACCAGACGAAAAACCGCAAGCCCTCAAGCCCAGAGGGCCACGTGTGCGGGTGCAAAGCGGGCGTAATAGCCCCGGTGTTAGCCTCCGCGGCAAAAAACGCGGCGGCCGCTAATCATTTCCAAATTTCCCAAATATCCTAGAGGGTGAGCGCTTGCGCGAGGGGGATAACATCCCCCTTCTAGTGGCTTTCCCGAGTGGGGCTTTTGCCCCGCAGAGGGAAAGCCACCCTCGGGACAGTCCCGAAAGTGCCCCTCCTCGGCGACCCTGTGGGCCACCTCCTCGGCGCAGGTTGTGCAAGCACAACCGCCTACCGCAACGCCGCTTCGATATTGCCGCCATCTACCGTCATAACATGCGCAGTCGTACGTTCAGAAAGCGCCAGCGCCACAAAGGCATCCCCTACGTGCTTTGCTTCAACCTCACGGCGCAACAGGTTGCCCGCCATGTAGGTTTCCTCATCAATGCCGCGCGCTTTGGCGCGCTCGGCCACAAAGCCCTCGTCCAGTAAGCCAGAGCGGATACGGTCAGCGTTAATACCGTTAACCCGCACGCCTTTAGGCCCCAACTCTAGTGCCAACTGGCGCAGCATAAAGAACGTCGCGGCTTTCGGAATACCGTAAGCCCCGAACCCTTTTCCGGGATTAACCGCTTGCTTTGACATATTAAACAAGATCTGCCCGCCGCGTCCCTGCTCAATAAACAAGTTAGCCGCGGCTTTGGCAAAAGCCTGATGCGCAAAGAAATTCAGCTCGAAGCTTTGGCGCAAGGTTTCGTCAGGCAGGTCTGTCATTTCGCCTGTCCATGCAGCTCCGGCATTGGATACCAAAATATCCAGCCCGCCAAAGGCGCGAATACAAGCGTCCATCGCACGATCAGCCGCGCCCTCAGCTGTGATATCCATAACGATTCCGGCATGGCCTGCCCCGAGCGTTTTTAGCGCCGAATCCAGAGCTGTTTGCTCAAGGTCCACGATAAATATATTGGCCCCCAGCGCGGCAAAACTCTGCGCCGTTGCCAGCCCGATGGCCCCGCCACCACCCGTAATCATCACCACGTGGCCTTGCAGCACGGGTGGCTTACCTTTGCCAAGTTTGGCCTGCTCAAGTGACCAGTATTCCATATCAAACAGCAGCTCGGCAGATACCGGATGGAACCCGCCACAAGCCTCGCCATTGGTCATCACATTCATGTTTTGCGCGGCCAGATCACTGGCAGCCCCGGCGGCCTTGGCATTGGCCGAAATCCCGACAACACCAATGCCTTCAATCCAAGCCAGATTGGGCGTGGGGCTGAGCATGGTTTTAACCCCGCCAAGCCGTGCGTTGTTTTTGTCAAAATAGGCGGTGTATTCCGCTACATAATCATCTACGGCCTTGGCCACAGCTTTACGGCCACCAGCCATAATATCGGCTGTAATAAACAGCGGATAGTTCTTTGTGCGAATCACGTGGTCGGGTGTGGCGACCCCACGGCGACTGAGCGTTGCTAGGTCATCACGTGCGATGAAATTTTGCACATTTGCGCCGGTGCGTAGGTTCATAACCGGCATCGGGAAGTCACGGTTGTCGGTGAATTCCGCGTTCCGATCTCCGATAATGCCGCGCAGCATAGGCAAAATGCCAGCCGCTTTGGCTGCCATCACGTCGCAATGGCCCGTAGCGTCTGCCGGTACTTGCCCACTGGTTTTTTCCAGCCACGCTTCCACTTCATTGGTGTGCGCAATCAGGCGATCATAGCTTTCCTTGGCGCTATCTCCAAAAGCAAAATGCCCGTGATTAATTAGGATAAGGCCTTCTACATCAGGGTTCGCGTCATAAACTTCTGCCGCCACTTTTGCCAGCTTAAAGCCGGGCATGATAAAAGGCACGCACACGAGGCGACCTCCAAAAATCTCTTTTACCACGGCTTCCACATTGGGAAGATCTGCCAGCGCCAACATGGCCGAAGCATGGGTATGGTCCACATATTTATGCGGCAAAAAAGCATGCAGCAGGGTTTCAACCGATGGGTTCGGCGAGGTGCTATCAAGCAGGTTTGCCCGTTGCAGGTTCACCATGTCTTCATCCGAAAGGGCGCCCAGCGCGCGCAGTTTCACGAGCGGCTCAAGGCGCACGCCGGGAAGGCCCGCGGCCTCGATCACGCCTAAATCCCAACCAGAGCCTTTAACGTGTAGGACCTCTTCAGGGTTGCCGAAAATATCGGGGCGCTCTAGTTTGCACGAGGTATTGCCACCACCGTGCAGCACCAAATTCAAATCCCCGCCGATCAGCTGCGAGGTATAAACCCGTAGCGCCAGTTCACGATCCGCAGGGTCTTTTCCGGCTGCATCCATAAATGCCTTGGCGGCATCGTCATTCCATCTGTTAAGGACCATATCCATACCCTTTGTTAGCGCTGGCCACCTTTAAGCATAATTATTTGCCAAATGTCAGCACCTAGTGTCAATTTATCAAAAAGCAGCGGCGTTAGCTGAGCACCCGCTCGGGAAACATTGCCGCCAGCCCTTCGGGTGAGGCTTCGCAAACCCCGCGTTCGGTGATTAATCCGGTGATAAGGCGCCGAGGCGTTACGTCAAAAGCGGGGTTGCTGCCAGGGGTGCCGTCGGGGCTTATTTGCACCGAACCAATAGAGCCATCGGGGAGCTTGCCCTGAACATGTGTGATCTCCTCGCCGTCGCGTGCCTCAATCGGAATTTCGGTTAGGCCGTCTTTTACGGTCCAGTCAATCGTGGGGGAGGGCAGGGCAACATAGAATGGCACGCCATTATCATGCGCCGCCAACGCTTTTAAATAGGTGCCAATTTTGTTGCAAACATCGCCGTGCGCCGTGGTCCGGTCGGTGCCAACAAGCACAAGGTCCACTTGACCGTGCTGCATCAGGTGGCCGCCTGCATTGTCTACAATCAAGTGGTGCGGAATGTTGTGGCTGTTCATTTCCCAGCTGGTGAGCAGCGCGCCTTGATTGCGCGGGCGGGTTTCATCAACCCAGATATGGATCGGAATCCCGTCTTGCTGGGCGTGATACATCGGCGATGTTGCTGTGCCCCAATCCACCGTGGCAAGCCAGCCCGCGTTACAGTGGGTGAGAATATTCACCACCTCACCCGGCTGCTTTTTGGCAGCAATTTTACGGATGATTTCAAGGCCGTGTACGCCGATCATACGGTTGGTTTCTACATCTTCATCGCTGATTTCAAGCGCCCGCTTTTGCGCTGCCGCAGCGCGCGCGCTTTCTGGCAGGGGCCGCAGGGCGTCTCGCATTTGGTTAAGCGCCCAGCGTAGGTTAATCGCGGTGGGGCGAGTTGCGTTCAGCTCATCCCAGGCTTCGTCAAGGTTGCTATCCGAGGGGTCGCGCTTCATTTCAGCGGCAATTGCAAAGGCGGCTGTTGCGCCGATCAGGGGTGCACCGCGTACCCACATGTCGCGGATCGAGATAGCGAAATCTTCGCGGGTTTTCAGATCAACCACACGGAATTCATGTGGCAGCCAGCGCTGGTCAATGATCTGGGTGCAATGCCGCGCCTCATTATACCATATGGACCGGAAGTGTTGGCCGTCTACTTGCATAGGTTTACCCCTTTGTTGAGATGCTGTGCGTGGTCATTGACCTGTGAAGTTTTACCCCTGCGGGCGAAAATTGGCTATGGGTTTACGCGCCATTCTTGAGCGCCCTTACCAAGCGAAAACTTCGGCGAAGGGCGGTAATGCCGGTGCCAATTAGCAAGACCCATAGGGCAATGTCCAATAGATTGGGGCCAATAGCGGCGAGCAGCGCGGCTCCGGTGAGCCATGCCATACGTTGAGGCTTGGCCATTGGGCCGCAAAAATCAGCGGCTTGGCCGGTGCTGCTGCCAAGCTCTCGGATATAAGCTGTGAGAATGGCCATGGCCGCCGCCGCCCAGCCCAGCTCTGGCAGGCCGATACCATAGCCAAGGCCGGTGATGATCAGGATGTCGGATATGCGATCAGGGGCTTCATTCCAGAAGGGGCCGTCGGGGGTGGATTTGCCACCTTCTACGGCGACCATGCCATCAAGCAAATTGCAAAGCAGGCGCAGCTGGATGAAGAGGGCCGCGGCGATAAGCCAGAGCCCGCCGAGAAAAAACGCACCGCCTGCTAGTGCGGCAAACACCATGCTGGCGATAGAGATTTGGTTGGGGGTCACGGCGGTACTCACCAGCCAAGCGGCAAGTGCTTTTGTCCAGCTTGAGGCGCGGGATTTGAGCGGGCGGCGGTTCATAGGTTGGTCATCCAGAAAAAGCGGGTGAGGTGAAAAAACAACGGCGCGGCAAAGACGAGCGAGTCTAACCTGTCCAAAAATCCGCCATGGCCTGCGATGGTATCTCCCCAGTCTTTCACCCCGCGGTCGCGCTTGATGGCAGACATTACGAGTCCGCCAAAAAAGCCCATCAGGGAAATGCCGAGCGCCATAAGGCCCGCCTGCCAAGGGGAAAACGGCGTGATCCAAAACATGGCCGCCCCGATGAGGGTGGCTGAAATAACCCCGCCGAGAAAGCCTTCCACGGTTTTGCTTGGGGAGAGACGCGGGGCGATTTTATGGCGGCCAATGGCCTTGCCCCACACATATTGCAGCACGTCAGAAAGCTGAACGATGAGGATAAGAAAGGCGATGAGCAGCAGGTTTTTACCCTCAAAACCGGGGATATCTAGCGACAGGAAAACCGGCACATAAGACACGCAATACACCGCGATCATCAGGGCCCATTGCAGCGAGGCTATGCGTACCAGAAAATCCTGTGTTTCGCCTTTTAGCACCGCCACGATGGGCATGAGGAGGAACGCGTACACCGGAATGAAAATCGAAAACATGCCGTACCAGTCCATCCAGATCATGTAATATTGCAGCGGCAGGATGACGAAAAACGCAGCAGCAACGGCGAGGTGATCTTCGCGGCGGGTGGCGGCGATGGTGACAAATTCTCGCAGGGCATTAAACGAGGCGAAGGCAAAGAGCAGCACCATGGCAGTGCGGCCAAGGGCAAAGGCAAAAGCCAGCGCCAGCACCATAATCCACCACGCGTTTATGCGTGCGATCAGGTTGTCTACCGAGGGGCTTGGGCGGCGCTTGTTCATCATATGCGCCACGATGGTCGCGATTAGGAGCAGGACCAGTAGGCCGGTGAAAAGGATGTGCAGCTCAGACATTTCAGCCATCTCTCATATCAGGTTTTAGGGCCAAAACCGCATCATAGGCGGCTTGCAAAAAGCGGGCTTTATCAGGGCTATATGCCAAAGGCGCGCCAAAGGTGACGGTGCAAAGGAATGGCACCGGAATGATCTCGCCCTTGGGCATTACGCGGTTTAGGTTTTCAATCCACACTGGCACCAGCTCTAGCGCGGGCCGCGCAGTGGCAAGGTGGAAAAGTCCGGTTTTGAAGGGCAGCAGCGTTTCGCCTGTCATGTTGCGCTGGCCCTCGGGGAAGATGATCAGCGAGGCCCCGGCGTCGGTGGCTTCCGCCATTTGCGCCACAGGGTCTTCCGAACGGGTTTCGGGATTGCGGTCTATCAAAACACCGCGCACGACGTCTTGGCCAATAAAACTGCGAAACTTGGTTTTTAACCAATAATCAGCAGCCGCCACAGGGCGGGTGTGGCGGCGGAATTGCGGCGGAATGGCCGCCCAAAGCAAAATGAAATCAGCGTTGCTGGTGTGGTTGGCAAAATAAACCCGCCGTGTAGGGGCAGGGGCAACGCCCTTCCAATCGGCCCGCACAGCGGTAATTACCCGTGCAAAAATTACAATCGCTCCGGCTATTATGTGGGCCAATAGCCGCTTCATGGCAGCAACCCCGCCGCCTTAACGGCTGGCAGGTATGACCGGCTGACAGGCAGCACAGTCCCGTTGGCGGTGGTCAGCTCCACCTTGCCGGATTGGCGGCGAACCTTGGCAATAGCCTTGAGCGCCACCCAATGAGACCGGTGAATTTGCAGGCCTTCGCCGGCCTCGGCTATGGCGTCTGAAAGGCGGATCAACACAAGGTGGGTGCCTTTGCTGGTGGTCACTTCGGTATAATGGTCTTGCACGGAAAGCGAGATCAGTGGCCCGCGTTTTTCGAGAGGGAGCCGGGCAAGGAGGGTAGCTGTTTTTGGCAGTTGTTTTACGCCAAAAAGCTTGAAAGCTGCCGAAACAGCGAAGGACACGATGCTGACGTATCCCCCAAGCAGCAGCATGGCCTCAGGCCCGGGCAGGGGTGTGCTGGCGCTGAGAAGGTTGACCAAAAATACCGTGACAACAACGGCGATGGCTGTGGCGATACTGGAGAATATAAAACGCGGCCACTCAGAAAGCCGCCTTTCCAGCACCGCCTCCACATAGGTGCCAGCAAAAAAGCCAGCCGCCAGAGTCAGCGTGCAGATGAGCAGCCAATAGGCAAGGCGAGCGGGCAGGGCGAAGGCCTCATAGGTTTGAAACGGGCCGGAAACCCCTAGCAACACAGCCGCTATCACAATGCCGCCCAAGACTTTTGGTTTGGTAAAAGCCCCGTGCATTCTACGAAGCGTAAGCTGTAAAACAGTGGATTTCACGAAGATAACGGCCCCTATACGGATGTGCGGTTTAACGGCGCAGTTTAATGGGCCAAGCCGTGAGGGCAACCCATTTTAACAGGAGTTTTCTATGTCTCTCACGCCCTTGCTCGAAGCCGGCCTCGTCATTCAAACCCACGCCATAAGCGCCACTATAGCCGCGGTGCTGGGGCCGGTCATTATCTATGGCCGCAAAGGTACCACATTGCACAAGCAGCTGGGAAAGTTCTGGGCGCTGGCCATGGGGCTGGCGATTGTAAGCTCGGCGTTTATTTGGCAAATCCGGCTGGTAGGGCCATTTAGCCCGATCCACCTCCTTACCCTACTGGGGGCTTGGGGGCTGATAAACGGCATCAACCATGCCCGCAAGGGCCGGATCGCGGCGCACCAAGCCAGCATGAAAGGGCTGTATTTCTGGGCGCTCGGGGTCGCGGGCGTGTTTACCTTTATGCCGGGGCGGATAATGAGCCGGATGGTGTTTCCTGAAAATGCAATGGCGGGGTTCTATCTTGTGCTTGGGCTTTATCTGGTGGCACTGGCGGCCAATAAGATGAGCCGATCACAACACCTCGCGAAGGGTTGAATGGAAATCCCTATTCGGGCGCGCTATGGTTCCTGCAAATGTAATTGAGGATTCGTATGTCCAAGGTAAACTTATTTTTGGGGGCGGCACTGCTGCTAGCGCCTGTTGTTGCTAATGCCGAAAACCCCGTAGTGGTGGAGCTGTATACGTCGCAAGGGTGCTCCTCCTGCCCGCCAGCTGATAGACTGTTGGCCAGCCTCGCCACCCATGATAATATCATAGCCCTCGCGTTCCATGTTGATTATTGGGACTATCTTGGCTGGGCTGATGATTTTGCGAAGCCGGAATACTCAAACCGCCAGCGGCTCTATGCCCGCGCATGGAATGAGCGCTCGGTTTATACGCCGCAAATGGTGGTGCAGGGTGTTCACTATATGGTCGGCTCGCGCAATGATGAAATTCAGCGCCAAATCATGCAAGCCGAAGAAATTGCCCCCAAAGTCCAGGTTACGGCGCGCAATGAAGGACGCGGAATCAGCATCCGCATGGAGGCCTTAAGTGGTGCGACTTTAGAAGCTGATATCTTTCTTGTACGCTTTTCGGAAAGCGAAACCGTGGTGATTGAACGCGGCGAAAATGCGGGCAGAACCATAGACTATATTAATATCGTAAAAAGTTGGGAAACCTTGGGGCGTTGGGATGGCAATGGCACCGCCACGGTGAGCGTACCACAAGCTGAAGCCGGTGAATACGTTGTCATCATTCAGGCGCCAGGGCCGGGCGAGATTTATGCGGCAACAAAGCTAAGCCACTAAAACCTTCATTCTTTGCTAAGTACTCTGGGGTGAATGCGCTCGCGCAGAGGGGCAAAGCCCCTGCCGAGCGTAGCGAGGCCACGCCCAACTGCCGGTGTTTTGCGTAGCAAAACCATCCGGCAGGCGGGAGCCGTTAGCGGCCGCGAATACGGGGGTCCAATGCATCCCGCAAACCATCGCCAATAAAGTTCACACTGAGCACGGTGAGCGAGATCGCAAGGCCGGGGAAGATGACGCGGCTAGGCGCTTGCGCAATGCGCTGGGTGCCATCAAATAACAACCGGCCCCATGTCGGGAAATCTGACGGGAAGCCAAGGCCGAGGAAGCTCAGCGAGCTTTCGGTGATGATAGCTGTGGCGATACCCAGCGTGGCCGAGACCATGATTGGCGACAGGATGTTAGGCATGATATGCCGTGAGATGACCCGCCTTGCGGGCGTTCCGATGGAATTGGCGGCAAGGATAAACTCGCGCTCTTTTAGGGCCAACACATCGCCGCGCACAATGCGGGCGGTTTGCATCCAGCTGGTGATGCCAATGATAAACACGATCAGGATGAATATGCCGGTTTCAGGGCCAAACATTCCGCGTAGCGTATCGCGAAACAGCATGATGATAACCAGCAGCAGCGGCAAAATCGGCAAGGCCAAAAACAGGTCTGTGCCCCGCATCAGTATGCCATCCAAGCGTTTGAAATAGCCCGCCAGCACGCCAACAAACGTGCCCAGCACCAACGAGAGCATCATGGCCGTAAGGCCCACAGCAATAGATATCCGCCCGCCTTGCAGCACTTGCGCCAGCATATCATGGCCCAGTTGATCGGTGCCAAAAGGGTGGCCCCAGCTCATGCCTTGGTTGCGGTTACGCACGTCGGCATAGTTTGGGTCCAGCGTCCAGAGATAGGGGCCAATGGATACGGCAAGCAAAATGCCAATAAAGACAAAACTGCCGATCATCGCCCCGCGATGGGTGCGAAACTGGCTCCAGACATCGCCCCAGAGCGAGCGATATTTACGGTCGTCTTTAATTTCTGCGGTCGCATTAGTCATAGCGGATCCTCGGGTCTAGTAGGCCGTAGAGCACGTCGGCCACAAGGTTAAACAGCACGATAAGTACCGCGAATAGGAAGGTGAGGGTTTGCACGAGCGGGATATCAGCGCCTTGAATGCCGATAATCAGAAGCTGGCCAAGGCCGTTCACCTTAAAGATTTGCTCGGTAATAATGGCCCCGCCAAAAACTTGCGGAATGCCAAGCGCAATCACTGTCACCACAGGGATCATTGAGTTGCGCAGCACATGCACCAGCAGCACGGTTTTTTCTTTCAAGCCTTTGGCGCGGGCTGTGCGCACATAATCTTGGCTAAGGTTATCCAGCATCGAGGCCCGCATAAAACGGCTAATCTGGGCCGCATTATAGAGCGCCAGCACCATTACCGGCATGATCATTTGCCGCATTTGCTTCACAAAACTGTCCCAATCCACCACATCTAGCGTGGTGTCATAAATCGAGGGCAGCCAGAAGAAGCTATCATTCGGCATCCAGACCGAGAAGATCACGATCAGTAAAACACCGGTAAAAAACGTCGGCACCGAAAAGCCGATCATGGCAATGAGGGTGCCAAACTGGTCAAACCAGCTATATTGCTTATAGGCCGAGATCACACCGATCGGCAGGGCGATCATGATCCCCACCACGTAAGACATGCCAACCACCCACAGGGTTTGTGGCATACGCTCGGCAATCAGGTCTACCACCGGGCTACGCGTTGCCCAGCTGGTAACCCGCAGGCGACCTTCACAATCGCCAATACACCAACCAAACCATTCGTTAAACAGGTTCAGTGGTTCGTTGATGAAGAACTGCTGGCACCAGAGCAGATAGCGGATATACATCGGGGCATCGAGCCCAAGGCTCGCGCGGATTTTTGCACGCACTTCGGGCGGGATGGTCAAGGGCAGGTTGCCCGTTGGGTCATTCGGGGCAAGGTCCAACACAATAAATATGATGAAACTGATCAGCAAAAGCGTCGGGATGGTGTACATCAGGCGACGGAGTGTGAAATTAAGCATAAGTGCCTCGGCAAATCAGTTTACGCGCTTTTCGTCTATAAAAAGCGGAAAAAATACGCGTTTTTCGTTCATAAAAAACGGAAGAAAAGTGGTTGGCAGCCCCGGCACTCGGCCGGAGCTACCAATAGGTTGATTACTCTGAGCGAGACCAGTCAGCTATGTTCCATAGCTCTGAATCCCAAGCGTTAAGCTTCACACCTTCGAGGGTGTTAACAACACCTGAAACATTACCACGGTGAACCAGTGGTATAATGGTGTAGCTCTGCATCAGCATGTCGTTCATCGCGATCGCGAGGCGCGCCCGCTCTGCAAGGTCTGCTGTGCCGCCCATTTCTGCAACCATCGCGTCATAGTCAGCGTTACAATGGCGGGGCATGTTGCCGCCCAGCCATGCGTTTTCTGGTGATGGAATCTCACCGCACGCCCAGCGGGCCATATAGGCTTCAGGGTCAGTGCCATCAAAGTTGTTGGCATACATTTCCAGATCAGCAAACAGCTTCTGGAATGTATCAGGCGAAGATTGGTCGCCCCCGAAGAAAACACCACCAGAGATGTTTTTCAGCTCGGTCTCAATGCCAATTTCAGCCCACCACTGTTTGATCAGGGCTTGGAAGTCCTGACGCACAGCGTTGGTTGATGTTTGGTAAAGGATCGAAAGACGAACGCCGTCTTTTGAGCGTACGCCGTCAGAGCCACGCTCCCAGCCAGCCGCATCGAGCAGCGCATTGGCGCCGGCGATGTCTTGCATTTCACAGCCCGCATTGTTTGGCGAGTCATAAATAGCAGGCGCAGGCAGCACATTACAGGTTACTTTACCCGCTTGGCCGTAGCCGATTTCAACCAGCAGAGGACGGTCAATTGCCATGGAAAGCGCTTGGCGCACAGCCATGTCAGACATGAAAGGGTGCGGGTGCGCAACGGTTGAGCGCTCGTCACCGAGGGCAGCAGAAGGGTCGGTCATGTTGATCATTATGCGTTCAACCAACGGGCCAAACGACGATAGAACGGTGCCAACACCTTTGGATTCCATATCGGCCAGAATTTCTGGCGCAAGCTGGAGGTTCCAAGCGTAGTCAAATTCGCCGGTTTCAAGTACGGCACGGCCAGCGGCTGCTGCGTCTCCGCCGCCTTTGAAGTTAACCGTTGCGAAGGCAGGTTTGCCAGCTACCCGGTAGTTTGGGTTGGCCGCAAGCGTGATCGCGTCATTGGCGCGGAATTCGGTTACGGTGAATGGGCCTGTGCCGATAGGACCGAAGTTTTGCGCGGTGCAAGTTGGTGCGGCAACCCCCATGCAATCTGCAAATTGGGCAGCTTGCAAGATAGGGGTAGTGGAGCCAACAAACGGGCCGTATGGGAAAGGCTTAGGGCCGTCAAACGTGATTTTCACGGTGAGGTCGTCAATGGCTTCTACGCTTTCAACGCCACCGAATTTAGCAAGCTGCTGGCAGCCGCCTGTTTCGTCCATGCAATAGTTGGCGGTGAACACAACATCAGCCGAAGTTACAGCCGAGCCGTCAGACCATAGCAGGCCTTCAGAAAGGGTCCAAGTGATCGAGGTTAGGTCAGCTGATACGCCGCCATTGGCTACGGTTGGAATTTCGTCAACGAGCGTTGCGACCATCGCACCGTTTTCGTCGTAGTGGGCCAAAGGCTCAATCACCATGGAAGAGGCGTTGATGTCTTTTGTGCCACCCGAAAGATACGGGTTCATAATAGAGGCAGCTTGCCAATAAATGATGTTAACGTTGCCATCACGGCCTTGCGCCATGTGGGATTCGCCAAACGCAGTGGTGGACAGCAAAGCAGCCCCCAGCGTTCCGGCGATGAGATATTTGAGAGTCATACTTTTTCTCCTCAGTTGGTTGAAATCTGCACGGTTGATCCGCGCTTTTGGGTTATTCAATAAAGTGGCAGGCGGCAAAGTGGCCTTCGCCAATCTCGCGCCACTCGGGTGAATCTTGTTTGCAAATCGACTGCGCCTGCGGGCAGCGGGTGCTAAAGGTGCAGCCCGGCGGCGGGTTGGCGGGGGAGGGCACGTCACCCTCCAAAATAACACGGTCAATATTGCCCGCTTGCGCTGGGTCGGGGTGTGGCACCGCGGAAAGCAAAGCCTGTGTATAGGGGTGCTTGGGGTTCATATAAAGCGTTTCGCTATCCCCCAGCTCCACCAATCGGCCCAGATACATCACGGCAACGCGGGTCGCGAGATGGCGGACCATCGAAAGATCGTGGCTGATGAAAAGATACGTAAGGCCGTATTTCTCTTGCAGGTCTTCCAGGAGGTTCACCACTTGCGCCTGAATGGATACATCCAGCGCGGCAATCGGCTCGTCACACACAATGAATTTGGGGTTCAGTGCAAGCGCGCGGGCAATGCCGATGCGCTGGCGCTGACCGCCGGAAAACTCGTGCGGGTAGCGGTCTGCAAAGCGCCGCGCAAGGCCGACGGCATCCATTAGCTCGCCAACCTTCTCACGCTTCTCGGTTTTGGTCATTTTCCGGTGCTCGTCGAGCGGCTCGGAGATGATAGACCCCACAGTCATGCGCGGATTTAGGCTCGCCTGCGGGTCCTGAAATATCATCTGCATTTCGGGGCGCTTGGCGCGAAGTTCTTCACCCGAAAGCGTGGCAATATCGGTGCCGTCAATCTCTATCGAACCATCGGTCACCTCATAAAGCCGCAAAACACAGCGGCCAACGGTGGACTTTCCGCAGCCGGATTCCCCAACCAAACCAAGGGTTTCGCCCTCAAAAATATCAAAGCTAATGCCATCAACAGCCTTCACCGCGCCCACTTGGCGTTTAAGAATACCGCGATGAATCGGGAAATGCATTTTGAGGTTTCTCACCTGCACCAACGGTTTTTTCTTGTCGTCAAGCATCAATCGGACCTCCGGCATTGGTATCCCAGAAGCAGGCAACATCATGGACGGGGGTTACATCGCGGCGCTGCGGGTTTTCAACGCGGCAGCGGTCAAACGCGTGCTTGCAGCGCGGCGCAAATTCGCAATGGGTTGGCGCGTGGTCAAGATTGGGCGGCTGGCCTTCAATCGAGGGCAGGCGCTTGGCGCGGGCCTCACCCATACGGGGCAGGGTTTCCAATAATGCGCGGGTATAGGGGTGCTGCGGGTTGGCAAAAAGCTCTTTAACCTCAGCATGTTCCACGATTTGGCCCGCATACATAACCGCCACACGGTCGGCGATTTCGGCGATAACCCCAAGGTCATGCGTGATCCAGATAATCGCCATACCGAGTTTTTGGCGAAGCTCTTTAACCAGCTCCAGAATTTGCGCCTGAATCGTAACGTCCAGCGCCGTTGTTGGTTCGTCGGCAATCAGCACCTTTGGGTCACAGGCCAGCGCAATCGCGATCATCACCCGCTGGCGCATACCGCCGGAAAACTGGTGCGGGAAATCTTTTAGGCGGGCGGGGGCATCCGGAATACCCACCAGTTCCAGCAGTTCGGCGGCGCGGGCTCGGGCCTGCTTTTTGCTCATACCCATATGCACGCGCAGCGGCTCCATGAGCTGAAACCCAACGGTAAAAACCGGGTTGAGCGAGGTCATCGGGTCCTGAAAAATGAAGCCGATTTCACCACCGCGAATTTTACGAAGCTCTTCGTCAGATACCGCGCGAATATCGCGGCCATCAAAGGTTATGCTACCGCCCCGAATTTCAGCAGGCGGCATAGGGAGCAGCTTAAGCAGGGACATCATGGTCACGGATTTACCCGAGCCACTCTCGCCCACAATGCCTAACAGTTCGCCTGGTTTAAGGTGAAAACTCACATCGTTCACCGCATGGACTTCGCCATCCCGCGTGTTGAACACAGTTTTCAAATTGGCCACGTCAAGCACGGTGGCGCTTTGGTCTTCCATTCGTACCCCTCCGAAGAAATAGCCGCTTTGGGCCTGTGGCGGTTTGCCGCCGATTGCCAATAAGTAAACATATGTCTGTGTAAACAACAACACCCTATTTATCCGGTATTGACCATTGGGTCAGGATTTTTCAGGATGGTACATTCCAAACCATAGGATTCCCATGCCCGACCATTACACCCCCCGAGAAATGCTGGAAAAGCTGGTGAGCTTTCCAACTGTTTCCGATGTTAGTAACCTTGAGTTGATTGATTTTGTTGAGGATTATTTGGCGGGCCACGGGGTGAAAAGCCACCGCGTGTATGATGACACCGGCGAAAAGGCGAATCTTTACGCAGTTGTCGGCCCAAATGTAGAGGGCGGCGTGGTGCTTTCTGGCCACACAGATGTGGTGCCGGTAAAGGGGCAGGCGTGGGATACCGAGCCTTTTACGGTGACCGAAAAAGACGGCAAACTTTACGGCCGTGGCACCTGCGATATGAAAGGGTTTAATGCTCTTGGGTTAGCGCTGGTGCCGGATATGCTGAAGGCGAATTTAAAGCGGCCAATCCAGATAGCGCTGAGCTATGACGAGGAAGTCGGCTGCCTCGGCGCGCCGTTTATGATTGCTGAGATGGCGGAAAAACTGCCCCGAGCATCGGCTGTGATCGTGGGCGAGCCGTCGATGATGCAGGTGGTGAGTGGCCATAAGGGCGCTATCGGGTTTATGACGCAGGTAAGAGGCTTTGAGATTCATTCCTCGCTGATGCATCAAGGCGTTTCCGCCGTGATGACGGCGGCGCGGCTGGTGGAGTGGTTGCGGCTGCGCTTTGAGGAAAACCTCGCCGCCACGCCCAACGATATTGATGCGATGTTTGAGCCGCCGTTTACCACTCTGCACGTCGGGGTTATTAATGGCGGTTCGGCCACCAATATAACCGCGCTCGATGCCAGCTTTAGCTGCGATATTCGCTGCCCCGCCTCGCAAGACCCACTGGAGTGGTTTGAACGCTATAAGGCGTTTGTAGCCGAGGTGGAGGCCGAAATTAAGGCTATCCGGCCCGAGGCCAGCATTACCGTGGTGGCGCGCGATGTGAACCCCGCCTTGAAGCCTGAAACCGAGGGCGCAGCGGAAACACTGGCGCGGCGGATTACAGGCGATAATGGCTCCCATGTGGTGAGCTATGGCACCGAAGCAGGGCAGTTTCAGCGCGAGGGCTACTCGGTGGTGGTGTGCGGCCCGGGCAGCATTGACCAAGCGCACCAGCCCAACGAATTTATTAGCATTGAACAATTTGAAGCCGGCGAGGCATTTTTGCGCCGCCTGATCGAAACCCTGAAGGAGTAACCCCATGGCCGTACTTAACCGATTTGCAGAAATGCTGCCCGAAATTACCGCTTGGCGGCGGGATATTCACGAGCACCCCGAGCTGCTTTTTGATTGCGAGCGCACGGCGGGTGTGGTCGAGGCCAAGCTGAAAGAATTTGGCGTGGACGAGATAAAAACCGGCCTTGGGCGCACGGGGCTTGTGGGGGTGATTAAGGGGAAATCAACCGCTTCGGGCAAGGTTATTGGCCTTCGCGCCGATATGGACGCGCTGCCGATTTTTGAAACGTCGGGCGTGGAGCATACCTCTAAAACCGAAGGCAAAATGCACGCCTGTGGGCATGATGGCCACACGGCCATGCTACTGGGCGCGGCAAAATACCTTGCGGAAACGCGGAATTTTGATGGCACGGTTGTGGTTATTTTTCAGCCCGCCGAAGAAGGTGGCGCGGGCGGCAAAGAGATGGTTGACGACGGGATGATGGATATTTTCGGCATTCAGGAAGTGTATGGCATGCACAATATGCCAGCCCTTCCGGTGGGCCATTTTGCCATTCGCCCCGGTGCGATGATGGCGGCGACTGACCAGTTTGACATCCATGTGGAAGGCAAAGGTGGCCATGCTGCCATGCCGAATAAAACCATTGATACAACGCTGGTCGCGAGCCAAATCGTGGTGGCGCTGCAATCTGTTGTGAGTCGCAATATTGACCCGTTGGCCAATGTGGTGATCTCGATCACGAGCTTTGAAACTGAGAGCAAGGCGTATAATGTGATCCCGCAGCGGGTGCATATTCGGGGTACGTGCCGGACCTTGACCGCCGAAGCCCGAGACCAGTCGGAAGAGGCGATTAAACGCGTGGCAGAGCACACGGCCACGGCATATGGCGCAACGGCTAAAATCAATTATATGCGCGGCTATCCGGTGACGGTTAACCACCCCGAGCAAACCGCATTTGCGGCAGAAGTGGCGCGGGAGGTCTCGGGTGCTGACGCCGTGCAGGACGATGTAGACCCGCTTATGGGCGGCGAAGATTTTTCCTATATGCTGGAAGCCCGCCCCGGGGCGTTTATTTTCGCCGGCAATGGTGACACCGCCATGGTCCACCACCCTGATTATGATTTTAATGACGAGCTAATCCCTGCGGGCTGCTCTTATTGGGTGAAACTCGTGGAAAAACGGATGCCCGCCGCTTAAGCTTTCGTTTAGCACTAATGAGTATAAAACAGGCGCGCCCAAACCGGCGCGCCTGTTTTAATTGCCCAACTGAATTGGGCAAACTTATTGGAGTAAAGAGTATGACCATGAATCAACATGTTAAAACCGCCCTGTTTTCAGCTATTTTAGCGCTGGGTGCTGGCCAGGCCCTTGCGCAAGAAGCCTCGGTGATTACGCTGAAATCGCTGGATGGCAAAGTTGTGATGACGGGTGAACTGCAAGGGTTTGAGGCCGGATACTACAATATTCTTGTAGCTGGGCTAGGGCTGGTGAGCATTGATCAAGATCTGGTAACCTGCCAATCTGAAGGTCGTGATTGCGCGGCGTTAACAGGCAATTCCTAGGCGCATCATTTAGCGTTTGACAAAACTGAACGGTCGTTCAAATATGTGCGGGTAACCCTTTAGGAAAGGTCCCGACATGAGCAGCTCGATTGATGCGGTTTTAGAAAAAGCGCGCGCCCACTGCGCGGCCGATATTGCGCCCAATGTGGTCGCGTGGAACAAGGCGGCTGTGTGGCCGCGTGGTGCTTCGGATAAAGCCGGTGCCGCTGGGCTGATGGGGCTATACGCGCCTACTGAGTGGGGCGGGCAGGGGCTTTCGCTCGGCGATGGCATTCAGGTGTATGAAGAGCTGGGTAAGGGCGACGGCGCCTATGCCTTTGCGCTTTCTATGCATAATATCTGCACCTTTGCCACTTGTGGCTATGGCACCGAGGCCTTCAAGGAAAAATGGGCGCGGGATCTGAGTTCTGGTCGCAAGCTGGCAAATTTTGCGCTGTCTGAGCCGCAATCTGGTTCGGACGCTAGCAATATGTATACCCGTGCTGTGGTGAAGGACGGCATGTGGACCATCAACGGTGCGAAAGCATGGGTGAGCCTTGCGGGTGAGGCCGATGTTTACCTGACGGTTGTGAAAACCAGCGATGCGCCGGGGCATAAAGATATGGCGATGATCGCCATTCCGAAAGACACGCCGGGCCTGAGCTTTGGCCCGCTTTACAACACGCCGTCCTATAACTTTTTGCCGCTGGCCGAGATGTATCTCGACAATGTGGTGGTGCCGGAAGAGAATATAATTTTGCCCATTGGGCAGGGCTTGCAAGGCGCGTTGATGGCGATTGATATCGCGCGCACCTCAATTGCTTCGGGCTGCTGTGGGTTAATTGAAAGCGCGCTGGATACGGCGCTGAGCTATGCCAAAAACCGCAAGATGTTTAAGGGGGTTAACCTTGATCTTGACGGTATCCAATGGATGCTGGGCGATGTGGCGACAGACCTTGTGACCTCGCGCTTGCTTTATAAGGCTGCGGCGAATGCGCTGGGCACGCCCGAGGGGCCGCTGATGGCGGCGCACGCGAAAAAGTTTGTGCCGGATGCCGCGGTGCGGGCGGCGAATACCTGCACGCAGGTGATGGGCGGCAGTGGTTTGCTCGACCAATATGGCATGGACCGTTTGAGCCGACTTTCCCAAATGTTGCGCATTGTGGATGGCACAACCGAGATCAGCCGTGTGGTGATAGGGCGGGCCTTGCAAAAACGCGCTGCGGGGCTGCCTGATTTACCGGTGCCAAAAGGCTATGGTGAATGATCACCCCTGAATATATCCAAACGATGGCGCGCTATAATGGTTGGCAAAACCGGAGCCTTTATATGGCGGCCTCAAGGCTGAGCGATGAGGCGCGCCATAAGGAGCGCGGCGCATTTTTTGGGTCTATTCACGGCACTTTGAGCCACCTTCTGTGGGGCGATACCATTTGGATGAGCCGTTTTAACGGCTGGGAGGCCCCCAAAAAAGGTATCCCCGAAAGTGCAGACTTTGGCGGCGACTGGCCTAGCCTCGTTTCCCGCCGCCGAGAGGCCGATGACCGGATACTTGACTGGGCCGCGCGGGTTTCAGCTGCGGATATCGAAGGCGTGCTGTGCTGGTTTTCTGGCGCCGTTCAGCGCGAGGTTTGTAAGCCGCGCGCTTTGCTCATCACCCACTTTTTCAACCACCAAACCCATCATCGTGGGCAGGTGCATGCTATGCTTACAGCCGCTGGCGCTACCCCCGATGATACTGACCTTCCGTTTATGGAATAGGAGATTTTTATGTTTAATGCCCTTGTTGTGACTAAAAATGAAGACGGTAAAACCTCGGCTGAGGTGAAGCAGATTGCCGTGAGCGACCTGCCTAAAGGCGAGGTTTTGGTGGCGGTGGATTATTCGACCGTGAACTATAAAGACGGCCTTTGTGTTGGCCCCGGTGGCGGCTTGGTGCGCAATTATCCGCATGTGCCGGGCATTGATTTTGCAGGCACGGTCGAGGAAAGTGACGACCCCCGCTATAAGGCCGGAGACAAAGTTGTGCTGACAGGTTGGCGCGTGGGCGAGGCCCATTGGGGCGGTTATGCGCAAAAAGCGCGGGTGAAAGCTGATTGGCTTGTGCCGCTGCCCAAGGGTTTGGACACCCGCCAAGCGATGGCCGTGGGCACGGCGGGCTTTACTGCCATGCTGGCCGTAATGGCGCTGGAAGATCACGGCTTAAAGCCCGGCAATGGCCCTGTTTTGGTCACCGGCGCTGCGGGCGGTGTTGGCTCTGTGGCCACGGCGATATTGGCGGCGCGCGGCTATGAGGTCGCGGCGGTCACGGGCCGTCCTGAAGCGGCGGACTATTTGAAAAGCCTCGGGGCCAGCCAGATTGTGGCGCGCGAAGACATTAACGAGACCACCAAGCGGCCACTGGAAGCCGAAACTTGGGCGGGCTGCATAGATGCCGTGGGCGGCGATATGCTGGCACGGGTGCTTGGCCAAATGAAATATGGCGCGAGCGTGGCGGCGGTCGGCCTCGCGGGGGGCATGGGCTTGCCAACGACGGTGATTCCGTTCTTGCTGCGCGGTATTAATCTGCTCGGGATAGACAGCGTGATGCAACCTTATGATAACCGTCTGCGCGCATGGGAGCGCATTGCTGCAGACCTGCCAATGGACAAGCTGGAAGCGATGATTCAGCCGGCCAAACTGGCCGATTTGCCCGAGCTGGGGCGCGCAATTTTAAAGGGGCAGATTAAGGGCCGCGTGGTGGTGGATGTGAACAGCTAACGCAAATAGTGTATTGAAATTGCGAAAGGTTTAGCGGCACTCTGGCCAAACGGTTGTGATCCGCGTAAGGCTGATCAGATGCGACAATCCCTATCCCTAAAAGATGCCCAAAACCTGCCTCGCTGGCAGCGCCCCGTGGCGCTGCTGGTGCTTATGGCGGCGGCACTGCCCTTCGCCCATTCCACATGGATGGCGCTGCTCAATAATTTTGTGATCGAGGTGGCCGATTTTGACGGGGCGGCTATTGGCTGGTTGCAGTCTGTGCGGGAAATTCCCGGGCTGGCGGCCATTGGCGTAATCGGACTTTTGGTGTTTATCCGCGAGCAGCGGCTGGGGCTGTTGATGCTTATGGTTTCGGGGCTGGCCACGGCCATTACCGCGTGGTTTCCGAGCTTTGAGGGGCTGCTCATAACCACCATTCTTTCGTCGCTTGGCTTTCATTATTATGAAACCGTAAACCAGTCTTTGCAGCTGCAATGGATTGATAAGGACAAAGCGCCGCGCATTATTGGCTGGATTATTGCGGCTGGCTCGGCCGCCTCATTGGTGGTTTATGTGCTGCTGGTGATTTTTTGGCAAACCTTTGAACTGAGCTTCAACTTTGTTTATATGACAGGCGGGCTTACGGCATTTCTTATTGCCGTGATCGGCGTTGTTGCCTACCCGCAGTTCAAATCCCACACCAAACAACACACGCGGATAATCCTGCGCAAGCGCTACTGGCTCTATTACGCCCTGCAATTCATGTCGGGCGCACGGCGGCAAATATTCATTGTGTTTGCGGCCTTTATGATGGTCGAGCGCTTTGGCTTTGCCGTGCATGAGGTGACGGCGCTTTTCTTGATTAATTTCACGGCCAATATGATATTTGCCCCCCTGATGGGTGGCTTTGTGCAGCGTTACGGCGAACGCCGCGCCTTGCTCATTGAGTATGGCGGGCTGATGCTGGTGTTTCTCGCTTATGGCGGCATTTACCTGTTTGGCTGGGGCGCGGTTTTGGCGGCGGCGCTTTACATCATCGACCACCTGTTTTTTGCGCTGGCCTTCGCCCTGAAAACCTATTTCCAAAAAATAGCGGACCCGGCAGATATTGCCCCCACCGCGGCGGTGGCTTTTTCGATCAACCATATCGCGGCGGTGGTGTTGCCCGCGTTGCTCGGATACATGTGGCTGTGGTCGCCAATGGCGGTGTTTATCACGGCGGTTTGTATGGCGGCGGTGTCACTTGGGCTTTCGATGATGATCCCGCGCCATCCTGTACCTGGGCACGAGACGATCTTTGCCAAGGAGGCGGTATGAGCCAGCCGCAAGGCCGGTTTTTAACCGGCTCCACCATGTCGCATGTTGTGAAAATGACCCTCAGCTCGACCATCGGGCTGACGTTTATGTTCCTGATCGACGCCGCCACGCTGTTTTGGATCTCCCGCATGGGGGTAGAGCAAAACATGGCCGCGCTGGGCTTTGCCTGGACCATTCAGTTCTTCACGCTCTCGGCGGGTATCGGGCTGATGATCGCCGCTGTGGCGTTGGTAAGCCGCGCCATTGGGCGGGGAGACCGCGCGCAAGCTCGCCGCCACGCCAGCTCAGCGATGGTTATTACCGTGGTGGTGCAAACCCTGATGGCGGCGCTGGTGTTGTATTTTAGGGAAGATATTCTGGTGTTGGCAGGGGCTAAGGGGGAAACCCTCGCCATCGCCAGCCGCTTTTTGCTGTTCTCGGTGCCGAGCCTGCCGTTTATGGCGCTGGGCATGGTGGGCTCTGGCATTTTGCGCGCTGAGGGTGATGCGAAACGCGCGATGTTGGTTACCATTTTTGCCGGGCTTATCGCCATGGCGCTAGACCCGCTGTTTATTTTTGGCTTTGGCCTCGGGGTAGATGGCGCGGCGATTGTGATGGACATTGCCCGCACCTCAACAACGATATTGGCGCTGTGGTATGTGATTAAGGTGCATGATCTGGCGGCGAGGCCAAGCGTGGCCAATGTGCGAAAAGTAGCGCCGGATTTTGCTGTAATCGCACTGCCCGCCGTGGCCACCCAGCTTTCTACGCCGTTTGGCAATTATATTGCCACGGGTTTTATTGCCCAGTTTGGCGATGGCGCGGTGGCAGGCTGGGCCGTGGTTGGGCGGCTTACGGTGCTGGCTTTTGGTGGTGTATTTGCGCTTTCGGGCGCGGTTGGCGGGATATTTGGCCAGAATTTCGGCGCGGGTAATATGGACCGTGTGCGCAGCACCTTCCGCGATGCGCTGCTTTACAATATCGCGTATATCGCGCTGGCATGGCTTGTGCTCTGGCTTTTGCGAGATGTCGCGATCTCGACTTTTCAGCTCGGGCCGGAGGGGGCCGAAGTGGTGCGGGCCTTCACAAATCTTGCCGCTGGCGGCTTTGTGTTTACAGGTGTGTTGTTTGTGAGCAATGCTGCGTTTAATAATCTTGGGCGGCCCCTATGGTCGACAGGGTTTAACTGGCTGCGAGATGGTGTGATGATGTTCCCGCTATGTTGGTATATGGCCAGCGCGCTTGGGGTAGAGGGCGTGGTGTATGGGCAAGCATTGGCGGGCGTACTGGTCGGATCTTTTGCGGCCATAACCGCGTGGCGTTTTGTGGCGCGGCTTTAAGGGAGGCGGATATGTGGTTTTCGAAAACAGAGAAAAAAGAAACGCCCAGCGCGGCAACCAAGCACTTTGTGCTGGAAACGCCTATGATGGGGCCGGTGCCTGAAGGCTTCGAGCAAGTGCAATTTGGCATGGGCTGTTTTTGGGGCGCTGAGCGGATTTTTTGGGAATTGGACGGCGTGTGGACAACCTCGGTTGGCTACGCTGGCGGCGGATCTGATGCGCCGAGCTATGAAGACGTATGCACCGGGCGAAGTGGCCATGCCGAAATTGTGCATGTGGCCTTTGACCCCGCGCGCCTTAGCTTTTCTGAGCTGCTAAAAGTGTTTTGGGAGAGCCATAACCCAACGCAGGGCGACCAGCAGGGCAATGATCGCGGCTCGCAATACCGCTCGGCGATATTTTGCTACGAGGCCGCGCAAAGCCTGCTGGCAGAAACCAGCCGTGATGATTATGCCACGGGCTTGAAAACCGCTGGTTTTGGTTCTATCACCACGCAAATCGCGCCCAATCCGGGCTATCATTATGCCGAGCTTTACCACCAGCAATATCTGGCAAAAAACCCGGATGGCTATTGCGGCATAGGTGGCACGGGTGTGACCTGCCCTATGCGCACCGCTTAAAGGAGCCCCTAAATGCTGAGCTATTCTGCCCTGACCACCCTTGCAGGTGAGGCCCCCGCACAAGCCCTCGCTGACTCGCTAGAAACCATGGACCCAAGCCCGACGGGCGTGGGCATTTCCGAGATCCAAGACCGCTCTGGCCTGTGGGAAGTGGCGGCGTATTTTCTGGGGCGGCCCGATGATATCGCGCTGAGCCTGCTGGCAGCGGCGCATAAATCGCAGCCTTTTGATGTGGCAGAAATTCCGGAAACGGATTGGGTGTTAGAAACGCGCCGCGCCCTAACCCCCGTGCATGCGGGGCGGTTTGTGGTTTATGGCGGGCATGATCGCGATGCAATTCCCAGCCAGAAAATCGGCCTTGAGATTGAGGCGGCTTTGGCCTTTGGCACCGGCCATCACGCCACGACGCAGGGCTGCTTAATGGCGTTTGATACGCTACTGCAAAAGGGGTTTGTTGCCCGCAATGTGGCCGATATTGGTGCTGGCACAGCGGTGCTGGCCATGGCGGCGGCCAAGGTGCTTTCAGGGCGTTTTATAGCGAGTGATATTGACCCGATCGCCACGGATACCGCCAAGGATAATATTGCAAATAACGGGCTGCGCGGCCGCGTGCAGTGCATCACATCGGTTGGCTTTCGCCATGCAGAGCTGCACAGCCGCGCCCCTTTTGATTTGGTTTTTGCGAATATTTTGGCCGGCCCTCTAAAAAAGCTCGCGCTTGAAATGGCTGAGCACACCGAAAGCCATGCGGTGCTTATCCTTTCAGGCATTCTAAACCGTCAGGCGCAAGGCGTGGTAAACACTTATGAAGGCTTTGGCTTTAACGTGGTTGAGCGCCGTATTATCGGCGACTGGACAACGCTAACTTTGCGCAAAGCTTGAGCCAAGCGACTTGAGCGCCTACATGTAATTGCACCTCTTGGCAGAACATGCCACAAAGGCGCGAAACTAAATTCAGGAACTTCCCCATGAGCGACGATAAAGACGAAAAAGCACCATTTTCTCCCGAGCGGATTACGTTTGAGAACCGTTATGTAACTGTGGTGGGCGAGATTAATGACAAGCTTGCCAAGACGACTTCGGAGCGCCTTCTTGCGATGGCGGCTGTGAGTGATGATCCGATCACCATGTTTATCTCTTCCCCCGGTGGGCATGTTGAATCCGGCGATATGGTGCATGACCTTATCAAGTTCATCAAACCTGAAGTGCGGGTCATCGGCTCTGGCTGGGTGGCTTCGGCGGGTGCGCTGATATTTATTGGTGCTAAAAAAGAAAACCGCTATTGCCTGCCAAACACGCGCTTTTTGTTGCACCAGCCGAGCGGTGGCATTGGTGGCAAAGCGTCTGACATCGCCATTCAGGCCGAGCAGCTAGAAATTATGAAAGCGCGCTTTGAGCGTATTTTTGCGGAAGCCACTGGGCAGACACCTGAGAAAATCGCGGAAGATACCAAGCGGGATTTCTGGCTGAACACGGATGAAGCGATTGCTTATGGGCTGCTGAGTAAGGTTATTACCTCGGCTGACGAGCTTTAGGGGTTATTGAATATCAACGGGGAAATGGGCGTAGGTTATATCAGACATAAAATAGCCGTTAACAAAGCCTATTATTTCGCCGGTTTCCTCGTTGAAATACGCCGTTATTATATGGATTTTTTTCCCAAGAAAGAACCCGTGCGATCCGCCCATATTGATTTCTATGGCCGGGTTCGCAACAACCACCCCCCGAGAGCGCAAGATTTTTTCTTCTCCGTTAATGATCACTATAAATTGGGTGGCCTGTGGCTCAAACTGCAAGTGTTCATAGATGTTTTGTGGAAAGCACTCAGGAAGTTCTGTTGAGCAAAGATGCGATTCTATTCTAACGTTTTGGGATGTGCGGCCTTCAACCCGCTGTATCTTAATCCCGCGATATTGTGCGGCCACAGCCTCCAGCTTGGCAACACTCATGCCAATGTAAAGCTGGTTGATAAACCGTTCATCCCGCGGAGCGGTATAATAACCGCAGCTTGAAAGTACGAGCGCTCCAAGCAGAATTAGTTTTCTCATAACGCCCTCCATAAAAAAAGCCGCACCCGAAGGTACGGCTTTTAAAATGATTAAAGCTAGAAATATTTACATAAAAGCGGCGCGTTGGGAAATAGAGCGGATGT
Source organism: Paracoccaceae bacterium (assembly GCA_002402045.2). GTDB lineage: Bacteria > Pseudomonadota > Alphaproteobacteria > Rhodobacterales > Rhodobacteraceae > UBA3077. The sequence goes on along the minus strand of NVUX02000006.1, from coordinate 23,271 downwards.
TTGCCCGCACTAAGCCGATATCTTCCAGCTGGGCGTTGCTCAGGCTGTGCAATGTTTTTTCTGTTTTACGGGCGTGGTAGGCCGCCACAATGCTGTTGAGAGCTGTGTCAAACAGGCTAACGATGCGGAAGGTGGATACGGCCCCAAAAGGTACCGTGCGGGAAGTTTCGATGATAGCCATCAGATGGGCTCCTTTAAGTTTGTGTTGGCCGATATCTGTATCGGATATTTGGCAGATAGTCCTTATAGGTGAATCGGACAAGACGAATTTTACCATGTCTGATATGCAGTTTTTGCATGGGTGACTATTTGGAATATTCACCTCTAAGTAACGCATTTTTTGAGGTCTCAATCCCGCCCCAGCGGGCTAGCTTGGAAAAGATGAGGTATCGTCAGTGGAAATAGTTTTCTGCTTGGCGAATGTTCCCCTTTCGTGCTAAGCATTGCTAAAGCATTAAGGAGCAGGCGATGCGAGTTATTGGGATTGATCCGGGGCTTAGGCGCACCGGATGGGGAGTTGTGGACGCTGTGGGCAGCAAAATCACCCATGTGGCCAATGGTTTTTGCGCCTCAGAGGGAGACGACCTTTCGGAGCGTTTGCTTAGCCTTTACATGCAGTTAACCGATGTTTTGCAGCGCTATCAGCCCGAAACGGCAGCGGTGGAACATACCTTTGTGAATAAAGATGCGGCGGGGACGCTGAAACTGGGGCAGGCCCGTGGCATATGCCTTTTGGTGCCAGCCAAGGCGGGGCTTGAGGTGGCGGAATATGCGCCGAATGCGGTGAAAAAGGTTGTGGTCGGGGTGGGCCATGCTGATAAAAAGCAGGTGGAGCATATGGTGCGCTTGCAGCTTCCGGGCATCAGCATTGCCAATGCCGATGCCTCAGACGCCCTCGCCATTGCCCTTTGCCACACCCACCACGCGCGGTTTTCCAACCGCCTGCAAAAAGCTATTGAAAAGGCCAGCGCATGATCGGAAAAATTTCAGGACGGTTAGATTATATCGGCGCAGATCATGTGATGATAGATACCGGTGGCGTGGGATACGTGGTTTACGTGTCGTCCCGCACGCTGGCGGCCATGCCCCCCTTAGGCGCGCCCGTTGCGGTATTTACCGAGCTTCTGGTGCGCGAAGACCTGCTCCAGCTTTTCGGTTTTCTCAGCATGGGCGAGCGTGAATGGCATCGGCTGCTTGTTTCGGTGCAGGGCGTTGGTGCCAAAGCGGCGCTGGCGATTATGGGCACGCTTGGGGCTGATGGCGTGAGCCGCGCCATTACGCTGGGTGACCAAACCGCGATAAAAGCCGCGCCCGGTGTAGGGCCAAAACTGGCGCAGCGTGTGGTGTTGGAGCTGAAAGACAAAGCCCATAAAGTAATGGCGATGGGCAGCGTGGCCACTAAGGTGGTGGATGTTCCCAAGGCAGAAAACCTCGCCAAACCCGAGGAATACGAGGTGGTTGACACCACCCCTGACCTAAGCGGCAATGCGCAGGCCGATGCGCTTTCGGCGCTGGTGAACCTCGGCTATGGCCACGGTGATGCCGCCACGGCCATCGCGCAAGCCGGTGAGGGTGAGGCTTCTGAGCTTATCCGCAACGCGCTGCGTTTGCTGGCCCCGAAAGGATAGCGCATGGAACCAGATCAAACCCTCCGCCCCGAAGAGCTGCCCGCCGATGCTGACCGCGCGTTGCGTCCGCAGGTATTGGATGACTTTATTGGGCAGGCCGATGTGCGGGCCAACCTCGCGGTGTTTATTGAGAGCGCCAAGCGGCGCGGGCAGGCGATGGACCACACGCTGTTTTACGGCCCGCCCGGTCTTGGCAAAACCACGCTGGCGCAAATTATCAGCCGTGAGCTTGGGGTGAATTTCCGGATGACCAGTGGACCGGTACTGGCCAAAGCTGGTGACCTCGCGGCGATTCTCACCAACTTGGACGAGCGCGACGTGCTGTTTATTGACGAAATCCATAGGATGAACCCTGCCGTTGAGGAAATTCTTTATCCGGCGCTAGAAGATTTTGAGCTTGATCTGGTGATCGGCGAAGGCCCCGCCGCGCGCACCGTGCGGATTGATTTGCAGCCTTTTACGCTGGTCGGTGCCACCACCCGCCTTGGCCTGCTAACCACGCCCTTGCGGGACCGTTTTGGCATTCCGACTCGGCTGGAGTTTTATACGGTGGATGAGCTGGTGCTCATCGTTACCCGTGCAGCAAGGTTAATGAAGGCCGATGCCACGCCGCAAGGCGCTATCGAAATTGCGCGGCAGGCGCGGGGCACGCCGCGCGTAGCGGGCCGCTTGCTGCGCCGCGTGGTTGATTTTGCCATCGTGCAGGGCAACGGAAAAGTTACGGAAGAAATCGCCAATATCGCGCTTACGCGTCTCGGGGTTGATGATTTGGGCCTTGACGGAGCCGACCGTCGCTACTTGAAATTGCTGGCCGAAAACTATGGCGGCGGCCCCGTGGGGGTGGAAACAATTGCCGCAGCCCTTTCTGAGTCGAGGGATGCTATTGAGGAGGTCATCGAGCCTTTCTTGTTACAGCAAGGCCTTATTCAACGCACCCCGCGCGGGCGGATGCTGGCAGCCAAAGCGTGGAAACACCTCGGCCTCGCAGCCCCTCGACGCGATGATCTTTTTGGAGTCTAATATGATTAATGACGGTTTTGACGAAAGCCAAATCGAAGCGCTTTTTACCCACGATAACCAATACCGTTTTGCCCGCTGGGGCCGCGCGATTGTTCCCGTGGTTTTTGGCACCGACGATAAATCGCTAGACGCTATCAAAGAGGCCTTTACCGCTGTTGCGGGCATTGCCAACATGAAGCTGGAAGAGCTAGACCCCGAACTTGGCGCAAATTTTCTCGTGTTTTTCTGCTCGAAATGGGCGGAAATTGCCGAGGTGCCGGACCTTGATAGAATGATGCCGGGCTTGGATGAGCTGGTTGGCCAGTTGAACCGCGCGGGTGCCAACCAATATCGGCATTTTGCGTTTGACGATCAAGGTGGCATAAAAATGTGCATTTTGTTGATCAAGGTAGACGCGGAAATGTCAAAGCTTTCGGTGCAGGCTTTGGCGACTGACCAAATGGCGCGCTCTATCCTGCTATGGTCCGAAACAGCCTTTCTGCTGAAATCCCCTATCGGGATTATTGAAGCCAATAACATGGCGATTGTGCGCCCGCCGATTGCGGCCGTAATCCGATGCGCTTATGATAAATCCATGCCGGTTGCGGCCGAAGACCCGACCCACACGCTGCGGCTTGCCTCAAGGGTGATGCAATTACTGGTAGATGGTGATGAAGACGAATGAGTCCCCGAGGGGCGTGGTGAACGCCCCCCCCCCTCAATCAATAACTCTAACCGCGGAATATGCGCCAAGACGCCAATGTGCATACATCAAGGCCACGTCGGGTAATCGTTTGCCCGCCTTCCATGGTGGCTGTGAAGTTGTATAAGCACTGGCCCGTGCCATCATCAATGAGCACTGTCTTAGAGGAGTTTTTCCGAATTCTACCGACAAGAATGTTTTCGCTCCATTGTCCGGTTGCCGCATTCTGCACGCGCACGCGCATCATGGTTTCCGGCGTATCATTAATGATTTCTGCGCGTCGATCTTGCCCATCGCTGGATTCGACGATAGGTGAAGATGTTAGATTGGCCGTTTCACACCCAGCGAGCGCAATAATTGAAGCGGCGGCACATAATAGTTTATTCATGTTTAAGGTATTCCTACTGAGTTACTTAAGGGTGAGGTTGCGTCTATGCACACCTCCGCAAGTGAATTTATAGGAGGTCAATAGAAAGTAAAGTACAAACCGTTTGGTAAGGCCTCTTTAGATCAAATACATCTATGTGGGCAAACTTAGGGGGGACCTCAGGTGCCATTTCCGACAATGCGCTTCAGCCAGCTCTTTTTCTTTTCTTCGGGCCCGTCATTTTCATCTGGTCCTTCTAGGGCCATTTGAAAGTTTTCGAAAAACTTATCGGCCATTTTCTTGGCAAAGCCATCAACCAAGCGTGAGCCAATTTGCGCCAATTTGCCCCCAACGCGGGCTTCCACCTCATAGCTCAGCTCTGTGCCGCCTTCAAAATCCGATAGCCTTACCTTGGCGCCGCCCTTGGCAAATCCGGCCGCGCCGCCTTTGCCTTCACCTGAAATTGTATAGCTTTCAAGCGGCACAATATCGCTCAGCGTGACCGCGCCCTTAAAGGTAGCTTTTACAGGCCCAACTTTTTGGGTGACCACCGCTGCAAATCCGCCGTCCTCATTGCGGACCAGTTCCGAGCAGCCCGGAATCGCGGCTTTTAAGATTTCCGGGTCGTTCAGCGCCTCCCAAACGGCGGCGCGGGGGGCTTTAATATTGCGGCTTCCAGTCAGTTCCATAGGCTTCCTTTGTTTATTGTTAGCATAGCGCGGCGATTTTTTGCGTCAATCAGCCAATCTCATAGGGTAAAACCCCGCGGTGCATTGGGTCAATCCGGAGCTTTTTTTCGAGCGGCGGCACGGCGCGTTGATGGCAGTGGGTGCGCTCACAAATTCGACAAGAAATGCCGATTGGCTCAAAGTTTTCGGCTTTTCCCAATTCGAAATCATCGGCATAAACTAGCGCTTCTGCATGGGTTATTTCACAACCAAGGCCAATGGAAAAACGGGGCTTTGGCGCGCCAAATGCGCCACCCGGCTTGGTTATATCTTTGGCGAGGCAAAAATAGCGCACCCCGTCCGGGGTTTCGGCAAGCTGGCGCAAATAGCGCGTTGGGGTCTCAAATGCGCGATGCACGTTCCACAGTGGGCACGCCCCGCCAAAGCGCGCAAATTGTAGCCGCGTCGCCGAGTGGCGCTTGGTAATTGTACCGGCCTGATCAACCCGCACAAAGAAAAACGGCACCCCCTTGGCCCCGGCCCGTTGGAGGGTTGAAAGCCGGTGCGCCACCTGTTCAATGCTGGCTCCAAAGCGCTCTGCCAAAAGGTCTAGATCGTGGCGCAAAGATTGAGCGGCAGCCAAAAATGGCCCATAGGGCAAAAGCGCGGCACCGGCAAAATAGTTTGCCAGCCCAATTTTGCATATCGCCCGCGCTTCGGGCGTGCTGAATTTGGCAAAATCCAGTGTAGCTTCTAGCAAGGCATCATGTTCGATCAGCGAGATTTGATGCGCAATTTGAAAGGCTTGGCTGGCGGGAAGGGCATCTGCTTGCAGGGTGAGCTTGCCCGCCGTAAAGCGGCGAAGCGTGCCCTTGGCATAGGTAATACTAATCCCGTGTTGGCGGGCTAGGTGCTGCTCCAGCAGTGCTACATGGTTGCCATTTCCTAAGCGCGCCCGGCTGGCAAAGCTTTCGGCGGCGCGGTCTATGGCATCAATATAATTGTCACAATAATGAAAGAAATCGCGCACCTCTTCCCACGGCTGCGGGTCTAGTCCCGTAGCATCTTGCCCCAAAGCTTCATTCAGCGAGGCGAGGCGATCTTGCGCGTTTTTATGCGCGCGATGCAGGTTGAGAAAGGCCCGCGCAAGGGCGGGGGCATTGGAGGCGGTAAGCTGCAAATCGGCCAGCGGCGGGGCCTCGCCAAATAGGGGGTCAGCGAGTGCTTCGCGCATATCCACCACCATCCTGTCGGCCTCTGCCACCGAAAGCTCGGTGACATCAAAGCCGAATTCTTGGGCCATCGCCAGAACCACACCGGCCGAAATTGGGCGGTGATTATTTTCCATCTGGTTGAGGTAGGATAGCGATATACCAAGCTTTTCCGCAAACGCTTTTTGGGTGAGCTCGCGCTTGAGGCGGGTTTCGCGAAGCTTAACGCCGGCATAGAGTTTTTGTGTGGCCATTTTTGCAGTATACTAAAAATTGCGAATTTGGGAAGTGCTGGTGTGAAATCGCAAATTATGGATATTCTTTTGTGATAACGGGGGGATGGTGTGGTTGCTCAAGTATTGAGCTTAGGTGAATAAATCGTATTCCGCAAACAAAAGCGAGCCGGTACCGCGGCTCGCTTTCATAGTTAAGGGTTTGGTCGTTAAGTCCTTTCAACCACATATTCCTCCAAAATCTTATCTGCTTTTGCAACTTCCAGCTTGGCAATGCGCTCTCCCGAGGCACGGTCTTCCAAGCGGTATTTAACCACATTTACCAGTGCAAGCGTTAGCAGGCCGATGCCCATGGCCCAGTAGCCTTTGGTGGAAAAGTCCACCGGGGCGTAGTAGATTGAACCCGCCAACATAATATAGGCAAAGGCCACGCCCCCGGCATTAAAGAGCATATAGATGGTATTGTTGCTATAAGTGTTCATTTGATTAGTCCTCGTTTTTTGTTTCTAGTTTGATTTCAGGCGGGCCAATACGTCGGCTGTCGTTGATTTTATTGCGGGGCCAAAGCCCTCACCGGCAAGTTTGTCAGCAATATTTTCATGCTTCAGGTCCGCGTTGATATCGCGCAGCACTTCGCCATGCTCAAAGGGGTCGTCGCGGCTCATCACCCGCGCGATCAGCTCTTCCGCTTCCTCAAAGCTGGTTTCTATGCCCGGCGCTAGGCGCGCTTGCATTTTTTGCTCGGCCTGCACGGCTTTGGCGGTTACAGCGCTTTGCTTTAAGTCAATAATCCGGCGATGCGCGGTATCAACCGAATGGCGCAGACGGGTTATTTTTGTGTCCAGTCGATTGGCGGTTCCACAGCGCAGGGTGCTTTCGTTTTCCATTTGGGCAATGGCACACGCGGCCTCGGTCGCCATGTCTTCGCGGCCATCTTCTATCGCGGCCTTGGCGCGGCTGGTGAGATCAATGATCCGTTTATCCAGCGCCTCGATTTGCTTGCCTTCAGTGCGGTGGCGCAAAATTAGGCTGGCCAGCGTGGTCTTGGCCGCTTTAAGCGAGCCATCAGCTTCGCGAATTTTTTGATCAATTAGGTCAATCGCGAAATGGTCGCGCATCCGGTCATTGGTACGTGCTTGTGAGCCTTTTAGTAGCGTATTTAGGGTGCTAAACATTTTATCCTCCGCTTGTGAACCTTGTTCATACTAAGGATATAGGGTGCCATGAGCGATGTTCAAGTAAATCTGTGAACTTTGTTCAAAAAAATACGTTATTCACCAATTTCGGATAAAATAAGGGTGATCATGCGCGAAATCTCATGTCTTGGCACCGCCGATATTCGTTTTTGCAGCCCGAGCCAAACAATGCCGTGGACGGAGGAGAACAGGCCCCGCACTAGAAATTCGACATCTTCCGGGCTCAAATCGGGCCGAAGCTCGGCAACAGGGCGGCGTATATGGTCAAACAACACCTCCAGCGCTGCCATATACCAATGAGGAATTTCTTCCCCCACCGCCATGTCAATTTCAAATAGCGCGGTCCATGCGGCCGTGTTTTCGCTCGCAAAATCAAGGTAAGCCAGCCCCATCGCCACCAGTCGTTCGCAGGCAGGCGTGTCTGTTAGCGCGGAAACGGCCCCGGCCACTTGTTCGCCCAGCCGCTTAAAGGTCCGGCCATTAATGGCCAGCGCCAAATGGTGCAGATCGGGAAACACATTATATATAGCCCCCACAGAGCAGCCCGCCTCAACAGCGAGGCTTCGCGCTTTAAGGGCTGGCAGGCCTTGTTCAGTGATTACAGCCTCGCCAAGCTCAATGAGCCGTTGGCGAAGGTTTTCTCGGCGAGTCTCTGTTTTGCTTGGCATAGGGCCTCCATTTGAACGAGGTTCAATATAGGAGCTATGTCTGTAAAAAGGAAGAGGGTTTGCAAATTCGCAGACATCGGCGCGGCTTTGCAAACAAATTTGCAAATATGCCATCTTGGCCTTCCCCCGCGCCGCCATTCCCACTATGCTGGCTGGCAAACCTTGGGGAGGCCGAAATGCAATCTATTCTTGAACAGCTTGAAACCCGCCGTGAGCAGGCGAGCCTTGGTGGCGGCCAGCGGCGGATAGATGTGCAGCATAGCAAAGGCAAGCTTACTGCGCGGGAGCGGCTGGAAGTGCTGCTGGATCCGGGCAGCTTTGAAGAGTTTGATATGTTTGTCGCCCATCGGTGCACTGATTTTGGCATGGAAAAACAGAAATACCCCGGTGATGGTGTGGTTACGGGCTGGGGCACGGTTAATGGCCGCATGATCTATGTATTTAGCCAAGATTTCACGGTGCTTGGCGGCTCGCTTTCCGCAACCCATGCGCAGAAAATAGTTAAGGTCGCCGATATGGCGATGAAAAACGGCGCGCCGCTGATTGGATTAAATGATTCAGGCGGGGCGCGCATTCAAGAAGGCGTAGATGCCCTTGGCGGCTATGCCGATGTGTTTCAGAAAAACATTGAGGCCAGTGGGGTTATCCCGCAGATCAGTGTGATTATGGGGCCGTGTGCGGGCGGGGCGGTTTATTCTCCCGCAATCACCGACTTTATTTTTATGGTGCGTGATAGCTCCTATATGTTTGTCACCGGCCCTGAGGTAGTGAAAACGGTAACCAACGAGGTGGTGACGGCAGAGGAGCTGGGCGGGGCGAAAACCCACACCAGCAAATCGTCTGTCGCTGATGGCGCGTATGATAACGACCTTGAGGCGCTGATTGAAGTGCGCCGACTGATCGATTTTCTGCCGCTGAACAACCGTGAAAAGCCCCCCGTGCGGCCTTTCTTTGATGCGCATGACAGGGTGGAGCCGAGCCTTGATACCCTGATACCGGATAACCCGAATACCCCCTATGATATGCGCGAGCTTATCAAGAAAACCGCTGACGAGGGCGATTTTTTCCAAATTCAGGAAGATTTTGCCAAGAATATCCTGACGGGTTTCATTCGACTAGAAGGCCAAACCGTGGGTGTGGTTGCCAACCAGCCGCTCGTGCTGGCAGGCTGTCTTGATATTGACTCAAGCCGTAAAGCCGCCCGGTTTGTGCGTTTTTGCGATGCCTTCGAGATCCCGATCCTTACCTTTGTGGATGTCCCGGGCTTTTTGCCGGGCACGTCACAAGAATATGGCGGCGTTATTAAGCACGGCGCCAAGCTTTTGTTTGCTTATGGTGAGGCCACGGTGCCAAAGGTGACTGTGATCACCCGCAAAGCTTATGGGGGCGCTTATGATGTAATGGCCTCCAAGCACCTACGCGGCGATTTCAACTATGCGTGGCCCAGTGCGCAGATCGCCGTGATGGGGGCCGCCGGCGCTGTGGAAATTATCCACCGTGCCGACCGTGCCGACCCAGAGAAAATTGCTGCCCACACGGCTGACTATGAGGCCAACTTCGCCAGCCCGTTTAAGGCCGCCGAGCGTGGGTTTATTGACGAGGTGATTATGCCCCGCAACACCCGCAAGCGGGTGGCCCGGGCTTTTGCCAGCCTTCGCAACAAAAAACTGACCAATCCGTGGAAAAAACACGATAACATTCCGCTGTAGGAGGCCGCATATGTCTGCGACAATCAAGCCCGCTTGCAGCGGCGCAAAAATGGCGTATCTTAGGGGCCTTAATAAAGGCCATGCCGATGAAACTTCCGGACCCGCCCAAACTGGTGCGCTTTTTGCTCTTCCATATCGCCAACGGCATCGCCATTGGCGCGGTGTTTGTGCTGGCGATTATCTGGAGCAATTTTCTGGGGGTGGGCGATATGCTGGCCCGCGACAGCAGCGGTATTGCGACCTTCATTTTGTTTTTTCAAACCTGCCTCACCTTTGGCGGGGTTTCAGCGGCGATAGCCGTGATGCATCTCGGGGACGACGATTAACGCCCCGACTAAGGAGCGCCTAATGGCTAATCTTCCCTATATGCTTAAACATCGCGGTTTTCCGGGCCGCTTGCCGAGCTCAGACCTGCAATTCACCCTGCGACGGGCCTCCCCAAAGGGGATTACGCCGCTGAAAGCCCGCGAGCGCTTTCAAGACCGCCGTGCCATTGATAAAAAGGCGGATACGGTGTTTCTCGGCAGCCTTTGGGCGCATTTTGGCGACCAGCCTTTTGAGCGCGGCAACCTTGATGCCGGCCGCATTGGCTGGCTGTGGGAGCGTGAGGTCATTCCCGCGACCGACCCGTTTGATGATGCTTCATATGAGGCCATGCTGAAAATTGACGTAAACCGTGCGCGGCGCAGTTTTCCTGAATTGTTTGAAGGCGGCGCACCGTGAAGCGAAATGCGCTAATATCCGCCAACGCGCAGCCAGCATTTGAAAAAAATGCTGGATCGCAACGGCTTATCGGCGCAAGCTACGCTCGCAAACTAATTGGAGAAAAATTATGCGGAAAAAAATTGCTGTTCTTATTTTGGCAGGCTTTACGCTTGCAGGCTGTAATACTGTTGGTGAAAGTGCCGGCATGGGCGCGCTTTTGGGCGCTGGCGTTGCGAGCGCAACCGGTGGCAATATGGCAACTGGCGCGCTTATCGGCGGTGCTGCCGGCGCGGTGTGCCACCAAACCAACACCTGCTAAACTACGCGCCTTAACGCGCTTAAAATTTGATGAGGTTGCCTGCATTAGCGGGCAGCCTCTTTTTGTATGCCAAGGGGAAATTGCCTGATGTTTGAGAAAATTCTGATCGCCAATCGCGGGGAAATTGCCTGCCGTGTTATTAAAACCGCTAAAAAAATGGGGATAAAAACGGTAGCAGTGTATTCTGACGCTGACCGTAATGCGCTGCATGTGCGCATGGCTGATGAAGCCGTGAATATCGGCCCACCCCCTGCGGCTGAGAGCTATATTGTGATTGATAAAATCATGGCGGCGATTAAGGAAACGGGCGCAGAGGCGGTGCATCCGGGCTATGGTTTCCTGAGTGAAAACCCGCTTTTTGCTGAGGCTCTAGAAGCCGCTGGCGTGGCTTTTATCGGGCCACCTGTTGGCGCTATTAAGGCGATGGGAGATAAGATCACCTCAAAGAAACTGGCTGAGGCAGCTGGCGTTACGACGGTTCCGGGCCATATGGGCCTTATTGAGGACGCCGAGGAAGCTGTAAAAATTTCCAATCTGGTTGGCTATCCGGTGATGATTAAGGCCTCTGCAGGCGGCGGCGGAAAAGGCATGCGCATTGCCTGGAATGATGAAGAGGCCCGAGAGGGCTTCCAGAGCTCTAAAAACGAAGCGGCGGCGAGTTTTGGCGATGACCGGATTTTCATCGAGAAATTCATCACCCAGCCACGGCATATTGAAATTCAGGTGCTCGGCGACAAACACGGCAACTGCCTTTACCTGAATGAGCGCGAATGCTCAATTCAGCGCCGCCAGCAAAAGGTGATTGAAGAGGCCCCAAGCCCATTCCTTACGCCAGAAACCCGCGCCAAAATGGGTGCGGAATCGGTGGCATTGGCTAAAGCGGTAGATTACTCCAGTGCGGGCACGGTCGAATTTATCGTCGACAAAGAACAAAATTTCTATTTTCTTGAGATGAACACCCGCCTACAGGTAGAGCATCCGGTGACGGAGCTGATCACCGATATTGACCTCGTGGAGCAGATGATCCGCGTGGCTTACGGCGAAAAGCTGTCGATGACGCAGGATGACATCGGCATTGATGGCTGGGCCATTGAAAGCCGGCTTTACGCTGAAGACCCGTATCGAAATTTTCTGCCCTCCATTGGCCGGCTAACCCGCTATCGCCCGCCCGCTGAAATTGAGGGTGCGGTGCGCAATGATACCGGCGTTTTTGAGGGCGGCGAGATCAGCATGTATTATGACCCGATGATCGCAAAGCTCTGCACATGGGCGCCCGATAGGGCCGGGGCCATTCGCGGCATGCGCCAAGCGCTGGATGAATTCGAGGTTGAAGGCATCGGCCATAACCTGCCTTTCCTGAGCGCCGTGATGGACCACCCGCGCTTTATATTAGGTGACATTTCTACGGCGTTTATTGCCGAAGAATACCCGGATGGCTTTGAGGGCGCAACGCTGCCCGAGCTGGTTTTGAAGCAGCTGGCGGCGGGGGCTTCGGCGATGATGCGGGTTTCTGAAATTCGTGCGGCCCAAATTAGCGGGCGGCTTGATAATCACGAGCGCATGGTTGGTGAAGACTTTGTTATCTCGCTGCAAGGTGAAGATTTTGAGCTGAAAATTGAGGCGGATAAGGCGGGATCAACTGTTAAATTCGCGGATGGTACCAGCCTGCGTGTGGCCTCTGATTGGCAACCAGGAGACGGGTTGGCCGAGCTGGAAATATCTGGCGAAGTGGTTATTGCCAAGGTGCAGCCTATTCCGGGCGGCTATCGTATGCGCCACCGCGGTGCTGACCTAAATGTTATCATCCGCACCCCGCGCCTCTTTGAGCTCTCAAAATACATGCTTGAAAAAGTCGCGCCGGATACCTCAAATCTGCTCCTTTGCCCCATGCCGGGGCTGGTGGTTAAGCTGAATGTTGAAGTCGGCGACGAGGTGCAGGAAGGCCAGGCGCTGTGCACTGTGGAAGCCATGAAAATGGAAAACGTGTTGCGGGCCGAGAAAAAATCGGTGGTTAGTAAAATCCACGCCGCAGCGGGCGATAGCCTTGCGGTGGATGAAGTTATTATGGAATTTGAGTGAAAACTGAATCCCCAAGGGAGTTTAACCTTACATGAACCCGCTCACCGAAAACCGCTTGGCCGGCATTGCGCTCCTGTTCGGGCTCGGTTTTTTTGCCGCGTTGTTTGCGGCTGGATTTTGGCTGACGGATGGCGCGTTTGTCTACTCGCTGGATGACACGTATATCCACCTGTCTATGGCCGAGCAAATTGCGGCGGGTGGATATGGGATAAACCCGAATGAATTCGCCTCGGCGGATAGCTCGATCATTTACCCCGTATTGCTCGTGCCGTTTTCAGGCACTTGGTTCCATGGTTTTATGCCGCTGGTACTGAATGTTTTTGCGCTGGTTATTGCTCTGGTTCTCATGGCCAAAATCATTGTGGAAAGCGGGCTGGGTAAGGCGCGGGGCCTCAGTATTTCGATTGCTATATTTTTGCCCGTCGCCCTTAATTTTCAAGGGTTAGCTTTGCTGGGTATGGAGCATATGCTCCATGTGGATACGGTTTTGATGGCGTTATTGGGGTTAATGCGCTGGCAAAAAACCGGGCGGCTGAATGGCTTGCTCATAGCCGCTGTTTTATTAGGGCCGCTCTTGCGCTTTGAGGGATTAGGGCTGTCCCTATTGTTAAGTGTGGTGGTGTTTTGGCGTGGGCACAGGTTTGCGGGCATTGGTTTGGCGCTAGGGGCGCTGCTCCCCGTCATTGCATTTGGGCTATGGCTAAAATCGCTCGGGCTTTCCTTTCTGCCAAACTCGGTCATAGCAAAATCTGAGATTGTGGGGACGGATGAGAGTGCATTATGGGCAGTGCTAGGGCATAATTTTGGCCCTTACGGAGCACCGCTCTTCGCTCTTCTTTTTGTTGTCGTTGGGCTGGCCTTCCTTCTGGCCGCCACCATGCCCCGGTTTAAACTTGCCCCAAAACACAAGGTTTTGGCGCTTGTTACGGGGGGGATGGTGCTGGGCCACGCCTTTTTAGGCAAGTATGGATGGGCCAACAGATACGAAATATATGCACTGACTTTTTTGGTTATGGCTGCGCTGGTTGTATTCGCGCCGTTTGTTGCCGCGACAGGGCGCACCGCGCTCTATGGCAAAGTGGCAAGCCTTGCAGCCATGACATTTGGTGTGGCTCATTACATTGGTTTTGCGGTCGTTTGGGCGGTCCATGGTCCGGCCAATATTTATAACCAACAATGGCAAATGGCCGAACTTGCGCGCAGCTTTGAAGGCGGCGCCATCATGGTCAATGATATCGGTCTTGTGTCATTTCAAAATAATAATCGAATTATTGATCTATATGGCCTGGCTTCGCCCGCGGCCCTTAAATCCCGCCGTGAGCGGGCACCAAGGGGCTGGCCAAACCAGATGGCGATTGACGAAGATGTGGGCATGGCGATGGGGTATGACTCGTGGTTCAAGGGCAGCCTAGGCCCGGGCTGGATTCCAACCGCATATTTAGACCTGCATGTGCCCGCAACATTCCTTAGCCCGCGGGTGACGATATACGCAACGCGCATTGATATGGTGGACCCCATTATTGATTTACTGAAAAGCTATGAGCCAAAGCTTCCCCGCTTTGCTTCATTCGAATTTATAGACGCCGGTGCTACACCCCAACCTGAGGACACCCAATAATATGAAAAGCGAAACCCCCAACTCAGACAACTGGAAAGCCCTCGCAGCAAAGGAGCTTCGCGGCAAGCCGCTTGAAGGGCTGGATTGGGAAACACCAGAAGGCATTACCGTAAAGCCACTTTATACGGCCGAAGATATCGAAGGCCTACCCCATATGGGCAGCCTGCCGGGGCTAGAACCTTTTACCCGTGGGCCGCGCGCCACCATGTATGCGGGAAGGCCTTGGACCATCCGGCAATATGCGGGATTTTCCACCGCAGAAGAGAGCAATGCTTTTTACCGGCGCAACCTTGCAGCGGGGCAAAAAGGGGTTTCGGTGGCGTTTGATCTGGCCACGCACAGGGGCTATGATAGCGACCACCCTCGGGTAGAGGGCGACGTGGGAAAAGCTGGCGTGGCGATTGACAGCGCTGAGGATATGAAAATCCTGTTTGACGGGATTCCGCTGGATAAAATGTCAGTTTCCATGACCATGAACGGCGCGGTGATACCGATTTTGGCGAGCTTTATCGTGGCGGGGGAAGAGCAAGGCGTGCCGCGTGATCAGCTTACCGGCACCATTCAAAACGATGTTTTGAAAGAGTTTATGGTGCGGAATACCTATATTTATCCACCCGCACCAAGCATGCGCATCGTGTCGGATATTATCAAATATACCTCTGCTGAAATGCCGAAATTCAACAGTATTTCAATTTCCGGCTATCATATGCAGGAAGCGGGCGCGAACCTTGTGCAGGAGCTGGCCTACACCTTGGCCGATGGCAAAGAATATGTGCGTGCGGCGATTGATGCCGGCATGGATGTGGACGCTTTTGCAGGGCGGCTCAGCTTTTTCTTTGCTATTGGGATGAATTTCTTTATGGAAGCGGCCAAACTTCGCGCCGCGCGGCTGCTTTGGCACCGGATTATGACCGAATTTGGCGCGCAGAAAATTGGCAGCAAAATGCTGCGCACCCACTGCCAAACTTCGGGCGTGAGCCTGCAAGAGCAAGACCCGTATAACAATGTGGTGCGCACGGCCTATGAGGCGATGGCGGCTGCACTTGGCGGTACACAAAGCCTGCACACCAATGCGCTGGATGAGGCGATAGCGTTGCCCACCGATTTTTCGGCCCGAATTGCGCGCAATACACAGCTTATATTGCAAGAAGAAACCGGCATTACCAATGTGGTGGACCCGCTGGCGGGCAGCTATTACGTTGAAAGCCTGACGGCGGAGCTGGCCGATAAGGCGTGGGCGCTGATCGAGGAAGTTGATGCTCTTGGTGGCATGACCAAGGCGGTGGAATCCGGCATGCCGAAGCTGCGGATCGAGGAAAGTGCGGCGCGGCGGCAGGCCTTGGTGGACCGTGGGGAAGAGGTGATTGTCGGGGTTAATAAATACCAGCTAGACAAGCAAGACCCGCTCGATATTTTGGACGTGGACAACGTGGCCGTGCGCGAAGGCCAGATTGCGCGGCTGAAAACCATGCGCGACAACCGCGACGAGGCCGCCTGTAAAGCGGCGCTGGAAGCGCTGGAGGCTGGTGCCCGCGCTGATGGCAACCTTCTGGAATTGGCTGTGGTCGCCGCGCGGGCGCGCGCCAGCGTTGGCGAGATTTCAAGTGCTATGGAACGGGTTTTTGGCAGGCATCGTGCTGTGGTTAAAACCATTAAGGGCATTTATGGCGAGGCTTATAAGGGCGACGAGGGCTTTGCCAAAATCGTTGCGGATGTGCAGGCCTTTGCCGCGCAAGAAGGCCGCGCGCCGCATATGTATGTAGCTAAAATGGGGCAAGATGGCCATGACCGTGGCGCTAAAGTGATTGCCACTGCTTTTGGTGATCTTGGTTTTGATGTGGATGTCGGCGAGCTTTTCCAGACGCCCGAAGAGGCCGCCGCCGAGGCGATTGCAAAAAATGTGCATGTGGTCGGGATTTCATCACTGGCGGCTGGCCATAAAACCCTCGCGCCGCTTTTGGTGGATGCCCTACGGGATGCGGGCGCGCATAATATCATTGTGGTTTGTGGCGGCGTTATTCCGCAGCAAGATTATGGGTTCCTATATGATCACGGCGTGAAAGCTATTTTTGGGCCGGGGACAAACATTCCGAAGGCAGCGGAAAAAGTATTGCGGCTTATAAAGCGGCAAAACTGGTAAGCAGCGCCGCTTCGGCGGGGTTCAGCAGCGGGCGCGCGGCTTTCATTTCCAGCTCGGGAAAGATCGCCCGCACCTCGTCCAGTGCGGCTTGCGAAAATCCCGATAGCTCGCTGCCATCTTGCCCGATAAACAAGCTTTCGGCGGGCGCGCCCTCGGCAAATACAATCTCGTGGCTATTGAGCAAAATATGATAATAGGTAACCTCACCACCGGATTTCCCGTAAATCCGGTCGCCATCCAGCAGGGCCTCTGCGGGTACGAGCACTTCGTTTTCAGCAAATAGCGTGGCCACGGGCAGCCCAGAAATCGCCATGCGATGCATGGGGGAAACCAAAAGGTCGCGGGTGTTTCCAAGCACGCCTTTGGTGATGCAAATCGGGGCAAGCTTGCCTTTGGCGGCAAAGCTGCGATGGCCAATCCAGCGGATGGGCATGGGGCCGCTGCGCGCGGTGATCACCAGATCATCGGCCGCAAGCTGCTCTACCGGCACCTCTCCCCGAGGGGTTTTGATAAGAGTGCCAGCCGCAAAACAGCCGGGCGCTAGCGGGATGCTATCAAACGAAAAATCGGAAAGGGTAATCGCTTGCGCACCCGTGTTGCCATTATAATAAACAACCTCGATCCGCCCCACAGGTACCGCGATAAAGACTTGAACCGCGCCATCTGGTGAGTCTATCGCCACAGAATTTGGGCCAGCAGACAGCGTAGACACCCCGCCCACAATGCCTGTGTTTACATTGCTCCCGACGGATAGAAACTGGATATCTACGGCTGCAATTAAAGTAACGCCATCAGGGGCATAGGCAATAATTTCGATCTGATCAAAGGCCGCGCCGCTGTCAATGTCTCCTATCCAGAAGCTAAGGTTTTCAACACCGGCTTCATAGGTAAGGCTATCATTTGTCGCGAAATCAAATTGCGCGGTTACTGTGTGGGACATCCCGCTGGGCGAGGTATACGTGTCGCCATCATTCGTGAGCAAAAAGCCACTGTTAGTGGTGGTCGGCATGCCGTCTTCTTCGCCGGTATAAACGGAGCCCGTATAAATTTCTCCGGCGTTTAGGTAGCCGGTATCGTAATCGTAGCTGGGGCCAGAATAATTATAGTCAATCTCTGATTCGATATCGGCCCCGGTTATGAGTGTGGCCGTAACTTCTACCGAGCCACCAGCGCCGCCGTCACTGGAGGTGTAGGTGGAGCCAAGCCCGAGTATGGCAAGCTGCTCATCTGTGCCAACGGATTGTGCGGCCCAAGAAAGGGTTTCAGTTACCATTTACGATCTCCATCTTCACCCGAGCTGTGCGTACTGGATTGCCCTAGACCCTGCCAGCGACGCCCAGCCGTTAACCATTTGTTACCTTTGGATGTGTTAACAAATTGATAAGAAACGGCGATTGGTTAACAAAAGTTGTTTTTGAAAATGGATGTGTCACGCGCTAGATCATTGGCAATGTGACCAAGCATAAAAAAAGGCCAGCCCCGAGATATCAGAGCTGGCCAATCTAAATTTGGGGAAAGCGATCTACTCTTCAGTAGCGCCTTCTTCGGCCTCAGGAGCGGCTTCGCCCTCTGTGCTGTCGTCATCTTCGGCATCAAGGTCTACGGTTTTTGGAGCGCCGATATTGGCGATCACAAAGTCGCGGTCTGTAATCATTGGGCGTGTGCCCTCTGGCAGCGTGATGTCTGACATGTGGATGGTATCACCAATTTCCACGTTCAGAAGGTCAACTTCGAGGTGGTTCGGAATGTTTCCGGCGGTCACTTTCAGCTCAACTTCGTTACGCACAACAACCAGCGTGCCACCTTTTTTGAGGCCTGCGGACTCTTCCTCGTTGAGGAATTGCACAGGGATCATCAGGTTAATACGGGAGTTGGCTGACAGACGCAGGAAGTCTACGTGGATCGGCAGGTCTTTAACCACATGGCGCTGAACGCCGCGGCAAATAACGCGCTCGTCTTTGCCGTCAATTTTCAGGGTCAAAAGCGTGCTCAAAAATCCGCCGGCTTTCAGCATTTTGAAAAGCTCGTTGAACTTGAGGTTAATCGCGGTTGGCTCTGAGCCGCCGCCATATACGATGCCAGGCACTAGGTTTTCACGTCGTGCTGCGCGGGCGGCCCCCTTGCCAGTTCCTGCGCGTGCTGTGGCGTTGAGTGTTGTGTTCTCAGCCATGTCTAATTCTCCAAAGTTAGGGCGGCGATCCTCCAAGGGTGTAAGCGCCGCGTGAAGGCTGCCATATACGGCAGAATCGGTAGAAAGGAAAGGGAGAATGTGGGGTTTGACGGGGCGGGGGAAAAGCCATATCGGTAGAGTTAAGTTAACAAACGGGAAATTGCCATGCCAACCATCACCTGTATTGAAGATTTGCGCCTGATTGCCAAGCGGCGCGTGCCAAAAATGTTTTATGATTATGCGGATAGCGGGTCTTGGACCGAGAGCACGTACCGCGCGAATAGTTCGGATTTCGACCGGATAAAGCTGCGCCAGAAAGTGGCGGTGAATATGGAAAATCGCTCCACGGCGGGCCAGATGATAGGGCAGGATGTGGCGATGCCGGTGGCGCTGGCGCCTACGGGCCTGACGGGGATGCAATGCGCGGATGGTGAGATAAAGGCGGCTAAGGCGGCGGAGGCTTTTGGCGTGCCGTTTGTGCTTTCCACCATGTCAATTTGCTCGATTGAGGATGTGGCAGAGGCCACGAGCGCGCCGTTTTGGTTCCAGCTTTATGTGATGCGCGATAAGGATTATTTGGGGCGGTTAATTGACCGTGCCAAGGCTGCGGGCTGCTCTGCGTTGGTGCTGACGCTTGATCTGCAGATCATTGGCCAGCGGCACAAGGATGTGAAAAACGGGCTTTCAGCCCCGCCCAAGCCGACGGTGGCGAATATCATCAACATGGCCACCAAGGTGCGCTGGGGGCTGGGCATGCTCGGCACCAAGCGGCGCGGGTTTGGCAACATTGTGGGCCATGTGGATGGCGTGGACGATGTGGGCAACTTGGCGGAATGGACCAACAAGCAATTTGACCCGGCGCTGAGCTGGGACGATGTGGCGTGGATCAAGGAGCGCTGGGGCGGGAAGCTGATTATCAAGGGTATTTTGGATGCGGATGATGCACGGCTGGCGGTGAAATCTGGTGCGGATGCGCTGATTGTTTCTAACCATGGGGGGCGGCAGCTGGATGGGGCTGTTTCGGCGATTGAGATACTGCCCGAGATTATTGATGCGGTTGGCAGCGAGATTGAAGTGCATATGGATAGCGGTATTCGCTCGGGGCAAGACGTGCTGAAGGCCTTGGCGCTGGGGGCGAAGGGCACTTATATTGGCCGCGCTTTTCTTTATGGCTTGGGGGCTATGGGGGAAGAGGGCGTGACGAAAGTGCTGGAGATTATCCACAAAGAGCTGGACCTGACCATGGCGTTTTGTGGCCACCGCTTGGTGGGGGATTTGAGCCGTGAGAACCTAATTCGGGCCGACCATGTGATGAACCCTTATTTAAGGTAGCGGCGCGGAGAGGCTGCATGGCTTGGCGAGGGTGCATACGCGCCGCGCTGAGGCTTTGGCGCTTGTGACGAGGCGCTTTAGCTGAAGATGAAGTCGTCTTGCGTCCATGTACTTGGATCAATTGGTTGGCCATCAATCGAGGTGATCCAGAGTTTTTCGGTGCCGATGGTAATAACAGCACCGTCAGGGCGGCTGCGGATATCGAGGTCTAGATAGGAATAGAGAAATTCGTAATCGGAGAAATCTATCCGGTCTATGCCCATTTCAAAATCAGTGATTTTGTCGCGTTTTCCGTCCTCGATAAACTCGAATATATCCGCCCCGCTGCCGCCGGTGAGGATATCGCGGCCGCGCCCGTCTATCAGCCTGTCATTGCCCGCACCGCCATCCAGAATGTCATTTCGGCCCATGCCGAAAATGGTGTCATCGCCTGAGGAGCCGGTGATAATGTCGAGCGTATCGCCGCCAATGAAGGTGCTGCCCGGGTTTAACGTAAGCTCAAACTCGGTGAAGCCATGCTCGGTGGTGGAGGCGACAAAAACCAGAATAGTGCTGCCGGTGATGCTGACTTTTATATCGGAAATATTCGTAAGTGTGGTGGTGAACTGGTCTGCCACCACTGCGAGCAGGTTTAGCCGCCCGCGATAAGTTAGCTCAAAAAGCGTAAGCCCGTCATCTGAGCCGGCGGCCAGCACGAAGGTGCGGCCCTCATACTCAAAGACCTCAAGCGTGGAGATGCGGGCGAAGCGGGTTTCAGATTTATCGATCAGGCTGTCGACGAGATTAAGCTGGCCGCCTTGCGAGACCCGCAGCACCAGCAGGGTGTCTGTCTCGGCTGAGCCAACCAGCAAAAAGGCGCGCTCGGCAATTTGCGTGGTGGCCAGTGTGGTGATGGCGTTAAAGCCGATCATATCTGGCGTTAGGTAAAAGCGGTTTGTAAGCCCGCCGCCTGCGCCGACCTCAAATACGGTAAGCCCCGCGTCAAATGCCGAGGCAACGAAGAGGAACTCGCGGCCTTTGAGGGTGGCCGAGATCATGGCGGAAATATCGCCGAGAGACACCGTAGGGGTGTCATTAATGTGTGTGGATGCGGCCAAGGTGCCGCCGGTGGTGATGGTGTATCGCTCTAGCCCCGCGCTGGTGCTGGCGGTGAAAAGGTAGCTATTTGCCCCCACGGTTACCATTTCTGTCATGGTCATTCGGGCGGTGCCCGCGCTGGTGAGGGTTTGGGTGGCGGTGAAACTTCCGGCTGCGTCGAGCCTGAAAACTGAGAGGTTGTCATCATAGCGGCCTGAAGGCACGATGAAGGCCTCGCCCTCAAAGGTAAAGGCATCTACGTAGCGCACATTTTGCGTGCCGGAATTGACCCCGAACAGCACGTCATCTGCCGATACAAGGCTGCCATCGGCAAGAATTTCGTAGCTCGAAAGCCCGCCATCCGCTTCGCCCGCCGCGATCAAAAAACTCCGCGCACCTATGCTTATAATATCAAGGCTAGACAGCCCCATTAGCTGACGCGCAGCTGTATCCAGCCGCGTGTCAAGCCACGCAAAACCCACTTGCATGTACCCACTCCACTTGTTCCCAAAACAAGCTTTGCGGGGTGCGGGTTAACGAGGGCTAAAATTAACCAATGTGTGACCTAGGTATTAAACAGAAAATGCAACACATCTCCGTCTTTCACGACGTATGTCTTGCCTTCAGCGCGCATTTTGCCCGCTTCTTTAGCACCCTGTTCGCCACCGTTTTCTACGAAATCGGCGTAAGCGATGGTTTCGGCTCGAATGAAGCCGCGCTCAAAATCTCCGTGGATAACGCCAGCCGCTTGCGGGGCGAACATGCCCTTATGGATGGTCCAAGCACGGGCCTCTTTGGGGCCAACCGTGAAATAGGTTTCGAGCTCCAGCAGGGTGTAGCCCGCCTTGATGAGCCGATCGAGGCCGGCCTCATGCAGGCCCATTTCCTCAAGAAACATTGAGGCTTCCTCGGGGTCTAGCTGGCTGATCTCTTCTTCGATGGCAGCTGAAATAACGACGCTTGCCGCGCCTTGTTCCGCTGCCATTTTGGCCACAGCTTCTGAGTGCGCATTGCCCGAGGCCGCGTTTTCTTCCTCAACATTGCACACATAAAGCACCGGCTTGGCGCTCAGAAGTTGCAGCATGGTCCATGCTTTTTGCTCGTCTTCCGTGATCTCGACGGTGCGGGCGGGCTTGTCACTTTCAATGGCATCTTTGGCGCGGGTGAGCAGGTCGTGCTGCTCCACGGCGTCTTTATCGCCACCCCGAATTTTGCGACTTAGGTTAACAAGGCGTTTATCAATACTTTCCAAATCGGCCAGCATCAGCTCGGTTTCGATCACTTCGGCATCGATCACCGGATCGACTCGACCATCTACGTGGGTGATATCATCATCTTCAAAGCAGCGCAGCACATGGATGATAGCGTCACATTCGCGGATATTGGCCAGGAATTGGTTGCCAAGCCCTTCGCCTTTGGATGCGCCCTTAACGAGGCCGGCGATATCTACAAACGCCATGCGGGTGGGGATGATTTTGGCGGAGCCAGCGATTTCAGCCAAAGTATCCAGCCGCGCGTCCGGCACGCTCACTTCGCCGACATTTGGCTCGATCGTGCAAAACGGAAAATTAGCCGCCTGTGCGCTGGCAGTTTTGGTAAGGGCATTAAAGAGGGTTGATTTACCCACATTGGGCATGCCCACGATTCCGGTCTTGAAACCCATAGCGGCGCTCCGTTTATAATTGGTTTAGCGGCTTTTATGGCGTGGGGACGGATTGTTCAAGGGGCGGCGCGTCTGGCATTGTATGGCTTGGTAATATCGCGTGCGCGCCGCGCTGATACGTGTGCGCTTGTGGCGCGAGGATCCAAAAAAGAGTGCTGCCTGATGGGCCGTCAAATAGCGGAAAGGTTGTAAAATGTCACATAGGTTGGGGTTTTTGGCACTTTCGTCTCGTTAATTTCATCTATTTTTTTCGGAACATTGGACTTGAATGGATTTCTCGCCAGATTGATCGGATTTAGCGCCACGTAGAACGGGAATAAGGGCATTCGCTGCGGATGCGAGCAAGTCAGCACGGTTTAGTCCTAAGCGGACCCTTCAAAAATCCTATCTGCCCGAAGCATGTTCTAAGTCTGAGGGTCAATTCATCAACTTCGAATCAGTAACTGGCTGTTGATACGCCAGCTCAAGATCGTCCAGAACACCTTGCAGATCGGTAATTGCTTCTCGAATTTGGCTACTTGCGTCATCGTGATCGTCGCGCTTCTCTTTGTCGTAGACGGCAATCCTCAAGACATTCAAGAAACCTGTTTCCTCGTCCGGGTCGGCGATGTCTGCAATTGCGGCAAGATCATTTTTGTCGAGGTCAAGTTCATCTCTATGAATAGCCCCTAGTTTCCTAGACGCCTTGTTGCTTCCACTTTTGCTGTTTTTCGAACTCGACGGGCGACAACATCCCGTTTCTAGCGTGTTTGCGTTTTGGATTATAGAACATCTCGATGTAATCCG
>NVUX02000079.1 GCA_002402045.2 Paracoccaceae bacterium | reverse complement strand
CTGCTTCAAAATACCCATGATCTGTGCGTCGCTGTATCCTGCCTTCTTCATCAAAATCTCCTCAGATTATTATGCCGAGAAAATTCTACTTGTGAACACCAATAGTTTTAGGGGGGATTACCGCAGGAACGCAAACAAAAGGAGCGAGCATATGTCTGACAAAAAACTGGCAATTTTGGTGGTGCACGGTATGGGAAGCCAAGGGCTGAAGGTTCAGCCGTCTTCTGATATTCCGACGTATTCAAAGCATTTACGCCACCGTATCCGAAAACTAATTGGCGCGCGCATGTTTGATGAGACAATTGCTTGGCGAGAGGTGGTTTGGGCGGATGTTTTGCAGGCGCGGCAAAAAGCGTATTTGGCGCGGATTAAGCGAAAAACACGCTCCGACGGCATTCGGGCATTTATGCTGTGCAACTTTTCTGACGCGTCATCCTACCGGAAAACTGGAGACGCAAAGGACAATACGTATGAGCATATTCATGAGCGCGTGCGCAAAACACTGGGTGAGCTTGAGAAGGATGTGGAAGCTGGCGCGCCGGTTTTGGTTTTGGCGCATTCGCTCGGCGGGCATATTATGTCAAACTACATTTATGATCACAAAGATGATCAGCATGGCGGGTCTCCATTCCAGAGCTTGAAAACGATGGGTGGATTAGTGACTTTTGGCTGCAATATTCCGCTCTTTACCTTTGCATATGATCCTGAAGATATTTTTCCAATCAAATTCCCCGGAGTGGATTTACCGAAAGAAAAGCGGCTAAGCCCTTGGTGGCGCAACTTTTATGATAAAGACGATGTGTTGGGGTATCCGTTGCAGGATATTTCGCCGAGCTATAAAGCCATGATTGCAAATAAGGATCTGCTGGAAAAACCGATTGATGTGGGTGATTTTTTAACGGCGTGGAACCCGCTTTCCCACAATGCCTATTGGCGAGATGCGGACTTTTTTGAGCCAACGGCCGCGATGATTAAAAACTTTTGTAGGCGTCCAAAACAGCCCTTGGGTCTTTTCATTTGCCGCGGCATCCCATAGTTTGCCCGCAAACGCTGAACGGGGCATGCATTATGAAATTCACATTGAACTGGCTGAAAACCCACCTTGAAACCGAGGCGAGCTTGGATGAGATTACCGAGGCGCTTACGGATTTGGGCCTTGAAGTGGAGGGGGTTGAAAACCCTGCTGATACGCTTGGTGCCTTTCGGATTTGCCGCGTGATCGAGGCGGTGCAGCACCCCAATGCGGATAGGCTGCGGCTTTGTCGGGTGGCAACTTACCCCGATGGTGAGGGTGGCCGTATGGAAGAGGTGCAGGTGGTGTGTGGCGCTCCCAATGCGCGCACTGGCCTTGTGGGTGTGTTTGCGCCAGTGGGGGCCTATGTGCCGGGAATAGACCTAACGCTGAAGCCCGGAAAAATTCGCGATGTGGAAAGCCTTGGGATGCTGTGCTCGGAGCGCGAATTGATGATTTCGGATGAACATGACGGCATAATTGACCTGCCTGCGGATGCGCCGCTTGGGGCGCGGTTTATTGATTATTTGGACCGGAATGACCCGGTGATTGATATTGCTATTACGCCCAACCGCCCCGATGCATTGGGTGTGCGCGGCGTGGCGCGCGACCTCGCGGCGCGCGGTTTAGGCACGCTGAAGCCCGCAAAAACGGCCAGCATTAAGGGCAGCTTTAAGAGCCGCCTGAATGTGAGCATTGACGCCGATGTGCAGGCCAAAGATTGCCCGGTGTTTACTGGGCGACTTATTAAGGGTGTAAAGAATGGCCCCTCGCCTCAATGGCTACAAGACCGCCTGCGCGCCATTGGTCTTCGGCCGATATCAACGCTTGTGGATATCACCAATTTCTTCACTTACGACCTTAACCGACCGCTGCATGTATTTGATACAGATAAGGTTTCTGGTAATTTACGAGTGAGCTATGCTAAGGGCGGCGAGCAACTTACCGCGCTTGACGACAATGAATACACGCTTGATGCGGGCATGATGGTCATCAGCGATGATAACGGCCCGCAGAGCATTGCGGGCATTATGGGGGGCGCTGATACCGGCTGCTTTGAAACCACGGTAAATGTATTTGTTGAAAGTGCTTATTGGGACCCGATTGCCATTGCGATGGCGGGTCGTAAGCTGAAAATAAACTCAGATGCGCGCTATCGGTTTGAGCGCGGGGTCGACCCGGCGTTTACCCCCAAAGGGCTAGACCTTGCTACACAGATGATCCTTGATCTTTGTGGGGGAGAGGCGTCTGAAATGGTTGTTGCCGGGGCGGTGCCGGATACAAGTCGTGCCTTTAAGCTTGATCCTTTGCACGTTGTTTCGCTGGTTGGCATGGAAATTTCCGAAGCCGAGCAAATTCGGATACTCACTGCGCTTGGCTTTGAGGTGAATGACCTGATGGTCAGTGTGCCAAGCTGGCGGCCTGATGTGCACGGCCAGGCAGACCTGGTTGAGGAAATTGCCCGCGTGGCGAGCCTGACCAAGCTAAAAGGTAAGCCCCTGGCGCGGCCCGGAACTGGTGTTATGAAGCCCGTGCTTGCCCCAGCGCAAAAGCGGATAATGACCTTGCGGCGGGCGCTGGCGCTCGGGCTAAATGAATGCGTGACCTACAGCTTTATCGACGAAAAATCAGCGACGCTGTTTGGTGGTGGTGCAGATGACGTGAAGCTGAGCAATCCGATTTCGTCGGAAATGAGCCATATGCGGCCCAATATTTTCCCGAGCCTGCTGATGGCAGCCGCGCGCAACCAAGCGCGGGGCGAGGCCGATATGGCGCTGTTTGAAATTGGGCAGGGCTTTAAGGGGCCTGAGCCGGAGGACCAATCCACAATGGCCTGCGGTATTCGCGTAGGGGCCACGGCCCCGCGCAATGCTTTTGGCACCCGCCGCACCGTCGATATTTATGATGCTAAGGGCGACGCCGAGGCCGCGCTATCCGCGATTGGTGCGCCTGTTGGCAACCTGATGGTGATGCGCACCGCGCCAGCGTGGTTCCATCCCGGGCGCTCTGCTGTGCTATCCCTCGGGCCGAAAAACCCGCTTGCCGTGTTTGGCGAGCTGCACCCGAAAGTGCTGAAGGCTATGGGGGTGAAGGGCACTGTTGTGGGCTTTGCGATTTTTCCTGATAACATGCCGTTTAAGAAGGCCAAGAGCAAAACGCGGCCCGCGCTTGAGGTGAAAGACCTGCAAGCGGTGGAGCGTGATTTTGCATTTGTGGTGGACGCCGATCTTGAAATTGAAAAACTGGTGAAAGCGGCTAAAGGTGGCGATAAAAAGCTGATTGAAAATGTAAGCGTATTTGATGTGTTTGGCGGGGCCAAAGCTGAGGCGCAAATGGGGGCGGGCAAGAAATCTGTTGCGATTTCGGTCCGTATTCAGCCTAAGGTCGCCACGCTGACTGACAAGGAGATTGAGGCGATTTCCGAAAAAATCGTGGTCTCGGTGGCCAAAGTAACGGGCGGGGAGCTTCGGTCATGATGGTATATTTAAGCGGTGAGATCCATACGGATTGGCGCGCCGAGATTGAAGCTGCGGCCGAGGCGCTGGGTGTGAAGTTTAGTGGGCCGGTAACAGATCACGCGACGTCAGATGACGCGGGCGTGCGCATAATGGGACCAGAAGATAATAAGTTTTGGCATGATCATAAAGGCGCCAAGCTGAATGCTATTCGTACGCGCAATGCGATAGATTCCGCCGATATTGTGGTGGTGCGATTTGGTGAAAAATATAAGCAATGGAACGCGGCATTTGACGCGGGCTATGCGGCAGCCAAAGGCAAAGCGCTGATTGTGATGCATGGGTCTGACCACCAGCACGCGCTAAAAGAGGTGGATGCCGCAGCGTTAGCCGTTGTGGAGACCCCACAGCAGGTGGTGAAGATTCTACAGTATGTAGTATCCGGCGTTGCCGAATAGACAATACTTAGTGTTTGATCCTCTAAATGTGATTGCGAGATCAGAAGTTGACGTGAGTTACACGTTGACTAGCTGCCAGTTCTTATTCAAAACTGGCAGCTAGAGTATACAATAGATCGAGAAATCAATACTAACCAAAAAAAATACTAATAAAAAAAGCGTTACGGCGGCACGCTTGATTCTCGTGAATTGCATACCACTAATTTGGTAATGGGAGCGATATGTTGGAACAAGTCGTTTGGCGCGGAATGCCCTATTTTGACGTGTTTTGGCGCAAAAGACATTTGACGCGACGTGATTTGCGCGCGGTTTACGCCAATTACTACTCCTATGTTTATTTGCTTTTGATGGCCTCGCTTATAGTTTTACTCGATTTGCATGGATTTTCGGAGCGCGTTTCTTTGACCGCGATGGCGGCCTACTCTATCTCACTCGCAGTTACCACACTTACGTTTTATGTGCTCGCGGCTCTAATAGGGCTCGCGTTTTCCCGGCGATATAGCCGTTTTTTTATGATTGCCCCGTTTGTCGGATTTACGGCCATAACCATTTCCACCTATATTGTGGAGCTTGGCATGTCTGGGTATTTTGGCGCTGGTATTTCACTTGAGCATGCCGCAGAAAAGCTGCCGGTTAACCTCATTCTTACGCTGGTATTAGAAACTTTATACATCACATTTGTGCTACCGATCGCAGTCCGTGATAGTGAAAAAGAAGAGATACAGGCCTCGCACGGCCTTGAAAATGCCCCTGAAACCCTTTCGATTGCGGGAAAAACATTTTTTTGTGACCAGCTGTTATCGGTATCTTCACAAGACCATTACGTTCGAATTTTAACACATGATGGCGAAAGCGTGGTGCGTGCGCGGCTTTCGGATTTGATAGGGCAACTTGATACGCAAAATGGAATACAGCCCCACCGCTCACACTGGGTTGCCCGCGGTGCTGTGCATGGAATTGCATGCCGCGACGGCCATAAATACCTCGAGCTGAATGACGGGAGTGAAGTTCCTATTGCCCGTGGGCGCATGATTGAGGTTCAAGAATGGCTTGAAATTTGAGCCAATTCGAGGCATGGCTTCTCTTGGAAGCATAAATACATGTAGATTTTTATGCAATTCACGAGGGGAAACAAAAAGATGCTTAAAGAATTTAAGGACTTCATTGCCAAGGGCAATGTTATGGATATGGCCGTTGGTATCATCATCGGCGCGGCGTTTACGGCGATTGTAAAGTCGATGGTCGCTGATTTGATCAATCCGTTCATCAGTATATTTACCGGCGGCATTGATTTTATCAATCTTTTTGTGGTGCTGGGCGAGGGTGAATTTGCCTCTCTGTCTGCCGCGCAAGAGGCGGGCGTTGCTGTGTTTGCTTACGGCTCGTTTATTATGGCCGTCATTAACTTTGTGATCGTGGCCTTTGTGGTGTTTATGCTGGTTAAAGCCGTAAATAAAGCCAAAGCCGCGGCTGAAACCGCTGAGGCAGAGGCCGCGCCCGAAGCACCAAAAGGCCCTACGCAGGAAGAGCTCTTGGCTGAAATTCGCGATTTGCTGAAGAAGTAATATAAGTGGCCCGCCAAAAGCTGGCGGGCCACATTTCAAGCGGGAATGCGCGCAGGGCGACGGCGGATATAGAGCCACCAAAGGCGGTAAATACTGAGCAGGGCCAACGGGCCAAAATGCACCGCCGCTGGCACCCAGCCACGCCATTCATGAAGGCTGGCCCAGTGCAAAAGTGTTAGCACAGCCGCGGCATAGGTCCAGCGCTGTAGGGGCTTCCACCACTTGCCCAATTTACGCACGGCATAATCCATCGAGGTGGCGGCCAGCGGTAAAAATATGAGGAAGGCGAGCCAGCCTGTCCAAATGTAAAACGCGCTGAGTTCGGCAATTACGCGGTCAAAACTATTTAGCTTTAGAATATAAAACAGCGTGTGCAAAGCCGCGTAACCAAAGGCAGCGACCCCAAAATAACGGCGGTTTTTCACCATCCAGCGGGTCCAGCCTTTGCCTTTGAATAGCAGCATTAGCGGTGTGGCCATCATGCCAATGATCAAAAACCGTGCGGAAAACTCGCCAGTGCCATGCAGCAAGCGGCCGTAAATTCGTGGATTATCAGACCCTATCAGGTCAGCCAACATGCCTAGCGCCGGTATCGCTAAAATAAGCCAAAGGAAATAGGGCGATATGCGGGAGAAAAAAGTAGATATTTTGGCAGGCATGTAAAGGGAACTCCGGTTGTTGTTCCCTTTACACGTTTCAGTTTTGCTATTCCGTCGTTATTTATTTAACGCCAGTTTTGGGCTAAGCACATCAATCTCCAGAGCTTTACCAACGGCCGCATAGGTTAGGTGGCCTTTGTGGGTGTTTAGCCCGCGCAGCAGGTGCTCGTCGTCCTCACAAGCTTTCTTCCAGCCTTTATCAGCCAGCGCCAGCATGAAGGGCATGGTGGCATTACCAAGCGCCAAAGTAGACGTGCGCGCAACGGCACCGGGCATATTGGCAACGCAATAATGCCTAATGCCATCAACCTCGTAAATCGGGTCGTCATGGGTTGTGGCGTGCGAGGTCTCAAAGCAGCCGCCTTGGTCAATCGCCACGTCTACCAACACCGCGCCGGGCTTCATGGTGGAGAGCATTTCGCGGCTCACCAGCTTAGGCGCAGCCGCACCGGGGATGAGCACAGCGCCAATTACCATATCGGAGTCGGCCACCAGCTCGGCAAGGTTGCCCGCCGAGGAATAGCGGGTTTTAAACACGCCGCCAAACACATCATCGAGGTAGCGCATACGCGGCAGAGACATATCAAGCACAGTTACATCTGCGCCCATGCCCGCGGCGATTTTGGCCGCATGTGTGCCAACAACACCGCCGCCGATTACGGCAACTTTGGCAGGCTCAACACCCGGCACACCGCCCATAAGCACGCCGAGGCCGCCATTGGCTTTTTGCAGGGTCCACGCGCCCACTTGTGGGGCAAGACGGCCAGCCACTTCGGACATTGGCGCCAGCAAGGGCAGGGCACCCATACGGTCCGTTACGGTTTCATAGGCAATCGCCGTTACGCCGCTTTTCAGCAGGTCTTCGGTTTGCGCGCGGTCTGCGGCAAGGTGAAGATACGTAAACAGGATTTGGCCTTCGCGCAGCATAGCGCGCTCATTGGCTTGCGGCTCTTTAACCTTCACGATCATATCGGCCGCCGCGAAAATCTCTTCAGCGGTGTCAACAATCGTGGCACCCGCCGCGATGTAATCCGCATCTGAGAAACCAGCACCCGCGCCACCACCTTTTTGGACGATGACTTTGTGGCCGTGCGCCACGGCCTCCTGTGCGGCGGCGGGTGTGATCCCGATCCGATACTCTTGGTTTTTGATTTCTTTTGGACAACCGATCAACATGTGGGAATCTCCTTTGGGCCTTGTTGAAATATTACCCCCTTCTGCGCCCCTCATTTCCGAATTGCTTTGCAAATATCTGTTGTGCACTGCCGAACGTTTGATATAACCTGCGATAAAGTGGCCTAAAATGTGGGGAATGTTGCAATGGCACGAATGGATGCGCTGGATATCAAGCTTTTGAAGGCTCTGCAAAATAATGGGCGGATGTCGAATGCGGATTTGGCTGAAAGCGTGGCGCTTTCGCCCTCGGCCTGCCACCGCCGTGTGCAGCGGTTGGAGCGCGAAGGGGTTATCCGAAATTACGTGGCGCTGCTTAATCCGCGGGCGGTTGATAAGCGGGCTACCGTGTTTGTAGAGATCACCCTCAAGGGCCAAGCCGAAGAGATTTTGGAAGCCTTTGAGCGGCAAGTGGCGCTGATACCCGACGTGCTGGAATGCCATTTAATGGCGGGTGCGGCGGATTATTTGCTAAAGGTCGTGGCGCAAGACACAGACGATTTTGCGCGGATTCACAAGCAATATCTGGCGCGGCTACCCGGCGTGGCACAAATGCAAAGCAGCTTTGCTTTGCGCACGGTGTTTAAAACAACGGCGCTGCCGATTTAGCCAGACGTTTTGCTCCAAGATTGAAGGAGTGCAATCGCATCCTGAGCAGGCATATTCATCGTTTCGATGGGGATGACGAATGAGTGAGACGGGGTTGCCACAAATAACCAGTTTTTCCATATGCGGGTGCCGGTTTTGCTATGCCACAAAATCTTCTGCGGCCCCTGCTCTGAATTCTGTGAAATTGCTTCACTGGTCATTTCCAATGAATACTCGATATCTTTGGAAATATTAAAGAAGCTACCCATGATTGATCTATATAATACTCCGTTCAGAAAAATGGCAGCTATGGTTATTATCCATGAGGAAATCAGTATCTCCTTTTTTAGCAGTTTTCGAAAAACAGAATAATTGTCTCCGAAGAAAGTATGGAAAAATTGCTCGTTGTCGACAAACGCGAGTGCTAAAAACATGGTTCCTAGACCCAAAAGGGCGACCCAGCCAAATTGTATTGTTTTTTGCGTGAAAGTCATCGGGGCAAAAATGGATCTGTGAAACTCTGTTGCCTTTCGATGGGCCGTTCTGTCTGCCCGACTCCACGTGTATTTTGCGGTTAGCATTTGAGATTCGGTATGCATTGTGACCTCATATAATCAACTGATGGTACGCCGCCTTAAAAAAAGGCCCCGCTTAATGCGGGGCCTTTTGAACTTTCTATTCCATTGTCGGAATGCTGAATTCCGCGCCTTCTTTGGTGCCTGATGGCCAACGCGACGTCACGGTTTTGGTGCGGGTATAGAACTTAAACGCATCTGGGCCGTGCTGGTTCAAATCACCAAACGCCGACTTTTTCCAGCCGCCAAAGGTGTGGTAAGCCAATGGCACAGGGATAGGCACGTTAATGCCAACCATGCCCACATTGATCCGGCTAGCGAAATCACGCGCGGTGTCGCCATCGCGGGTGAAGATCGCGGTGCCGTTGCCGTATTCGTGATCCATTGTCATTGCCAAAGCTTCTTCATAGTTCTCGGCACGCACGGTGCAGAGAACTGGGCCGAAGATTTCGGTTTTGTAGATGTCCATATCAGTGGTGACGTTGTCAAACAAACACGCGCCAACAAAGTTACCGTTTTCATAGCCTTGCAGGCTGAAACCACGACCATCGACCACAAGGTTTGCGCCTTGCTCAACACCGCTATCCACCAAGCCAAGAATTTTGCGCTTGGCTTCAGGGGTGATAACCGGACCAAAATCAACATCATCTTCAGCTGTATATGGGCCGATTTTGAGGCTTTCTACCCGTGGTGCAAGTGCTGCGATCAGGCGGTCAGCGGTATCTTTGCCCACAGGCACAGCCACCGAGATCGCCATGCAGCGTTCGCCAGCAGCGCCGTAACCAGCGCCGATAAGCGCGTCGACCACTTGGTCCATATCCGCGTCGGGCATGATGATGGCGTGGTTTTTCGCGCCACCAAAGGCTTGCACACGTTTGCCAGCAGCACAGCCGCCCGCATAAATGTACTCAGCAATAGGCGTAGAGCCAACAAAGCCGATGGACTGGATGGTCGGGTGCTCGATAATCGCATCCACGGCTTCTTTATCGCCGTTCACAATTTGCAAAATACCCTTGGGCAGGCCAGCTTCTTCGAACAGCTCGGTGAGCATAATTGGCACAGTCGGGTTGCGCTCGGAAGGCTTCAGGATGAAGGCGTTGCCAGCGGCCAGTGCCGGGGCAAACATCCACATCGGGATCATCGCCGGGAAGTTAAACGGGGTTACGCCCGCGGTTACACCCAAAGGCTGCTTCATGGAATACATGTCAATGCCGGGGCCTGCGCCGTCGGTATATTCGCCCTTCAGAAGCTGCGGCGCACCTACGCAATATTCCACCACTTCAAGGCCACGGATAATGTCACCCTTGGCATCTGGCAAGGTTTTGCCGTGCTCGATGGAAAGCGCTTCGGCGAGCTTGTCCATATCACGGTGTAGGAGTGCGACCATTTTCATCATTACGCGTGCGCGCTTTTGTGGGTTCATGGCGCCCCAAGCTGGCTGTGCAGCCGCAGCGAATTTCACAGCTTGGTCCATCTCGTCTTTCGAGGCCAACGGCACCTTGGCGATCACATCACCAGTGGCTGGGTTGTAAACATCGGCGAAGCGGCCAGACGTGCCGGCAACTTGTTCACCATTCAGGTAGTGTTTAATCTCGTGCATCAGATTTCCTCCATTAGTATCTGGGCGCAGCTTACATCTGTGTAAGGGTAAAGGGGAAGGGAAACATATGACCAGATGGTCAGTTTATTTAAGTCCAATGCGCGCGGAAATTAGGGCCAGCCGTGCCGACGAAAACTTGACAGATTGAGACTATGCTTGCACACTTAAAATAGACCCAACCCATAGGAGACATGTGATGAATGTTAGCCAGATGCTACAGGCCAAACCGGTAAACAATATTTTGACAATCAAACCGGGGGATACCATTGAAAAGGCCGCCGAGATGCTTTCAGAACACCGGATCGGGGCGCTTATTGTTTCGGAAGATGGTGAGCGGGTGGATGGTATTCTTTCGGAGCGCGATATCGTGCGGGAAATCGGCAAAAACGGGGTTGGTTGCATGAGCAATTGCACCCGTGATTTGATGACCAAAACCGTTGTGGCCGCGCAACTAAGTGATAGCGTTATTTCGCTGATGGCCAAAATGAGCAAGGGGCGGTTTCGGCACATGCCGGTGGTGAATGATGGCAAGCTTGTGGGCGTGGTTTCTATTGGCGACGTGGTTAAGGCGCGGATTGAGCTGATTGAGCAGGAAAACTCGGCGCTCACCGATATGCTGCACGGAAAAGTGTAAGTATGACATTTTTATGATTGACCTGAAGGTCGTTTCTGCGCAACTGTTCGCAAGTGCAGCATAAATGCGGAGGTGACTATGCGCGTAGGGCTTTATCCGGGGACATTTGACCCCGTTACTGTTGGGCACTTGGATATCATCAAGCGGGCCTGCTCGCTGGTTGATAAACTGGTGATCGGCGTGGCGATCAACCGAGACAAAGGGCCGCTTTTTAGCCTTGAGGAGCGGGTTGCTGCGATTGAAGCGGAGTGCTTAGAAATTTCTGCGGCTTGTGGCGTTGAAATCATTACCCACCCGTTTGAGAACCTGCTTATCCATTGTGCACAAGAGGTTGGGGCCAGCATGATTATCCGTGGCCTGCGGGCTGTGGCTGATTTTGAGTATGAATATCAGATGGTTGGCATGAACCGTGCGATGAACGACCAGATAGAAACCGTGTTTCTAATGGCCGAAGCCCAGCACCAAGCGATTGCCTCTAAGCTGGTGAAAGAGATCGCGCGGCTTGATGGTAATGTCTCGAAATTCGTGACACCTAGGGTGGAAGCCGCCCTAAAGGCGAAGCTCGGGAAGGGCTAACGTTTTTCGTAATTCCCTCAAGCGCCGCAACTTAGCGGCGCATGAGGTCTAGGGTTTCTTTGGCCATTTTTCCTTAAGGTGAAAAATGGCCATCAAGAACTGCGGTGAAGGGGCGATAGGCCGAAAGATCACTCATCCTCAGCGCCGTCTTCCTCGCCCTGATCAGCAATCCACGCCACCGAAACCACTTCTTCGCCTTTGGCTGTTTTAAACACCGTCACACCCGAAGAGCTGCGGCTTTGGCGGGAAATGCCTGCCACTGGGCAGCGAATGCTTTGGCCTGAATTTGTGGCCAGCATGATTTGGTCATCTTCCTCCACGGGGAAGCTGGCGATAATGGTATCGCCGCGCCGCCCTAGATTGGCCGCCGCAATGCCGAGGCCGCCACGGCCCGCAATCCGGTATTCCAGCGCGGAAGAGCGCTTGCCGAAGCCGCCGGAGGTGATGGTCAAGATCCACTCTTCCAGAGCTGAAAGTTCAGCGTAGCGCTCTGGGGAAATAGTGCTGTCAACATTCTCGATCTCAGCCCCGTCTTCGCCCGTAACCGCCTTGCGCATTTTGAAATACGCACTGCGCTCATCCGGCGTGGCTTCTACGTGGCGCAAGATGGACATGCTAACAACCTCGTCACCCTCGGCGAGCCTGATCCCGCGCACACCGGTGCTATCACGACCTTTAAATACCCGAACATCCGTTACCGGGAATCTAATGGCCTTACCCTGCGCTGTTGTCAGCATGAAGTCATTGTCTTCATTGCATATTTGCGCTTTTATAAGGCGCATATTCTCTTCCAGCTTCATGGCAATTTTGCCGTTGCGCATCACATTGGTGAAGTCTGAAAGGGCGTTACGGCGCACGCCGCCGGTATTGGTCGCAAATACGATTTGCAGATCGGCCCATTCTTCCTCGGCACGGTCCACCGGCATAATGGCCGCAATGCTAACGCCCTGCGGAATGGGCAGGATATTTACAATCGCCTTGCCCCGCGCATTGCGCCCGCCACGCGGCAGTTTCCAGGTTTTCAGCTTATAAACCATACCCTCGGAGGTGAAGACCAAGAGCGGTGTGTGGGTATTGGCGACAAACAGCGTTGTCACAAAATCCTCGTCTTTGGTGTTCATGCCCTGCAGGCCCTTGCCGCCGCGCTTTTGCTCACGGAATTCCTCAAGAGGGGTGCGTTTAATGTAGCCCGAGTTGGTCACGGTCACCACCATGTCCTCCCGCTCAATCAGGTCTTCTTCGTCCATATTGGCGGCGAATTCCACGATTTGAGAGCGGCGGGGCTTGGCAAACATATCCCGCACTTCGATCAGCTCGTCAGAGATTATCGCCATGATCCGCTTACGCGAACGCAGGATTTCGAGGTAATCCTTGATCATGCCAGCCAGTGCCACAAGTTCTTCAGTGACCTCTTTAACGCCCATGGCGGTGAGCCGCTGGAGCCGCAGCTCCAGAATGGCGCGCGCTTGGGTTTCTGACAAGAAATAGGTGCCGTCTTCGTTCATTCTGTGGCTTGGGTCGTCGATCAGCTGGATATAGCTGGCGATATCTTGCGCCGGCCAGCGGCGGATCATCAGCTTTTCGCGGGCCTCCGCAGGGTTGGCCGAGGCGCGAATGGTCGCGACGATCTCGTCCACGTTGGAAACGGCCACAGCGAGGCCACATAAAATGTGGCTACGGTCACGGGCTTTGCGAAGCTCAAATGCGGTACGACGCGCTACAACTTCTTCACGGAACTTAATGAATTCGCTGAGGAATTTCTTCAAAGTTAAGGTTTCAGGCCGTCCAGCATTTAGCGCCAGCATGTTGCAACCAAACGAGGTTTGCAGCGGGGTGTAGCGGAAGAGCTGGTTTAGCACCACCTCGGCAGTGGCATCGCGCTTAAGCTCGATCACCACCCGCACGCCAAAACGATCACTCTCGTCTTGAACGTGGGCAATGCCCTCGATCTTTTTATCGCGCGCCAGCTCGGCGATCTTTTCGATCATCGTCGATTTGTTAACCTGATATGGGATTTCCGAAACAATAATCGCATAGCGGTCCTTGCGGATTTCCTCAACGCTGGTTTTTGACCGCATAATAACGGAGCCGCGCCCCTCATGGTAAGCTTTATGCGCGCCTTCACGGCCCAAAATAATGGCTCCTGTGGGGAAATCTGGCGCGGGGATGAACTCGATCAGGTCATCAATCGTCATGTCCGGATTTTCCATCAAGGCCAAGGTGCCGTTGATGATTTCGCCGAGGTTATGCGGTGGAATATTGGTCGCCATGCCCACAGCAATGCCGCCCGCGCCGTTTACCAGCATATTGGGGAAGCGGGCAGGGAGCACGCTTGGCTCGCGGTCTTTGCCGTCGTAGTTGTCCTGAAAATCAACGGTGTCTTTATCAAGATCAGAGGTCAGAAACTTTGCGACCTTTTCCAGTCGGGCTTCTGTATAGCGAAACGCGGCCGCCTTATCACCGTCCATAGAGCCAAAGTTGCCTTGGCCGTCAATTAGGGGCACCGACATCGAGAAATCTTGGGTCATCCGCACGAGCGCATCATAGATCGAGGCATCGCCATGCGGGTGGTATTTACCCATGGTATCCGCAACAGCACGGGCGGCTTTGCGGTAGGATTTGTCATGAGTATTGCCGGCTTCGTCCATCGCGTATAAAATACGCCGGTGAACAGGCTTCAAGCCATCACGCAAATCAGGGATGGCGCGACTAACGATCACGCTCATCGCATAATCGAGATAGGAGGTTTTCATCTCCTCGACGATGGCAATGCGCGGCCCGTCATAAACGTATTTCGATGGCTCTTCGCCGTCTTTTTTATCGTCTTTATCGCTCATGGTCACTCACCCTATCTGGCCACAACATATAGTGGGTCAAGCTACCAAATTTATGGCAATAACGCAATCACTGGTTCGCGTTGGGGCGGATATTTCAAGCGTGGCTTTGAAACGCTCTTGGCGGTTGCTCGGGCTGCAATTCCTACAGGGCGCCGCTGTGGCGAGGTTACGCATTCCATCGAAATTATTGATGCAAAATAGGGGCTTTGTTGGTTGGAGTTTCCTGAGGCACAGCCTTACGTGGAAAACCTGTTTTTGAGCGTGCTACCAACATTCTGGCCGGGCCTGAAACCTTGCCAGCAAAAAAAAGGCACCGCAAATGCGGTGACTTTTGTATTTATTATCAGCCGCTTAGCTGCTTTTCTTCTTGCCGGACAGCGGGTCATCTTCGCGCTTTACGGAGCCTTCAAAATGCGCACCGCTTTCAATGGCGATGGTTTTGTGGATGATATCACCCTCAACCCGAGCCGAAGCGGTAAGGCGCACTTTAATTCCGCGCACACAGCCAACAACGCGGCCATTTACAACCACATCATCCGCTACACATTCGCCTTTTACCGTAGCGCCTTCGCCAACGGTCAGCAGGTGGGCGCGGATATCGCCTTCCACGGTGCCCTCAATCTGGATATCACCCGAGGTCACAAGATTGCCTGTAACCGTGAGGTCAGATGACAGCACGGATGGCGACGGCTTTGGCTTGGCAACCGCAGCGGGTGCTGAAGATGTGCCTGTAGGCTTTGCTGGTGCTGTTGGTTTTGTGGCGCTGGAGGTGCCTGCGCTTGGGGTGTCGGTTTTCTTAGTAAACATTTCGTCCTGCCTTTATGTAAGTCATTGGGTTAACTGCAACGCCATCCTTGCGGATTTCATAGTGAAGATGCACGCCGGTCGAGCGACCGGTATTTCCCATCAGCGCAATTCTGTCGCCTCGAGATATTGTTTGTCCCACGGTCACAAGCCGTCGGTTGAGATGGGCGTAATATGTCTCATATCCGCCCCCATGGTCAAGCACGACCACGTTTCCATAGCCACTTTGCGTGCCGGAAAACTTTACGGTGCCGTCGGCTGTCGCATAAATCGGGGTATTTAGACTGGATGCGAAATCCAACCCCTTATGCAGCCGCCCGCCACGAGGCCCAAACCGGCTGCTAAGGCGATAGCCTGAATGCACCGGATTCACCAGCGGAATGCGGGACGCCGCGGCATTAAGAGATGCCAGTTCATCAAGCCCGGCCAGAATACCCTGAACGCGGGTGTCAAACTCAGGCAACGCCTCAGCGCGCTCATTGCTGAGCCCGCCAGTGCCCGAGTAATTTTGCCGTACATTGGCCAACAGGCTGTCCACATCCAGCCCTGCGGCGTCAAACATATTGGAAAGTGGCACCATGGACACGGTGAGCGCATCTTCCAACTGGTTTAGCATCCGGTCTTGCCGCTGGGCATTCAGGTTGCGCTGAAGCTCAAGGCTGTCTAGCTCCGTGCGAAGCACCTCAACCTTTTCTTGCTCCATATCGCGGGCCTGAACGGCATCTGCCAAAGCGGACGTTATTGATGTCACCACCGCCACTTCGTCTTGCTGGCCGCCCAAGCGCTCGGTCATCAAATCTTGCAAAGATGAAAGCTGGGTGTTTAGGCGGCTGGCTTGCTGCGCTGCGGTATCGCGGTCAACCAATGCGGATTCTAGCTGGTGCCGGATAGCGCCAATTTCGGTGTCCATCTCTTGGCGCTCGGCCCCAATTTGCAAAATGCTTTCTTGTTGCGCCATAAGCTGAGATTGCGCAATTTGCATCCGCCCGGTGGTTCTTTCTAGCTGGTCCACCAGCAATGTGCGCTCTTCGCGCAACCCTTCGAGGCGGCTTTCATAGGCCATAGTAAGGGCCGCTGAGCGCAGGCGCATTTGGGTATCTGCCGAGCTATTAAGCACCACGGTCATTGTGGCAATTACGCCCCAGATGGCCAGAGAAACGCCGCCTAAAACCAGCATGAGCCGTTTGACGGGGGAAAGGGTGAAGCTATGCACCCCGTGGCTATCTGAAAAGCTGATGGTTTGTGTCGGTAGAAAATGCGCCAACCCTGTGTCGGGCGCGGTATCATTCTCAGAGCTGGAATTGCGCATTGGCGGGCCTTGGCTTGGCGTGAAACGAGTTGCGGTATGAATAGGCGGAATTGACCTGCACGGCAACCGATTAACACCCCTTAACCACGAAGAACTTGATTTCGGGCGAGGATTCGCCACTTCCCCCCTTACGCTTTCGGCCTAATGGCGCTAAGGCAGGTTTTGAAACAACTTGTGGACCATACCATGCTGACCCTTAGCGACTTTGACTTTGATCTCCCCGAAAAACTGATAGCGTTGCGGCCGGCCGTGCCGCGCTCTGCCTCGCGTATGCTGGTTTCAGATCCGGCTGAAATTCATGATTCTAAAGTGGCGGATCTGGGGAGCTGGCTTCGCGAAGGCGATTTGCTTGTGTTTAACAATACCAAAGTTATTCCCTCGCGGCTTGCCGGCACGCGCACCCGCGACACTACCCATGGCTCTGGGGTCTCGAAAATTGAAGCAACCATGATCCAGCGGATTAGCGCCGATACGTGGCGCGCACTGGCAAAGCCGCTGAAGCGGCTTATGGTTGGGGATGTGGTTGTGTTTGGCGATATTTACGCCGAAGTTATGGAGAAATCTGACGGGCAGGTGGAGCTGAAGTTTTCGGCCACGGGAGAGGCGCTAGACGAGAGCTTTCGCCGCCTTGGGCAAATGCCTTTGCCGCCCTATATTGCGTCTAAGCGCGCTGCGGATGCGCAGGACATGGTAGACTACCAGACTGTTTTTGCTAAAGAAACGGGGGCTGTGGCCGCGCCAACGGCTTCGCTTCATTTTGATGAAGCACTTTTGCAGGGGCTGGCTGATATGGGTGTGAACAGCACCGAAGTAACGCTGCATGTTGGGGCCGGAACATTTTTGCCGGTGAAAACCGACGTGATTTCTGAACATAAAATGCACAGTGAGTGGGGAGCGGTTTCAGAGCAAGCGGCGGCGGATATTGCCAAAACCCTAGCGCAGGGCGGGCGTGTGATTCCGGTGGGAACCACGGCGTTGCGGATAATCGAGACGGCAGCGGCAGGGCCGGGCGAAATTGCGGCTTGGTCGGGGGATACTGATATTTTCATTACGCCCGGGTATGAATTTAAGGTTACATCTGCGTTGATGACCAATTTTCACCTGCCAAAATCAACCTTGCTAATGCTGGTCGCAGCGCTTGTGGGCATAGATAGGGCGCGGGAAATATATGGCCATGCGATCACAGAGAAATACCGGTTTTTTTCTTATGGTGATAGTTCGCTGCTGATCCCGTAACGCATAAATTAGCCGTGCTCTCCCGCCCTTCGGTTGGGCGTGGCCTCGCCTTCGGCTCGGCAGGGGGATATTATCCCCCTCTGGCGCAGGCGCCATTCACCCCCAAGGATATTCAATTTGGAGGTGAAGACTGCGGCGGCCGCTAGGGTTTGCCAAAACCACCGCCGCCCGGGGTTTCCAGCCAATAGGTGTCCCCCGCCTTCATTTCGGTTTTATCAGCGGATGCAAGCTCCTCAATGCTGCCATCTGCGCGCACAACCCGTGTGCGACCTAGGCCGCCTGGCTCGCCACCATCCAGCCCCGGAGGTGGTGTCACGCGATGGCCTGACAGCACGGCAACCGTCATTCCTTCCAAGAAACGAATGCGGCGGGTGGTGCCATTGCCGCCATAAAACTTCCCTTTGCCGCCAGAACCTTCGCGGATGGAAAACTCTTCCAACAGCACAGGATAACGCCATTCCAGCACTTCCGGGTCTGTTAGGCGCGAGTTTGTCATGTGGGTGTGAATACCGCTGGTGCCATTATGGCCGGTGCCATCATGGCGCACACCTGCGCCGGAGCCGCCGCAAATGGTTTCGTAATACTGGTATTTTTCATTGCCCCATGTTGTGTTGTTCATTGTGCTTTGCGAGGCCGCCTGCACGCCGAGCGCCAGCAAAAGTGCCGAGGTTACGGCTTGTGAGGTTTCTACATTCCCCGCGATCACGGCCGCCGGATATTGCGGCGACAGCATAGTGCCTTTGGGCAGGATCACATTTAGCGGCTTCATGACGCCTTCGTTCATCGGAATGTTATCATCCACAAGTAGCCTAAACACATAAAGCACAGCGGCGCGCGTAACGGGCTCGGGGGCGTTATAGTTGGTGGCCAACTGGCCTGTGGTGCCGGTGAAATCAATCGTTGCCGTCCGCGCCGCTTTATCTACGGTGATCTTCAGCTTGATCTCGCGCGGGTTGCCGTCAAAATCCGGGTCCATCGGATAGGTGTATTCAGCGTCTGTCAATGTTGTAATGGCGCGGCGCACACATTCTTCGGCGTTATCTTGCACGTGCTTCATGTAGGCCACCACCACTGGCAGGCTGAAATGCTCTACCATTTTACGCAGCTCTTGCGCGCCTTTTTCACAGCTGGCCACTTGGGCCTTTAGGTCCGCGATATTGATATCCGGTGCGCGCACGGGATATTTGCCCGAGAGCAAAATTTCCCGCGTTTCTGCCTCTCGGAAATAGCCTTGATCAACCAGCTTCCAGTTATCAATTAGCGCGCCTTCATCGTGAATACTGCGGCTGTCGGGGGGCATTGAGCCGGGGGTCAGGCCGCCAACATCGGTATGGTGACCACGCGCCGAGGTGTAAAACAACACCTTGCCGTCTTTGCCAAATACCGGCGTAACAACGGTAATATCGGGCAAGTGAGTGCCGCCGTTATAAGGCGCATTCAGCACATATACGTCGCCGTCTTTCATCACGGGGTTTTGCGAAATTATCGCCTGAACAGACGCGCCCATTGAGCCAAGATGCACCGGCATATGCGGCGCGTTGGCGATAAGGTCACCTTCGGCATCAAACACGGCGCAGCTGAAATCAAGCCGCTCTTTGATGGTCACCGAGGCCGCTGTGTTTTCTAGCACCGCGCCCATTTGCTCGGCGATAGACATATAAAGATTGTTGAAAACCTCAAGCATCACCGGGTCGGCTTTGGTGCCAATCGCATGGTCGCGTGCCTTGGCTTCAAAGCGCACCATTTCTACGTGGTTATGGGCCGTTATCCGCGCGCGCCAGCCCGGCTCAATGGCAATAGAGGTATGGGGTTCCACCAAAACAGCGGGGCCGGTGAGGGTGTCGCCGGGCTGCATGTCTTCGCGCTTCACAAAGCGGGCATCGTGCCAGCCGCCGCCAAAATATACTGGAGCGGTGAGGGCGGTTGCATAGGTTTCTGCGCGGCTAATGGTTTCCAGCTCTGGCTCGGAAAGGTCCGTGGTGGTGCCGATGGCTTCGACACTTACGGTCTCAATCACAAGCAGGCTTTCCCCCGGAGAGAAGCCAAAGCGGGCCTTGTGCGCGGTGGTAAATGCGGCGCGCATAACCGCCTCGTCATCAAAGCTGATGGGTAGGCTCGTATCGGTGCCTTTCACCTTTAGGTGAAGCAGCGTTTGCAGCTGGATATCGGCTTCAGGAACCCCTTGCGCCTCAACTTCGCTCATGGCCTGCACGCTTAAACCATCGATCATGGCGGCGGCCTCAAGGCGGCTATCGGCTGAAAGATCGGCCTCTAGCGCCTGTGCGCGGCTGGCGCGAATATCAGCCAACCCCATGCCATAAGCCGAAAGCAACGAGGCCATCGGGTGAATAAGGCAGGTGGTCATGCCGAGGGTATCGGCGATGGCGCAAGCGTGCTGTGCCCCCGCGCCGCCAAACACCGTCAGGCAATATTCGGTAACGTCATATCCGCGCTGCACGCTGATTTTCTTAATCGCGTTCGCCATGTTTTCCACCGCGATGCGCAGGAATCCATCCGCAACATCCTCTGGCGCGCGGCCCACCTTTTTGGCAAGCTCAGCAAAGGCCGCCTGAGTGGCGTTCACATCCAATGGCTGATCAGCCTCGGGGCCAAAAATCGCGGGGAAGAACTCGGGGCGAAGCTTGCCAACCATCACATTGGCATCGGTTACTGCGAGCAGGCCATTGCGGCCATAACAAACAGGCCCCGGGTTGGCGCCAGCACTTTGTGGCCCCACTTGCATACGCCCGCTTTCATAGGTTAACAGGCTACCGCCGCCCGCGGCCACGGTGTGGATATTCATCATCGGGGCCGTAATACGCACGCCCGCTACTTCGGTGTTGAGCACCCGCTCAAATTCTCCATTGAAATGGCAAACATCACTGGAGGTGCCGCCCATATCAAAGCCGATAACCTGCTCTTTGCCGGCAATCTGGCTGGTGCGCACGCAGCCAACAACCCCGCCCGCTGGGCCAGAGAGAATGGCGTCTTTTCCCTGAAATGCCTGCGCATCTGTTAGGCCGCCCGAGCTTTGCATAAACATCAGCTTGCCCGAGGTATCGCCCTCAAAGGCCGCCGCCACGCGGTCAATATAGCGCCGCAAAATTGGCGTTAGATAGGCGTCCACAACGGTCGTATCCCCGCGCGAAACCATCTTCATCAAGGGCGAAACCTCATGGCTCACCGAAACCTGCGTAAAGCCAACGGCCCGCGCAATCACGGCCGCCTCGGCCTCTTGCTCGTGATACCGGTAGCCATGCACAAACACGATCGCGCACGCCCGAATGCCGCGCCCATAGGCTTGGCGGAGCGCGGCGTCTAGCGCAGGCGCGTCGAGCGGGGCCTCAATGGCCCCCGAGGCGCGCACCCGGCCTGACGCTTCAATCACCTCAGAATACAGCATTTCAGGCCTGATTAGCTCACGGGCAAAAATATCGGGGCGGGCTTGGTATGCCAGCCTAAGCTGGTCTTTTAGCCCGCGCGTAGTGACCAGCACCAGCGGGTCTCCCTTGCGCTCAAGCAGCGCATTTGTAGCCACCGTCGTGCCCATTTTTACAGCGTTTACAAGGGCTGCCGGAATTTTATCCTCAGCACCCAGCCCCAGAAAGCCGCGAATGCCGTGCAGGGCCGCGTCTTCATATTGCTCGGGGTTTTCGGAAAGCAGCTTGCGTGTATGCAGCGCCCCATCGGGGTCGCGCGCAACGATATCAGTGAAGGTGCCACCACGGTCTACCCAAAAATCCCAAGCCATTGTCATTCTCTCCTCACACGGTTTCCCCACAGGGTTAGGGGGTAAAAACACTATGCGCAACACCGCAATTTTAACACCCTGAAAGCCATGCGCTATGCCCAACCAGATAACGAAAAATTGAAATCGCATTGTGTGCCAGCCTGCTCTATACTAACAAAATGTCGATCTGGACCCGAATCTCTGAAGCGCTCAAAGCTCTTGCCTCTGGCGAGGGGCTATCCAGCCTGTTTGAAACATTTAGAACGCCGCCGGAACGCTCCATTGGTTTTACGATTGCCATCATTGCGCTTGGGGCAAAAATGGCCAAGGCCGATGGGCAAGTCACCCGCGACGAAGTGATAGCCTTTCGGCAGATCTTCCAGATTCCGGCGCAAGACGAGGCCGCTGCCGCCAAAGTGTTTGACCTTGCGCGACAAGATGTGGCGGGCTTTGAG
This sequence comes from Paracoccaceae bacterium, assembly GCA_002402045.2. GTDB lineage: Bacteria > Pseudomonadota > Alphaproteobacteria > Rhodobacterales > Rhodobacteraceae > UBA3077. The sequence continues at coordinate 22,285 of NVUX02000079.1, read as the reverse complement.
GCCTATGCCGGTAAAATCGCCAACATGTTTAAAAATGACCGTGAGATGCTGATAGACCTGTTAGAAGGGCTCATTCATATCGCGATGGCGGATGGCAAGTATCACCCCAAGGAAGACGAATTCCTGTTGCGTGTCGCCGAGCTTTTTGGCCTTGAGCAGCGCATATTCATGTGCTTGCGCGCCCGCCATGTGCCCGGCATGGTGCCAGACCCGTATTCGGTGCTTGGGGTCTCTCCAGATGATAGCTATGACGATATTCGCACCCGCTACCGCAAGCTGGTTAAGGAATCCCACCCCGATGTGATGATCGCCCGAGGCCTGCCCAAAGAGGCTGTTCAAATCGCCACAAACCGACTCATTACCATTAATGAAGCATGGGAGAGCCTACGTGCCCAGCGACAGCCCGAGCCAGCCTAGCCTGCGCATTGCCACCTATAATGTCGAATGGTTCACCAATCTTTTTGGCCCAAACGATACGCTGTTGGCCGATAACAATTGGTCTAGCCGTTACAAAGTAAAACGCCGCGACCAGCTAAATGCCATTGCCGAGGTTATGAAGGCCGTAGATGCCGACGCCATAATGATTATCGAAGCACCGAATACTGGTGGAGATCGTAACTCCGTGCGGGCTTTGCAAAGCTTTGCGGTTGAATACGGGCTGCGCCAATCCCGCGCGCTTAGCGGTTTTGAAAGCCACACGCGGCAAGAAATTACCTTGATGTATGATCCTGATGTTGTGGAAGTGCGCCATGATCCGCGCGGCAGCCGCTCAAAAGGCCAAGCCAGCCAGCGCGCCCCACGGTTTGATAGCAAGTTCCTTTATGATCTTGGCGTTGAAGGCCACGACACGGTGCACAGCTTTTCCAAACCGCCGCTAGAAGTGGCACTTACCCATAAAGCCAGCGGTAAAAGCCTGCACCTAATTGGCGTGCATAACAAATCCAAGGCGCTGCACGAGCGGCTGGATGAAGATGTTATGGTCAAGCTCGCCATTGGCAACCGCAATAAACAGCTTGGCCAATGTGTCTGGATACGCCAACGGGTGGAGGACCACATCACGGCTGGCGAGTCGGTGATTGTGCTGGGTGATTTTAATGATGGCCCCAAAATGGATGCCTATGAGGCGTTGTTTGAAAAATCCAGCATCGAAATTGTGATGGGGGCCCGTGGCGAGGCGTATATGGACGACCCTTACGCGAGTGTTTTCCTTGATCCGATGTCGGGCTGGGCGCTATCATCGGCGCGGTTTTATAACGCAGAGCTTAAATGGTATGTGAATACTTTGCTCGATTATATCATGGTGTCACCTGATCTTGCCGTACAAGCCGTTTCCCGCCGGATATTCCACCCGTTTGATGACCCGAAATGCTATGCAAACGACCCCATAAAATCGGCGCTGCTGACCGCGTCAGACCATTTTCCGGTTTGCATTGACCTTGCGCTTTAACCGCCCCATATTGCCAAAAATCACTTGGAGTTCCCTATGTTTGCGATGAAAAAACCAATGCCCAAAATCTCTCGTTCCGCGTCTGAGCCTTCAGGCGGTGACGCCTTAGGCGCGCTGCCAAGCTGGGATTTGAGCGACCTTTATACGGCGCCCGATTGTGCCGAAATCAAGCGGGATCTTGATTGGCTCAAAGGTGAGACCACAAGTTTTGCGGCTGATTACGAGGGCAAGCTGGCAGGGCAGGGTGCCGCCGATATGCTCCGCGTGATTGAGCGTTATGAGGCGATGCAGGGTATTATGGGGCGGATAATGTCCTTTGCCGGCCTTAGTTACTATCAAAACACCTCAGATAGTGAGCGCGCTAAATTTATGTCTGATATGCAGGGCGAAATTACAGATTTAAGTAATCCGCTGGTGTTTTTTACGCTGGAAATGAACCGGATTGAGGACAGCGTGCTGGACGGCCTAATGGCTGAAAGCGAAGGCCTGGCCCGCTATAAACCGGTGATTGACCGGATGCGCGCCATGAAGCCCTATCAGCTTTCCGACGAGCTTGAAAAGTTTTTGCATGACAATTCAGTGGTTGGCGCGGCGGCCTGGAACCGGCTGTTTGACGAAACTATGGCAGGGCTGACTTTTGAGGTAAACGGCGAAGAAACCAGCCTTGAGGCCACGCTCAATTTGCTATCGGATACCGATCGTGCGCAGCGTGAAATTGGGGCCAAGGCGCTGGCCAAGGTTTTCAGCAAAAACCTGCCGCTTTTTGCCCGCATCACCAACACGCTCGCCAAAGAAAAAGAGATTGAGGACCGCTGGCGCGGGCTGGAAACACCGCAGATGTCTCGCCACCTGTCCAACCATGTGGAGCCAGAAGTTGTGCAAGCCCTGCGTGACGCCGTGGTTGCCGCCTATCCCAAGCTTTCGCACCGGTATTATGCGCTGAAAGCCAAGTGGATGAAGCTTGATAAGCTCGAAATGTGGGACCGCAATGCGCCGCTGCCAGATGATGACGATAAGCTGATCAGCTGGGACCAAGCGCGCGATACTGTGCTGGAATCCTATGGGGAATTTGACAAGCGCTTGTCGCAGATAATCGCGCCGTTTTTTGATAGTGGCTGGATAGACGCCGAAGTAAAGCCCGGCAAGGCCCCCGGCGCTTTTGCTCACCCGACTGTCACCGATGTTCACCCCTATATCCTGATTAACTACTTGGGTAAGCAGCGCGATGTGATGACCCTAGCGCATGAGCTGGGCCACGGTGCGCACCAGGTTTTGGCCGCTGATCAAGGCGAGCTATTGGCGGACACCCCGCTTACCCTTGCCGAAACCGCCTCTGTATTTGGTGAAATGCTGACCTTTCGCAAGCTGCTTTCCGAAGCCCCCGACCAAGCCACCCGCAAGCGGTTGCTGGCAGGAAAGGTGGAAGACATGATCAACACGGTTGTGCGCCAAATTGCGTTTTACGATTTTGAATGCCGTTTGCATGCCGCCCGTGCTGAGGGCGAGCTGACCCCCGAGCAGATAAATGCACTGTGGATTGAAGTGCAGCATGAAAGCCTCGGTGAGGGTTTCAATTTCATGGAGGGCTATGAGAGCTTCTGGACCTATATCCCGCATTTCATTCATTCGCCATTCTATGTATATGCCTACGCCTTCGGTGATGGCCTCGTGAACGCGCTTTATGCGGTTTATGAGGAAGGCCTCGAGGGCTTTCAGGATAAGTATATCGAGATGCTCAAAGCGGGTGGCTCTAAGCACCACTCCGAGCTTTTGGCCCCCTTTGGGCTTGATGCCTCTGATCCAAGTTTCTGGGATAAAGGCTTAAGCATGATCTCTGGAATGATTGATGAGCTTGAGGCCATGGAAAACGATTAGGGCTTTCCCTGCCGAGCGCAGCGAGGCCACGGCCAGCGGCAGGCGTTTTTCAGTTTACTGAAAAATGTGCTTTGGCTGAGGGGTGGGCGACTGTTTAGCGCGATTTTGCATACAAATCGCTGAGGGAGCCCGCCTCGAAGTCAAAGCAAGCTCGGCGCTGCCGGACAGTCCCGGGCGTGCGCATCCTCGGCGACCCTTCGGGCCACCTCGTCAGCGCATGTCGGGGCAAGCCCGACGGGCTAATAACCTGATTTGTAGTCTACCTCAAAGAGCAGAGGTTTACCATTTTCTCCGCGGGCAATATTGTCTGCCACAACTTGTGCCGCTGATTTTGGCCGGGTTTCAGAGGCTATATGCGGGGTGACCGTAACTTGTGGGTGCTTCCAGTAGGGGTGGGCTTGGGGCAGGGGCTCCTTAGTGAAAACATCAAGCGTGGCGTGCGCGATATGGCCGGAATCCAGTGCGCTCAGAAGGGCTTTGTCGTCAATTAAGGGGCCTCGACCGGGATTGAGGATGCGGGCACCTTTGGGCATTTTGGCTAAAGAAGCAGCATTCAGGATATGGGTGGTTTCAGGGGTTTGCGGCAAGAGCAGCACAAGGATTTCGCTGCGGGCCAGCAGAGCGGTAAGGCCGTCATCGCCAGCATAACACGCCACACCCTGAACATCTTTCAGGGTGCGAGACCATCCAGCCACTTTGAACCCAAGGCAATTTAGGGCGGCAGCGCAGGCCTGCCCAAGCTCGCCTAAGCCCAAAATACCAATGCTCCGGTCTTCTGCCAGTGGCGGCGCCATGCCGCTGCGCCATTCTGCATCCGGGTTCACGATATGCGCATCCATCCCGAGATGATAGCGCAGGCAATGCCCCGCCACCCATTCGGCCATCCCGCTTTTTAGCCCGCCATCAACCATCCGGCACAGCGGCACTTGCAATGTTTTGTTACCTACGATCCTTTCCACCCCGGCCCACAGGCTGAACACCGCTTTCAGGCGGGTGAATGGCGTAAAATCCTGCACCGGGCCGAGGGGCGAATAGACGATATAGTCGACGGTTTCGGGCGGTAAATCACGGCTGAAATTGGCGTTTATTCCGCGTGCAGCCAGCGCGTCCGGGATCAGCGGCTGATAGATCTCCCAGTTTTCGTCAGTTCCGGCAAACAGTACATTGGGCATAGGAATACCTTATTTTGGGCGGTGGACATGGGCGGATTGAATGAGGCCAAAACCACCAAGGAGTACGAGCATGGCTGATCCGCCGTAAGAAACAAGCGGTAGAGGCACGCCCACCACAGGGGCCAAGCCCATGACCATGGCCATATTTAGCGCAAAGTAAAAGAAGAACGTTGCCGCGATGCCACCAATTAGCAGCGCCCCAAAACGGCTTTTGTTTTTCATCGCGGCAGAAATGGCAAAGATCATGATCAGCGTGTAAAGGATCAGCAGGAAGGTGCTGCCGATATAGCCAAATTCTTCGGCCAATGTGGTGAATATGAAGTCGGTTTGCTTTTCCGGCAGGAAGCTAAGTTGCGACTGTGGGCCTTGCATAAACCCGCGCCCCGAGAGCCCTCCAGAGCCTAGCGCAATTTTTGATTGGGTGATGTGGTAGCCATCCCCTAGCGGGTCCAGCGACGGGTCCAGAAATACATCAATCCGCTTATATTGATAATTGTTCAGCAGCTGCCAGCTCGCCCCGCGAGACATAAATACAGCCGTAACCGCGCCAACAACCGCGCTGATGGCGGCGATGAAATACCAATAGCTGACGCCTGCCAAAAACATTACCACCCCGCCGCTTGCGACTAACAAAATCGCGGTGCCAAGGTCGGGCTGAACCACCACCATCATGGCGGGCAGGCTGATCATGGCCAGCGGGATGAGCACAAAGCCGAAATGAGAGACCTTTTCTGGTGGCAGCCAATCATAATAAAGTGCCAGCGCCATCACCAATGCGATTTTCATCAGCTCGGAGGGCTGGAGCTGAATGAACTTTAGGTCGATCCAGCGCTGTGCGCCCATGCCAACCGAGCCAAAAAACAGCACAATAAGCAATAGAACCAGCCCGCCGAAATAGGCCAGCAGCGAGACCTGCCGCCAAAAACTGATCGGGGTGAAGGCCACCATAAACATGATCACCATGCCAACAGAAAAGCGCGTTATTTGGGGCTGGGCCCAGCGGCTTATATCGCCGCCAGCCACGGAATAGAGCATGAGAAAGCCAAAGCAAGCCACAGCGATGATGAGCAAAACCAGTGGCCAGTTTATATAAAAAACTTTGCGCCAGCCGCGCGGGGTCTGGTTGAGGGTCGGGTCAAGAAAGCTCATGCGCGGTCACTCCCGGGGGTGGCGGGCTGTATGTTTTGATTGGGCGGAGGCTCATTGGCTTGTTGCTCACGCATTTGGGGCCAAAGGTTGCGCGGGTATGCCGAAATTGGCGGCTGGGTACCATAAAGCGCGCGCAGCATTATATCGCGCGCCACGGGGGCAGCAGCCCCAGAGCCGGAAATGCCATGCTCTATCACCACCGAGATCGCAAAGCGCGGATTATCATAAGGCGCGAAACCCACAAAAAGCGCGTGATCGCGGTATTTCCAAGGCACCTCATCGCTATCTAAATCTGCGGCACGCTCCTCGGCGCTAATGCCCTTAACCTGCGCGGTGCCGGTTTTTCCGGCCATCGCCAGCGATGGTTCGTTGATACGCGATTTATAGGCGGTGCCCCGGTTTTCGTTACTCACCCGAAACATGCCAAGTTTTACCAGATCGAGGTTTTTGTCAGACAATTGCATTGACGGCGCGCGCGCCAAGGGCTCGGCTACCCCATTAATGCGTTGAATAATTCTTGGCTGCACGGCGCGGCCTGAAGCAAGGCGTGCGGTCATTACCGCAAGCTGCATGGGCGAAGCCAGCACAAAGCCCTGCCCGATGGCGGCGTTGAGGGTATCGCCTATTCGCCACTCCTCATTGTAGCGGTCAAATTTCCATTGCTTGTTTGGCGCAAGGCCAGAGGTAAGCGAGGGCAGGGGCAAGGGCGGCTTGGCTCCAAAGCCGAATCGCCGCGCCATCAGGGCCATTTTTTCTATCCCGATCCGCTGGCAAATTTCGTAATAATATACATCGCACGAGTTTTTCAGCCCGTCAGTTAGGTTCATCCGCCCATGCCCGCCACGCTTCCAGCAGTGAAAACGCCGGTTGCCAACCTCTACATAGCCTCGGCACATGATCTCTTCATTCGGGTCCACCACGCCCTCTTCCAGGGCGGCTAAAGCCGTTATCATTTTTACGGTGGAGCCGGGTGGATAGGCGCCCGAAATGGTTTTATCCGCCAAGGGGCGGTATTCATTTTCAATAAGGCTGTTCCAGTATTTTGTGGTAATTCCATAAATAAACTGGTTGGGGTCAAAGCCGGGCGTAGAGGCCATGGCGCGCACATCGCCGGAGTTTACATCCATCACCACGGCCGCCGCGCTTTCGCCTGCCAAACGGTATTGGGCATAATGCTGAAGATCGTGATCAAGCGTTAGTTGCAGGTCTGTGCCCTTTAGCGAATCGTTTCGCCCAAGCTCGCGCATCACCCGCCCCACGGCATTTACTTCAACCCTTTGTATGCCCGCCACCCCGCGCAGCAACGCGCCTTTATGCCGCTCCAGCCCGGTTTTCCCGATTTGAAACCCGGGGCTAAGGATGATTTGATCCGGGTCTTCAAAGCGATTGAGATCAGCCTCGCTCACGGGGCCAACATAGCCGATAACATGGGAGTAATCTTCCTGCATCGGGTAATATCGGTTCAGGCCCACTTCGGTAATTATTCCGGGCAGGGCAGGGGCGTTGGCCGAAACCCGCGCAAAATCCTCCCAGCTAAGATGCTCAATAATGGGCACCTTCTTGGACGGGCCAAACCGGCGCATGCTCCTGATAATATCTTCCCGCCGCTCAACCGGTAGCTCAATAATGCGGGCTAATTGGGCTAAAACAGTACGCACATCGCCGGCTTGCTCACGGATCATAACAATGCGGTAATTGGGGAGGTTTTCGGCCAGTGGCTGGCCATTTCGATCAAAAATTAATCCGCGCTCGGGTAAAAGCAAGCGGTCCCGAATGCGGTTTTCATCTGAAAGTAGGCGATACTCGCTACTTTGGTTTACCTGCAAATCCCGCATCCGCCACGCCAGCGTGCCGATCACCAGCCCTTGAATCCCGCCCAACACCATAGCCCGGCGGGAGATACGGCTGGTATTGTCACGAGAGGAGGTTGATGGGCGTTTCATCTGATTTTTCCAAGCCTGTCGGGGCGGTTTGTATGGTCTGGTTTGCGGACTCTCATAATATAGTGCAAAAAAGCCACCATAAAAGGGTAGCAGAGCAGTGTCAGTACCCCAAATTGTAACATCCGCGTGGCCTCAAGAAATTGTGAAAAGCTGACCCAAAGCAGGAGGTTTTGCAATATTAACATGACAAGAAACAGCGCTGCCACCATAGAAAATTCGGCGATTAAGCCGCGCTCTTGAATGCTTTTATAGCTAAAGCGCAGCGTTTCAGATGCCATAACCAGCAGCAGCGCCCACAGCCCCAAGGGCCGCATTAACACGGCATCAGCGAGCAGAGCCAAAGCGGCGACCAGCAAAAACGGAGCACTTTCCGGTTGGCGCACAACCCACGCCATGGTGAGGGCAAACAAAAGCTCGGGTGCAGGCCAGCGGGTCGGTGTGAATTGCAAAGGCAATATTGGATAGGCAATTGCGAGTAAGCCGAGAAAAAAGAAAAGCAAACGAAATAGCCATATTTTTGGCGTCGCGGTCATGGGCTTCCATCCCTCTGCGGCGGCGCTGCCATTGTTGCGTCATTAATAAGCGGCGGGGCAAAAAGCGGCACTTCGTCCAGAATATCTTCGCCTACGAGGTCTCCGCTGCCGCTAATCTGGTCTTGTGGCGAGGCCCGCAAAATGCGCACAAACTCCAGCCCCTCAAAATCGGCGGAAAGCAGCACCCGAATTTCACCGGATCGCGCCCGCACGATCTGGCCTATGAGAAGCTCGGGTGGAAACACCCCGCCATCCCCTGAAGTGACCACGCGCATGCCCGGCAACACATCATCCGGCGCCTCAATAAACAGCACATTGGGGGTCAATGTGTTATCTCCATGCACAATAGCCTTTTGCCCGGTTGGCCGAATGATAACAGGCACTTGGGACGAGACATCGCTGAGAAAAACCAAGCGGGCGGTGTGGTCTGCCACCCCCGATATGCGCCCAACCAGCCCCAATCCATCCACCGCTGCCTGTCCGTCCAGCACCCCGTCTAGCGAGCCTACATTCAACAGGCCGGATTGGCTAAATGGGCTGCCGCTATCGGTGATAACCTCACCGGTTACAAAGCCAAGGCTGGGGGAAAGCTGCACGTTATTCAGCGCCCGTAGCTGCGCGTTGGTTTGTTCCAGCTGAAGCGCGGCCTCCTGCCAGCCCTTCATGCGCTGCAATTCTTGGCGAAGCTCTTGGTTGCGCTCATAAATCTGGGCGTAGGATTGATAGTCCGAAATAATTCGTGTGAATTGTGTAACGGGGGCGAGCACCCATTCCATGTTGGGTACAAAACGGTCCACCAGCGCCATGCGAAAGCGCTCAACGCGGGGGCTGTCGATGCGCCACAAGACAAACAGCGCAAAGAACAAAAACAGGGTCAAGCCAACGACTAGCCGCCGAACGGACCGCCACGCGCTGCCTGTTTGCTCCGTTGCCACAATGCCCCGCTAGTTGCCGTAATCAATAATATGGCGAAGCTGGTTTTCAAACTCAAGCGCTTTGCCGGTGCCAAGCGCCACGCAATTCAGCGTTTCATCCGCCACCGAAATCGCCAGCCCTGTTTGCTCACGCAGTGCCAAATCAAGATCGCCCAAAAGCGCGCCGCCACCGGTGAGCATCACGCCGCGGTCCACAATATCTGCGGCCAAATCTGGCGGAGTGCTCTCCAAAGCTGCCATCACCGCATCACAAATCTGCTGCACCGGCTCGGCCAGTGCCTCGGCAATTTGCGCTTGGGTGATTTCGGTTTCTTTAGGTACGCCATTCAGCAAATCGCGGCCTCGTATTTGCATACTGGCCCCACGGCCATCATCTGGAATGCGCGCCGTGCCGATTGTCGTTTTAATCCGCTCCGCTGTTGAATCCCCAACCAAAATATTGTGCTGCCGCCGCAGCGACGAAATAATAGCCTCATCCATCCGGTCACCGCCCACGCGCACAGAGCGGGCATATACGATATCGCCAAGCGAAAGCACCGCCACCTCGGTTGTTCCGCCGCCGATGTCCACCACCATTGAGCCAGTAGGGTCGGTTATTGGCATGCCGGCCCCGATTGCGGCTGCAATCGGCTCGGCAATCAAGCCCACTTTACCAGCGCCCGCCTGCTCAACAGAGCTACGAATGGCGCGCTTTTCAACCGGCGTGGCCCCGTGAGGCACACATACAATTATCCGCGGCTTAGGTAAAAACCACGCCCGCCGATGAACCTTCTTGATGAAATGCTTAATCATTTCTTCGGCAACGTCAAAATCAGCGATTACACCGTCGCGCATTGGCCGAATGGCCTCAATGCTGCCCGGCGTGCGCCCCAGCATCAGCTTGGCGTCTTCGCCCACAGCCAAAACCTGCTTTTTACCATCGCGAATATGGTAAGCCACCACCGATGGCTCATTCAGGATAATCCCTTTACCCTTCACGTAAATCAGCGTGTTTGCAGTGCCCAAGTCAATAGCCATATCCGCCGAGAATAAGCCGCCAAAATTGCCAAACATGTGCGTGTCCTTGCCTGTAGGAGCGGGCCAGTTTGCCCAAATACTTCTTTTAAGCCCTTATAGGCTCAAGCTTTAGCAGTTAAAAGGCCACATTTCCAGCCCCGCCAATATACCGCAACAATTCGCCGCAATTTCTACTTTGCTAAAATATCCTCAGGGGGGCTGCCAAAGGCAGCGGGGGCGCGAGCGCCCCCTCCAATATTCAGGCAGGCGCTGTCTTTTCCCGCCGCACCACAAGGTTATTCAGCGCATTAATATACGCCTTGGCCGAAGCCACCACCGTATCTGTATCCGCACTTTGCCCCGTTACAATCTTGCCATTTTCTTCCATACGCACGCTCACAGTGGCCTGCGCATCGGTGCCCTCGGTAACCGCATGCACCTGATAAAGCTGCAAGCTCGCCCCATGCGGAAACACCTCTTTAATGGCCGCAAAAGTCGCATCCACAGGCCCGTCACCCGTGGCGGTTACCTTATGGTTTTCCCCGCCGATGCTCAAAACCATCTCGGCGGTTTGCGGCCCCTCGGTGCCACACACCACCCGCAAGCTTTCCAGCTTCAGCTCGCCTTCCATGGGGCGCCCCGAAGAGGTGTTCATCAACGCCACCAAGTCGTCGTCAAAGATTTCCTTCTTCCGGTCCGCCAGCTCTTTAAAGCGCACAAACACGTCCTTCAGCTGGTTATCGGCCAATGAAAACCCAAGGTTTTCCAGCTTCGCCCGCAGGGCCGCGCGGCCAGAGTGCTTGCCCATCACCAATGAAGTCTCACTCAACCCAATATCCTGAGGCCGCATGATCTCAAACGTTTCCGCGTTTTTCAGCATGCCATCCTGATGGATACCACTTTCATGGGCAAACGCATTTTTACCCACAATCGCCTTGTTATACTGCACCGGAAAGCCAGATACTGTCGCAACCCGCCGGCTAATCGCCATGATTTTAGTCGTGTCGATCTTTGTTTGGTAGGGCATAATGTCATTACGAACTTTAATCGCCATCACAACCTCTTCCAAGGCCGTATTCCCTGCGCGCTCGCCCAAACCATTAATCGTGCACTCAATCTGGCGCGCACCCGCATCAACGGCCGCCAAAGCATTCGCTGTCGCCATTCCGAGGTCATTATGGCAGTGCGTTGCAAACACAATGTCGTCAGCCCCGGGTACGCGCTCAAGCAACATCTTAATAATGGCACCGCTCTCGGCAGGGGCCGTATAGCCCACAGTATCGGGAATGTTGATCGTCGTCGCACCAGCGTTAATAGCAATCTCGACCACGCGGCAAAGATAGTCATTTTCGGTGCGCGTGGCATCCATCGGAGACCACTGCACATTGTCACACAGGTTTCTAGCAAGGGTCACAGATTCATGGATCGCATCCGCCATTTCATCCATATTCATGCCGGTAATCTCACGGTGCGAGGGTGAGGTGCCAATAAAGGTGTGAATACGCGGCAAATTCGCATGTTTTACCGCCTCCCACGCCCGCTCAATATCGCCGGGTTTAGCGCGCGCCAACCCGCAAATCACCGAGCGGTCTGCCCGCTTGGCAATCGCGCGCACCGCCTCAAAATCGCCTTCCGACGCGATCGGGAAGCCGGCTTCAATAATGTCGACCCCCATGGTGTCCAGCATCTCGGCGATTTCGAGCTTTTCATTATGGGTCATCGTCGCGCCGGGGCTTTGCTCGCCATCGCGCAAGGTTGTATCAAAAATCAACACACGGGATTTATCAGTCATATTGGTCATTTCGTTAGTCCTTAGCTTTTGAGAAGATTGGTGCGAATTTAAGCTCCCCTGAGCGCACGCACCAACATCCTCGGCACGCTCAGAGGCGGCTAAGAAGTAGGATTTCGGCAATGGCATGGCTGCCAAGCGGAATCAATTTATGTGGCGTTATAATACACATGTTGGCCACTATAAGCAGAGGTGAGCGGAGTTAAAGCAAAAAATGATTGGTGCGGCTATTTTTTGCATGCCCAAATAGTCCACCGAGCGTAGCCAGGCCATGGCCGAAGGCAAAAACCGTTCAGCTTTGCTGGAAAGGTGCCTTGGAGGAGGGGGGCTTTAGCTCCCCGAAGCCAAGGCAATTCCGGAGTATCAGGACAGTGCCGGCGGTGCGGCTCCTCGGCGACCCTGCGGGCCACCTCGTCACCGCATGCCCCGCTAAAGCGCGGCGGTGCTTGATCTAATTTCCGGAAGTAGCCGCAGATTCTTCTTCTGTTGCTGGGTTGCCATTGGCCCAGAAGCCATCATATTCCTCGCCCGATGCGTAGCGCATTACACCGCGCCCTTGCCGCTGGCCTTTTGCAAAGAAGCCTTCGTAAACATCACCATTGGGGTATTTGGCCGAGCCTTCACCGTCAATTTCTCCACCAGCCCAAAGGCCGTTATATTCAAACCCGTCTGGCATAGTGATCGTCCCAGCGCCTTCACGCTGGCCCGCGGCAAAGGCACCGGTATAAATAGTGCCGTCGGAATAGGTGGCCACACCCTGTCCGTCGCGCAAACCGTCTTTCCATTGGCCGGTATACTGGTAACCGTCTTGATAGGTCATTGTCCCTTGGCCGTGGTTTTTGGCATTGCGGAACTCGCCTTCATACACAAGGCCGTTTTCATAGCGAGCAATGCCTTGCCCGTCAATAATGCCGGTCGCCCATGAACCTTCATAGGAAGACCCATCTGCATAGGTTATTTTGCCCTGACCATGGGCCACATCATTCAAAAAGCTACCTTCATAAACCGAGCCATCGGGATAGGTAACCTTGCCGTCGCCCTCAATCCGGCCATCAACCCAGATGCCAGTATAGATGTATCCGTCAGTGCCGGTAAATGTGCCCAGCCCATTGCGCTGGTCCGCAGCAAAAATGCCTTCATATTTGTCGCCATTTGCATAGCTGGCCATACCTTGGCCCTCACGCTGGCCATTCACCATTATGCCTTCGTAGTTATCGCCATTGGCTTGGGTCAACACACCTGCGCCATTAATCTGGCCGTTTTGCCACGCGCCAATATACGTTACGCCATCTGGCAATGTCAGCGAGCCTTGGCCCTCGCGTACACCTCTTATAATGTCGCCATCATAGATCGCGCCATCCGGATAGGTTATTTTTCCCTGCCCGTGCTTCACGCCGTTATCCCATAAGCCCGCATAAATATAGCCATTGGGGCTGGTCATTGTGCCGGTGCCGTGGTGCACCGCATTCAGGAATTCGCCTGTATATACAACGCCGTTTGCATAGGTTGCAGTGCCAGAGCCAGAAATTTTACCGTCAAGCCAGCTACCTTCATAGGTGCCACTATCTGAAAACGTAATTTTGCCTTGGCCTTCAGGGCGACCATTTATAAACTCACCCTCATAAACAGAGCCATTTGGAAAGCGTGCCACGCCGATGCCTTCAATTCGCCCTTCAATCCACTGACCTGAATACTCGTATCCGTTCGGCAGGCGATAGGTGCCTTGGCCATGCTGCTTACCGTTTAAAAACTCGCCTTCATAAATGCCGCCGGTATCATATTGTTTGGTTTCAACCGTGGTTTCTTGCGCAAAAACCGGGGCTCCAACTGTTATAAATCCGATCGAGGCGGCACTGAGGGCGACGGCACTAAGTAATAGGCGATGTTTCAACATTTCTCTCCGACAATCCGGCTTACGGAAGCCCGCACGCACTTGTTGTCCGAATATTAGGTCTTAACGCCGAAAGGGGCAACGGTTTTTTACAGGGGGCATCCGGAAGAGGCCTCCACCCGCTTACATGACCAATAAACACTGCCATATTGTATGTGATTTTTCTATAATTTTATTGGTATGAAACCGATGGTTAACCACAGAAGAGATTATTTCGGCTTTATCCCTGCCTCTAAACCTTTTATGAGAGGGCAAACAGCTCAGGACACGATTATGACCACCACCCGATTTGCGCCATCCCCGACCGGATATCTTCACATTGGCAATCTGCGCGCGGCGCTGTTCAATTTCCTGATTGCACGCCAGCAAGGCGGCACGTTTATTTTGCGGTTGGATGATACCGACCCAGCGCGCTCTAAGCCTGAATATGCCGATGGTATTCGGGAAGATTTGCGCTGGCTTGGTTTGGACTGGGACCAAGAGGAAACGCAATCTGCCCGCCTTGGGCGCTATCATGAAGTGGCGGCGCAGCTGCGGCTGTCTGGCCAGCTATATGAATGCTTTGAAAGCCCGGTTGAGCTGGACTTGAAGCGCAAAAAACAGCTCAATATGGGGCTGCCACCGGTTTATGACCGCGCGGCGCTAAAGCTGACCGAATCAGAAAAAGACGCGTTGCGGGCTGAGCGGGGCGGCTATTGGCGCTTTCAGCTCGACCGTAAACGGATCGAGTGGGACGACGGCATTTTAGGGCCGCAAAGCATTGATGCGGCCAGTGTGTCCGACCCGGTGCTCATCCGCGCTGACGGGCAGGTGCTTTATACCTTGGCTTCGGTCACGGATGATACCGATATGGGGATTACGAATGTAGTGCGCGGGTTGGACCACGTGACCAACACCGCCACCCAAATCCAGATCATCGAGGCTATGGGCTGCACGCTCCCCAGCTTTGCGCATCACTCGATGTTGACCGGCCCGCAAGGGGAGCCACTTTCCAAGCGGCTAGGCGTTTTGGCCCTGCGAGATTTGCGCGCCAGCGGTGTGGAGCCGATGGCCATTCTCTCGCTTATGGCGCGGCTTGGGTCCTCTAAGCCTGTAGAACTTCGCCAGCATGTTAATGAGGTGATAGAGGGGTTTGATCTGAAAGATTTTAACGCCTCACCAACAAAATTTGACGAAGCCGATCTTGGCCCATTAAGCGCGCGGTATTTTCATGCGGTGCCAGTGCAAGAAATGGCAAAAGAGCTGAAGGCGCTTGGCGTGCCGGATGACAAGGCCGAAGATTTCTGGCTCGCGATTCGCGAAAACATTAACGTCCGTGCTGATATTGCCCCGTGGTGGGACCTATGCCAAAACGGCGCGGCGCCGGATGTTGCCAATGAGGACGTTGATTTTGTGCGCGATGCGTTGGCAAACCTCCCGCCGCGCCCGTTTGACCAGAACACATGGCCAAATTGGACGCGAGAGATGAAAGAGAAAACCGGACGTAAGGGCAAAACCCTGTTTATGCCCCTTCGCAAAGCCCTAACAGGCTCGGCGCATGGTCCGGATATGAAGCGGCTATTGCCGCTTTTGGAAACCATTCCAGAGGTTTAGCACCATTTCTTTCAATTAGGGTCGCGGCAATATCAAAAGCGTATCCACTTCAATCACATTTGGATTGATGATCACCGCGGAATTGGCGTCATAAATTACTGCGTAGGACTGCGAATCGCCATAAATGGCCGAGGCGATGGTCGAAAGAGAATCTCCGGCCTTGATCGTAAGCTCCCAGCGCCCATTATTAACCCGAATTCGATTTACAATGCTGAGCTCAATCGCGTTGGCATTTGGAAAGGCAACGGGGCCATCTGTTTGTTGTTCTTGCGAAGGCGGGGGGGGCTGATTATTTTCAGATACCGGAACATCCCGTTGAATATCTTGGTTGGTTGCCGCCAGAAAATCAACAAATGAAATACCGCTATCTGTGGTGACAGGGGCAGGTGTTGAAACGGTTGCGGCGTTTCTAAACAGAGTTCTGAAATCAAGCCCACCGGCCAATTCGCCAGCTTTTTGTATGAATTCCTGGCCAAAATTATCAAATACAATCTCTGTATAGAAATCGGCGACTTGATCCATAGAAAGGCCGGAGCGGGCACCCGCATCTGCAAGACGAACAATAGACTCGCGAAAGCGCTTGTCGACTTTATCTTGCTCATTACGACTGCGGGTATCTGCATCTTCTACAAGGTTTTGCAAAGTGCGGGTGGCCCGATCTGCATAATAAATCAGGCGGCGTAGATCTGATTGAGAAAGATCGTCAACCTGAACCTGTGCATATTCAAGCCGAAAATAGCTCGACTGTTGTGGGTTACTTATAGAATAGCGAGCATCTGCCACAGCGCTTCCTGCAGCGAATACTACCATAAACATCAAACAATTCTTAACGCGCATTTCCCCTCCCGATCGGGAGGAATGCAATTAGGATTCAGGGACAACCACTGAGAGGCCCAGCATTAGCCAACTTTGCATTCCACCACGATAATATTTAAGTTTATCAGCAGGATACCCAACGGAAAGTAGGTTCCGTATCGCGCGAGGTGACTGACCACACCAAGGCCCGTTACAAAATAAAGCCAAGCTGACGGCATTCTCGTAAGTCCACGTTCCATTGCTTTGTTTAACGCCGCCGAGTTGAGCCAATATAGGCTCAATGAAAGGGTTGCTTTCATCGGCATTCAACAGATTAAACGGGAGATTGATTGAACCGGGAATGGTGCCAGCTAGAAAAAAATTGGGTGTGCGCGCATCTATCAAAAGACCCGTGCCAGATTGTGCCTCGTTCTCTAAAAATGCAATCAGCTCCAGCTCGCCAATCGTCTCAACACCGTCTGCGACTTCAAGCGGCTGAATACAAAACGGCGGGCAGGCGCGCGAGGTTTTAGCGAATGCGGCAGGGACGACAGCATCATTATCTGGATTGCGCTCGATCACCAAAAACTCGTCATTGAGCTCAAGTTCAACAAAAGGGGTGTCTGGTGTGATCCATACATCCTGAGCGAAGCTTGGAGACGCTAGCAAAATCAGCGCGCTGGCAGCAGAAAACAATGATCTAAAATGTGGCACAACGCGCCCCCTATAAAACTATCGGTTGCTCGCTAGACAGGTGTCAGCCTGAGCATATAATTCTAACGGTATCGAATGTTGCCAAGAAATCAAGCAATAAATATTAGTTTTTTATGCAAGAACTCGTTGCAAGCCCCTAGAATCGTTGTATTTGATTTAAAACTATATGCGCTGGTTGTCTGGCTACAGTTTTTTGGCTTGTGCTAAAAGGATACGGTTGGCAAAGTCCGTCAAAGTCATTTCTTGGAGAATCAGCTATGCGCTATCTAGTCGCAAAAGACAGCCGTGAAGCGGTTGCGCTCTTGAATACCGGTGAGGATGCACGGCTATTGGCCGGCGGAACCGACGTGTTGGTGCGGATGAAGCTTGAAGGCAAAACGCCAGATCTTTTGATTGATATCAAAGAGATAAGCGGGTTTTCAGATATTACTACTGAAAATGGCGGGTTTCGAATTGGCGCGGCTGTGAGCGGCGCCGAAATGGGAGAACACGCGGCTCTAAAAGCCATGTGGCCGGGGGTTGTTGAGGCGGTGGAGCTTATTGGCTCAACCCAGGTGCAGGGGCGGGCCACCATGGTCGGCAATCTGTGCAATGGCTCTCCGGCAGCAGATTCTGTGCCGGCAATGATGGCAGCGGGCGCGATGGCGCGCATTGAGGGTCCTGCTGGCACGCGAGATGTTTTGGTTGCTGATTTGCTGGAAGGGCCGGGAAAAACCAAGCTTGGAAAGGCTGAGCTGGTGTCTTCGGTGTTTTTGCCTGCAGGCCTGCCGAAAGCGGGTGATGCCTATCTGCGCTTCATTCCGCGCACCGAAATGGATATCGCGGTGGCGAGTGCTGCGGTAAGCCTTGTGCTGGACGACAATAACACGGTGGCGGAAGCCTCGGTGGTGCTGGGCGCGGTGGCGCGCACGGCGGTGTTTGTGCCAAATGCGGCCGCGGCGCTGGTGGGCTCAAAGCTGGAGCCAGAGGCGCTTTCTGCTTGTGCGGCAGCTTGCGCAGCCGCCTGCAGCCCGATTGATGATAGACGCGGAACCATTGAGTTCCGCACCAAAATTGCAGGCGTTATGGCAACGCGTGCCGCGAAAATTGCCTTTAGGCGCGCCGGAGGGAAGTTATGAGCAAGATACATGTAACCACTCAAGTGAACGGGGACGCCGTTGAATTTCTGTGCGCACCCGATGAAACCCTGCTTGATGTTTTGCGAGACCGGTTGAACCTGACCGGCGCCAAAGAGGGCTGCGGCACCGGAGATTGCGGCGCGTGTTCGGTAACGATAGATGGCCGTCTTGTCGCTTCTTGCCTTGTTCTGGGCGCCGAGGTTGAGGGCAGCGCGATTGAAACGGTTGAGGGTATTGGCACAGCTGACGCGCTGCATCCGCTCCAGCGGCATTTGCTGGAGCACGCGGCTTTGCAATGCGGCATCTGCACACCGGGGATCGTTGTGGCGGCCAAGGCGCTGCTTTTGCAAAATCCAGACCCTTCCGAGGAGGAGACTCGCTATTGGTTGGCGGGTAACCTGTGCCGCTGCACTGGCTATGATAAAATTATTCGTGCGGTGCTAAGCGCTGCTTCTGAACTGCGGGGGGAAAACGCATGAAACAAGATTTCAAAATTCTAGGCACCCGCCCGATTAGGCCCGATGGCCTTGATAAAGTTACCGGCAAAGCCATGTTTGGCGCTGATAAATCTGTGACCGGCATGCTGCATGCCCGCATTTTGCGCAGCCCCCATGCCCATGCCGAAATCGTTTCGATTAATACGGCCAAAGCCGAGGCTTTGGCGGGGGTTAAGGCTGTTATCACCGGTGATGATTTCGCCGATGTGGAAAACAGCGCGACCCGATACACAATGCAAAATTGCATGGCACAGGGCAGGGCGCTTTATGATGGCCACGCGGTGGCGGCGGTTGCTGCTGTTAGTAAAGCCGTGGCGGCTGAGGCGCTGAAGCTGATCGAGGTTGAGTATAAAACGCTGCCGCATGTAACGGATGTTGATGAGGCCATGCTGCCGGGTGCGCCAGTGCTGCACGAGGGTGTGAAGGCGCGCACGCTGGGTGATGATGTGTCTGGCAACACGGTGGGTTATTATAGCTTTGGCCATGGAGACCTTGAAACGGGCTTTTCTGAGGCCGACGAGGTGATCGAGCGGACGTTTAAAACCGCGGCTGTGCATCAGGGCTATATTGAGCCACATGCCTGCTTGGCTGATCTTGGTGGCGACGGGCGCGGCGAGCTTTGGTGCTCTACGCAGGGCCATTATATGGTGCGCGAAGTGTGCAGTGAAATTTTGCATATTGACGCCAGCCAGCTGCGGGTAACTGCCTCTGAAATTGGGGGCGGTTTTGGTGGGAAAACCACAGTATTTATTGAACCTGTGGCGCTGAAGCTTTCGCAAAAAGCGGGCAAGCCGGTGAAGCTTGTGATGAGCCGTGACGAGGTGTTTAGGGCCTCGGGGCCAACCATGTCGTCGTCAATTGACATTAAAATCGGTATGACCAAAGCTGGTAAAATCACTGGCGCGCATGCAAAACTGCGCTATCAGGGCGGCGCTTTTCCCTATGAGATGGTGATGATGGGGGCAATGAGCGCCTTTGCGGCCTATGATCTGGAGCACGTGCAAGCCGAGGGCTGGGACGTGATGACTAACCGGCCGAAAATGATCTCTTACCGTGCGCCGGGCGCGCCGATGGCTGTGTATGCCGTCGAATCGGTTGTGGATGAGCTGTGCCAAAAGCTAGGGTTGGACCCGATTGATACCCGCCTGCTGAACGCGGCGCGCGAGGGCACCAAATCCTCCTATGGGCCGACCTTTAAGGCCATTGGCCTTGTGGAAGCGCTGGAGGCGGCAAAGGCGCATCCGCATTATTCGGCACCACTGGCACCAAATACCGGCCGCGGTATTTCGTGCGGATTTTGGTTTAACTTTGGCGGGCAAGTATCTGTTTCTATGGCTATAAATGCTGATGGAACTGTGAGCTTGATTGAGGGAAACCCAGATATTGGCGGCTCTCGCGCCTCAATTTCGATGATGGCCGCCGAGGCGCTTGGCATAGAATTTGACCGTGTTCGCACCATCGTAGGCGATACTGCCTCTGTAGGCTTTTCGGATGTGACCGATGGTAGTCGCGTAACCTTTGCTGTGGGTATTGCCACGATAAAAGCCGCAAATGCGGCGATTAAAGAAATGTGCAAACGTGCCGCGAAGATCTGGGATATTGACGCCGAGGCGGTTGAGTGGGTTGACGGTGCGGCCCAGCCTACGGGGCATAACGCGGGAGATTTTCCGCCCATGAGCCTTGCTGAAATTGCAGCCACCAGCGGCAAAACCGGCGGGCCGATTGCGGGCCACCACGAGGGCGCGCCCGATAAGGCCGGCGTTTCGTTTGGCGTGCATATGGTGGATGTAGAGGTCGACCCCGAAACCGGCTTTACCAGTATCAAGCGCTATACGGCGTTTCAGGATGTTGGCAAAGCGATTCACCCCGCTTATGTGGAAGGCCAAATTCAAGGCGGCGCGGCGCAGGGCATTGGTTGGGCGCTGAACGAGGAATATATTTATGGTGAAGATGGCCGGCTACAAAATCCGGGCTTCCTTGACTATCGTATTCCCGTTGCGTCTGACCTGCCAATGATTGAGGCGGTGATTATTGAAGTGCCAAATCCGGGCCACCCGTTTGGTGTGCGCGGCTGCGGAGAAACTTCGATTGTGCCGCCTTTGGCCGCTGTTGCAAACGGCGTAGCGCATGCGATTGGCGTGCGGATGTTTGCGCTGCCAATGTCACCTCCCAAAATCCTGAAGGTGCTTTAAAATGGCGCGCGTCGTGATCTTTGGGTCACTGCGCGCGTTTACCGGCGGGGTCGAGATGATGGAGATTGAGGCCGCTACGACACGGGAATTGCTGAAGAAACTTACAGCGCGCTATCCGGCACTTTTTGACACCATTGAATCCGGTGTTTCATTGGCGATTGATGGTGAGGTGTTTAAAGACGCATGGTTCACACCGATCGGGCCCGAATCAGAAGTGGTTATTATGCCGCTGATGGTGGGCGGCTAGAGGTGAAAACCGATCAGCAAGGCTAGTATTAATTGGCCAACGAATGTTGGGAAATTAGCCCAAAGAGGATTGCCATTTGTAACCCGATGATACCGGGGGAAGGTGAACCCGATCAGGATAACAAAGAAGAAGAAATAGGGCGCGGTAAACGGGTAGGTGTTTACCAGAAACCAGATTGCCGCGAGCTTTAACAGCGGCGATATATAATAGAGCAACAGGCCAGACTTCCCAAAAAGCATTGGCTTGTCAGTGATGAAATGATGCGCATAGGGGTGGGGCTTGCCCTCTGAGAGGAAGGCGAGCAGGAGGCCAAACAGGGCCGACCCAGCAAGCACAGCGGGGAGCAGGCTGGTAAGCCCCTCAATTCCGCGCCAAAGCATCAGCAGCATCAATATACCAAAGAAAAGCGCGAAGTTAAAAGCCAGCATCCAGCGGGCTGGATTGGTGATTGCGCGCGGGCCTTTGGCGATGTTGGCGCTCGCGAGCGTATCACGGCTAACTAAAAACAGCGCAATGGCAAACCCCATGCGGAGTGTGCCGTCAGCGGTCTGTAGAATCATATTTGCGATTAAAACCAGCAGCGCAAAGCCGAGTGAAGACATAAGCACAATATAATTTTGATGGATTTTCATGCGAGTTGTATCCCGAAATTGTGTGGCGCCAACTTAGCGGAAACAACGATGAATTCAAGGGGAGATTAACAAAGAGAGTGGTACGCCCTAGGGGAATCGAACCCCTCTTTTCAGGTTGAAAACCTGACGTCCTAACCGATAGACGAAGGGCGCATCGCTCTCTTTGTGAGGGCGTTTTATTAGGGGGCGGGTGCGGGCGCAAGGGTTATTTTCACAAAACCCAAAAGTTTTTTCAGCTCAGGATCAAGCGGGCGGCAGCGGCCAGCACAGCGGCGCGGATCAGGAATTTGAAGAGTTTGAGGTTGATGTAGGCGACGAGCTGTTTTCCAAGCACAGCCCCGAGCAGAATAACCGGTAGGTAATAGAGATTGAGGGTCAGCGATTGGCTAGTAGTAATGCCAAGCGCAATGGCAAAAGGAAGCTTGGCGATGTTGACAAGCAGGAAATACCAACTACGCGTGCCGATGAATTCGGATTTGTTAAGCCCCATCTGCAAAAGAAAAATGCCAAAAATCGGCCCCGCAGCATTGGCGACCATAGAGGCGGCCCCCGCCATAGCGCCAATGATTCCGGTGAGCAGCCTTCCTCGCACCATGCCGCGCAAACCGTCGGTTATTAGGATATCCAGCGCGAGCATGGCGAGAATCACCCAGCCGATGAGGGTGTTGAAATCATAGCCAGAGGCGGTGGACAGGAACCACCATGCCAAGGCGACTCCGAAAATGGTGGGCGGGATCAGGCGCAGCAATATCCCCCATTGGCAGGCG
>NVUX02000078.1 GCA_002402045.2 Paracoccaceae bacterium | reverse complement strand
TTGACCCTGCGGGCTTCAAAGCCGCCGTAAACAGCCTCACCCCTCAAGGCCGTACGCCACTCACCGCAGCCGTGCGCCAAGCCGCCGAGCAGCTTAATTACACCACCCGCTCTGCCCGCATCGTACTAGTGTCTGACGGGGTTGAAAACTGTGACGGTGATCCGGCCGCACTGGCCACCGCGCTTAGTGAAAACGCACTAGACCTCACTGTCCACGTGATCGGCTTTGATGTTTCCGGCATTGCAGACCAATCCGGCCTAGAGGCGCTCGCCACACTTAATCACGGGCTTTATTTAACGCCAGAAACCAGCCAAGAGCTAAAAGACGACCTGAATTCGATGATGGAAATGCCCACCGAGGGCGCGACAGATAGCGCGATGTCTAGCGACATGATGGCCGCAACCCTGATGGCACCAGATACCACGGCCCCGCGCAGCCGCATTACGGTTGAATTTACCGGCCCGATGGACAGCGGCGATTATATCGGCCTTTCTCAAGCTGGCGCGGATGATGTGCTTGCCATTGCCCGCGCAGGCAACAGTGGCACCGCACTCCTGATCGCGCCGCGTGCCACAGGCAGTTATGAGCTCCGCTACTATACCGAAAAGAGTGAGGTTTTGGCCCTGCATATGATTGAAGTTAAGTAACCTCACTTTGCAGCCTAAAGCGTGGCCCCTGATTATTTGATCTGGGGCCACATATTTCAACAGAAATTCGCCTGTATTAATACAGTTAACCATTACCTAGAGATGTGCTATCAAGGGATATTGAAAATATCTTTTTGGAGCCGCTCGCATGTTTAAAAACACATTTTTCGCAGCCACACTTGCATTATTCGCCCCATTTTCCCTGCCCGCACAGGCCCAGCCCAGCCCTGATACCATTGTGGTGCTTGATGTTTCAAACTCGATGTGGGGGCAAATTGGCGGCGTTTCCAAAATAGAAATCGCCCGAGAGGTGATTGCCAACCTTGTGGGTGACATTGACCCAAACGCCCGCTTTGGCCTAGTGGCTTATGGCCACCGCGAAAAGGCCTCGTGCCAAGATATTGAGCTGGTACTGCCGGTTGGCCCGCTCAACGCGGCGGCCTTCTCGGATGCTGTTAACAGCCTTGTGCCTCGTGGCCGCACCCCGCTCACCGATGCTGTGCGCCACGCCGCCGAAGTGCTTAATTACCAAGACACCCCAAGCCGGATCATTCTGGTATCTGACGGTTTAGAAAGCTGCAATGCAGACCCCTGCGCGCTGGCCGCCGAACTGGCCCGTGGCGGGGTTGATTTTACCGCCCATGTGGTGGGGTTTGATGTGGCGGGCATTGAGGACCAAAGCCAACTAAGCTGCCTTGCCGACCTAACCGGAGGGCTTTACCTTACGGCGGAATCCACCGAAGAGCTGACCGCCGCACTGACCACCATGATGGTAGACACGTCCATCGCCCCGCCGCCTTTTAGCGTGATATTGCACGCCCCTGCCGAAGTGGAAACCAACACGCAATTTAGCGCCACGTGGACCGCCACCGCACGCATTGGCGACCAAATTCACCTGATTTCTGAAAATGGCGAGATATTTGCCAGCGTTGAGGCCACCAATGGCACACCGGCCCCCTTCACCGCCCCCGCCGTGGTGGGGCAATATGCGGTTATATATATTGATGGCGACAGCGTGGAGCTTTCTCGTGCGCCTGTCACTGTTGTGCAAAAGGTCAGCCTCAGTGGGCCGAGCATTGCAGTGGCTGGCTCGGCTGTTCAAATCACATGGGATGGGGCAGGAGATGGCAAAGATTTTATCACCGTCGTGCCTGTGGGCGCGCGCGTGGGCGCATATAATGATTATGCCTATGTCGAAGAAGGCGCGCCCGTGACCCTGAACACCCCCGACACCGTCGGAACGTTTGAAATCCGCTATGTGTCAGCCAATTCCACCAGTATTTTGGCCATGCAGCCCATCACCCTCACCGAACCAACGGTCTCGCTTGGTGCGGCTGATATCGCCAATGCGGGGGCGGAGATTGAAGTGCAATGGGTTGGCCCGAATAACGAGCGGGATTTCATCACCATTGTGGAAATCGGAGCACCGGGCAACGCCTATAACAGCTTTGAATACACGACCCATGGCAGCCCTGCGGCTATTACTGCGTTTGATACGCCGGGCACCTATGAAATCCGCTATGTATCCGGCCAATCCAACATTGTGTTGGCGCGGCGGCTCATCACCCTGGAAGAGGTGGTCGCGACCTTGAGCGCGGTGGAAACCGCCACGGCCGGCAGCACAATCGATATCACCTGGAAAGGCCCCAATGCCGAAAGGGATTTCATTACTATCGTGGCGCTTGATGCTGCCGAGGGCGCGTATAATGGCTATGCCTATACCAAGGATGGCCCCGTGTCGCAGGTGCAATCACCTGACATGCCCGGTGCGTATGAAATCCGCTATGTGTCTGGGCAATCCAACGCCACATTGGTGCGCATTCCGCTCACACTCACCGCCGCTGCCGTTACGCTTAGCGCGCCGGATACGGCCAATGCGGGTGGGTCAATATCTGTTGAGTGGCTCGGCCCAAACAACACGCGGGATTACATAACCATTGTTGAAGTTGGCGCAGAGCTCGGCAGCTATAATAGCTATGCCTACACCTCTGCGGGCAGCCCCGCGGCCATCACCGCATTTGATACCGCCGGCACTTTTGAGCTGCGCTATGTTTCCGGCCAATCCGAGGCCACGCTGGCCACGCGGATAATCACCCTTGAGGCCGTCGAAACCTCGCTAACGGCGGTGGAAACCGCCATTTCGGGGGCCTCGATAGCTGTCACATGGAAAGGCCCAAACGCCGAGCGGGATTTTATAACCATCGTATCTCCGGATGCCGAAGAGGGCGCTTATAAAGGCTATGCCTACACGCGTGACGGGGCCAGCCTGCAGGTGCAATCGCCCGATGTGCCGGGGGTTTACGAAATTCGCTATGTCTCGGGGCAATCCAATGCCACCTTGGCGCGGATCCCCCTTACCCTCACCGCAGCCACCATTTTGATGGAGGCTCAAGGGCTGGTGCGATCAGGCATGGCGTTTACGGTAGAATGGCTCGGGCCGGATAACGCGCGAGATTATCTTTCCATCGCCGTGATCGGCTCGGCGGATAGTGAATATATCAGCTATGCCTATACCCGCAATGGCTCACCAGCCAGCTTTACCGCCCCGGCGGGTGGCAATTACGAGCTGCGCTATGTGTCAGGCCAATCCGAAACCGTGCTGGCAAGGACGCCTTTGGCGGTGGCCGCAAACTAACAGCAGTTTGGGTGCTTGGGGTGCAAAATGGTAATTATATGACCTTTGTCTAGACCCACATGTAGCCCACGCCCACAATATTACTTGCGGGCGTGGACTTGGCTGAATACACACTCAGAAGTAATTTACTGGTACGTGTATTTTTCAAATCATCCAATTAAATCAATCTTCGGAGATTTCCAGATGAAGCTCAAACTCACCGTTCTCTTTGCATTCTCAACCTTCCTTTTAGGCTGTGTTCCCTCCACGCCAAGTCCGCAACTTCAAATCGAGGGCCAAGAGGTTGTGGCCCTGTTTTCACAACCCGTCGAGTTTTTATTGCGCGGCACGCGGGGCGCAACGAATACCCCACCAACCCTGAAGACCGTGTCATTTAAATTTCAATGCTTGCGGAATTTTAACGGCCGCTCAGTGCAATCGCGGGCAAATGCCTCTGCTCAATATGCCTCAGTTGTTCAGAACCGCACCGTCAGCCAAGTCTTGATCAATCGTTCCGTATTTGGATGGATTCGGGAGATTGAAGCGCGCAGTATTTCTGAGCAAGGTTGTGAGGTTTTCCCGCAGGGCTCAGCCAAAACCGTGGTTTTTGAAACCCTTAGCCAAAACCCTGTAGCCGTTATGCAATTTGCGGCACGCCACACCTTATTTTAAAACGGACAGGGCGCCTGGAATGCCACGCGCTCACCGCCATTTGGGTGATAAATCTCAAGGCTAAGCGCGTGCAGACACAAGCGCGGAGCCGCAGTGAGCGCCTCGTCTTTAGCATAAAACCGGTCGCCCAAAATCACGTGCCCAATCGCCAGCATGTGCACCCGCAACTGGTGGCTTCGGCCAGTAGTCGGCATTAACCGCACCCGCGCGTGCGAGGCCTCGCGCACCAGCACCTCCCACTTGGTATGGGCCTTTTTCCCACGCGTATGGTCCACCATTTGCAGCGGCCGGTTGGGCCAATCCACAATCAGCGGCAGGTCCACCTCGCCGTGGTCATCGGGCTGGCCCCACACCAGCGCCTCATAGGTTTTTGCCAAATGCCGCCGCTCAAATTGCAGGCCCAAATGCCGTTGCGCGGCTTTGTTCATGGCAAATATCATCACACCAGACGTGTCCATATCCAGCCGATGCACAAGCAAAGCCTCGGGGAAAGAAGCCTTGGCGCGGGTTTCCAGACAATCGGCATGCTTGGCCGCTTTACCCGGCACCGAAAGCAAGCCCGAGGGCTTATTAAGCAGCAACAGATCAGCATCGCGGTGCAACACAGCAAGCGGGCCCGTTGGGGGCGCGTAAGTGAATTCAGCCTGCATTTAGCGCCTTTAGCAGCCCTTGGGTAGAGCCGTCTTTATCAGAGGCATCCGCCCCCTGCACCAGCGGCACCAGCGCCGTGGCCATTTCTTTGCCTAGCTCCACGCCCCATTGGTCAAAGCTGTTAATCCCCCAAATCACGCCTTCCACAAACACCCGATGTTCATAAAGCGCAATGATTTGCCCCAGCGCAAACGGCGTGAGCTTTTTGTAGGCGAGCGTGGTCGAAGGCCGGTTGCCCGGAAAAGCCCGGTATGGCTCTGTATCTTTGCTAACCCGCCCGCGCATCAGCGCCTCAGATTGCGCAAGGCAGTTGGCTTTTAGCAGGTCATGATGGTGCTTAAGCGCAGGCTCAAACCCTTCAGCCGCCATCATAAATTCACACGGCACCACATTGGTACCTTGGTGCAAAAGCTGGTAAAAAGCATGCTGCCCATTGGTGCCCGCTTGGCCCCACACCACCGCCCCCGTGGCCTGGCTTACAGGCGTTCCGTCCGCCATTACACCCTTGCCGTTGCTCTCCATATCCAGCTGTTGCAAATAGGCCGGCAGCCGCGAAAGGCGCTGATCATAGGGCAGTACGGCGCGAGAGGGGTAATCACATATATTGCGATGCCAGATACCCGTAAGCGCCAGCAGAACCGGCATATTTTCGGCCAGCGGTGCGGTGCGAAAATGCTGGTCCATCGCGTAGCCACCGTCCAGAAATTCGCCAAAGCGTTTCGGCCCCACAGCCAGCATAATCGGCAGGCCAATTGGCCCCCACATAGAGTAACGCCCACCAACCCAATCTTCAAAGCCAAACACCCGGTCAGCCGGAATGCCAAAGGCAGCGGTTTTATCAAGCGCGGTCGAAATCGCCACCATTTGGCTATCCGCCCCCGCGCCCAGCCATTTTTTGGCGGTCTCGGCATTGGTCATGGTTTCAATGGTGGTAAAGGTTTTTGAGGCCACAATCACCAAGGTGCGCGCGGGGTCGGCCCGCTTGCTGGCTTCGGTGAAATCTGCACCGTCAATGTTCGATACAAACCGCAGCGTTGGCCCATCATGGTAAGCGCCCAGCGCCTTCACGCCCATAGCCGGCCCAAGATCTGAACCGCCAATGCCAATGCTAATCACATCGGTGATCGGCCCGCCATCCGCCGCTTTTATCTCGCCATTTCTAAGCGCATTTGCAAAGCTCGCCATCCGCGCCAGCGTGGCCCGTACCTCGGGCATAACATCTGCGCCCTCCAGCATAACCGGACCGTTTTGATTGCGTAGCGCGGTGTGCAGCACGGCGCGGTCTTCTGAGGTGTTGATTTTCTCACCGGCAAACATCGCCTCGCGCTGCGCTTCCACACCGGCTTCCTCGGCCAGTTGCACCAACAAGCGGCGGGCCTCCGTATCCATCGAGGTTTTGGAATAATCCAGCAACATGCCCGCCGTGGAAACGCTGAAATCATCAAAGCGCTGTGGATCATCAAACAGCGACAGAATCGAGCGGTCCTCAGACGCCGCACGGTTTGATCTGAGCATCCGCCAAATCGTATCCATGTTAGCCTCCCAACTGGCTGGCTTCCCGCGCCAGCGCTTCAATGCCCGCCCAGTCTTTAGCCGCCACAAGCTCCTTGGGTGCGACCCAAGAACCGCCAGCGCAAATTACGTTAGACAGGCCTAAATAATCATTGGCATTGGCCAGCGAAACACCCCCCGTAGGGCAGAAGCTGATTTGCGGCAGTGGCGCGCCGAGGGCCTTAAGCGCCTTAGCCCCGCCCGAGGCTTCAGCGGGGAAAAACTTGAGCAAATCATAGCCGCGTGCCAACATTTGCATAGCTTCAGACGCGGTAGCCGCGCCTGCCAGCAGCGGTAAGCCCAGCGCCTCGCAGGCCGCAATCAGCTCATCTGTCGCCCCCGGAGAAACGCCAAACTGCGCCCCTGCCGCCACGGCGTTTTCTACATCGCGCGGGGTTATCAGCGTGCCAGCCCCCACAATACCGCCCTTCACTTTCGCCATTTCAGCAATGGCCTCAAGGGCCGCCGGCGTGCGCAATGTCACCTCCAGCGCGGGCAGACCACCGGCCACGAGGGCCTCGGCCAAGGGGCGGGCATCGGCGGCATCATCTACCACCAGCACCGGCACAATCGGGGCCCGTTCACAGGTTTCACGGTTGCGTTTACACGCGTCTTGGGGGGTAATGCTCATAGGGTCACCATAGGGTTTTTGCGGCCCGCTCAGGCCAGGTTTTGTCATATTCTTTGCCTTCAAATTCTCCCGAAGTCATCTCCGAAAGAATATCCCCCGCCGACGGCAGGTTTGGCGTATTGTCTGTATTCCAGAGGTCAGCCCGCATCACGGCCCGCGCGCACTGGAAGTAAAGCTCTTCAATCCTAATTAGCATCACCGTGCGAGGCTGCTTTCCCGCTTTGCCATATTGCGCCAGCTTGTCAGCGTCCGCGCTCAGCTTTGCGCGGCCATTTACCCGCACAATCATAGTTGACCCTGGCACCATAAACATAAGTGAAACCCGCCCATCGCGCACCACATTGCGCAGGGTGTCCAAGCGGTCATTTCCGCGCCAATCAGGCAGGGCCAGCGTGTGGATATCCTCAATAAACACCACCTGCCCATTATCGCCACGCGGCGTGCAATCAGTGCCTTCCGGCCCCACTGTGGCCAGCGCCACAAAGGGCGCGGCCTCAATAATCGCCCGATAGCTCGGCGTTATCTGGCTGGCAACCTTCACCTGCGACGCCTCTTTGGGCATGCCGTAAAGCGCCTCTAGCTCGGCAATGGTTTCGATCATATCACACTGGCTCCGGTTTCAGCCGAGCCTACAAACTTGCGAAAAACCTCAAACATCTCGCGGCCTGTGCCGTGGCTATTGGCGCTCAAGTCGACCACCACGGCCTCCCGTGCCAGCACCGCCTCGTCCAGCACATCCAACGTGCCTGCCACCGCGTCCACCCGCACAATATCGCCATCTTGCAGCTTGGCAATCACGCCGCCATCCACCGCCTCCGGCGAAACATGAATAGCCGAGGGCACCTTGCCCGAAGCCCCCGACATCCGGCCATCAGTGACCAGCGCAATTTTATAGCCCCGCCCCTGCAAAATCCCGAGCAGCGGGCTAAGCGAATGCAGCTCTGGCATGCCATTGGCCTTTGGCCCCTGAAAGCGTACAACAACCACGGTATCGCCGTTAAGGCTGCCATCCTTAAACGCCGTCTTCACCGCCTCTTGGTCATGAAAAACCTTCGCAGGTGCCTCAATAATGTGGCGCGCAGCATCCACAGCCGAGGTCTTCATAACCGCATTCCCAAGGTTGCCCTTAAGCCGCTTAATACCACCCGTTTTCTGAAACGGATCCGCCACAGTTTTGAGGATTTTATCATTCTCACTCACCCGCGCCCCGCCTTCATAAACCACCTCACCATCACGCAGTTTCGGCTCTTTGGTATAGGCCTCCAGCCCCTCGCCCACCACCGTTTTGGTATCAGGGTGCAGCATGCCGGTGCTCAGCAATTCGCCAATCATATAGCCCAAGCCGCCCGCTGCATGAAAGTGGTTCACATCGGCCAAACCGTTAGGGTACACCCGCGCAATCAGCGGCACCGCATCAGAAATATCCGAGATATCCTCCCAGTCCAGCACGATCCCCGCCGCGCGGCCCATGGCCAGCAGGTGGATAAGCAGGTTGGTTGAGCCGCCCGTTGCGTTCAGCCCCACAATGCCATTCACAAACGATTTAGCGTTCAGGATTTCACTAACCGGCGTGTACTCATTGCCAAGATTGCTGATCGCCAGCGCCCGCTTGGTGCCCTCAATCGTCAGCGCATCGCGCAGCGGCGTGTTGGGGTTAATGAAGCTGGCCCCCGGAAGGTGCAAGCCCATGAATTCCATCAACATTTGATTGGTATTGGCGGTGCCGTAAAAGGTGCATGTCCCCGGCCCATGATAGCTGGCAATCTCCGCCGCCATCAGCTCTTTGCGGCTCAGTTTACCCTCGGCAAATTCTTGGCGCACCCGCGCTTTTTCGTCATTCGGCAAGCCCGAGGTCATCGGCCCCGCCGGTAAAAACACCGCTGGCAGGTGGCCAAATGTGGCAGCGGCAATCACAAGACCCGGAATAATTTTATCACAAACCCCAAGGTAAACCACGCTATCAAACACATTATGAGACAGCGCCACCCCCGCGCTCATCGCAATTAAATCCCGAGAGAACAGCGAAAGCTCCATGCCCGGCTGGCCCTGCGTAACCCCGTCACACATCGCCGGAACCCCGCCCGCCACTTGCGCCGTACCGCACGCCGTGCGGGCCGCTTTTCGGATCAAATCCGGAAAGCGCTCAAAAGGCTGATGCGCCGAAAGCATATCATTATACGAGGTCACAATCCCGAGGTTCCCCCCCGTGCCCTCCACCAGCGGCGCTTGGTCCTCACCCGACGCCGCAAAAGCGTGGGCTTGGTTGCCACAGGTGAGGTGGGCGCGTCTAACCCCCGCCTCCGCAGCCCGCTCGCAGCGCGCCATATAGTCTGCCCGCAAGGTCGCCGAGCGGCTCTCGATGCGTTCCGTCACGCGCAAAATGGTGTCGTTCAAAGCCATGATCTACTCCGCAAAATGAATTTCAGTATCGCCACGCGCAAGCACTACCCGCACGGGAGCCTCGGCCTCAGGCCCTTCCAGCAGCGCCTTTTGCAAGGCCTCCAGCTTGGCCTTGCCGGCAATCAACAAATGCACCGCCCCCGCGCCCCGCAAAACGGGTGCCGTCAGCGTAATTCGCGGTTCACCCGCGCCCTCGGCCCGCATGGGCAACAGTGTTGGCGCATCGTCAGCCAAGGCTTCCGACAGCTTATCGGCCCCGGGAAACAGGCTCGCCGTGTGCATATCTTCGCCCATGCCCAGCACCACCACATCCAATGGAAGGGCTGCGTTTAGCCCCAGCATTAGCGCGTCCAGCACATCCTCCGGCGCAGCCCCAGCCGCCACCATCGGCACCAGTGTTGCCGCCGCGGCCTTGCCTTGCAGCAACGTTTCCTTCAACAGCCTCGTATTTGAGCGCGGCGAATCATCAGGCACAAACCGCTCATCTGTCAGCATCACGCTCACCTTGTCCCACGCGATATTTTGCCCCGAAAGCGCCGTTAAAAACGGCCCCGGAGTTGTCCCGCCCGGCACCGCCAGGCTGGCTTTGCCACGCGCTTCGATCGCATCAGCCAGCTGATCAGCCACCAGCTCGGCAAGGTCAGCCGCGAGCACGGCCCTATCTGGATATTGCATTAAATCAGGCATCAGTTCACGATCTCCCGCCATTTGCGGCCATCACGGTGCAGCAGCGCCAAGGCGTCTTCTGGCCCCGAGCCACCGGCATCATAAGGCTTTGGTTTTTCATTGCTTTCGTCCCACGCCGCGATCAGCGGGTCTATCCACGCCCAAGCTTCTTCCAGCTCGTCGCCGCGCATAAACAGCGTTTGGTCGCCGCGGATCACATCCATAATTAAGCGCTCATAGGCGTCTGGCGCGTTGTGATCATTCCCCAAGGCCTCCGCAAAACTCATATCCAGCGGCACCTCGGTCAGGCGCATGCCCCCTGGCCCCGGCTCCTTGATGGTCATGTGCAGCGTAATGCCCTCATCGGGCTGCAGCCGGATCACCAGCACATTGCTGCCTTGCGACGCCATTTCAGGAAATATAGCATGCGGCGGCTTTTTAAACACCACCACAATTTCAGACATTCGTGCACGCAGCCGCTTTCCGGTGCGCAAATAAAACGGCACCCCCGCCCAGCGCCAGTTATCCACCTCAACCTTGAGCGCCACAAAGCTCTCGGTTTTGCTCGCGGGGTTCTCAGAATGCTCAATATATGACGGCTCACCGCCCCCAGCCCGATACTGCCCGCGCACGGTGTTTTCGGGCTTCAGCGGGTCCAGCGCCCTTATAACCTTCAGCTTTTCATCCCGCACAAAATCTGCGTTAAATTTGGCGGGGGGCTCCATAGCCGTCAGGCACAAAAGCTGCATCATGTGGTTTTGCACCATATCACGCAGCGCGCCAGACTTATCATAATAGCCCCCACGCCCCTCCACGCTAATGCTTTCGGCCACGGTAATCTGTACATGATCCACATAATGGCTGTTCCACAGCGGCTCAAAAAGCGCGTTGGCAAAGCGGATCGCCATCAGGTTTTGCACGGTTTCTTTGCCGAGGTAATGGTCTATCCGGTAAACCTGATGCTCATCAAAACAAGCCCCAAGCTGGGCATTAAGCGCCTTGGCCGATGCCAAATCATGCCCCAGCGGCTTTTCCACCACAATGCGGCTTTCAGGCGTTGTAATTCCGTGCTTACTGAGCCGCGTGGCGATTTCACCAAACAGGTTGGGACCAACCGAAAGATAAAACGCGCGCACGGCATCGGGCCGAAGCATTTTGCCAAGGGCCTCCCAGCCGCTTTCGCCCATCACATCCACCACGAGGTAATCCAGCGCGGCCAAAAAGGCCTCGAGCACCTCGGGGGCTTTGGCCGCTTCCGGCTCAAATTCCTCCAGCGCCTCGCGCACAAACGCCCGAAAGGCCTTGCCGCTCATTTTGGAGCGGGCAATGCCGATAATGCGAGCCTCAGCCGGCATTTGCCCATCAAGCATCCGTCGAAAAAGCGCGGGCAGCAGCTTACGGCGAGAAAGATCGCCGGTGGCACCAAAGATCACCAGATCAAAGGCATTTACAGGAATTACGCGTGAAACCATGGCCGGATTCTTTCCTTTAGGGCGCAGATGCACCAAAGTAGAATAGTATACGGCGAGACATTCCGCCACACCGCAGGGCCACCTGCTTCCTAGCAGTTTATGGGGTTTGGTCAAGCGCTCTTTCCGGAAACCACCCGCAACACGGTTAGCACCCCTTCCCCCAGTAAGCGCGAACAGTAAGCGCGAAAAACACAAAGCCTTAACCCGCAGCATATATACCAGCCGCCAGATCACATATTTGGCAAATTATTGTAACAATCGCCTGATTTCGGGCTATTTGATCAAATAGCGCTTTATTCAACCGCGCGGATTGCGTAATCAGATTAGACACAAAAAATACAAGCAGGAGTGAAGGTGGGCGTTTGGTTTAAGATATTGCGCGGCGTCTTCCGTTTGCAGCGGGCGTTTTTTGCCTGTCAAAAGCTCGTGATCTCGCTAACAGCGCTGCTGATCGTGGTTGTGGGCTACGGGTTGCTGAGTATAAAAACCTCAAACGATCCATTTTTGCTTTTTGGCCCCGGCAATACTTATCGGCAAAAGCTGGAGCGGCAAAACGAGGCGTTTGGGGAAACCAACCAAACCCTGATGCTGCTCGCGGTCAAAAGCCGCGAAGACCGGCCGCTTTTGCTCAAGGCCGAGCGGGCGCTGTTTTATATTTTGGACAATGCCGATAGCGAATTCGCCATCACGGATATGACGAGTTTCACCAGCGTTTCCAGCCTGTTGCCCGCCATGGGCTACCCCATTGAAATGACGCCGTTAACGGATGTAGAAATCCTGCTAGATGAGCGCGCCGCCCTTGGGGATGTGTTTTTCAACGATGCGCACACCGCCACCATTATTTCGATCAAGCTAGATGTTTCAGACCAATCAGACAGCGGATTGCAGCAAGCTTATGGCGACCAAAAGGCGCTGGCCGACCATATGCGGGCTGAATTCCCCGAGGTTGATGTCGCCTTTACCGGCTCGGTTTCTATGGGCGAAGCCCTGCGAGACGGCCTGACATTCGACCGAAAATACCTGTTTCCTATGACGCTGGTTGTCAATTTCATCATGCTGCTTATTGCCTTTCGCAATCTGCGGATCACGATCACCGCGCTTGGCATTGGCCTAAGCTCTGTGGTGCTGACCACAGGGTTGGCGGGCTGGAGCGGGCATGTGTTTGCCACCGCTGCCGTGTCGTCTTTCTCGATCATCATGACGTTGACCGTGGCATCGCTAATCCATATCATTCACTCCATCGGCCAGCGCCAGCGCACCCTGCGCTTTCAAAAGCGGGATGCCCTTATTCAGGCCAGCTTTCGCAAGCTCGCCATTCCTGTCATCCTCGCCCACGCCACCACGGCTGTGGGCTTTTTGTCGCTCAATTGGGCCGATGCGCCCGCCTTTCAGGCCATGGGAAACCTCGTGGCCATCGGGCTGGTGTTTTCGCTGATCTTGGTGCTATTTGTCGCGCCCGTTGTGCTTTCATTCGGCTGCGGAGATATGCAGGTTCGTGACGAGAAAATGCGCAACCTTTCCCGCGTGTTTACCAAGGCATGGGCCAAGGGGCCAATAATGTGGGGGGTTATTGTCGGGCTGGCCTCTATGGTGGCAGTGGTCGGGCTGGTACGCACCACGTTTGACGACCAGTTCATCCGGTTTTTCCCCGCCGAGCACCCGCTCCGGCAAAACATCCAAACCATTGCCGATAATATGGGCTGGTCCCAAACCGTGGATTTGGTACTGCGCTATGACGAGGGCATGTTGCTATCTCCCGAAGGCTTTCAGCAGCTTGAAGACCTGACAAACCAGATTTTGGCCCTGCCCCAAGTGGTAGATATCCGCGGCCCGCTGCCGATTGTGCAAAACTGCCTTGATCACCGCTCGCCACCGTACACAGGCACGCTAGCCGATGTGCCAGAAAAAATGCTGAATTTCTGCGTGCGCTCCAATTTTTACGTGACTGAAGATTTTGGCAACGCCACCTTTGCCGCTGATTTTCGAGAGCTGCGCATGAGCCTCCTCGTTAAGCGCCAGAGCTCGGCGCATGTGCGTGAGCTGGCCGAAACGGTTGAAGCGATTGCCGCCGAGGCGGGCTTTACCGGAGATCGCTCAGCGGTTTCGGGGGTGAACGTCATGTCATCTTACCTCTCAATGGTCAACACAAAATCCATGCTGGTGGGCACCGGATTTGCCATGATCGTGGTGTCGATTCTGATCGGCATATTCCTGCGCTCCCTGCCGCTGGCCCTGCTCAGTATCTTCCCGAATTTTATGCCCGCCATGGCCTCGCTTGGCCTTTGGGTTTGGATCAACGGAGAGGTTGGCATGGCCGCGTCTATTATCTCGGCGCTGACCTTCGGCATTGTGGTGGATGATACTATCCACATTCTTTACGCCCTCAATCGAGGCCGCAGAAAGCAAACCAACAGAGGCGTGCAGCGCGTGTTGCAAAATGTGTTCCCCGGCGTGCTCACCACCACCGCCACCCTTGGCTTTGGTTTTGCGCTGCTTATGTTCAGCGGCTTTGCGGTTAACCAGCAGCTTGGCTTCCTCACCGCCGCCACCATTTTCATCGCCTTCCTGTTTGATCTGTTCGTTTTGCCCGGCCTCTATATCATTTTTATTGGTCGCAACAGAAAGCATTGAACGGTTAAAGCTTTGCGCCTATGCTGCGGCTATTCAATTTAAGGGAGTCCCCAATGCTTCGTATTTCTGCCGCGTTATTTCTGCTTTGCCCCGCCATTGCCTCAGCCCAGTGCCTCACGGCAGACGCGCTTGATACCGGCATTACCATTGAATATGGCAGCGGTAATACCTCGCATATTCAGCGCACCGCTGACGGTACTATCATGGACGCCTTCAGTGAGAATAGCCGCTACACCAAGCGAACCTTACATTTTGAGACCGTTGCTGGCGTGTTTGAAAAAAGCCGTATTGCTCACAATGATCGCGGTTGGGAAATTCGGTACTCCATCATTATGGAGTATGATTTTGATACGGAACAGGCTGCAACTTATACCCCTGGCGAAGGTGGATATGGCCGACGCACAATCATTAACCAGTTAGTGAGCAGGGAAATACCAGAAACCTTAAGCTGGGCTTCCTATGAGAGCGAACCACTTGTGGTTGGAGATTGCTCATATGAAGCTGTCCGTGTATTTACCTTTGAATGGATTTTGCCTGAGGGCTCAATTTACATACGCGAAATCAAATACCTGCCCGAACTTGGCTTTGGTATTCAACTGGAGAACTCCTTTTACGGGCTACCTGCCAATAACCATATTATAACCAGCATGAACGCCAGCTAGCGCGGCATTTCCGCCCATTCTCTCACGGCCCTTGATTCTCGTCATATTAGCATTTTATAATATGACGGAAACACTCAGGTACTAAACCTGAGGAGACTCAGGGGAAATCACATGGCGAGCAAAGAACAAATAATGAAGGCGCTGATCAGCGTCACCGCACCGGGGCTGAAAGAGGACATCGTGTCTGACGGCCTCGTGTCGGATATCATCATTGATGGCACCAAGGTGGTGTTTTCCATCACCGTGCCAAAGGCCCTACACGGAGACCCGACCGCACTGCAAAAAGCAGCCGAGCGCACCGTGCTGGCGCTGGACGGCGTAGAGACCGCACTGATCGCGCTTACCTCCGAGGCCGAGCCGGTGGTTTCGACCGAGCCCCCTAAGCTAAGGCCGCGCAAAGAGCGCCCCGTTGGCCCCGATATGCGGCCTGATTCAGCGGCAATTCCCGGCATCAAGCACATTTTGGCCGTTGCCTCGGGCAAAGGCGGCGTGGGCAAATCCACCGTGGCGGCCAACCTCGCGCTGTCGCTTTCCAACCTTGGCCTCAAGGTTGGCCTGCTCGATGCCGATATCTACGGCCCATCATTGCCGCGCCTTTTTGGCATGGCCGGAGACCGCCCAGAGCTGAAAAACGATGTGCTGTATGCGATGGAGCGTTACGGCATCAAGGTGATGTCGATGGGCTTTCTGATGGAAGAAGAAAACCCCGTAATTTGGCGCGGCCCGATGATTGTTTCGGCACTTATGCAGCTACTTAAAGAGGTCGCATGGGGCGAGCTTGACGTGCTGGTGCTGGACATGCCACCCGGCACCGGAGACATCCAGCTGACCTTGGCCCAACAGGTGCCAGTGGCCGGCGCGGTGATCGTTTCCACCCCACAAGATCTCGCGCTGATTGACGCCCGCAAAGGCCTCAAAATGTTCCAAAGCGTGGATGTGCCTATCCTTGGCCTGATCGAAAACATGAGCACGTTTGTCTGCCCCCATTGCGGCGAGCGCTCCGATATCTTCGGCCATGGTGGCGCGCAAGAAGAATCCAGCAAGCTTGGCGTGCCATTCCTTGGCGCTATCCCGCTGCATATGGGTATCCGGAAGTTTTCCGATGAAGGCACCCCCGTTGTGATGGCCGCCCCCGACGGCCCGCACGCCAAAATCTTCGAGACCATCGCGCTGAAGGTTGCCGCGCAGCTTAATCCAGTAGACGACGACTGAGCGTTAACGTATCAGCGCCGCGCGGGTGCTGCCTTGCCACAAGCGAGGCGGTAGACGCGCCGCCCCCCCTGCGCAGAGGGGGGATCAGATATCGGTTCGTGTTAGGCTAGACGCAACGTCGCGCTACCAGCCTGCATTTCACTCTGCGCACGATCAAACCGCACATGGGCCATGCCTTGGCCGCCAACCACCGTAAACAACGTGCCAGCTGGTTTGCCGCCAGATGTGATTGCCGTGCCAAACGGGGCATCCCCTTGCACCTCCACTCGCCGCAGCCCTTTTTTAAGCTCGGTTTTATGCTTCATCCGCGCCGTAATTTCTTGGCCCACATAGCAGCCCTTGCGAAAATCCACTCCGTTGAGGCGTTCAAAACCCGCCTCCAGAATGTAGGTTTCGTTTTCAATCAATTCTGGCTCGGGGATAACATGCTCCATCCGTAGCGCTTCAAAATGATCCTCGGGTAAAGGCTCAACAGAGGCCCCCCCATACAGCCGCCAGCCCATGGCGGCGTGGCGCGGATCAATGAAGGCCCCTTTGGGCGCATCCCCAATACCCCGCCAAACCGGGCGGTCATCCGCCTCGATTTGCACATCAGCCCGCAGCCGATACATGGTTAGTCGCTGGGCCAGCGCCGGGGCACGGGCACGGGCAGCAGCTACATCCAGCAGTATCGCCTCGCCGTCAGCCGCCAGAAAGAAATCGAATAAGTATTTCCCCTGCGCACTCAAAAGCGCCGCATATAATGGCCCATCGCTTAGTTTATCTACATCATTCGTCACCAGCCCCTGCAAAAAACTTTGCCGGTCGCTGCCCGTAATGCGCAACAATTGCCGCGATTTATCATGGTATCCTTTGGTCATACCGTTAATATAGGGCGCAGCCTCGCCATTACCAGCCCGAAAGCACCTATGCCCGCCCCAATCTCTGTAATCATCCCGACCCTTAATGCCGCTGCCAGTATTGGCCCGGCGCTGGCCGCGCTGGCTGAAGGCCTATCGGCAGGGCTGATTGGCGAGCTGATCATTGTGGATGGCGGCTCGGAAGATGATATTGAGGACGTCGCCGCCCAAATCGGAGCACGATTTGCCACGGCGCCGCCCAGCCGCGGGGGGCAGCTGGCGGCGGGGGCGGCTATGGCCAGCCGCCCATGGCTGCTGTTCATCCATGCCGATACGGTGCTCTCGGAAAGCTGGCTCGCGGCGGTGCAGGCCCACTTTGCCACCCCCGATAAAGCCGGATATTTTCGCCTGCGGTTTGATGCCAACGGGCTACCACCCCGCCTTGTGGCAGGCTGGGCCAACCTGCGTAGCCGCCTGTTTGGCCTGCCATACGGCGACCAAGCCCTGCTGATTTCAGCCACGCTTTACAAACAAGTTGGTGGTTATCCCGACCAACCCCTAATGGAAGATATCGCCCTCGCGCGCGCCCTTAAAGGCAAGCTTGCCATGCTTGAAGCTGATGCCGTAACCAGCGCGGCCAAATACCAAGGCCAATGGCTCCGGCGCGGCAGCCGGAACCTCGGCCTTTTACTGCGGTATTTTATGGGCGCCAGCCCCGAGGTGCTGGCGCGCCGATACCAGAAATAGCGCGGACGAACAGACGGTGCCTGACTGATTGCATATTCAAGAGTTGGGATTGATAAAAACAAGGCCTAAGGCAGCAATGCGGACAAAGCAGCTGTTCGACGTTCAGGATTCAGTCGCCAATGGCTCTACGCATGTTTATGCCTGTTGGAAGATATCCCGCCTTCAAATACATGCGTTCAGCCGTCTTGTTGTCGGTCGCTACCCGCAATCTGATCTCACCATACCCCATATCTATGTATCTTCTTTCAAGTGCGATCAGCGCAGACTGACCATATCCCCTTCCCCTAAATTTCGGTAAGATGTAAAAATCGCTGATGAAAACGGTCTTCTCTTCGCTATTCGGTGTGCACCACATGTAACCAACAAGGTCGCCGCTCTTATCGCCCTCCACAGTAGCGCATAGAAGATCTTGGCACGGTGTTTCGACCCCCATCCCAAGATCCATTTCTACAGCACTTTCAGCCCTTTCTTGAGCGGTTTTCATATCCACATCATAATTTGAAGAGATTTCCGCAGCATAATCCGGGACGAAGTAAGCCACATAATCAGCAAATTCATCAGCCCTCATATTTCGAAGTTGTATCATTTTTTCCCGTCTCGAGCGCATGGAACTTAATAATCTGATGCTACATCTGTCAGCCTAAAGAACGCAAGAACGAACGGCTTTGTCATCACCGATTGAAAAGGCCGCTGGCTGCGCAGCTCAGTATTAGAACCGCGGCGCCGTCTCATCGAGAAGAGAGGCAATCCTATGTCGACGCTATCTTTACTGACAGATGAAAAACGGCCATCGCCGAAGAGACACCACAATACGTGGGTACAAAAAAGGCCGCCCTGCGTAAGCAGAGCGGCCCTTTTCAAATGTGTAGGTTCTAGTGGCCCAATATCTGGCTCAGGAACAATTTTGTCCGCTCGCTTTGTGGGTTGTTAAAGAACGCTTCTGGCTCGTTTTGCTCTACAATCTGGCCGGCATCCATAAAGATCACGCGGTTGGCCACTTTACGGGCAAAGCCCATTTCGTGGGTTACGCAGATCATGGTCATGCCTTCTTCGGCCAGCTCGATCATGGTGTCGAGCACCTCGGCGATCATCTCTGGGTCGAGCGCTGAGGTTGGCTCGTCAAACAGCATGATGCGCGGCTTCATGCACAGGCTTCGTGCAATCGCCACACGCTGCTGCTGCCCCCCCGAAAGCTGGCCCGGATACTTCAGCGCCTGCTCGGGGATCTTCACCTTTTCAAGGAAGTGCATCGCAATTTCCTCGGCTTCTTTCTTGGGTGTTTTGCGCACCCAGATCGGCGCCAAGGTGCAGTTTTCCAGAATGGTCAGATGCGGAAACAGGTTGAAGTGCTGAAAGCACATGCCCACTTCCGAGCGGATTTTATCAATGTTTTTTAGGTCCGAAGAAAGCTCGGTCCCGTCCACAATGATGTCCCCCTTCTGGTGCTCCTCAAGCCGGTTGATACACCGGATCAGGGTGGATTTGCCCGAGCCCGAAGGCCCGCACACCACGATACGCTCGCCGCGATTAACCGTGAGGTTAATATCTTTGAGCACGTGGAAATCCCCGTACCATTTGTTCATGTTGGTGATCTGGATAGCCACTTCGTCCGACACGTCCATAGCGGAGCTAGCTGCTGCGTTTTCATTTGTTTGAGACATTTGAATGCTCCCTATTAATGTGAAGTTTTGAGTTTGTTCTCAAGATACATTGAGTAACGAGACATTGAGAAGGTAAACACCCAGAACATCAACGCGATGAAGGTATATAGCTCCCAAACGATGCCGTTCCAGTCTGAGGTGCCCTGGATCGAAACGATCAGACCCACGGGGTCCAACAGGCCGATGATAGACACAAGCGTGGTATCTTTGAACAAGCCGATAAACGTGCCCACAATTCCCGGAATGGAAATTTTGAGCGCTTGAGGCATGATGATCAACTGCATGGACTGCCAATAATCCAGCCCCAGCGCATCGGCCGCTTCATATTGCCCTGTTGGCAAGGCCGCCAAGCCCCCGCGGATCACCTCGGCCATATAGGCAGAAGCAAAGATGGTCACCATAATAATCACCCGCAGGACGAGGTCAAAATTGGTGCCCGGTGGCAGGAAGAAGTTCAGCAAAACCGAAGCGGTAAACAAGAGCGTAATCAGTGGCACGCCACGAATAAACTCAATGAAGCCCACGCTCAGCAATTTGATGACGAACATGTCTGACTGACGCCCGAGAGCAAGCACAATCCCGATGGGAAGCGAGAGCGCAATGCCCGAAACTCCGATCGTGATTGACAGCATCAAGCCGCCAAAATCAGATGAGGATACTTCAGCGATGCCAATAGGCGCTATGCCTGAAAGCGCGCCAGCAATGCTGCCCACACCGTAAAGCCACCAAAGAATGGTTACCAACACGGAGAGGATAATTGCGGCCAAGCTGCCAACGATGTTTGAAAGCACCTTGTGCACAACAACGCCGATAACAAAACCGGCAATCACCATAAGTGGGCCCCAGATAGTGCCGCCCCAAAGCAGCCAAACCCCGAGGAATGGATACAACGCGGAGAACCACACCATTTTGCGCGGGAGCTTGTCAAACAACACCGGCGCAACGGCAACCAGCATCAACACGAAGGCCAAAAGTGGCCGCCACTGGCTCTCATGCGGATAAAAGCCAAACATGAGCTGGTTAAAGCGGTCATTAATAACCCCCCAGCACGCGCCGGTGATATTTGGGTCATTAAGGCATTCGCGCAGGCTTTCAGCCCCCCATGATGGCTGAAGCATCCATGGCAGGAACTCGTACAAAGCGAAAATCACCACCAAAATGGTCAAAAGCGAGATGATGCTATTTGAGATGCTGGAAAACAGGTTTACCCGCATCCATTTCACGATACCGGTTTGCCCACTCGGAGCGGGTTGCTCCGAAAGCATTTCGGTGCGGACGTAAGGTTCTTGTGTCATATCACCGCTCCTTCAGCTTAACAGAGTTGTTATAGAGGTTCATCACCAGCGAGATACTCAAAGAGATCGTCAGGTAGGTGATCATTAACAACAAGATACATTCAAGCGCACGGCCTGTTTGGTTGAGCGTAATGCCCCCCAAAGTGCCGGCCACATCCATATAACCCACCGCAATCGCCAGTGACGAGTTTTTGGTGAGGTTTAGATATTGCGAGATCAGTGGCGGAATAATAACCCGCAAGGCCTGTGGCAGAACCACAAGGCTCATCACCCGGTTTTGCCGCAATCCCAATGCGCCAGCGGCTTCTGATTGGCCTTTGTCGATGGCCATAATCCCGGCCCGCACGGCCTCGGCAATAAAGGCTGCCGTATAGAGCGAAAGTGCCAGACAAAGCGCAATAAGCGAGCGCCTGATATGGATACCGTTATCGGCATCAATTCGGAAAATACCTTTGGTGTAAGCTACCCCATCTGGCCCGATAGCGCCTCGCCCTTCAAAGGCAGGAAGCTTCCAGTCAATCGGCTGGCCCATCATAAAATACACGATCAAGGTCGGCACAACAAAA
This sequence comes from Paracoccaceae bacterium, assembly GCA_002402045.2. Taxonomy (GTDB): domain Bacteria; phylum Pseudomonadota; class Alphaproteobacteria; order Rhodobacterales; family Rhodobacteraceae; genus UBA3077. The sequence continues at coordinate 6,766 of NVUX02000078.1, read as the reverse complement.
ATGGCAAGCTTGATCCAGAAGGTCGGGAGAATACGGCCCGTGGTTTCCTGATCTGTGCGCGCCCAGCGCCCAAAGGCAAATATGCCCACAATCGAAGCCAATAATACATAAAGCATAATTGACGAGCCTGACAGAAACACAGGCTCGGGAACAAAGATGCCACGATTTGAAATAATCACGGTATCCCAAAAAGACATGCTCGCCACGGCATCCACACCCTTAAAATCTTTAGGCTGCGGAAGGGTCTCAGACAAAATCGCGTTCAGAAACACGATCCAGAGCAACACAGGCACATTCCGGAAAATCTCGATATAGACGGTCATCAACCGTGCAACAATCCAGTTTTTGGACAGGCGCAGAACCCCGACAGATATCCCGATCACGGTCGCAAGGATACAGCCAAGGAAAGCAACGAGGAGCGTGTTGAGCAAGCCAACAAGCCACGCGCGTGCATTGGTGCTTTGCGAGGTGTATTCGATCAACCGTTGGTTAATGTCATATCCGGCAGTGCTCGACAAAAACGCAAAATCCGGGTTTTTGTTGGCGGCGGCCAAGTTGGTATACATGTTGTTTAGCAACCAGAACACACCAAAGACAAACAACGCCAGCATGATGAACTGAATGGTCATGGAACGATAGCGAGTATCGTATAATAGCATGCTAAGCCGGAAAGACTTGCCTGCGGGTTGGTCGGCCATAGCCATGGCGCTCCCCCTCCTGATGGTTGGAATATTCGGGATAATTGCGATGCGGTTTTTCCGCCTCTGCTGTCCGAATAATTGTTAATTGATTTTTGAAAAAGGGCGCATCCGAAGATGCGCCCTTAGTATTTGCTCAGTCCTAGCGGAAAGGAGGCGTGTAGATCAGACCACCTTGGGTCCAAAGCGCGTTCAGGCCGCGCGACAGGCCAATGGCCGTGCTTTCGCCAACATTGACCTCAAACACTTCGCCGTAGTTGCCAACGGCAGCAATAGCGTTTGCAGCCCAGTCAGCCTCAAGGCCGAGCATCGCGCCAAGGTCACCCTCAGTGCCAAGCAGGCGGTTGATTTCAGGGTCACCACCAGCAGAAGCAGCCAATTCGGCAACATTTGCTTGGGTTACGCCTTTTTCTTCAGCTGTGATCAGGGCGTTCAGAGTCCAACGCACGATGTCGCTCCACGGCTCGTCACCTTCACGTACCACTGGGCCAAGTGGCTCTTTGGAAATGATCTCAGGCAGAACCATGTGCTCGTCAGGACTGGCGAACGTTGCGCGTGTAGCGGCAAGAGCCGAGGCGTCTGTTGTGAACACGTCACAAGCGCCAGACAGATACTGCAACTGGGCTTCAGCGTTGGTTTCGATAGGCACTGGCTCATATGACATGCCGTTTGCACGGAAATAGTCAGCGAGGTTCAGCTCGGTTGTTGTACCTGTTGTGATACATACAGTCGCGCCGTCCAGCTCGGTAGCGGAGCCCACACCCAGATCTTTGCGAACCATGAAGCCTTGGCCGTCATAGTAGTTTACGCCAGCAAAGGTCAGGCCCAGGTCAACGTCACGGCTGAAGGTCCATGTGGTCACGCGGGACAACATGTCGATCTCGCCAGAGTTCAACGCTGTGAAGCGCACTTTTGTGGAGAGTGGTACAAACTGAACGGCATCGCCGTCACCCAGTACAGCGGCAGCTACGGCACGACATACAGCAACGTCGAAACCTTCCCAGCGGCCGTTTGCGTCTGGAGACGCAAATCCCGCAAGACCGGTTGAAACGCCGCATTTCAGTACGCCGTTTGCTTTCACGTCATCCAAAGTGCCAGCAGAAGCTGCACCGGCCAAAACGCCAACTGCGGCGAGCGTGCCTAATAGTACGGATTTTTTCATTTTTACCTCTTCCTGTGGTCCCGAAGTTTCGGGGTTCTGGCACCAATTGCCAGAATCAAATTTAAACGTGTGCCCATTGAGGGCAGACACGCGATTTTGGACACTTCAGGGTGTGCAGGTCAAGTGGTCATTCAGAAAACGCACGTAAGGTCAGCTATACTTACCTTATATACCGTATAATTACGGCAATTCGCAACGGGGCCTCAGAACATTTAGCGAACTGAAATTTCGGCGCGCATGAGTTGCATTGTCAAGGAATCATTCCGTCTTGTCATGCGAATCATTTGCGAAAGGAATTGTTGCCGCAATTGCATTTGGCAAATGCGTAACATCGCCACGGGCAATATGGTCAACAACGCTTACCTTAATCAGCAACTTTAAAGGCATCCCCGGCAGCATGTTTACAATGCTGCACTGCACACAACGCAATGAAAGTCGGTTTTTTTGTAAAATCAATTATGAAATCATTCCGAAAACGCAAATTCGGTCTGAAAAGAATCGAATATTGTGATTGGTACAAAAATAGCGCGCAATCTAGCTAAATAAGAGACAAGGCGCGCTCAACCAAAAGGAATGTATCGCGCTTTGAGTCGGAAAGCTTTTGCGCCTCGTCATCCACGCCCCATTGCTCTTCCTGCCAGCTTTCATCTACCCGTGAAAGCGCCCAGCCCTCGGCCGCCGTTAGCCGCTTTTTGGCAACCGCCAGCCCCAATATCAGCGAACCAGATATCGTGACCCAATCATAAAGCGCTTTCAGCTGATAGCTCTGGAATGGCTGCACATGCGCGGCCAGCGCATTTAGGCTGCCCTCGGGCTGAGCCAAATGAACAATACCTTTGGTTACCAAAAGCGGGGCATCCAAGGCCTCGGCACTCCATTGCAATATCGGGTCCCAAGCCTCGGCTTGCCGCTCCGCCAGTTCTTGCGGGGTTTCAGCGCGATAGCACAGCAGGTCCGTCTCGCCATAAAGCGCGGTTTTAGCCGCAATCTCTTTACGCTCGTCAATGGCTTGATCAAGGCCCGCATGGGCAAACTGCGTATAGGGCATTGTGGCGTGGTCAATTATGCCCTCCACCACCTGCCACTCGGCGGCAATTTCGGTAGCCAAGGCTTTGCTCGGCACAATAAGCGGCCGCTTTAACGGGGTTTTCAGCGGGCGTTCATCAAGGTGAATGGTATAGCCGCCCTCGGATTTTACCACATGGGCCTGCTCCCAAAACCGCTTAGGTTCAAATGCCATGCTTTAGCTCCACATCTCGGCCAGCGCCGCGTCTAATTCAGAAAAATCGTCAATAATGATATCAGCGGCCCCAAGGCGGCTGATTGGGTGGTAGCCCCAACTCACACCAATGGTTTTGAACCCCGCCGCGCGGCCCATTTCCATATCAAATTCGGTATCACCAACCATCACGGCGTTTGAGGCCTCAACGCCGGTATCTTTCAGCGTTTGGAGCAACATCGAAGGGTGCGGCTTGCTCGGATGGTTATCTGCGGTTTGTGATGTTTCGAAAAAATGGCCAATACCGTGGGAATCATAAGCGTGGTCCAACCCGCGCTTGGCCTTCCCCGTGGCCACGCCGAGCACAATATTATCAACCGCGTACAGTCGCTCCAGCGCCGCCCGCGCACCGGGGTAAAGCGGGGCTTTGGCCTCGGCCCCCATTTTTTCGCGCAGCTCAATAAAGCTGTGGCGATAAAGCTCCACCGTGCGCAGGTTTTCAGCCTCGTCGAGATCAGGCAACAGCACAGCCACCGCCGCATCCAGAGAAAGGCCAACGATAGAAAGCACGTCTGCTTTGCTCGGCGCAGGGTGCCCCGCCTTATCAAACGCATAGCGCATCGCCAGCAGAATGAACTCCTGACTATCCATCAGGGTGCCGTCCATATCGAATATGACCAGCTTCAAATCACTCATTCGAAAATCGCAAACGGGTCTTTGGGAGCCCATTTCAGGTTCCAGCCAAACAGGTCCCAGGTGCGGGCCATGTGCTCGGGCAAGGGCGCTTCAAAAAACATTTCTTTTTTGGTGAACGGATGCACAAAGCCGATCGAGCGGGCGTGCAGGTGCATTTTGCGGCTAATATCGCCGCCAATTTTCGCCCCCCAGCCTTCGCCATCATTGCTTTGCGAGCTGCCGCCATATTTGCCATCACCGACAATCGGGCAGCCGATTTCGGCCAAATGTACCCGCAATTGGTGGGTGCGCCCCGTGACTGGCACAAGGCCAACCCAAGTGGCGCGGGTGCCGATGTTTTCGATCACCGCATAATCGGTGGTGGCGCGCTTGGCGCCCGGCGTATTGTCCACTTCCCTTGGGTGAATGCAGTGCATTTTTTCGCCCGCGCCATTTGGCCCATGGCCACCAGCTTTGATAAGCCCATATTGAATAGTGCCCACCCGCTCTGGCAGGCGACCCGCCACCAAAGCCCAATAAACCTTGCGGGTTTCACGGTCTTGCATCGCCTTGGAAAGCGCCTTGGCCGCGCGACCATTGCGCGCCAGCAGCAGTACACCCGAGGTATCTTTGTCCAAACGGTGCACAAGCTTCGGCTTTTTCTCTTCGCCGAATTTCAGCTCTTCGATCAGCATATCCACATGGATATCATGCCCCGTGCCGCCCTGCGTGGGCAGGCCCGCTGGCTTGTTGATCACAATAAAATGCTCGTCTTTGAACAGGACTGAGTCCAGAATCATCTCGCGGTCTGCATCCGTAACCACAGCGATATTGCGCTCGCGCAGATCTGCGGCATCAGGCAACGGTGGCACCCGCACATTCTGGCCGGTTTCCAGCCGCGTGCCGGGCTTTACGCGGCCCTTTTCAACGCGGATTTCGCCCTTACGGCAGAGCTTTTCAATCCGCCCTTGCGAAATATGCGGAAACATCCGCTTGAACCAGCGATCCAAGCGCTGGTCTTGGCCGTCTTCGTCTACCGTCAGGTTTTGCACGCCGCTCATGTGAGGCTCCTAGCAAGGGCCATGCCGGCAATAAGCGCCAACATAGCGAGGGCGACAGAGCCGCCCATATAAATGGCCGCCGCTATATAGCGGCTGCGTTCGATTAAAAAGACCGCGTCCAGCGAAAAGGCCGAAAACGTGGTGAACCCGCCGAGCACGCCGGTGAGAATAAAAGGCGCAAAGCGGGCAAAACTGCCATCCATGCGCTCCAGCATATAATAGGCGGCAAAGCCCATAAGGCATGAGCCGACGATATTAACAAACATCGTGCCATAGGGAAAGCCGCTGCCAAGCAAACGCATGGCGATGCCACCGCTGGCATAGCGTAGCGAAGCCCCGAGGGCCCCGCCAAGGGCGACTTGTAATATTACGGGCATTTGCATTCCTCTACCTGCCGCGCTTTTCGCGCAAACGGGCAAAATAGTCGAGCCGTTTTTTCAGCTCGCGTTCGTGGCCGCGCTCAACAGGCAAGTAATAAATGCCGCGCTTCATGGTTTCGGGGAAATAGTTTTGCCCTGAAAATCCGTCCTCGGCGTCGTGGTCATATTGGTAGCCGTCACCATAGCCCTGCTCTTTCATCATCGCCGTGGGAGCATTAAGGATATGCTTGGGCGGCGGCTCGGAGCCGGTTTTTTTGGCGTCGACCATGGCGTTTTTATAGGCGGCATAGGCAGCGTTTGATTTGGGCGCGAGGGCGAGATACATTACTGCCTGCGCCAATGCCAGCTCACCTTCGGGCGAACCGAGGCGCTCGTAGGTGGCCCAAGCATCAAGGCATTGGCGCTGGGCTTCCGGGTCTGCTAACCCGATATCTTCAACTGCCATGCGGGTGATGCGGCGGGCGAGGTAGCGCGGGTCTTCGCCGCCAACAAGCATACGGGCGAGCCAGTAAAGTGCGGCATCAGGGTCGCTCCCGCGCACGGATTTATGCAGGGCGGAAATCAGGTTATAATGCGCCTCGCCAGATTTGTCATACTGGGCAGCGCGGCGATTGAGGCGCTTTGAAAGCATGGCGCGGTCGGCCTTGCCTGACCAACCGAAAACCTGCTCAAGCATATTGAGCAGCGCGCGGCCATCACCATCGGCCATTTCCAGCAAGGCATCCCGCGCGTCTGGATCGAGCGGCAGCTTGGTGCCAAGCTCCTTTTCGGCGCGCTGGATTATTAGCTCCAAATGCGCGGGGGTTAGGCGGTTAAGCACCAAAACTTGGCTGCGGCTCAGCAGCGCTGAGTTCAGCTCAAAGCTCGGGTTTTCGGTGGTGGCGCCGACCAGCGTAATGGTGCCATCCTCCATATGGGGCAGAAAACCATCTTGCTGGGCTTTGTTGAAACGGTGAATTTCGTCGACAAAAAGCAGCGTACCTTTGCCGTTTTGCCGCCGCAGCTTGGCGGCCTCAAACACTTTGCGCAGGTCTGGCATGCCGGTAAAAATGGCACTGATCTGCACAAAGCTCAGCTCGGTTTCGTCAGCCAGCAGCCGCGCGATGGTGGTTTTGCCCACGCCGGGCGGACCCCAAAAAATGAGCGAGGTAAGATTGCTGTGCAGCAGCATTTGGCCGAGCGGGCCATCGGGGCCGAGCACATGGTCTTGGCCAATAACCTCACCCAAACTTTGCGGGCGCAGGCGGTCTGCCAGCGGGCGGGGCGCATTTTGGGCTAAGCTCGGGGAGTCGAAAAGATCAGGCATATTGGCAGCTTATTCCGCAGGAAGGGCAAAAACAACAATCAAGGCGAGCAGTGCGGCGAGGGCCAGTGCAAAGGCCATTTGGCCGTAATGCCTATTTTTCCTCGCTACCAGCGCTGTGATCAGCGCTTGCATCATGTAGGGCTTGTTGAGATTCAGGATTCACATTTGGCATAAGTTCTGATTCACTCCTTGCAAAGAGGAGGATTGAATTTTGAGCAACCGATTTATCATCACCGATGCGCAATGGGCTTTGATGGAGCCGCAT
>NVUX02000077.1 GCA_002402045.2 Paracoccaceae bacterium | reverse complement strand
CTGGCAAAGGATTGGGAGAAATCCATCCTCTCGGCAGAAAGCTGGCTGCTGATCGCTCACATCAAGATGGTAACAAGGCGATTGGCAAGGGGTTGATTTTATGAGAATAGTTTCGAGTCAGACTCTTAGGCGCGGAGTATTCGGCTGCTTAGCTGCGACCTCGCTCCAATTTCCAGTAATATATCATCCACCGCGTCAACCTTACCTAGCGTAATCTACTAGCAAGCAAAATTTACGACTGGGTATTCTCGCTAATTATATCAACGCTGATGGACTGGAAAAGATAAACTCTGACCATTTCTAAAGGCTTTTGGTCTCAGGTTTTGGCGACGGAAAATGGCGAGTGATTTCATTAACTGTTACATAAGAACTGCTCCATACAGTTCAACAAAGTGGATCGGCGCGCGTGGTATATGCGGTCAGGTAAAATGGAGATGATATCGAGCACAAAAAAGAACGACGACGGGGAAAATGACTATTTTTTCTATATTTTCGCGGGCGGATCGTGTAAAAACACTGGCGTTGATCTTATCTTTGACCTCAATCGGTGCGGTGGCATTTTCGCTGGATACCATCACAAATCGTCTCCTGAAACGCGACGCATATGCCGTGGGCATGCATTGGGCTGAGGATATTGAAGCAAATCTGGTCAATCTGGACAAGATATTCGCTGGCAAGCCCGAACAATCCCACTCCTCGGAGATTTTGCGACAACTAAGTTCCATAGGACGTATTTATCGCTACATATTTATTGATCCCACGGGCAAGATTGTCTTTGACACAAGCACCTATCGTCCTACAGGCCAAAACGCCCATGTCCTTCCCAAGACGTCAGGGCGTGAACTGTCCTCCAATCATCATGGAAGCAATGGAAACCATCAAGAGAATAACACGGGGCATGCTGCTCTCAGGAGCTCTTCGAACGAAAATGGAGGCCATTCCGTCACTCTGAAAATAGGTGACGGCACCACCCATCCAAAGCTCTATGCATATGTAGACCACCCGGTTAGCAAGGACGGGCAAACTCTTGGAACCATCAAACTCTATCTTGATCAGACCGAAACACAGGCTTTGATGAGTGATATTGTGTTTGCTTTCCTTGCTGTATTATCCGGCATGCTTATTTTTTCATTCGGCGCTCCTGTATTTCTCCATATGCGAAACGGGGCGAAGGAAAAAAGGGCTCGGCACGCGTTTCAGCAACAGCAAAGCCGGCTTGATACGGCATTGTCGGTTATGCATCAGGGGCTTTGTATGTTTGATGATGACGGCCGTATCATCCTTTCCAACGATCGTTTTGCAACCATTTATAATTTACGCCCGGAACAGTTGAGGCCCGGAACAAAGCTGGACGAGATTGTAGATATTCGCATTGAAAATGGCTGCCATGTGGGCATAAACGCGGCTGAATATCGCCAAATCATAAGCGATATAAAATCAAAACCTATTTACACTCCCAGAACGTACCAGCTCAATGACGGACGTTATGTGGAAATTTGCGATCTGAGACTGGAGGGCAGTGGCTGGTTTACGATCCATGAGGATATCACTGAGCGAGTGGTCTCCAAAAACGAACTCACACATCGCAACGAACGGTTGGATGCGGCCCTTAGAACCATGATACAGGGGCTTTGTATGTTTGATGCTGACGAAAAAATTGTGGTTAGCAATGACCAATATGCTGAGATTTATGGAATTTCTCCCGATCAAATCCAACCCGGAACCAGCTTGCAAGAAATTCTCGAACTGCGAATTCAAAATGGTACATTTGGGGGAGCAAGTACTGAAGATTATCGACTCGAAAGAGCCGAACAGGCAAGAAGCCAGAAAACCGGATGTAAGATTCATCATCTGAAAGATGGACGCTACATTGAAATTCGTGACCATCTTATGGCTAATGGTGGTTGGTTATCTATTCATGAGGATGTTACTGAACGCCATAAATCCGAGAAGAAAATCAAATATCTGGCAAATTTTGATGCCCTGACCGGTTTGCCAAACCGGACCCAAATTCAGGACAAATTGAAAGCATCGATCCGTCGTTCCCTTAAAGATCGCACCAAAATGGCACTGCTATATATCGATCTTGACGGGTTTAAGGAGATCAATGATACGCTCGGCCACCCCGTCGGGGACCGGGTATTGTTGGAGGTTGGCACAAGGATTACACAATCTCTAAGTAAAATGGCGGTTGCCGGGCGCCTTTCTGGCGACGAATTCATAGTTGTCGTCAAGGAATTTGATGACCAGAACGACCTAAAACTGCTCGGTGACAAAATCTGTTCCGCTCTCTCGGCGCCCATTCAGGTGGATCATGACGTTATCGAAATCTCGGCAAGTATTGGGATTTCAGTCGGCCCACCAGAAAGTGGCGATGCTGAAACACTGGTTCAATTTTCAGATCTGGCTCTCTATCAGGCCAAAGCAGATGGTGGAAATTCCTATCGCTTTTTTGAAGACAGTATGTATGCACGTGCCAAAGAGCGTCAGCAAATGGCGTCAGATTTACGCAGTGCTATCACCAAGGGTGAATTGCTTTTACATTATCAACCACAAATTGATTTACCTTCTGGCAAAATCAACGGGTATGAGGCTCTGGTCAGGTGGCAGCATAGTACACTTGGTATGATTTCCCCGCTCCAGTTTATCGGTCTTGCGGAGGAAACCGGGCAGATCAATCAAATTGGTGAATGGGTTTTGCGCACAGCTTGCGAATATGCAATTCAATGGCCGAACCGGGAAAAAATATCGGTTAATCTGTCGCCGGTGCAATTCAAACGCCAAAACATCGTTGAGATGGTCAAAAAAGTGTTACAGGAAACCGGACTTGAAGCAGAACGGCTGGAGCTTGAAATCACGGAAAGCGTTTTGATCCAGAATCCGGATTCGGTTGTAGCTGAATTACAAACGCTGACGGATATGGGAATTTCAATCGCAATCGATGATTTTGGCACCGGGTTTTCCAGCCTGAGCTATCTGGCGACGATACCGTTCAACAAAATCAAAATCGACAAATCCTTCATCGATGATATTTGCACCGACTCTGAGATAACGGCGATTGTTGCGATGATCATCGGGCTAGGCAACAGCCTCGGTAAAATCGTCACCGCAGAGGGCATCGAAACCCCCAGCCAGCACCAAATGCTTCGTGCGGCAGGCTGTGATCAGGCCCAGGGATATTTTTACGGAAAGCCATTACCGGAAGTTTTGGAAGTAAAGCAACCAGAGGTGCTTTTGCGGGCTTGATGTTGGTTGGATTACCTAATAGGGGCACCTACTCTTGGGCGATGGCAAGCCCTGCAACCTATTATTGTAGAAATTTTCTATCTATCTATTCCGTCTAATTGACTATTACTACACCTGAGCCCACATTTACTTTCTGTCACATCTTAGTAATTGACTGAATAGCATGCTTTCAAAAGACAAATATGCTGAGATGCTAGTAACCGGTGTCAAAAAGAGGAACGCTCGAATGAAACTCCTGCCGCCAGAGCCAGACATTGAGCTTTACGAAGATGGTTTCGATGGAAAGGACATCCTCGGTCGAGGTGATAGTGGGAAACAACTCTCCGACCTCATAGAACGAATTGAAGACCCTATCGTTATTGCCCTAGATGGTTCTTGGGAAGCGGCAAGAGTTTCTTCCTAAAATGCTGGGTTGGTGCCCATCAAAAGGAAAATGAAGGCACCGCAAAGACTGTATATTTCGATGCCTTCGCCCACGACTATCTGGATGATCCACTCGTCGCAATAATTGGTACGATCGCAGGTAGATTTGAACCTGATGATATATCATCAAAAGCTCTAACAAAGGCAAAAACTGCGACTGCAAAGTTATGGAGACCGGCTCTGCGCATTGGGTTTGCAACCGCTACAGCGGGATTGAGCGAAATAACAGGTGTGGCAGTTAATTCCGCTTTAGATGCTGGCAGTACTGAACTAAAAAAGACTTCCGAAGACTTCTGGAAGAAGGAAGATGGCAAACGCGCAGCAATGGAAGAGTTCCGCAAGGCTATCTTTGCATTGACCGAGCCATCCGAAGAAGGTGAAAGCCCAAACAAGCTTGTGATTGTAATCGACGGACTTGATCGGTGCCGCCCTGATTATGCTCTTGCGCTGCTGGAAATCATCAAACATTTCTTCGCTGTCCCAAATGTCCATTTTGTGTTGGGCGTTAATCTGGCTGAGTTACAAAACAGCGTCAAAGCAAGATACGGTCAAGGAGTAGATGCAGGCATCTATCTTCAAAAATTTATTACAATCACAATGGGGTTGCCGAAACTTACTGAACCAGATCATGGGAAACTAATCGAGTTAGATTACTATTCGAATATGGCCGCCGAGATGGAATTGAATGAAGCTCTGGTGGCAGAGGTTAGTTATTATTTGGAACGAATTCTTCCTCACGACCTACTCTCAATCCGAGGCATGCAGAAACTATTGACCCAGGTTGCATTGACCCCGCAAGATCCTCATCTTTTTGAAACACACCCTATTGCGTACAAAGTAATTATTGCTGGTTTAATAGTTTTAAAAGTAGCTTTTCCCGATGAATACAAAAAAGCTCGCACAAACGAAATTTCCATGTCAGATATTATCAGTTGTTTCAACACAAACGCTCAAAATGAAACTTGGCGAAACAATTATAATGAGATCATAGATAATTTCTGGAGAACCGTCTTGTCGCTTGAGACCCTCAAACGAGATACAAATACTAGGCATGCCGAAATTCGCGAATACTGGGGTGGCGGTGCGCCAACGTCGGAGTTTGTTTCTGGCGTAATCGCAGATTATCTTGAGTACTTCAAGTTCCCTGGTGAGGCAGGCTGATGGGTTGTGATGGCGGACTTGTTTAGGACAAGTTCGAACCAGATTTTTGAAGAATTAGCTGATTGGAATCGGATTTTGATTAATACGGGCTGGCATTGTCCGGCTCTAGTTCCTAGCTGATTTGAGTTTCCGAAAACTTATCCCCGTCACATAAATTGCCCCCATGCTGTTAGCAGTTTCAGCAGGTGAAGGCAGACCATGTTACATTGGATTCGGCAGAATATACGATATGTCAAAACGGGCGATCTGGCGCTGAAGCACGAACTTGCTGCTACTAGAATGATTGTCGCCGGGTTGTAAATTCGGGCACTATTTTGCAGATACAGCTTTAATCCTAATCAACCTCGTGTGCCACGCGGAAACCCTGACGGGGGAGAATGGACAGATGGCGCGGGACAGTCTGGCCAGCGTGTGGCGGCCCGACGCCCACGTCAGGGTGGCCCCGGCAACCTTTCGCCTGCCCAACAAATCATTCGCGTACAGATAACTGCTGCAAAAAAACAAAACAGTCGGATTTCCTCGCACGAGCAATATCTCGAACCGATTGGAGGTTCTCACTCTATAGGGGCCTTGCGTTCGTATGATGCACGCCTTAATTCGCTAAAGATTGGAGCTAACAATAGAGCCCAAAAGATTGCCAATGGACATGGTTTTGCCAAACATCGATATCTGCCACGCCACCGCCAATCAAAGGGACAAACACGTTTTTCTGACATCCATTCGCGTGACGAATATGCCAGAAGAATCTATGATACAATTGTCAACAGAACTCATTCTGTTCCATTAACAAAAAGAAGAATTGGCTACTATGATGCCCGCACGAACACGATTGTAGTATTTAACCCTTTCCATCGTGATGGCGGATCAAGCTATCCAGCCCGCAATGGGATACATACCTACTACGAACTTGACTAAACAGGAGATTTCTTTGACACCAAACAATATTGAATTACTCCATGGCGATGAATTACTTTGTCTGGTCAACTGCATCATCAATGCCGATTATTACATCAATGATCCAGACGCGCCCAACGAACAATGTGACCAAAATTTTCAAAAAAATATCGGCGTCAACCGTCAGTTTGCTATGAGCAGTCGTCGTATCGCACGTAAAAAATTACACGCAATACCTAGTATGTATGACTCGGCTGAACCCTGGGCCGCTTCTCCATTACTGTCACAAATGTCACTCGATGTTATTTCGAAACTTTCAACAGAAGAATTAATTTGCTTTGCCAATTGCATCAAGAATACTTTGATCAGTCTCGACGACGATGATGACGATTTTCACACTCATATCGGAGTGACCGTTGCATTTGCACAAACGTTCAGGCAGGCGCTTGAGATGCAACTTACCAAGAGGCAAACCTAATTCCAAACTTTCACCAGAGTATATTTGGGTCGAATGAAACCACGATCTTATGGAAACTGGTGGACTTGTTTACAGCAAGTTCGAACCAGATTCTTGATGAATTAACGGATTCGAATCGGATTCTCCAAAATCTTGCATCGCGCGATGTTCCTCCATTACCATAACCAAATTGCGAACCAAACCCGAGTGCGACAGAGACTGATTTGATTGTTTGAGAAGTTACTCAAATCCAACTTTGCCGCAGCTAATATATGTAGAATCGAACGCTACTTTTCTTGCAGCATCCAGATCACCTCGCGCAAGAAAGACTTGAAGCTTTTCCTCTCGTTGTGACGATTTAATTAGTTGCAGATCAATCAAAACGGGATCGAAGCCAATTGTATCAAGGCCGTAAAATTTCGCTCTCACTGAAAAGTAACGGATTTGAGTGTTGCCGACAAAAATCAGGTGCAGATTTCTAAATCCGATAATATCTTTGATCGCCGGTTTATAATCTTTGCACGCAGCAAGATCAAACAGAATTGTGAATGCTTTTCTCAAAATTATTTCACGAGGGTCATAAATCTTGCCCTGTTTAACACTCAAATTAGTTCCCGGGATCATTAGATTATAGCCTTGCGAATCTCGCTTTTTTTCCGCTTCAATAATCGGATTCAACAATGTATGGGCTCGGCAACGCATGACACTAAAAGAATGAGAGGGGATAATTTCGAGAGAGAAAATGTTTTTGACAATTTTGTCTGACAATGCCGGGGTTAATTCAGGATACAGCGTCAAAAAGCCGCCTATTTCCAGTTTCAAAACCTTGTCACACTGTCCTTTTGCTTGAAACACTAGGTGTTGATTTTTCTGGTGAAGTGTCAATCCATCCTGAAATTGTCGTTGAAGGTAGATATGCCACGGGCTGGCTGGCGATAACCAATCCCCTTGCCCGTCTCTGACCACTTTTTGATATTCATGCACATCGTGCGTGAATTGATCACCATTATCTGCATATGCAGTTGTCCCAAGAATGAAATTTGCAATGGCAAACAGGACAAGTGATGGCAATAAAAAGACGTTGATTTTAGCATGAGAAAATCCAGGATGCTTCAAAACTTATCCCTTTGTTTCCGACAGCAGATATTCTCAAATACAGGTGAGACTAAGTCCGGAACGAGAACATGACAAAATTACAAACCAAGTCTGTTGCAAATGAATGTGAAACTATTCGTAGAATTTATCAAGATATTGAAAATACAATCAGACAAAAAAATGGCGAGTTAGCGCGCATTAAAAATGAATGGAGGGAAACTGCTTCCCAAAAACTGTCGCAAAGAAACGATGTGCAAAGGGCATTACTGCTGGGTATGCTGAACGCCCTTGTTGATCAAAAACAAAGACTGGAGTCTGAGTTGTTCGCACTGGAAAATCAGCGCAATGATGTCCGCACCGACTACCAATTCAGAAAATGCGATGTTCTGATTTGCGGTATTAGATAATTGCAGGCCCAGATAAAACCCGACATATTTTACAAACTACACCGGTTCGTAAAACCACGATCTTATGGAAACTGGTGGGCGATACTGGGATTGAACCAGTGACCCCTACAATGTCAATGTAGTGCTCTCCCATCATAACCTTGCAGGTTACTCTCCAAAAGACTGAATGAATTCAGCTGCTTAATGCAGTCTACGATCTTTTTATGAGCTAATCAAGTGGTAGAACAAAACAAGAATTACTAGATTCATTGTGACGTGAGTGTGACAGATATAGATGATACCAGCTGTATAACTTATGCACTATTGCACCTGTTCAGAGGGGAAAGCAGATGGGGGTACCAAGGGGATGGGGTGCCCTCGGAAGTGAAGTGTATTGGGTGCCTATATTTTCTCACAAAAATTTGGCCCGTGTATAGAGTCAAGAACCTAATTATTGGACAGCTTCATTGAGGTATCGAGTCGATCATTGCGTATCATTCTCGTTGTTTTTTTCTGGAATTATATGTCCTGCAATTCGTCTATTAAATCCACTAATTATATTGCTGATATGCGGGTCCCCTAATCTCTCCTCAGCAGCTTGTAGTGATTTAATGGCCTCATCGTAATAGTTGTGGTGTCCGGTTTTTTTGTAGTATTCAATACCTAGCTCGGCAAAACAGCTCAGAACATTTTTATTGTTCTTATACCGAGCAGCACCTCGAACAGCGAGCTCATATGCCTGTTCCAATATAGCAATTCGATCCTCCTCCAAAATGCTGGGTGTTCTGATAGCCCTCTCTGTCATAAGCTTTATTTTGTATCGATAGACAGGCCCGTCAACACCAAAATCTTTCTCAAAAAGCCTGATCTCGGTTTCCGCCTTCTCAAAGGTACACTGATCTATTAAGTTACGAATGAGCCTATGTCGTGGAACACGTTCCCCTGGAGCATTCGACATCATTTTCCTCAACAATCGATTTTGTTCGTCTTTGTCAGGGATGCGAGAGATTCCAGTGTCAATATTGCAGAGTTGTCGAAGCGAGCGAATTTCGATGTCATAAGTAGGCGAAATATTATCTATCACATCATCAAAAAGTGCTATTAGTTTTTCTTGATTTTGAAATTTGTATTTAGTAATTATTGCGGAAATTACTGAGTGGCGGCAGCGCCAACCGTATATTCCTTGCCGTTCGTTAATCGTATATTCTCCGATGATATCTGTTAAATTCTGCAACATGGCATCTATTTGTAAAGCGGGAATGCCCAACAACCGAATGATAAGTTGACGATGGACTTGTATGCCAGCAGTTTCCATTGCAGCAACGTATCGGTAAACTTCTTGCAAACTGGGTTCTAGTTCTGCAAACTCTTGGAGGACAATATTATCAAATGAGTCGTTAGCGAATATATTCTTCAAACAAACAAACATATCTGCTTCGCATCTCACAGCGAGCCTCCTACGGCGTTCCTGTCGGTTAAAACCACTAAATTGCCCTTCTACCAATTCACGTACTTTAGGACTCTCATCCAACAATACCAACAGGCGTTCAATTTCGTTTTTCTCCAATTGTGATAGTGAAAAACTCTTTCCAAATTTAAATATATTTGGTGTTTTAATTCGTGGAAACCAATGATTTCGCGTCGAAACTATCAAAATTTTAAGGTGAGCATTGTCGCTTAAAACAAGACTGTCGATCAAATCATTCAGTTCATAAATATGATGGTGGGCATCATCAACAAAAAGCACTCCGACGGCACCAGCATCCTTCAGATCACCCGCTAGTTTATGCCAAAGATCGACCGACAGTCTTTGTTCGGATTTATGCTGCCAACAGAGTATTTCGCTCTCAAGCATTAACAAAAGCGCCTGCTTAGCGCTTGTAGTTTTACCAACACCACTCGCTCCGAGTAACGTGGCACAGAGGGATTTATCTTGCTCAAAGTAGCTAACAATTTTCTGAGCCAAGGAACGTTCAAATGTAAACCCTTCTTTGATATCAGCGTAAGTTGCTGGCTTGCCATTAAACATCAGGCTAATGTTCGGCGATTGGTCCACAGCGTGCGCGACCTCCGTCGTTGCGGAAACAAGGACTGGGTATTGATCGAAAGAACTATTTGCTTCGATATTGGCATTATTGCTTGTGACATTAGCCGTTGCTAGTTTTGCGCAGAATTGGTCTACATCGCCAAAACAAACTTGAAGTCCTTTCCTTTCAAAGAGGGACGCTCGGTTTTCGTCGAGTGTATACATCAACAAAGTAATTTTAGAAGGGGAGTGGATGTTTGCGTTTAGTGCCACCGCGCGGTTTACAATTGCTTTTATGTCTGGGTCAGCAAGCGAATGTCCAATGATTATTAAGTCCGCACCTGCGAGATCAGACTTTAATCTATCGTACAAATATTCGCGATAATCTTCTGTTTGCTCATAATCTTCTTCAGTCAAAATTATTTGGGAGTTATCGCCATCACAAATGTCCTTTTCAATCGTCCCGTGTAGTTTAAATAGGTTGCAATCAGTATCTTCATCTTCTGTAGTAAAGCAAAAATTTGAGTCATAAACACGGAGACTCCTGCCTCGTTCCTCGTATACTTGCTCGACTAGGTTGTCATAATTTGTGGAAAATATACTTTTCCAATTGTACAAAGGTATATTTTTCAGGCCCCCGGTCGGTTTGACTTTTGCACATAGTGACCTCAGCGCTAAAATGACTTTCTTCCGCGATGATTTCGCCTCAGCTAAACTGGATATTTCACTGAGATTGTATCCATCAGACGGGATGTCAAAATTTTTGGAATAGTGAGAAATTAGATCTGAAACAGTTGGTGCACCGGACGGAATTGATGAGCCTGCACCAAACAATAGTACGGTCTTATTTGGTTCAATCTTTGAAATTAATTGATTTGAATTGCCCCTAGATTTGTAGACACTTTGTTCCCTACAAATGAGGACAAGGAGAACAACATGGGCAAGCCACGATTTACAGAAGAATTCAAGATTGATGCAATCAAGCAGATTACCGAACGGGGTTATTCTGTAGCAGACGTTTCAAAACGCTTAGGCGTCAGCACGCACTCGTTGTACGGATGGATCAAGCGATATTCAGCTCCTCCTAAT
>NVUX02000076.1 GCA_002402045.2 Paracoccaceae bacterium | reverse complement strand
TTCGGCCTGCTTCAAAATACCCATGATCTGTGCGTCGCTGTATCCTGCCTTCTTCATCAAAATCTCCTCAGATTATTATGCCGAGAAAATTCTACTTGTGAACACCAATAGTTTTAGGGGGGATTACCCCTGTCGAGTTCGAAAGACAGCAAAAGTGGAAGCAACAAGGCGTCTAGGAAACTAGGGGCTATTCAGAATCTAAAAACAAACCACCGTGTTTTACTATGGATGATAATTGCCAATGTTTATCATTTGAGCTTTCATCCGCATTTGGTGGCGGCAACGCGCCCTATACGCGCTTTGTATTCCAATTTCGCTGGTTACTAGACGCTTCGACAAATGGATGGCCCGGCTCATAAAGCAAAACATATTTGGCAGATATGCTGGAGAATTCGGCCTAGGCGGGCTGAAGAGCTAGCTCAAATTGCCGCATCTCCCCTGATTTTAGCCTCGTTCCCCATTGGAAACTTTGCAAAGCCCTGTTATTGCGCTACAGCTAATCCCGACAAATAGAGTTTTGTGGAGACTGAAATGAAAATAGGTGCGCCAAAAGAGATTTTTGCAGGGGAAGCCCGAGTGGCAATGACGCCGCAATCTGCGCTTGCATTGCAAAAGCTCGGCTATGAATGTGTGGTGGAAACCGGGGCAGGGGCCGCGGCCAATTTCTCGGATGCTGACTATAAAGAAGCCGGTGTTGAAGTGGTGAAAACCGGTGCGGCCCTGTGGAAGGCCGTTGATATTATTATCAAGGTGCGCGCGCCTGAGGCGGTTGAAGTTAAGCGCTTCACCAAGGGGCAGGCGCTTATTTCGTTTATTTGGCCTGCGCAATCTGAAGCTTTGTTGGAGAGCCTGAAAGAGAAGGGCGTGACCACGCTCGCCATTGATATGGTGCCGCGTATTTCGCGAGCGCAAAAGATGGATGCGCTTTCCTCCATGGCCAATATCGGCGGGTATCGCGCGGTTATTGAAGCTGCGAATAACTTTGGCCGTTTCTTTACTGGCCAAATTACCGCTGCGGGCAAAGTGCCTCCGGCCAAAATTCTGGTGATCGGCGCGGGTGTGGCTGGCCTAGCGGCCATTGGCGCCGCCCAAAGCATGGGCGCGATTGTACGCGCCTTTGATGTGCGCCCCGAAGTGGCCGAGCAGATTGAGAGCATGGGCGCTGAGTTCCTGTTCCTTGATTTCACCGAAGATGGTTCTGGCGATGGAGGCTATGCCGCTGTTTCCAGCCCTGAGTTTCGTGAAAAGCAGCTGGAGCTGTTTCGGGCGCAGGCTCCCGACGTTGATATCGTTATCACCACCGCGCTTATTCCGGGCCGCGATGCGCCCAAGCTTTGGCTAGAGGATATGGTTTTGGCCATGAAGCCCGGCTCTGTGATCATAGACCTTGCCGCCGAAAGAGGTGGCAACTGTGATCTGACAGTGATGGACGAGAAGATCATCAGCAAAAATGGCGTGACCATTATTGGCTACACAGATTTCCCGTCGCGGATGTCTACACAGGCGTCTACGCTTTATTCCAACAACATCCGCCATATGATGGACGACCTTACCCCTGAAAAAGACGGTATTGCCGTGTTTAACATGGCAGATGACGTGATCCGTGGCTCTATGGTTACGAATGCTGGCGAAATTACCTTTCCGCCGCCACCGCTAAAGGTGGCCGCGCAGGCCAAGCCGCCGGTGAAAACGGTGGAGAAAACGCCGGCAGAGCTGAAGGCGATTGAAATTCAGGAGATGCGGGCCGCAGGCACCAAGCAAACCCAACTGCTAATCGCGGGCGGCATATTTATGGCTGTGCTCGGCATGTATGCCCCCGCCAGCTTTATGCAGCACTTCATTGTGTTTGTGCTGGCGGTGTTTATTGGCTTTCAGGTTATCTGGAAGGTGTCGCACGCGCTGCACACGCCGCTTATGGCGATCACCAACGCGATTTCGGGGATCATCATCATCGGCGCGCTGCTTCAGGTCTCGGGGGGCGGCTGGTTTGTGTCACTGCTCGCGGGTATTTCAATTTTGATCGCCACGGTGAATATCGTTGGCGGATTTATGGTAACACGGCGTATGCTCGCCATGTTCCAAAAAAGCTAAGGGAGGGCTGATGATATGAGTTTCGGTCTCGTTCAAGCGGCATATGTAGCCGCCTCGGTTTTGTTCATTCTGGCCCTCGGCGGATTGTCCAACCAAGAAAAAGCCAAACGCGCAGTTTGGTATGGCATTATCGGCATGGCGGTTGCGGTGTTTGCCACCGTTATCGGCCCGCAGGTGCAAAGCTACTGGTTCTTGATCATTATGGTCGGCCTCGGCTCGGTTGGCGGCTACTTTGTCGCCACCAAGGTAGAGATGACCGGCATGCCACAGCTCGTGGCGGCGCTGCACAGCTTTGTAGGCTTGGCTGCGGTGTTTATCGGCATCAACTCCGAGCTTAGCCCGTCTGGCGAAATGCTGGCCATGATGCAAGCAGTTGAAATGCTGGAAAGTAATGCAGGGAGCGCGGGCGCGGTTGCCTCGATGCTTGGTGCTGAAATGATGCAGCAATTTGGCGAGTTTGGCGCGCTGATCGGCATTCACCATGTTGAGGTTTTCCTTGGGGTGTTCATTGGTGCCATTACCTTTACCGGCTCCATCGTGGCGTTCCTCAAGCTTTCCGGCAAAATAGACGGCAAAGCGATGATTCTGCCCATGCGGCACGGGCTGAATATCGCGGGGCTGGTGGCCACGTTTATCCTGCTCGTTCTCTATATGAACGGCGCGGGCATGTGGGCGCTTATCCCGATGCTGCTGATTGCGTTTGCCATTGGTGCGCACCTTGTGCTGGCCATCGGCGGGGCCGATATGCCGGTTGTTGTGTCGATGCTCAACAGCTATTCCGGCTGGGCCGCAGCGGCTACCGGCTTTATGCTCGGCAATGACCTCCTCATTGTTGTCGGCGCGCTGGTTGGCTCCTCGGGCGCGATTTTGAGTTACATCATGTGCCAAGCCATGAACCGGCAGTTTTTGGCGGTTATTCTGGGCGGCTTCGGCGGCCCAACTGGCCCCGCTATGGAGATCGAAGGCGAGCAAATTGCCATTGATGCCGACGGCGTGGCGGCGGCCTTGGAAGAGGCGGATAGCGTGATTATTGTGCCGGGTTACGGCATGGCCGTGGCGCAGGCGCAGCAAAGCGTTTCCGAACTTACCCGCCGCCTGCGGGCCGCGGGTAAAACTGTCCGCTTTGGCATTCACCCTGTGGCGGGTCGCTTGCCGGGCCACATGAATGTGCTGCTGGCCGAGGCCAAAGTGCCCTATGATTACGTGCTGGAAATGGACGAGATCAACGATGATTTCGCCAAAACCGACGTGGTGATTGTGATCGGCTCAAACGACATCGTAAACCCCGCCGCGCTAGAAGACCCAAACAGCCCCATCGCCGGTATGCCGGTGCTGGAAGTGTGGAAGGCCAAGCAGGTGTTTGTGAGCAAACGAGGGCAAGGCACCGGATACTCGGGTATTGAGAACCCGCTGTTTTTCAAGGAAAACACGCGGATGTTTTATGGCGATGCCAAAGTGAGTGTGGATGCGCTATTGCAGCGGATAAAGTAAAAGGAAAGGCCCGCAATTGCGGGCCTTTTTTGTTGCAAACTAAGATGCCTGGGCCGAAATGAAACTACGTTATAAATTTATTATTGTGGCTCTAATCGGCTTGCCCATCGGGTTCTTGGGGCGTCAAGCATTGCGACCGCCTATGGATCGTGTTGCTTCTGCAATTGAATTATTTGAACTCTATTGTGTGCCTTTCTCAAGCAACACCGGCGTAACGATCAGCGAGGATATGGTGCGCCTCGCTAATATAGGCGTATTGCAAACATGGGGCAGCCCCCAAAGCAATTTAATGCTAGAGCTCAATACACATAGCTGTGTAGTTTCGGATACCCTTGAAAGCTTTAGCGCCTCTGAACAGGCCGAATTCTCCAATAAATTCAGAGATTTTGTGAAAGAAAAGTTCCCAATGCTACAGGCCGAGGAGTCGATATTGTCAGAGTCGTGGGATTTGCACGAAATGTGGATGCAGTATCGAGGTGGCGACCCGCGTCGCTGGGGTGTTACTCTAGGCCGTTATGAGATAGAGGGTGCTGTCGCGATGACCTCCATTACTGCATACGTTCAAAAAGAATAGTTAGGAGAGGCCGTGGTCTGAACTTAGTCCAACCACCCTTCAATCTCCCCGATATCTGCCAGCACCACATCCGCCACGGCCTCCAACTCGGCCCGTGAAGTTGTGCCCGTAAGAACCCCCACAGTTACCATCCCCGCATTGCGCCCCGCGGTTATGTCGTGCAGGCTGTCGCCGATCATGGCGACCTCGGCGGGGGCCAGCCCTTGGGCTTTGCAAAAGGCGTGCTGCATACCGGTGGCGGGTTTGCCCCCAAAGCCGCTATCATAGCCCGCGATAAAATCAAAATGCCCGAGCACGCCGGCGGCTTCCAGCTGGGTGCGGGCGGGATGCTCGTTATCATTTGTGGCCACGCCCAGCACCAGACCGCGCGCCTTTAAGCCGTCCAAAAGCGGGGCGAGGGGCACGGTGGGCACTTGCGGCACCTTGGCGGTTTCCTCAATTGCATAGGCCGCTAGCGTGCTGCGGTCCCAGTTGGGTAGGTGCGGCAACACGGCGTCCATGATCTCCTCTAGCGTGTCATGGACAAACACGCTTCCGGGCATGAAAATCTGCTTTGGTAGGTCAAACCCGAGGGCGTTTGCGAGTTGCTTTTTGTGGGTTTCATCGGAGGAAACCTCGTCCAGAAACCCTGTTAGCCACGGCCCCCAAGAGCGGTGGAAATCGAATAAACATCCATCTTTGTCAAACAGCAATCCACGCAGCCTCATGTCCAGTTCGGCAGGCCGCCTCCGAGGGCTACCCCAGCGCGCTGAACAGCCGCTGGTGTGGCCCCCGCTGCGCTGCAAAATCCAAGAATCGTTTCGTCGTCCCGCATGATGAAATCAAGCACAAACCCAAGGAATTCGGGCTCTTTGGCCCTTGCACGCAGGTCTCCGGGCGCCGCACCTGTTACATTTAGAAATTGGCTCAAAATTTCTTCGTCTGAAGCTAGCCAGCTAAGTGCCTGAATTGCCAGTGTTTCGGCTTGTTCTGGATTCATTCTTGGTGCTCCATCTGCTTGAATTTATAATTCATGAAGGTTTCGTTAAGGTTTTAAAGTGACAATCTGGGGAATTTATTGGGATTTTTGTGAGGTTTTTTTATGCCAGGGCGTATTTTAGTTGTTGATGATGTAGCCACAAATCGGCTGATTTTGAAAGCGAAATTGGCGGCGGCCTATTATGACGTTCTGGAGGCGGATTGCGGACAGGCTGCCTTTGATGTGGCCAAGGCCGAGCAGCCCGATGTGATCTTGCTGGATATCAAGATGCCAGACATGGATGGTTATCAAGTTTGCGAGATGCTGAAGGCCTGTTCCGAGACCTCGCATATCCCCGTGGTGATGGTGACTGCCAGCAGTGCCCCTAAAGAGCGCATTCGCGGTCTGGCTGTAGGGGCAGATGATTTTTTGGTCAAGCCGATCAATGATATGGCGTTGTTTGCACGGGTGCGAAACCTGCTGCGGGTTAAAATGATGTTTGATGAGCTAAAGCTTCGAGATTCAACCTCACGCGAGCTTGGTTTGTCTGATTTTATTGAAACGAAAGATGATGACGATCAAACCATGCATACGGTCATGTTGGCTCCGGCGGCAATGGCTCAGGGAGAGGCTTGGAAACGAGAAATTTCCAAAATGCCAAATGTCGAGGTCATTGGCACCTGTTCGGAGCGGGAAGCGCTAAATATGGCTCGGTTTGAGCAGCCGGACGCGGTCATTGTTCACCAGCGCTTGATGGAGGATGGAGACAGCTTGCGGCTAATTTCTGCTTTGCGTGCACGGCCTGAAACGCGACAAGCGGTGATGATTTATGTGGTTTCTGATGGCGCGATTGAAACGGCGGCCAAGGCGCTGGACCTTGGAACTAGCGATTATATTCTGGAGCCGTTTGAGCCCGAGGAGCTGACCTTGCGTCTGCGCACTCAGCTCCGGCGAAAGCGCTATTCTGATCAGCTACGCTCCAACGTTCGAGACGGGCTGAGAATGGCCGTGATCGACCCGCTTACGGGGCTATATAACCGGCGCTATGCTACGCAGCATATGCAAAAGATCGTTGATCGCTCGCACGAGTCTGGCAATAGCTTTGCGGTGATGATGATGGATCTCGACAAGTTTAAGCGTATCAATGACACCGAAGGCCATGACGCTGGAGACATGGTGCTTAAGGAGTTCTCCCGCCGCATTCAGGAAAATGTGCGCGGCGTTGACCTTGTGGCACGTATGGGGGGGAAGAGTTTCTTGTTGTTATGCCTGATGCGACCGATATGGTTGCCAAGCATGTGTCTGAGCGTTTGCGGCGGGCGATTGAAAGCGAGCCGTTTGTGACATCGTCTGGTGTTGAGCTTAGGATTACGGTGAGCATTGGTGTGGCGATCGGGCAATCAAGTGATGATGACCCGAACCTGCTGATAAAGCAGGCCGATACCGCGCTTTATGCCGCCAAAAACAACGGCCGAAATCTGGTTTCCTTTCACGAAGCTGCCTAAACAAGCTGGTTTTGGACAATTATCTGCCGAACGCTTGCCCATTTAGGGTAGGAGCGCTATGTGTAGTCTACCCATGGCATATGCAAAGAGACTGTCTGAATGACCACCAATTCACTGCCGCCCAAGCCCGTTGTGCTCTGCATTCTTGATGGCTGGGGCCTGTCGGACGACACCGAATTTAATGCGGTAGCGCACGCAAAAACTCCGACATTTGATCGGCTGATGTGGGATTACCCAAATGCAACACTGATCGCCTGTGGCGAAGATGTTGGCCTGCCTGAGGGGCAGATGGGCAATTCAGAGGTCGGCCACACCAATATTGGCGCTGGGCGCGTGGTGTGGATGGACCTTCCCAAAATAAATAATGAGATCAAAGATGGTAGCTTTGAGAAAAACCATGCGTTGCTTCGCTTTATAGCGACGCTTAAAGCCAACGGCGGCACTGCGCATTTGGCGGGGCTGGCCTCTCCGGGCGGGGTGCATGCGCATCAAACCCATATTGCCAAAGCCGCGCAGGTGATTGCGGCGGCAGGGGTGCCGGTGCGGTTGCATGCGTTTCTTGATGGCCGCGATGTGCCACCAAAATCGGCGCTGGGGCAGATAGAGACGCTGGAAGCGGCGCTGCCAGCTGGCGCAAAAATCGCCACGGTGATTGGCCGTTTTTATGCGATGGATCGAGATAACCGCTGGGAGCGGGTGCAAAAGGCTTATGAATTGATGGCCAATGCCAAAGGCGCGGCGGCTAAAAGCGCGAGCGCTGCCATTCAGGCCGCTTATGATGCAAAAGAAACCGATGAGTTTATCAGCCCTGCTGTCATAGGTGATTACGCGGGCATGAAAGACGGCGACGGGCTGCTTTTCCTTAATTTTCGCGCTGACCGCGCCCGCGAGATTTTGCGCGCTTTAGCAGAGCCAGATTTTAGCGCTTTTGAAACAGGGCCACGCCCGAAATTTTCTATCCTTACCGGCATCGCCGAATACTCGACGTTGCATAACGAATATATGGAGGTGATGTATCCCTCCGAGCCGATCGTAAATACGCTGGGTCATTGGGTTGCCACCCATGGGCTCAGCCAGTTTCGCCTTGCCGAAACCGAGAAATATCCGCATGTTACGTTTTTTTTAAACGGTGGTGAAGAAGCGCCAGAGCCGCATGAAGACCGTTATGTTGCCCCCAGTCCGAAGGTGAGAACCTATGATATGCAGCCGGAAATGTCGGCTGCGGAGGTGACAGAGCATTTTGTGGAGGCCGTTACTTCGCAAGCCTATGACTTGATCGTGGTGAACTATGCCAACCCAGATATGGTGGGACATACGGGAGACCTTGCGGCCGCCGCTAAGGCTTGTGAAGCGGTGGATAAAGGATTGGCGCTCGTGCTTGACGCGCTGGAAAGTGTTGGTGGGGTGATGATCGTTACGGCTGATCACGGCAATTGCGAGGTGATGGTGGACCCTATTACCGGCGAGCCGCACACAGCGCATACGCTCAATCCAGTGCCGGTGGTGCTTTTTAATGGCCCAAAGGGTGCAGGGATGCGGGCAGGGCGGCTGGCCGACCTTGCCCCAAGCCTGCTGGAGCTAATGCAGCTTAATCAACCAAAGGAAATGACAGGTGTGTCATTGATAACGCATTGAAAAAACTTACCCTCCTCCTATTGTTTGTGGCGAGCTTGGCGGCAGCGCAGCAAGATCCGGTATTGGCGCTGCGAGATGCTTCCAATCAGATAAATGCGGCCAGTGCAGCTATTGGTGCGGCGCAGGAGGCCGAAGATAAAGCCGGCGCGCTCTCACATGCTATTCGCAGTTTGGAGGGCGGGCTGGCCTCATTGCGGCTTGCCCTACAGGCGTCCAGATCTGAGGAAGCCGCTAAGCAGGCTGAAATGCTGGGCAACCGCGAGGAACTGGGCCGGTTGCTGGCCGTGCTCATCTCGTTGCAGAGAACACCAGCCGCGCTTTTGATATTGCACCCAGAAGGGGCCACGGCTTCGGCAAGAACAGGGGCAATGCTCACAGCCATAACCCCTGCGCTTCGTGCTGAAACCGATCGGATTCGGGGTGAGCTTGCCACGATTTCGGCGCTTAACGCGCTGCATGCTACGGCGCTGGCTAATATGCAAACCGCACTTGGCACGCTGCAAGACGCCCGAAATGCGCTTGCGGTTGCTATTAGAGAAGAGCAGGCGGTTGAGGGAAACCCGGTGTCGCAAGAGGGCTTGGCGCAACTGGCAACGGCGAGCCAGGATTTGAATGCGCTCGCCTTGGCCCTAAAAGAGCGATTTCCGGCGGGGGCGCCTTTGGCCGCAGCCATAAATCCGCAAGGGCGTGTGCCAATGCCGCTTTCTGGCACCCTCACGCGGCGGTTTAACCAGCCAAATGGGGCGGGGATTCGCCAACCGGGCATTGTGGTTACCGCCCCGGCGCTTTCGCTTGTCTCGGCCCCACAAGCCGGGATTGTCCGGTTTTCGGGTGATTTTCTTGAATATGGCAAGGTTGTCATCCTTGAACCCGCGCCAAACCAGCTGCAAATCTTTGCCGGATTCGGACAAGTTTACGTGAGATCGGGAGAAGTGCTTGAATCTGGCGCTGCAATGGGGCTTCTTGGTGGGGAGATGCCGGATTCCGCCGAGTTTCTTGCCGAAAGTGGCAGCGAAAATGACAAGGGCACCGAAAGCCTCTATATAGAGATTCGGGTAGATGGAATGCCGGTGGACCCCGAAACGTGGTTCGCCACCAATTAGACAGGACTGATTTAATGAAGAAATACTGGATGGCAGCCGTGGGCGGGATTTCAGCGGGGCTTATTATCAGCACCCAGCTGGCGCTGCCGAGCTTTGCGCAAGAGCCGGAGCGGACCCCGACAACCTATGAGCAGCTAGACCTGTTTGGCGATATTTTTGAGCGCATTCGCTCGGCCTATGTGGACGAAGTGGACGACCAAGAGCTGATCCGTGCAGCGATAAATGGTATGCTGATTTCGCTTGATCCGCATTCATCTTACCTGCCACCGCAGAATTACGAAGAAATGCAATTTGACACCCGCGGCGAATTTGGCGGGCTGGGCATTGAGGTGACGCAGGAAGAGGGTTGGGTGAAAATCGTTTCCCCTATGGATGACACGCCCGCTGACGAGGCCGGTTTGCTTTCTGGTGATTTTATTTCGGCGGTGAATGGCGAGCCAACGCTCGGGCTGACCCTGAATGAGGCCGTAGACCTGATGCGCGGGCCGGTTGGCTCTGATATTACGCTGACAATTGTGCGGGACATAACGGCTGAGCCATTTGATGTGACTCTGACACGAGCCATCATCAAGCTGACGGCAGCCCGTGTGCGCACCGAGGGCCGCACCATTATAATGCGGGTGAGCACATTTAACGAGCAGAGCTACCCCAATATGGCCGATGGCATAGCGCGCGAAATCGAGGCTGCTGGCGGCATTGAAAATATCGATGGGTTTGTGCTTGATTTGCGCAATAATCCTGGTGGACTGCTTAGCGAAGCTATCAGCATTTCGGATGCGTTTTTGAACGAGGGCGAGATTGTTTCCACACGGGGCCGCAATGACCGCGACTCTAATCGCTTTAGCGCCACCGAGGGCGACCTGACAGAAGGTAAGCCTTTGGTTGTGCTCATAAATGGCGGCTCGGCTTCGGCTTCTGAAATTGTGGCGGGGGCGTTGCAAGACCACCACCGCGCTGTGGTTGTGGGCACAAAAAGCTTTGGTAAAGGCTCGGTGCAAACCATTATGCCGATGCAAGGAAACGGTGCGATGCGCCTAACCACCGCGCGCTACTATACCCCCTCGGGCCGGTCGATTCAGGCGCTTGGGGTAGAGCCCGATATCATCGTGGAATTTGTGCCACCAACGCCGATAGACCCGGACGCAGAAGACCAGCCTCAACGCCGCTCTGAAGCGGACCTGCGGGGCGCGATTACCAACGATAGCCTGACGGAAGACGAGCGCCAGCAGATCGAGGAAGAGCGCGCGGAGCAGGAAGCCGCAGCCAAGCTTAAGGGGCAAGATAACCAGCTCGCTTATGCTATTGACCTGATAAAAGGCATTACGGTGCTTAGCGGACAATAAGGCTTTGGGGGGCTTTATGGCCCCCCGAACTCGAAGGGTGTTTTTATGACTGACGACGAATTTTTGGCGCTGCCCTACCGGCCTAATGCGGGGGTGATGCTGCTGAACAATGCTGGAAAAGTGTTTGTTGGCAAGCGGATAGATACGGATGGTGAAGCGTGGCAAATGCCGCAAGGTGGCATTGATAAAGGCGAAGAGGCTGAGGCAGCCGCCCTGCGGGAGCTGGAAGAGGAAACCGGTGTTCCTGCGGCGTTGGTTGATATTTTGGCCGTTTCGCAAAGCTGGATAAAGTATGATTTTCCGCGTGAGTTGGCTGCCAAGCTTTGGGTGCGTCGCTCTGGCGAGCCGCGCTTTCGAGGGCAAAAGCAGCGTTGGTTTTTGATGCGGTTTAATGGGCAGGACGCTGACGTGAATATAGCCACTTCGCACCCCGAGTTTTCTGCGTGGAAATGGATGGCCCCAGCGGACTTGCCCGCCCATATTGTGCCCTTTAAGCGCAAGATTTATGAGCAGGTTTTGGCGGAGTTTCAGGGCTTCCTTTAGCGACTGTCCAAATAGGCCCGCACCTCGGCGACGCGTGATTTCCCGACCGGAATTTTGGTGCCGTTTTGCAGCAATACAGCATAGCGCCCGCCCGTTTTCTCTAAGTCTAGAATGGCGTTATAGGCCACCCAATGGGAGCGGTGCACCTGAAGCCCCACGGCTTTTGGCGCAAGCTCTACAGCCATTTTCATTGTCAGGCGCTCAAGGTGCCTGCCAATATCGGTGACAATCTCGACATAGTGATCCTGCGACGACATCGAAATTAGGGCGCCAAGTTTTTTGGCTGGAATAAGGCCTTCAATTGAGGGCTGTCTGTGCCGCGCCTTATAACGCTGATAGTTTATATGGTTGTTCATGCGGGAGAGTAGATAGAACTCTACCATGCCATAAAAAATCAGCATAGGCGGGGCCAAAGTTGAAAATCCGACGATGCCGCTGTCTAGGAACAGTTTGGCGATAAGCGGTTCGATTGCACTAAAAACCAGTGCAGAGGCGACAGAATTAACGCCGGTTAACAGCCAGATGTTTGCGCCGGCCAATAGGTGAAAAGGTATTATTACAAACGCGAGTGCAAGTGGAATAAGGCCGGCAACCAGCCCGACAACGGCGAAGAGGACAGGGCGCAGCGGTCCATAATCCACGCCCGGCTCGCTAAATGAGCCACCGGTAAATATGAGTATTACAATACCCGCGATCAGCAAGTAAAACTCCGGCAGAAAGACAAATGAAAATGTGATTTTGGTGGTGGCGGCAAAGGTGTCTGACAATGTCGGCTTTTGGCGATTCATTGCCCGCAAATATATCAGTTCCAGCGCGTGGATAGTATCGTCATAACGCGCCGCACGCGTTTGCTCAAATGATTTGAACCGTATTAGAATGTTGGAGAAAAATAATGGCAAAATGGCCCTGTAAGTTCAATAATTCACACTAACTCAACCATAATTTGGCAAAAAACAAAAGCCAAAAGGCTATGCTCGCAATTTTATTGTGGCTGGACGATAGGGTGAACGGAATCATGAGCCTAAGACGAGCGGTCGTTCAAGGCTGAGATAACCTCTTGAGTTTTGGCTTTGGAAACAGGAATTTTAGCACCATTGCGGAGCGTTAAAAACCGCCGGCCAGTGGTTCTCTCCAAAGCCAACATGGCCTTGAATGAGACCCAATGAGAGCGGTGCACCTGAACGCCCAAATCTTCCGCAAGCATCGCAACGGCCTCCGTCATCGACATTCTGGCCATATGCTGCCCGTTTTCGGTTGTTATTTCAACATAGTGATCCTGGGCTGAAATTGCGACAATAATCCCGCGTTTATCTGCCGGAATAATGGAGTTTAAGTCTTTTACCAAATGGCGTTTTTGGTAGCGGTTAAAGCAATAATACTTGTTTAGCCGGAGCTGCAAGTATCCCAGTGCCAAAGCATAAAAAACCAACATGCCATAGATCAGATCCTGATAAACAAGCACCCCGTCATCATAGAAATAGTATGGGATTTCGGGCTCTATAAGCGCAAAAATATTTGCTGAAAGTACGACATTCAAGGCGGTTAATGCCCATGTGTTTGCTTTTGCAAAAATATGAATTGGGTAGATAATCACCAGCAAAACCAAAGGGGTAAAACCTGCCAGCAGGGCGGCGAGGCTAATGACAACGGGCCTCCACGGACCATAATCTATGCCCGGCTCAGTGAAAGACCGGGTTGCAAAAACCAACAGCGCCATACCACCAACCAGAAAATAATAGTCGGTGTGGAACAGAATAATCCTCACCATATCCCGTGTGGCATCACGGCTGTGTTGCCATGTCGCTTTTCCATTATTCTGAATACTTGAAAAAGTATGTTCGATCTGCACCAAAGCGCGGGCGAATCCGGCTTCACGCCATTCGTTCACTCTCTTTGCGCTTACCTGAAATTTTCGTAAGGGATTCTGCAATTTGTCGCCAATAAGTTGATAGAATTTGTGCAATCCAACACATGTGAGCGCAGAATTGAAGTGAAATATATCTAACTGCTCAAATTTTGGTGTAATGAAAGTTACAACCCTGACTAGATCTCGGCTTCCGGGATAAACGGGAAGAACTGACCGAGCGACCAAATCCCAAGCCAGATCTGGCCTTGGTGAGGGTGTGGTTGTGCCAAATCTACCAGCCGATAAAAGCTTTTGCGGTCAATCCGCGCTTCTAAATTACTGCGCACCAGCACATAGGGGGCAGGCTCGCCTTTTTCATTTGTCTCAATGCGCATCGGGTGCTCAGGGCCAAGGGGAATGAGGTCCCCTACGTTGGTTTCGAAAGTGAAATCGCCATCGGTCACACTGAAATCAACTGCAATAAAAGGCACATCATCAACCTTGATGCCGACCTTTTCTACCGGGGTCACGAGGAAATAGTCTTGCCCCTCGCGCTTCAGAATTGACGAAAACAGTTTTACCAGCGGCATTCGTCCAATCGGACT
This sequence comes from Paracoccaceae bacterium, assembly GCA_002402045.2. GTDB lineage: Bacteria > Pseudomonadota > Alphaproteobacteria > Rhodobacterales > Rhodobacteraceae > UBA3077. Next base: position 138,828 of record NVUX02000076.1, on the reverse strand, counting down.
GCCTAAGTAATGCCAGGTTCCATCCCGTGCGATGCGCATATCGAGATCTCCGCAAAACTCGGGGTTCCATAAATGAACAGGCGCCGGGCCGCGCTTGGCAAAGCCTTGGGCGGCGCTGGCGAGGCTGTCAGCAGACGGCTTCACGGCATTCTGATCAGAATTGCTCATTTTTTCACCCAGAATCGGAAGTTTTCAGCCGAAAGAATAGCAGCTTTGCTAGACGAATCCACTGTGGTTGTTAAACTAGCTGAAATTAATAAGGATTTTATTATGTCAGATACCGCCGCCGTTGAGCAGATTAAAGACTTGAGCCGCCAGTTAAAGGCCGCAAAATCTATGATTGCGCGCAAAGTCATTGGCCAGCACGAGGTGGTGGACCAAACCTTGATGACGGTTTTATGCGGCGGCCATGGCTTGCTTGTGGGTGTGCCGGGGTTGGCCAAAACGCTACTGGTAGATACGCTCAGCACGGTGCTTGGTCTGCAATCTAACCGTGTGCAATTTACGCCCGACTTGATGCCGTCAGACATTATCGGCTCGGAAGTGCTGGAAACCGCGGATGATGGCTCCCGTGCTTTTCGCTTCATCAAAGGGCCGGTGTTTTGCCAGCTGATGATGGGTGACGAGATCAACCGAGCGTCACCTCGCACCCAATCTGCGCTATTGCAGGCGATGCAGGAGCATCACGTGACAGTGGCCGGCCAACGATTTGATTTGCCGGAGCCATTTCATGTGCTTGCCACGCAAAACCCCGTGGAGCAGGAGGGGACATATCCGCTGCCCGAAGCCCAGCTGGACCGATTCCTGATGCAGATAGACATTGATTACCCGACGTATGACAATGAGCGCGCCATCATTTTGGCCACTACAGGAACGCAGGATTCCGAGATTGAACCGGTGTTTAACGCTGAAACCCTGATTGAGGCGCAGCTGCTTATCCGCCGCATGCCAGTGGGTGAGCAGGTGGTGGATATGATCCTCGACCTTGTGCGCGCCGCCCGTCCGGGGGAGGGCGCAAGCGAGCTGGTAAACAAAGCCGTGGTTTGGGGGCCGGGGCCACGCGCGGCGCAGGCGCTTATGCTTTTGGTGCGGGCGCGGGCGTTGCTTGCAGGCCGTATGGCTCCGACGATTATTGATGTGGAAGCGCTGGCGCGCCCCGTGCTTATCCACCGTATGGCGCTCGGGTTTGCGGCGCGGGCTGAGGGGATTACGCTGGAGACTGTGATAACTGATTTAGTGGCCAAGGCCGCTAGCCGGAGCGCCGCCGCGTGAGCCAAACCGCGCAATCTCTTCGCGCCGAAGCCCAAGCGCTTTCTGGCGCGCTGCCCCCGCTTTTGGCTGATGCCGAACGGCTGGCGTCTAATGTGGCCATGGGCGCGCATGGCCGCAGGCGGGCGGGCAGTGGCGAAAGCTTTTGGCAGTATCGGCACGCCATGCCGGGCGATAACCTCGCGAGCATTGACTGGCGACGCTCGGCACAGGGAGATGCGCTTTTTATTCGCGAGCGGGAATGGGAGGCCAGCCAAACCGTGGGGTTTTGGGTCGATCCCTCCAAAGCGATGGACTACCAAAGCGCCAAATTCGTGCCAAAATCCACCCGTGCCAAGGTGCTGGCTTTGGCCTGTGCGAGCCTTTTGAGCCGCGCAGGTGAAAGGGTTAGCCTGCTTGATACAGCGGCCGTGCGGCCCGGATTTGGGCAAGCAAAGCTGCACCAAATGGCCATAGCGCTCGCGGGGCTTAGCCGCAGCGAGGACTATGGAATATTGCCGCTGCCGCACGGTGCGCGCGGCGGCCACCGCCTGTTTTTCTCTGATTTTATGGGGGCAGAAAGCGATATTTTTCCGGCCCTGCACGCCCATGCCGAGGCCGGAAATGATGGCGCGCTGATCCATATTCTGGACCCGTCCGAGGAAACCTTCCCTTATGATGGCCGCATCATTTTTGAAAGCATGGGCGGTGCGATAGATTTTGAAACCCGGCGAGCCAAGGCGCTGCGCGAGGCCTATCAAGAGCGGCTGGATGAGCGTTCTGTCATGCTGAAAGACTGGGCGCATCGCGCCGGATGGCATTATCTGCGCCACACAACCCAAGAAAACCCGCAAGCGGCCCTGCTATGGCTTTTTAGCGCTTTGGGGGTCAAAAGATGATCGGATTTCTGAGCCCCTTTATCCTGCTTGGCCTGCTTGCCTTGCCGCTGCTTTGGTGGATGTTGCGCGCCGTGCCGCCCGCACCCTCGCGCCGCCGCTTTCCCGGCGTGCGGCTGCTCTTGGGGCTAAAAGATCCCGAAAGCATCCCTGATCACACCCCGTGGTGGCTCCTGCTTTTGCGCCTCACCGCGCTGGCTGCTGCTATTGTCGCCTTTGCCCAGCCGGTGCTTAATCCGCGCGCTCAGGTTGCTGGCTCGGGCCGCTTGCTGGTGCTGCTTGATGGCGGCTGGGCCTCAGCGCCAGATTGGCGCCTGCGCCTAAGCCGGGTTGAGGGCATTATCGCCAGCGCCAACCGCCCCGTGGCCCTGCGCCTGCTCACCGCCCCGCTGCCCGCCGAGGGAGACCTTGGCTTTACCGCGGCGCAAGACCTTGCCCCGATTATCCAATCTCTTAGCCCCGCGCCCTATGCGCCAGATCGCGATGCCTTTGCGGCTTGGCTATCCGAAAACCCGCAAGAGCCATTTGAAACCCTTTGGCTTTCAGACGGTATAGGCGATGCAGCCTCGCTCGCCAGCGCCCTAAAAGCGCACGGCAAAGTGACCCTTATCACCGGCCTTTCCCCTGCGGTTTCTCTTTTGCCGGCCCGCATTGAGGCCGAGATGCTGATTACGCCAGTGCATCGGGTGGATACGCGCGCGGCCCAAACTATTCCGCTTATTGCCATTGGCCCCGCGCCCGATGGCATAGAGCAGGTGCTGTGGCGCACCGAGGCCAGCTTTGAAGTCGGAGAATCCGATGCCAACGCCCCGTTTGATATGCCCTTTGAGCTACGCAATCGCATAAGGCGCATTGCCCTCGCTGAGGGGGGGTCTGCTGGCGGGGTCGTGCTGGCTGATAGCGGCCTGATCCGCCGAAAAGTGGCGCTTTATACCGCGAGCGATAGCCAAGAAGGCCCACAATTGGTGGACCCGCTTTTTTACCTCAAAAAAGCGCTAGAGCCATCGTCGCAAGTGATCAGGGGCACGTTGGACGAGCTTTTGCTGGCCGTGCCAGATGTGCTGGTGCTTGCCGATGTTGCCACGCTCTCGGAAGAGGAAACCAAGCGGGTGCTGGCTTGGGTGGAAGAGGGCGGCACGCTGTTGCGGTTTGCGGGCCCGCGCCTTGCGGCGGCCTCACGAGATCTTGGCATTACCGACCCGCTTTTGCCTGTGCGCCTACGCGCCGGTGGCCGCCAGCTTGGTGGTGCTATGACATGGGACACCCCCAAGCGCCTGCGCCCCTTCACCGATGAAAGCCCTTTTGCCGGGCTGCAAGCCCCTGAAGAGGTCGAGATTTCGGCCCAAGTGCTGGCCCAGCCGGGGCCAGACCTTGTGGGCAAAGTTATGGCGTCATTGGAAGATGGCACGCCCTTGGTTACGTCGGCGCGCATGGGGCAGGGGCGGATTGTACTTTTTCACATTACGGCCAATGCCGAATGGTCTAATCTGCCGCTTTCGGGCTTGTTTGTAGATATGCTCACACGGCTCTCTGTTTCGGCGCGTAATGGCGCGGCCTCGGCCGATGAACTGGTGGGGCAAAATTGGCTGCTAACCCGCGCGCTTGATGGCTTTGGTAACCTTGTGGACGCGTCTCCAAGCACCGCTATTTCGGGCGATACCCTCACGAGTGGCCCGCGTGATGCCGCCTCTCCTCCGGGCTATTACCAGAGCAATGAGCGCGAAGTTGCGATCAACCTAATTCATGAAGACGCTTTGCCATATGCGCTTAAAGGTTTGCCCTTGGGCATTGCGCATGAAGGTTTTGCGGCCCAGCCAGAAACCCCGCTAAAGCCGTTTTTCTTGCTAGCCGCGTTTATGCTCCTCACGGTCGATATTTTTGCCTCGCTGTTCATTTCGGGGCGGCTTACTGGCGGGGCGCAAGCCGCACTGGTGCTGCTGTTGCTTGTGCCATCGCCCCAAGCCAAAGCTCAAGATGAGCGCGCTTTGCTGGCCGCTGATAACACCGTGCTTGCCTATGTGCTTACCGGCGATACCCGCACCGATGAAATCTCCCGCGCGGGGCTTTATGGCCTTTCCCGCACGCTGTTTGAGCGTACCTCAATAGAGCCGGTGGACCCGATTTCGATTGATATTGAGCGCGATGACATCTCCCTGATCCCGTTTCTTTATTGGCCAATATCAGACCAGCAAGCCCCACTCAGCCCGCTGGCCGTTTCAAAAATAAATCGCTATCTGCGCAATGGTGGCATGATTATGTTTGATACAAAAGATGCCCATCTCGGGGCGGGGTCTATTCACGGCGCAGCGCTTCAGCGCCTTACGGCTCAGCTCGAAATCCCGCCGCTGGCGCCGATTGAGCCTGATCATGTGCTCACCCGCAGCTTTTATTTACTAGAGGTTTTCCCCGGTCGCTGGGCCAAAGGCCAGCTTTGGGTGGAGGCGCCAAGCAGCCTGACCACCATTGAAGGCGCGCCGTTTCGCAACCTTAATGACGGGGTTACGCCGGTGGTGATAGGTAGCAACGATTTTGCGTCTGCTTGGGCGATAAACCCGCAGGGCCGCCCGATGTATCCGGTGGGCTCGGGCGCACGCGGTGAGCGGCAACGCGAGCTGGCCAAACGCTTTGGGGTAAACCTGATAATGTATGTGATGACGGGGAACTATAAATCAGATCAAGTGCATGTGCCCGCTTTGCTGGAAAGGCTGGGCCAATGACCAGCAGCATTACATTTGATCCGGTGTTTGCGCTTTGGATGCTGGCGCTGATAGGCGCGGTGGCGGTGGCTTTGCTGGCGTTTTCAGCGTGGCGGGGGCTGAAGGGCTGGCCGCTGCGGGCGCTGGCGCTGGCGGCCTTGGGCCTGGCGCTTGCCAACCCGCTTTTTCGCGAGGAAAACCGCCTGCCAGAGCGCGATGCCGTGGTTATTATTGTTGATGATAGCTCGTCCCAATCCCTGACCGTGCGCCCTGAGCAAACGGCCAAGGCTTTGAGCGATGTGCAAAACGAGCTGGCCGCTTTGGCCAATCCGCCTGAAGTGCTGGTGCGCCACGTAGAAGACGCAGGCCGTGATGGCACGTTGCTGATAGAGGCGCTACGCGAGGCGGCGGGGGCCATTTCAGCAGATCGGCTTTCAGGCGTATTTTTGATCACCGATGGTGTGGTCAATGATGCGGATACACCATTTTTACCCGCCGCCCCTGTGCATCTGTTGATGACGGGCGAAAGCCGCGATTGGGATCGTTCTATCACCGTTACCTCCGCGCCGGCTTTCGGGATTGTTGGTGAAGAAGTGCAGCTTGTGTTGCGGATCGAGGACAAAGGCGCGGCCCCTGATGATGATGGCATTGTCCGCGTGATTGCCACCATTGATGGTAGTGCGGAGCAGGTTATTGACTTGCCGCTGAACCGCGATGTGTCGCTCAATTTGAGCATTGAGCATGCGGGGGTAAACCTGCTGGAAGTGCGCACGCCTGAGATGGCGGGCGAGCTAACCGGCCTTAATAATCGCGCAATCTTGGTTGTAAACGGTGTGCGTGACCGCCTTCGCGTTTTGCTGATTTCGGGCGAGCCATACCCCGGAGAGCGCACATGGCGCAACTTGCTCAAAGCCGATGCGGCGGTTGATCTTGTCCACTTTACCATCCTGCGTTCGCCGGAAAAGCAAGACGGTGTGCCTTATGAAGAAATGTCTTTGATTGCGTTTCCGACACAAGAATTATTTACCGAAAAAATCAGCGATTTTGATTTGATAATCTTTGACAGATTTCGCCGCCAAGGAGTGCTTCCCCAAGTTTATATAGAAAACGTGGCGAATTATGTGCGTGGTGGCGGGGCGGTTCTTATCGCCTCGGGGCCGTCTTTTGCCTCTGCCGATAGCCTTTTTCGCTCACCACTGCGCGATATTTTGCCCGCCGCCCCCACGGGCCGGGTGCTTGAAGAAGGCTTTTTGCCGCGGGTTTCTGAAATTGGCCGCAGGCATCCGGTTACGGAAGGGCTGGCCGGGCAGGGCCTTGATGGCAATGATCCAAGCTGGGGGCGCTGGATGCGGCAAATCGAGGTGACGCCAACGGCGGGAGATATGGTGATGGAGGGCATTGACGGGCGGCCCTTGCTTCAGCTTTCACGTGTGGTGAAAGGGCGGCTGGCCTTGCTGACTTCAGATCAGGCGTGGCTTTGGAGCCGGGGTTTTGAGGGCGGTGGCCCGCAGCGCGAGCTGCTGCGCCGGCTGGCGCATTGGCTGATGAAAGAGCCAGAGCTGGAAGAAAACGTGCTGCGTGCCTCGGCGCTGGGTATGGATGTGTTGGTTGAGCGGCAAATGCTGAGCGGAGACGTGGGAGAACTGACGGTGATTTCGCCGAGTGGTGAAGAGCAGGTTTTGGGCTTTACCCAGCTTTCTGAGGGCCGCTGGCAGTTGGGTTTTGTTGCCACTGAAAGCGGGGTTTACCAGCTTTCGGAAGGTGATGCGCAAACTGTTGTGGCCACTGGCCCCGCCACCCCTATCGAATTTGCCGATCCGATTGCGACCAAAACCTTGTTGGCGCCGTTGGTAAATGGCTCGGGCGGGGGAGTGTTTGCGCTTGAAAATGGCGTGCCTGATATCCGCATGGTGCGCGAAGGCCGTGTGGCCGTCGGGCGTGGCTGGGCGGGGGTTGTGTCTCGTGGGGCCTATGTGGTTCAGGATGTGCGCCTTTCTCCCCTTGCCAAAGGCTGGGTCTATTTGCTGGCCGCTGCATTTTTTAGCCTGCTGGCATGGCGGGTCGAGGGCCGATGATTGCCGTAGCCCAAACCCGCTTTGGGAAGCTTGGTGTTGAAAGCGATGGCACGCATATCGTGGCGCTGCATTGGGATGCCGTCCCGCGCGGAAAAGGCTCGGCGCTGTTGGCGGAGGCGGTTGCGCAGCTAGAGGCCTATGATGCGGGCACACTCACCAAGTTTGACCTGCCACTCGCCCCAAAGGGCTCGGATTTCCAGCAGCAGGTTTATAAGGCGATGCTGGCGATTCCATATGGCGAAACCCTGACCTATGGTGAAATTGCCAAAGCGCTTGGTTGCCCCGCGCAGCCGATCGGGCAGGCCTGCGGCGCCAACCCGATTCCCGTTATCATCCCCTGTCATCGGGTGCTTTCCAAAAACGGCATTGGCGGGTTTTCGGGGGCAGGTGGTGTCGAGGGTAAAATCGTCCTGTTAAAACATGAAAATGGCTTCCCGTTTTTACTATGAGCCTAGCAACACGCGCCGCCGAGCATAGCGAGGCCACGGCCAGCGGCAGGCGTTTTTCAGTTTACTGAAAAATGTGCTTTGGCCGAGTGGGGGTTTACCCCCGCAGAGGCCAAAGCAACGCCGGAGCTGCCGGACAGCCCCGAGCGCGCACCTCCTCGGGGAGCTAAAGCCCCCCTCGTCGGCGCGGGTTGTGCAAGCACAACCGCGAAAGAGCCATAACCGACGAATATTTGTCGGATATATCAAATCAACTCAGTTATTTCCCGCCATGATGGACCAAACCCGAGGGAGTAATATGCGACTGATTATATCGTTCTCTGCCCTGTTTGCTTCAATTTCGCTGCTTCAGCTAAGCTCGGGGGCAATTGGCCCGCTTGATGTGCTTTCTGGCATGCAAGAAGGGTTTAGCACGGCCGAAATTGGCCTGCTCGGCTCGGCACATTTTACCGGATTCTTCATTGGTTGTTGGTGGGCACCGCGCCTCATGGGCGAGGTTGGCCATTCCCGAGCATTTGCGGCCTTCGCGGCTGCCGGGGCCATCGGGGCGATTGCGCATCCGCTTTTGGTGCAGCCACTTGCTTGGGCGGCGCTCCGCTTGATGACGGGGCTTTGTGTGGCCGGTTGCTATACGGTGATCGAGGCGTGGATGCAGGCTAAGCTTACAAATCAAAACCGAGGGCGTGTAATGGCCTCCTATCGTGTGGTAGACACCGTGGCTTCAGCCGTGGCGCAACTGATGATCGGGGCGTTAACCCCTGCGAGTTATATATCCTATAACTTGCTTGCCATTTTATGCTGTGCGTGCCTTTTTCCGCTTACACTGACCAAGTTAAAACAGCCCGCCATGCCCAAGGCTCCACGTTTGCGGCCGATAAAAACCATGATGACGTCTCCGCTTGGCGCAGCCGGGGTTATTGTTGCCGGTATTTCTGGCGCATCTTTTCGTATGGTTGGGCCAATTTACGGTGGCGAAATCGGCCTTACCGCCCAGCAAATCGGCTATTTTCTAGCGTCGGTGTTGGTTGGTGGGGCGCTTGCCCAGTTTCCCGTTGGTTTTCTGGCCGATAAATTTGATCGCCGCAAAGTATTGATCGGTGTTTCTGCGTTCGGCATTGGCGCCAGCTTTCTTTTTGCCAGCGTCAACCCGTCTAACTTTGTTGAAATAGCCCTGTTGGCAGCGCTTTTTGGCGCGTTCACCTATCCGATTTTTTCAATCTCTACCGCACATGCAAATGATTTTGCGAGCCCGGAAAACATGGTGGAACTCAATGCGTCTTTGATGTTTTTATATGGCATTGGCGCGATATTCAGCCCGCTCACCGCTTCTATCCTGATAGAGCATTTTGGCCCATCTGCCTTGTTTGTTTTTATCGCCGTGGCGCATGTATTTCTCGTAGCTTTTGGCCTGTATCGCATGCTTGTGCGCGAGCCACGCTTGCACAAAACTCGATACACCTATGTGCCGCGAACATCCTTCACCATCGGAAAGTTGATCCGGCGTAACAAGCGCTAAAATGGATAGACCGGCGCCGGGCCAATGGTTATAGGGCCGATGCGGCTGTTGCCGTTTTCAAAAACAAGGGTGAATACAAGGTTGCCGCCGCCCGAAGCGCCGTCGAGGGCGCGCTTTAGGATGATACGCTCGGTGGTTGTCAGGTGGGATGCCTGATCAAATAATTGATACATTGGTTGCCAGTTTTTCACATCAAATTCGAGTCGTCCTTCAACAAAACCATTGTCTCCCTTTGAAAGGTCGCCTGAAACAGCAAGCTCGGAATCGCCCCAAATGAGCAGGCTTGGTTTTATTTCCATGTTTATAGGCCTTGGTGGCTGGCCACTTTGGAGGGCTAAGCGGTCTATCTCACGGTCAAATTCAATCTCAGCCGAGAATACAAGGCCCTCAATATTACCGCTAAATATGCGGCCACCCCCAAGGCTTGAGGTCAGGCTTTGGGGCGGGGTGATGTCTTGTAGGTTGATCCCGAGCAGATACTTTGTGGCGTTGTCTTCTTCTTGATGAAACGCGCCATTCAGCATGCCAATTGCGGCTTTTCCAAGCTGGTCGATGTCGAGCTCAATCGCCTCGCCCTCGATTTGAAAACGAGAGAGCGGCAGGTTTGTGCGGGGCGATACGACAAGCGATGCGCGGAGTAACTCAGCGTTAATGGTTGCGTTGCCTTCGGGGGTGCTTACGGTCTGCTCACCCGGCCAAGCCATGATGATATGGTTAAGCTTGTAAGACAGCGCCTTGATCTGGAATTCTTCCCCGCGCCAGCTCCAACGGCCGCTTGGGTCGCGAAAATTCAGGCCTGTAAGGGTGGTGTCAAAGCGGTTAGGAAAGCCGGATACGCCAAGGTTTCGGCTTTCGGCAGTCCAGCCTTGGTTGCGGCTCTCTATGAGGAGCTCGGCATATATTTTTTCCTGCGCCTGTGCGCCAAAATACCAATATCCGCTCCAGAGCGCAGCGGCGATGAATACGAATTTGAACATCCATTTCATTTTAGGGCTCCCACCAAAAAGAATACGAGCGTATAACACAAAAAAATGGGGGGCGCTATGCTTTACAAAAACGGCATTTGGATATTTGGGTACGGTTCGCTGATCTGGAATCCGGGGTTTGATTACGAAACCAAGCAGCGCGCGCGGCTTACGGGGTTTAAACGCGCGTTTTGCATGTGGTCTATTCATTATCGGGGTAATAAGCAAAAGCCGGGGCTGGTGCTGGGGCTAGACCCGGCGCAGGGCGTGAATTGCGAGGGTGTGGCCTATTTCGTTGCGGCGCAAACCGCGGAAAAGGTTCATTTATATCTACGTGAGCGCGAATTGATTTCGTATGCGTATCATGAGCGGGTTGAAACGCTTAGGCTAGAAGATGGCCAACAAGTGCAGGCGATTTGCTATATTGTGGACCCGGCCCATAGCCAATATGCGGGCAGGCTTAGCCTGGATGAGCAAGCCAAAGTGATCAGCTCTGCCTCTGGCTCAGCGGGGCCAAACCTGGAATATTTGCAGAATACGGCCACGCATTTGGCCGCGCTGGGTATAGATGACCCAGAAATGAGCCGCCTCGTAGAGATGGCAAAGCCCCGTTAGTTGCTCACCTTGGCTAAATGTTGATTAACAATCCCAAACCACTCGCCAGACATCAAAATTTGTTTTAAGCCTGAATTTGCCATGGCCAACACCTCAAGTGCGGCTGGATTGTGGCTATAAGCGATAGCATGCAAGGTCGATTTTTGGGCAAAAGCCGGAATGTCCACGAGCCCGTTATCGTTTGGCATGAGCGCGCCAAAGCTTTGGTAATCGGCCACAATCGCGTCAAATTCACCGGCTTTCAAGCCGGCTAAACAGCTCTCAAAATCCGCTGACAGCACAATGGTCGCGCTGGTGGCGGCTATTCCGTTTTGATAAAGCAAATCTGGTGTATGAAACTGCGACACGCAAATTGATTTGCCTTCGAAACTGCTGGCCGTGTCTGCCGCCGCCAGCGGATGATCGCGCGTGGTAAACATCCCGAGCGTTATTTCATAAAGTGGCTCGGAGAATGAATAGGTATTGCATAGATAAACCGACTGTGGCGAGAGCGCGGTGGGGTCGGAACAGGTTGGCATTGTCCACGGAAAAGAAAGCAGTGCGCCAGGTTCGGTCGAGACCTGCAATACATCCGATATCCCACTTGGCCGCGTGATATCTAGTGCCCCAATATATCCGCCAGATCGCAGTGCTGCCGAGAGAATATCTGGGATAACGCCCGAACTGTCCTGCTTTACAAATGGCGTATCTCCGGCTTTCGCCAGAAACCGTAAAGCCGTATTTTCAACGGTGGTTTTTTCCGGGCCAATCAGCGCCAAAAGAGCTATAGGATCGGGTGTTTGCATGTTTTCTCGACAAGGGATTGCCAGCTCCATGCCGATTTCAATCGCATTTGGATTTTCACCAATTTCCGCTGCATTTGCTTCATAAATAGTAGGCGAGAATTCGCGCTGACCATAATACCGCTCAGAAATCAACCTTAGGGTGTCTCCCGGGATGACGGTATATGTCCCGCAATTTTCAGCAGCATGGGCAAGCCCACCCGTAAACGATAGGGCGCTAAGCCCTAGATAAACCAAACTTTTTAACATGATACACCACAATAACAGTTACTTTACTGCTGTTTTGTATCATATTTTAAAAAGATATTCAATTTATGTTTTGTTAACCTTACCGCGCAAGTTCACACCATTGGCTTCAGTAATCTGGACCCATTGGTCAACTTCCGGTGCAACATCCTCCCAGGTTGCCGGCCATTGCACGCCGTCAATCTGCACCTTACCTTGCGCACCGTTTACGCTCAGCACTTTGGCGTCCCGCCCTATCAGGCTTTTCCCGCGTGCATTAAGCATCGTTTGTGGCTCATCTTGCTCAACCCGCGCCATAAGCGCGCGACCACCAAAAAGCAGCACTATTGCAAGCCCGGCAAAGATTGCGATCAGAGATTGCCCTGAAAGGCTAGGAATTAGCCATGTGAGCAGCGCCATGCAAAAGGCAGCCAGCCCGGGCCAGATAACCACAAAACTAGGTGCCAGAATTTCGACCGCGATCAACAGTATTCCAAGTGCCAGCCACAACCAAGGGCTGGCATTGGCGACCCAATCAAAAAACTCGGCCATTTATTTGTCCTTTCCGGTAACGGCTTTCGCAATGTCGGCAATGCCGGCAATTGAGCCAAGCAAGGCCGAGGCCTCCAGCGGGATCATCACGGTTTTGCTGTTGGGGGAGGCGGCAATATCGCGCAGGGCTTCGGTGTATTTAGTGGCCACAAAGTAGTTGATCGCCTGAATATCGCCCTCGGCAATAGCTTTAGATACCATCTCGGTGGCCCGCGCCTCGGCTTCAGCTGAACGCTCGCGCGCTTCCGCATCCCGAAACGCAGCTTCCTTACGGCCCTCAGCCTCCAGAATTTGCGATTCCCGCTCGCCCTCAGCCATCAGAATAGCAGATTGCTTGCTGCCCTCGGCCTGCAAAATATCAGCCCGCTTGGTCCGCTCGGCTTTCATTTGCCGCGCCATCGCTTCGTTAATGTCTGGCGGCGGCGCGAGGTCTTTGATCTCTACGCGCGTTACTTTTACGCCCCAGCTATGGGAAGCGTCGTCAATCACGCCCAGCAGGCGGGTGTTAATGGTATCCCGATTGGAGAGGCTTTCATCAAGGTCCATTGAGCCGAGCACGGCCCGAATATTGGTCATCGAAAGGTTCCGCAAAGCCCGCTCAAGGTCGCGCACCTCATAAGAGGCCTGCGCAGCATCTACCACTTGGTAAAAGGCAATCGCGTCGGCCACAACCATCACGTTGTCTTTGGTAATCACCTCTTGTGAGTGGATATCCAGCACGGTTTCCATCATGTTCACCTTGGCGCCCACCTTATCAACCATCGGCACCAAAAACCGCAGGCCCGGCATCAGCGTGCGCGTATAGCGGCCAAAGCGCTCCACTGTCCATTCTTCCCCTTGCGGAACGGTTTTAACCGTCATCCATATAAGGATGATGGCAAATACCAAAAGGGCAATGGCAGGCGCGCCGGTCGTGGTGAGTAACTCAATAAGCTCGTTCATAATCTCTCCAAAAATTGAAATTTATCATCGCGTATGCCCTACATATAGGTATTTTCATGCTCAATATGAAGGGTTATTCCCCTGCATGTTGTGTTATTCACTGGCCAAATGCCAATTTGAGTGCTGTAATGCCCCATTGTTACGCGTGTTCAGGAGTATAAGTGCCTTATGAAACTTGAGATCGACTTTAAGCACGAACCTTCGTTTACGAGGCCAACGCGGCAAGCTGTGATCATGCTGATTATACTGGTTTTGGTGGCCGTTGGCGGGGTCGCAATATTCCCGTCTATGTCGGAAATATTTTTGGTGTCGCCGTGGCTAAACGGCGTGATCATCGCGGTTTTCGTAATTGGCGTTATGGCCTGTTTCTATCAGATATTCACACTTTTGGGCGCTGTGCGTTGGATAAAAGGCTTTGTGATGGATCGCCCGGGCCACGAGTTTGTGCGCGCGCCCCGCATTTTGGCCACGCTTGAAGCGCTGTTGCGTGATAGCCGCGCCCGCAAATCACTGACCTCGACCTCTAGCCGTTCTATTCTTGATTCGGTGGGCACGCGGCTTGATGAGCTGCGTGATATCACGCGCTATATCGCTAGCCTGCTGATTTTCCTTGGCCTTCTCGGCACGTTTTATGGTTTGGCCACCACCGTGCCAGCCGTGGTCGACACCATCAAAAGCCTTGCGCCACAAGAGGGGCAATCGGCGGCGGAAACGTTTAAAAACCTGATGAATGGGCTAGAAAACCAGCTCGGCGGTATGGGCACGGCCTTTGCGTCGTCCCTCTTGGGCCTTGCCGGCTCGCTGGTGGTGGGCTTGTTGGAGCTTTTTGCTTCGCACGGGCAAAACCGGTTTTATATGGAGCTTGAGGAATGGCTGTCCTCCATCACCACGCTGAGCTTGGTGGGAGACGGCGAGGGCGGGGCCGGAGGCAGTGATCTTTCGGCGCTTTATGGCTTCATGGAGCAAACCGCGATGCAGATTGAAACGCTCAAGGATGTGAGTTTGCGTGGTGAGGAATCCCGCCAGAAAACAGATGCTTCACTGGGACAGCTTACGGTGGCGATAACCGCCATGGCTGACAAAACGGGCGGGGCCGGGATTGACGAAGACGTATTTGAGCGCATTGCGGCCTCACAATTAGAAATGACCCGCATTTTGCGCGACCGCGAAGAAAGCGCCGGGCTGCTGGATAGCGAGGCTCGCTCGCGCTTGCGCAATATTGATGTGCAACTGCTTCGCGTGCTTGAGGAAATGTCATCCGGCCGGCAAGAAAGCATTGCGGATATTCGCGGAGACCTCGCGCAACTGGCGCAAAGCATTTTGGCGCTGGCCAACACGCGGGGCAGCTAAATGGCCCTTGGTCGGCGCGGTAGCGGGCGAGAAGCCCCCAATATTTGGCCCGGATTTGTGGACGCCATGACAGCGCTATTGCTGGTGCTGTTTTTCGTGATCTCGATCTTTATGATCGTGCAGTTTGTGCTTTCAGACACGGTTGAAAAGCAAAATCAAGAGCTTAGCACATTATCAGAACAGGTGGCCGGATTGGCTGATGCCTTGGGGCTGGAGCAGTCGCGCGGCCGGGTGCTTAATTCAGAGCTTGGAGAGCTAAACAGCGCGTTGAACGATGCGGAAAGCCAGAAAAGCACGCAAGCGGCCCTGATTGCGACGCTCACCCAGCAGCGTGATCATTTGCAGGGCCAAGCCGACCAGATCGCTGGCCGGATCACTGATTTTGAAGCGCAAATCGCGGCGTTACTTTTGCAAAACCGATCTCTTGAAGGCACGCTCGCCACCGCCGCGGCCGAAGTAGACGCTGAAGCGGAAGCCGCGAGGCTGGCCACTGCTCGCACTGAAGCGCTGCGGGCCATGATTGCGGATATGGAATCCTCACAATCAAATGCCGCCGCGCAGGTTTCTCAAATGCAGGCGCAAATTGAAAGCGCCACCCAAGCCCTGTTTTTGGCCGAGGTTGCCAAGCGCGAGGCCCAGCTGTCGGCATCTGGTAGATCCGATGAAATAGCCCGATTGCAACAAGCGCGCGATGCGGCACAGGCCGAGCTCGCGAGCGTTCGAGGAGAGCTAGATACAGCTACAATCGCACTTGGTGATAACCGCGATGTGGCCCTGCAAGAGGCGGCTGCGCTACGTGCCCAAATTGCCGCGCTTTCCGAGGCCCGTCGCACCCTCAGCGAAGATCTGAATTCAGAGCAAATGGCGCGCATTGCGGTACTTAAGCAGCTAGCTGATGCCCAGAGTGCGCTGAATATTGGTACTGAAAACGCTGTACAAACCGACACTGAGCGGGCGCGGCTTGAAACGCTTTTGGCAGGAAACGAAAACCGGATCACCGCGGCTGAGCTGGCATTGGCCGAGCACGCTGCCGCGCTTTCCGAGGCGGAAAAAGGCCAGCTTGCCGAGGCCGCCGCTGCTGAAGCCTTGCGGGCGCGCATGGCCAATGCTGATGCTGAGCTAACCGCGATGACTCTCCAGCTGGAAGCCGAGCGCCAACGCGCCCAAGATACCCTTACCCAACTGGCAGCCCTGCGCGCGGCGCAGCAAGAGCTTTCGGGGCAGGATGCGCAAAATCTGGAAGTGATTTCTAGCCAACAAGCCGCCCTGCGAGAGGCCGAACGCCTGTTATCTGACGAGGCAGAACGCTCGCTTGACGCTCAGCGTCAGGTCGCGTTGCTAAACCAGCAAACTGCGGCCTTGCGCCAAGAGCTCAACCAGCTTCAAGGGTTGATTGATACATCTGCAGCCGCTGATACCGAGGCGCAAATTCGCATCGAGAGCCTTGGTTCGGACCTAAATACTGCGTTGGCCCGCGCCGCTGCTGAAGCCCGCGCGCGCGCGGCTGCCGAGGCCGCCCGTGCGGACGCCGAAAGCCGTGAGAACGATCTGTTGGCGGCGGAGGCCGTGCGGCTTGAAGCCGAAGCCAACGACCTGCGGTCTTTCCGCTCCGAGTTTTTCGGGCGTATGCGTGAGGTGCTGGGCGGGCGCGATGAGTTACAGGTTGTGGGTGACCGATTTGTGTTTTCTTCCGAAGTTCTATTTGAGCCTGGGTCGGCGACACTCGGCCTTGAAGGCCGACAGCAGCTTTCCGATTTGGCAGGCGTAATCCGCGAGTTGGAAGGGGAAATACCGCCCGAAATCAATTGGATTTTGCAGGTGGAAGGCCACACGGATTCCACCGGTAGCGCTGCCAGTAACTGGGCGCTTTCCCAAGCACGGGCTCTGTCTGTGGTGACCTATTTGATAGATGCCGAGCGCCTCACACCCGCACACCTGTCGGCCGCTGGCTTTGGCGAATTTCAACCCATCGCGGCAGGTGATAGCCCTGAGGCTTTAGCCGCCAATCGACGTATTGAACTGAAACTGACTGAGCGGTAACGAACGGTTGCGCTTGTGCAACCCGCGCCGACGAGGTGGCCCGAAGGGTCGCCGAGGAGGCGCGACGCCGGAGCTGTCCGGCAGCCCCGCGCTTGCTTTGACTTCGGGGCGGGTAAACCCACCCCTCAGCCAAAGCACATTTTTCAGTAAACTGAAAAACGCCTGCCGCTGGCCCTAGCCTCGCTGCGCTCGGCGGTGCTTACTCGGTCGTTAGCATTGGCGGCTTCTTCGGCGTGGATATCCGCAGCTTTTCGGGCTGCAAAATTTCCAGATGGATTTCACCATCCTTCACCTCTACCCGCACCGATCCGCCCTTGGTGAGCTTGCCAAACAGCAGCTCCTCTGCCAGTGGCTTTTTGATGTATTCCTGAATGGTGCGCCCCAAAGGCCGCGCGCCCATATTTTCAGAATAGCCCTTTTTGGCCAGCCAATTGGCCGCCGGTTCACTCAGCTCAATGGTCACATTACGGTCCATTAATTGCGCTTCAAGCTGAAGCACAAATTTCTCGACGACCTTCAGAATTACGTCTCGCGGCAGTGTGCTGAAGCTGATCACCGCATCCAGCCGGTTGCGGAACTCGGGGCTGAATGTGCGCTCAATTGCAGCGGTATCTTCGCCCACGCGCTTGGTATCACCAAAACCGATGGCGGCTTTTGCCTGTTCGGCGGCCCCGGCATTGCTGGTCATAATCAGCACCACATTGCGGAAATCAATGGCTTTGCCGTTATGGTCGGTCAGCTTGCCGTGGTCCATGACTTGCAGCAAAATGTTAAACACATCGGGATGTGCCTTTTCCATTTCGTCGAGCAGCAGCACGCAGTGCGGGTTTTGGTCTACGCCATCGGTGAGCAAACCACCTTGGTCAAAGCCGACATAGCCCGGAGGTGCGCCGATCAGCCGGCTAACCGCGTGTTTTTCCATGTATTCCGACATATCAAACCGCAGCAATTCTACGCCCAAAGTATCAGCCAGTTGCTTGGCCACCTCGGTTTTGCCCACGCCCGTAGGCCCGGCAAACAAGTAGCTGCCAATCGGCTTTTCTGGCTCGCGCAGCCCCGCGCGCGCTAGCTTGATAGAGCTGGCCAGCGCCGAAATCGCGTCGTCTTGCCCAAACACCACCCGCTTGAGGCTTTTTTCCAAGTCACGCAGCACTTCGCTATCGTCCTTAGAAACGCTCTTTGGCGGGATGCGCGCGATTTGCGCAACAACGGCTTCGATATCTTTGGCGCCAATGGTTTTGCGACGTTTGTTTTCCGGCACCAGCATTTGCGCGGCCCCCGCTTCGTCAATCACGTCAATGGCGCTGTCGGGCAGCTTGCGATCATTAATATAACGCGCGGCCATATCAACGGCGGTTTTGATGCCGTCATTGGTATAGCGAATATCATGATGCTTTTCGAAATACGGCTTCAGCCCCATCAAAATCTTGATAGCATCCGGAATGCTCGGCTCTTTCACGTCAATTTTCTGGAAGCGCCGTGCGAGTGCATGGTCTTTCTCGAAATGCAGGCGGAATTCTTTGTAGGTGGTTGAACCCATGCAGCGCAGCTTGCCGCCTTGCAAGGCGGGTTTTAGCAAATTAGACGCGTCCATCGCGCCGCCAGAGGTGGCCCCTGCGCCAATAATTGTATGGATTTCGTCGATAAACAGCACGGCATTATCATGCGCTTCCATCTCGGTCATCACCGCTTTAAGCCGTTCCTCAAAATCGCCCCTGTAGCGGGTGCCCGCCAGTAGCGCGCCCATGTCGAGCGAATATATCGTGGTGTTGGCCAGCACCTTTGGCACGTCCTCATCCACAATCTTGCGGGCCAGCCCTTCAGCAATCGCGGTTTTGCCCACGCCCGGGTCTCCAACCAGAATTGGGTTGTTTTTCCGGCGGCGGCATAGAATTTGAATGCAGCGATCCACCTCGTGTTGACGGCCAATCAGAGGGTCCACATTCCCCGCCCGCGCCTTGGCGTTCAGGTCCTCGCAGTATTTCTCCAGCGCGCTTTCTTTTTTCTCTTCTTCGGGGGCTGCGTCATCCGCCAAATCGCCCGCGCCTTGCAGTGGCACTTGCTCGCTATAGGCCGGGTCTTTTGCCACCCCGTGGCTGATGAAATTCACCGCGTCATAGCGGGTCATATCTTGCTGTTGCAAGTAATAGGCCGCGTGGCTTTCGCGCTCGGTAAAGATGGCGACAAGCACATTGGCGCCGGTTACCTCGGCATGGCCCGAGCTTTGCACATGAATGGCGGCGCGCTGAATAACCCGCTGAAAGCCGGTGGTGGGCGCGGCTTCGGTGCCGTCCACTTCGGAAACCAGAGAATCCAGTTCGTTATCAATAAACCGCGTGAGCCGCCGTTTGAGTTTGTCCATATCAACGGCGCAAGCAACCATAACCTTGCGCGCCTCCGGCTCATCAACCAGCGCTAAAAGCAAATGCTCTAGCGTAGCCAATTCATGGCGGCGTTCATTGGCAAGGCTCAGCGCTTTGTGGATGGCCTCTTCAAGGGTGGTGGAAAATGATGGCATACTGCCCTCCTAACCCGAATAATAAAAATGCAACTGCGCGTACCGCAGCCTAATGCTCATCCTTTAATTTCGGGTTTATTTCCCGAGCTTCAAGGGAAAACCGCTCAAATCGGTTAAATAATCTGTGATTGGGCGCTTTGAACACGAAAAATCATCCTTTAGTTGCTTGAATGCTCATTTGCTCGCCGAGTAAGATGTCATCTTTTCAATTTTGCCACCAAAGGCCGCGGAAATTGCAGTGACGACATGATTGTTAACAAGGGAGGCCTCAAATATTGACGTAGCGCATTTTACATGACGCGGTGATGGTATAAAGCTTGTCGGTCAATTTGGTAAACTGGCCGCTTTTCGCTTTGGGTTCGCGCTGGGTTCGTGTATCTCTGACTTGCTAAAATAAGGAGCCGCCCATGGCTGATGCCCGCCCGCTTTTGGGGTTAAAAATTGTTGAATTTGCGGGCATTGGTCCTGCGCCATATGCTGGCCAATTATTGGCTGATCTTGGGGCCGATGTGCGGGTGATAGACCGGCCCACGCGCGGAGAGATTGGCGTGGCACATAGCGTTGACCGGCGGGGGAAGCGCTCAATTGTGATTAACCTGAAAGCGCCCGAGGGCAAGGCGATAGCCGGGCAACTGGCCTGCTGGGCCGATGTGTTGATTGAGGGCAATCGCCCCGGGGTTATGGAGCGGCTGGGGCTAGGGCCAGAGCCGCTGATGGCGAAAAACCCGGCGCTGATTTATGCCCGCATGACAGGCTGGGGGCAGGGTGGCCCGCGGGCACAGCAGGCGGGGCATGATATAAATTACCTGTCGCTCACAGGGGCTTTGCATGCGATGGGTGATGCGGACCGGCCGCCCCCGCCGCCGCTCAATCTTGTTGGTGATTTTGGCGGCGGTTCGATGTTTTTGATTATGGGGATACTGTCTGCGCTTTATGTGGCTCGCAGCACCGGCAAAGGCCAGGTGGTTGACGCCGCAATTGTTGATGGCGTTAACTCAATGATGGGTATGTTTCATGGGCTGCATGCCGCGGATAATTGGGGGCCAGAGCGGCAGAGCAACTGGCTTGATGGTGGCGTACCCTACTATCGCTGCTACCGCTGTGCCGACGGGCGCTTTATGGCGGTCGGCGCGATTGAAGCGAAGTTTTTTGCCGAAATGCTGGCTCTGCTCGAAATTTCTGCCGATGATTTTGGCGCTCAACACAGCACAAGCCTTCACAAAGGGCAAATGGCGCGGCTGGAATCGGTGTTTGCCAAAAAATCCATGGCAGATTGGGCCGATGTTTTTGCTGGCAGCGATGCCTGCGTTACCCCTGTCCTAACCTATGAAGAGGTGGCAAGTGACCCCCACATGGCCGCGCGCGCGGCCCTGACAGACGTGCAGGGGATTAAGCATCCAGCGGTGGCACCGCGCATGGGGGCCACGCAGCTTGGCACGCCGCCACTTGACGGGGCGGATTCGGTTGCAATTTTGAATGAGCTTGGGGTGGCGGGCGTGGAAGCGCTGCTCGCTTCGGGCATAGTTAGGCAGGCTTAAATGGCACTCAAGGGCAAAGAGATCAGCATTATTGGTGCGGGCATTGGCGGGCTGGCGGCGGCTATGGCGTTGGCGCAAAAAGGCGCACGGGTGAAGGTATTTGAGCAAGCTGATGGTTTGGGAGAGGTTGGTGCGGGCTTACAGATAAGCGCTAACGGTGTGGCCGTGCTTGAGGCGCTTGGCCTGCGGGATGCCGCTGCCAAGCTCGCCAACACGCCTGAGGCCGTTGTGCTGCGCGATTATCGCGGAGGCGAGGTGGTGCGCCTGCCTCTGGGGGCAAGTGCGGTGGCGCGCTATGGCCGCCCCTATTGGCAGTTTCATCGTGCAGATTTGCTCGGGGTGCTGGCGCAGGGCGCGCGGGATGTGGGGGTTGAGATGATATTTGATCACCGGCTTACCGAGGTTTCTCAATCAAAAGAGCGGGTTGAGGCGGTGTTTAGCAATGGCAAGTCTGTGCAAGCGGATTGCTTGATCGGGGCCGACGGCGTGCGCTCGGTGGTGCGAGGGATGGCGCTGCATGGCCAGCCAGCCGAATTTACCGGCCAAGTGGCGTGGCGTGGGCTTGTGCCTGCAAGCCGCCTGCCAAAGGGCTTGTTTGAAAATGCAGCACAGGTGTTTATGGGCAAAGGGCGGCACCTTGTGGCCTATCCTTTGCGCGGTGGCACGCTGATCAATTTTGTGGCGGTAGAGGAGCGCGCAAGCTGGGCTGACGAAGGTTGGAGCCTACCGGATTCGCCCGAAAACCTGCGTGCCGCGTTTCAAGGCTTTGCTGCTCCTGTGCAGACACTCTTGGCGCAAGTAGACGAGACCTTTCTTTGGGGCTTGTTTAACCATCCTGTGCTGCCGCGCTGGTCCAATGGCCGCATTGGCCTGCTGGGAGATGCTTGCCATCCGATGCTGCCATTCCTTGCGCAAGGGGCGGTGATGGGGCTGGAAGATGCTTTTGTTTTGGCTGAATGCTTCGAGGCCAAAGGTATCGAGAAGGGCTTTCACTCGTTTGAGGCTAAGCGCAAACCCCGCGCAACGCGTGTGCAAAAAGGGGCGGCGCGCAATGCGTGGTCTTACCACCTGCGCAACCCTATTTTTCGCGGTGTTGCACATAAGCTGTTAGGGATGGCACCACAGAACACCTTGCTGGGGCAGTTTGATTACCTGTATGGTCATGATGTGACCGCAAAAAGCTAAGAGGCTGCATGCTAAAATATCTGTTATTTGCCATAGGTTTACTGCCTGCAATGGCCGCTTCCCAAGCCTTCCCTTCCCTTGGAGCCAGCCGCCCCAGCTGCGAATCGCTTTGGGTTGAGCGGAATCAGGCCCTGAACGTGGCCGGATATTGCTTTGATACCGCGCTTGGGCAAGCTGTGTTTGATAACACCGACTGCATCCCCGGCACGCCCGCGCTGCCAGATGCCGCGCTCAACCGGATATCGCAGCTCCAGCAAGCTGAGGCGCGGCTTGGCTGCGAAATAAACACCGGCACCGGCCAAATTACCGTGAATGGCCGCTATGGCCCTTTGCGATTTGGCAAAGGTGGACTGACCCTTGGCATCTGGCAGGACGCGCTGCAAACACTGGATGTGTTTCCGCAAAACACCGGGCGGGTGCGTAGCTGCACCGTGTCTGGGCTTTCCGCCAATGGAGATAATTTTTTGGCGCTGCGGAGCGGCCCCGATGTGCGCTATCCGCAAATTGGGCAGCTGCTAAATGGTGAGCGGGTGACTTCGTCATCTGTCTGCATGGGCCGCTGGTGCTTTTCCGGATCTGTGCAAAATGGAAACCGCACCGAGCATCGCATTGGCTGGTTTCATGTGCGCTGGTGCCAGCCTTAGTCAGCCTGAGTATTCAGAAAACCATACTTCTATATTGACCATAGCAAGGGTTCGCATCGCCGATACGGATAGGATACCACCACCGCCACACGCGTCTGATCTTGGTTTGAAGCCGATATCGGCGATGTAGTTCCCCTTCGGAAGCTTCTTTCCATTTTTCTCAAGCCAGCGTTCAAATTCAAATAGTAATACGGGTAATTCCCAAGAATCATTGCAGAGCCAAACCACCGGTTTGTTTTTTGTCCGACTAGGTGTGGACTCTTCTAAGTTGGGGTAAACGCGAATTGGCATTTCAAACCTTGTTGCATGATGATTTCTTTATTATGCCCGAAACACAATGGACAAAACAAGCCGCCCAAATTGAGATTTCTGGGTATTGATTGTAGCCACAATGAACGCAAAGTGGTCATGTGACAATATTAGTTGGGGGTTTGCTTTTGCCTTTTGCCCCCAAAAGGACACCTTACAGCAAGCTCGGAACTGCCGAACAGTTCCGGTGTCGCGCCGCCTCGGGGAGCTAAAGCCCCCCTCGTCGGCGCGATGGGCGCTAGACGTCGAGGTCGATCCATATTGGTACATGGTCAGAAGGTTTTTCGCGTCCGCGCATGTGGCGGTCTATTTCGCAGGCCTTTAGGCGGTCGGCGGCTTGGGGGGAGAGTAGGTGGTGGTCGATTCTGATGCCGTTATTGCGGTTCCATGCGCCCGCTTGAAAATCCCAGAACGTGTAGGTGAGGGGGGCTGGGTTGAGGGCGCGTAGGGCATCGGTGAAGCCAAGGTTTAGCACCTTGCGAAAAGCAGATAAGCTCTCGGGGTGGTAAAGGGCATCCTCCTCCCAGCTGTCAATATTATGGGCATCTTCCGGCTGCTGGATAATGTTATAATCTCCGGCCATAACCACCATTTCCTCACTGGTGAGCAGGGCTTTGGCGCGAGCATACAGTCGCTCCATCCATGCCAGCTTATAGTCAAATTTCGGCCCGGGAAGCGGGTTGCCGTTGGGCAGGTAAAGGCAACATATCCGCACGGTTTCAATCGTGGCTTCAATCCATCGCGCCTGGTCATCTGTATCATCGCCGGGCAAGCCCCGCACCACGTCCTCTATTGGAAATTTTGACAGGATTGCGACCCCGTTAAAGCCTTTTTGGCCGTGGGTAACAATATTGTACCCCAGATCCTCAATCGCCTCGCGCGGGAAGTTTTCGTCTACCGACTTTATTTCCTGTAGCAGGGCCACGTCAACATTGCTCTCCTGCAACCATTCGGTTAATCGTGGCAAGCGGGCCTTGATCCCGTTAATGTTATATGAGGCGATTTTCATGCTGGGCTCCGGTTTTTCGGCTCATGCTATGGGGCCGCGCAGAAATAGGCAAGGAGCCGATGGCGCTAGGTAAAATCTCCAGACAGCTTGCCAGATTACGTGACCGTAAAGTCAAGATTTTTGGTGAGCGCAATACCGGCACCCGCGCTGTTGTGCGCATGCTGCGGGCGCAAAAGGGTGTCTCTCCCGGTGCGCCGGGCTATAAAAAACACGACCTAGACGCGCTTGAAAACCGCATTAACGAAAAGCTGGAAGGCTTTCACCACGAGCTTTTTAGTGATGCGCTGGACGATATCCGCCGTAGCCGCTTAGGCGGGCATAGCGCGTGGAAGCACGCCGCGCCCATTGTGGATGAAAGTTATGCCGCCAAAAAGGCTTCGGTTCTTTTTTTGGTGCGAGACCCTTATAGCTGGATCGCGGCGCTTTATCGCAACCCATACCACGCCCGCGCGCCCCTGCCTGATAGCCTAGAAGCGTTTTTGGAGCAGCCGTGGCTTACGGTGCGGCGCGAGAATATAGCACCGATCCTGATGTCTCCGATGGAGCTATGGAACGCTAAACTCCGCGCCTATCACGCGTTTGCGGCGGCGGCCCCCGTGCCGTCCTCGGTGCTTTGTTTTGAAGAGTTTGTGCTTAATCCGGTAGAGGCTTTGGGCGCGGCCCTTACGGGCTTTGGAATTTCCGCAAAAGGGCTGGAAGAGGCGGCGGAGCCGACTAAAAAGCAGGGTATAGCGCGGGACGCACGCATGCACTATTATAAAGCCAAAGCTTGGGAGCAGGAGATTTCTCCCCAAACGGCGGCCCTGATCAACACATATGCTGACTGGGATGTGGCCGCCCATTTTGGATATCTCCGCCGTGATCCCGCCGAATTTTCAGCTGACAAATAGTGCCTTCCTTACGAAACCTTTGAGTTTTGCCTGAAATATGGCAGTATTCCGCAAACGGAGGTGGGTAATGATGGCGATAGCTAAGCTCAAACGGGCGGTGGCGGCGGCTTTTATTGTTTTGGCGGCGCTGATGGCCCCGGGGCCATCAGGCGCGCAAACGGCCGCCGCCGACTATAGTTTTGCCCAGCTTCAGCAAGCGTCTAAATCAGGTAATATTGAGGCAATGTCTTACCTCGCGGATGCGTATTATGACGGGGAAAAAATTGCGCAAAACCATGCTTTGGCCGCGGATTGGTATCGTAGGGCCGCCGAGCTTGGGGATACATATAGCCAAACAAATATTGGCTATATGTATGAAAATGGCTACGGCGTGCCACAGGATGATGCTCAGGCGTTTGCTTGGTACCAAAGAGGCGCGGCAAGTGGTTCGGTTGTGAGCCAAAATAATCTGGCGTTGTATTATGAGAAAGGGCGCGGGACACTCCGAAACGTAAATGAGGCGCAGCGGCTTTACCGCGAGGCTGCCGATGCGGGCTATGCTTTGTCGCAATATAACCTCGGGTATTTGCTGGCCTATGAGGATGACGTTTCGCAAAACCTTGAAGAAGCGGTGCGGTATTTTAGGCTGGCGGCTGATCAGGGCAATGCGCAGGCTCAAGCTGAGCTGGGCTACATGTATGAGCGCGGAATTGGGGTGCCAATAGATTATACGCAAGCGCTTTATTGGGACCAGCAGGCTGCCGCGCAAGGCAACCGGCAGGGGCAGAATAACCTTGGGTATTTTTATGAGGTCGGGCGCGGCGGGGTTGAGGCAAACCCGGCTGAAGCCGCGCGGCTTTATCTTGCGTCCGCCGAGCAGGGGTTTGCTTTGGCGCAATCTAATATTGGGCTAATGTATCTTGATGGAAACGGGGTTTTGGAAAACTACGCCGAGGCGCTTAGGTGGTTTATGCTGGCCGCCGAAAACGGCAATGCCAACGGCCAGACCAATCTTGGCTACATGTATGAAAATGGGCTGGGCGTGCTGAAAAATATTGATACGGCAATTGACTATTACCAGCTTGCTGCCGCGCAGGGTAACGAGACGGCCCTGAGCAACTTGAAAGTTTTGTTTAATGCCGGGCAGGGTGGTTGAGCCTACATTGAAAAGCTGGTACCGCAGCCACAGCTTGAGGTGGCGTTGGGGTTTTCGATCACGAAACGCGCGCCGATCAGCTCGGCGCTGAAATCAATGGTGGCATCAGCGAGGAATGGCAGCGAAATAGGGTCTATCACCACTTTTTGGCCGCTGCCTTCTAGCACAAGGTCGTCTTCGCGTGGTGCGCCAAGTTCAATTTCATACTGAAAGCCCGAGCAACCGCCACCCTCTACCGCAATGCGCAGGGCCTGCGGGGCCTCGGCACCGTCATTAATTTCGGCCAAGCGCTCAAAGGCGCGCGGGGTCACTTTAGGTGGGATCGTGAGCTGCATCTGTTCAACCTGTTTAAACTGCTGTAACACCAGCAATGTAAGCGGGTAGCAGACCTGTTACAAGTGCGGAGTATTAACACATGTTGGCGAAATACGCCTCGAAGCCCTCGGAAAGCCGTGGGCGGCAACTCGACGAGGGCCATAGCGCCCATCGGTCTTGCTTTCAGCGAGACCGTGACCGGATTATTCATTCCACCGCTTTTCGGCGACTCAAGCATAAAACGCAGGTGTTTGTGGAGCATGAGGGCGATCATTTTCGCACACGGCTTACGCACTCGATAGAGGTGGCGCAGGTGGCGCGCACCATTGCGCGCACGCTGGGGCTAAACGAAGAGCTAACGGAGGCCGTGGCGCTGGCGCATGACCTTGGGCACACGCCCTTTGGCCATACCGGCGAAGATGCGCTTGATGAATGTATGCAGCCTTTTGGGGGCTTTGACCATAATGCGCAGGCGATCCGGATTGTGACTAATTTGGAACAGCATTACGCTGAATTTGATGGCTTGAATTTGACGTGGGAAACACTGGAAGGCCTTGCCAAGCATAACGGCCCCGTTGTCGGGGATATCCCCTATGCGCTGTCGGAGGCAAATGCGGCGTTTGACCTTGAGCTTGGCACTTTTGCCAGTGCTGAGGCGCAGGTGGCTGCGCTGGCGGATGATATTGCCTACAATAACCACGACCTTGATGACGGCCTACGCGCTGGACTTTTTAGCGCCGAAGACATTTTGCACCTGCCCATTGTTGGCCGTTGTTTTGCGGAGGTGGATGCCAAGTATCCTGGGCTCGCCGCTGGCCGGCGGCGGCACGAGGCCTTGCGGCGGGTGTTTGGTGTGATGGTCGAGGACGTGTTGGTGGAAAGCAAGGCTAGGCTGGCGGCTTCGGGCGCTGACACCGCGCAAGATATCCGGATGCTCGGGCGGCCTGTGGTGCAGTTTTCAGTCGGGCTTTGGGAAAAGCTGAATGAAATCAGGGCGTTCCTGTTTGATCACATGTATCGGCATGAAACCGTAAAAGTTATGAGGGTGGAAACGGCGCAAGTGGTGCGGGAATTGTTTGCCGCCTTTATGGCGGATCCGGCGCGGCTGCCTGATGATTGGCGCGCTGAGGGCGAGCTGGCGCAGGCGCGCAAAATATCGGATTATATTGCGGGCATGACCGACCGCTATGCGCTACAATTGCATAAAAAGTTCTAATGCGGCGTGGCGAGGCTGCCCTGCTTGGCGAGGCTACACTCACGCCGCGCTGATACATTGGTGCTTTTTGCGGCCTTGCGCGCTGGCCCTTGGCAATGCCATATGGTATTGCGCGCCGAACCAGATGTGGAATTGATGAAATGAACCTGTTTGCCGAGATAAAAACCGTTGTGATCGAGAAGCTGGAGGCGCTGGTGGTCGCTGGCACTTTGCCTGAAGGCCTGAGCTTTGCCAATGTAACTGTTGAGCCGCCGCGCGATGCACTGCACGGGGATTTGGCGACGAATGCGGCGATGGTTTTGGCGAAGCCTGCAAAGATGAAGCCGCGCGATATTGCTGAGGCGCTTGCGGTGCTGTTGGCCGAAGATACCCGTGTGGTGAGCGCTGATGTGGCTGGGCCGGGATTTTTAAACCTAAGGATTGATCCGGCGGTGTTTCAGGGGCTTGTTGGGGAGATTCTCGCCAAGGGCAAAAATTTTGGTCGCTCAAATATTGGCGCTGGGCGCAAGGTGAACGTGGAGTTTGTGTCTACCAACCCTACCGGCCCTTTGCATGTGGGCCACACGCGCGGCGCGGTTTTCGGTGATGCGCTGGCTAGCTTGTTGGATTTTTCCGGCTTTGATGTCACCCGCGAATATGTGATCAATGATGGTGGCAGCCAAATTGACGCCTTGGCGCGCTCGATTTACCTGCGGTATCTTGAGGCCCACGGGCAGGCGGTTTCTTTTCCTGAGGGGGTTTATCCGGGCGATTATCTTATCCCGATTGGACAGGCGCTAAAAGACAAGGTTGGTGACCGTTATGTTGACCAGCCCGAGAGCGTTTGGCTTGAGGACATCCGGAACTATGGCACCGATGAGATGATGAAAATCATCCGCGCTGACCTCGCGCTGATCGGTGTGAAGTTTGACAAATTCTTCTCGGAAAAGTCACTTTACGGCACGGGCAAAATTGAAGCCTGCCTGAAGGCGCTTGATGATAAAGGGTTGATTTATCAGGGCAAACTTGACCCGCCCAAAGGCAAGCTGCCGGATGATTGGGAGGCGCGCGAGCAAACGCTGTTCAAGTCTACCGAATTTGGCGATGACGCTGACCGCCCCGTGCGGAAATCAGACGGAAGCTGGACCTATTTTGCCCCTGATATCGCGTATCACCATGATAAAATTTTGCGTGGGTATGATGAGCTGATCAATGTGTTTGGCGCCGATCACGGCGGCTATGTAAAGCGCCTGAAAGCTGTGGTTTTTGCGCTTTCTGATGGCAAGGTGCCGCTAGATATCAAACTCTGCCAGCTGGTGCGGCTGTTTAAGGATGGCGAGCCGTTTAAAATGTCAAAGCGCGCGGGCACCTTTGTGTTGATGCGGGATGTGGTGGAGCAGGTCGGGGCCGATGTAACCCGATTCGTCATGCTCACCCGCAAAAATGACGCGCCGCTGGATTTTGACTTCGCTAAAGCGCTGGAGCAAAGCAAGGATAACCCGGTATTTTATGTGCAATACGCCTATGCGCGGGTGTATTCGGTGCTGACCAAAGGCGGTAGCCCAAGCGATTCGTCGCTTCAGGGCGCTGATTTTAGCTTGCTGACAGCCCCTGCGGAAATGACCCTGCTCAAAAAATTGGCCGAGTGGCCACGCTTGTCCGAGCTGGCCGCGACCCACCATGAGCCGCACCGGATTGCCTTCTATCTGTTTGAATTGGCGTCTGAATTTCATGCGCTTCAGCATTTGGGTAAGGTGGATGGCAGCCTGCGTTTCCTTCTGGCAGACCAGCCCGCGCTTAGCCAAGCCCGCTTGGCAATGATCCGCTCGGTGGCGGTTGTTATTTCCGCTGGCCTTGGTATCTTGGGTGTAACCCCGAAAAACGAGATGCGCTAAGCGTGCGGGCTGTTAGAGCAGATTTAGGGGTTGGAGCAGAGGCGCACACTATTTATAGTGTGTCTTGAGAGGCAGCAAACCAATGCGTGACAAGTTAAGCGAGACCTTAAAAAAGAAGCTGTGGGAAGAGTATGGCGAACGCGGGTCTGAAGAAGACCGGCCCTTGGAAAGGCGTGCGCATTCCAGAAACATAGAAGAGCCCACGGCGAAGACAAATAACTATATGCAATGGGTTGGGGCTGCGCTGTCTTTGGCATTGGTTGTCGCTGTGGTTTATTGGGTTTTTGAGCTTGGCCGCCGAGATGCCACCGAAGTGCCGGTAATTCAGGCGATGGCTGGTGAAGCGCGCGAGCTGCCCGAAAATAGCGGTGGCCCAGAAGTGGATAACCAAGGCCTGCAAGTGAACGAGGTTTTGGGTAGTGATACCACCGCCCCCGTTGAGCCAGAAACCACCCTTGCGCCACCGCCTCAGCGTGTTGTGGCCGAAGATGTTACTCCCCCCGTGGAAACCACCCCAACGCCGCTCATATTGGTGCCGGTTGAACCTCTGGGAAATTCCACGCTCGAAGGGACAGCCGAAACCGCCCAGCCTTCGCAACTGCCGCCCTCACTCCCCGGAGCAGACCCGGAAATGGCCCGGCCAGAACGCCGCGTACAGGCGGCTCCGCTATCTGAAAATGCAGATATTTTGAGCGAAGCTATCGCCAACGCGATTTTGGAGGCCACCACAGGCGTGGCGCCTGCGCCTGCAACCGCACCAGAAGCGGCCCCCAGTGCGCCGCTCCCTGCCGCTAGTTTTGTGGGCGAAAAGATGATCCAACTCGGCGCGTATGATGACGAAGCAAGCGCCAACCGTGATTACGATGTGCTGCTGGAAGATAACCAAGACCTGATGGGCCGTTTGGTGCGTTTTGTGGAGCGTCGCGAGGCTGGCGGGCGGGTTTTTTACCGCCTTCGGGCGCGGGGCTTTACCAACATGGAAGAGGCGGCCGATATGTGTTCTGCCCTTCTGGCCCGCTCGGTGCAATGCATCGCCGTAACCGCGAGGTGAGCATGGCCGACGATTTCATGCAAGAAACCAACGATGTAAATGCCCGCCTTGCCGCTGAGGCGCTGGTGGTGGATGTTGAGGGCTTTGAAGGCCCGCTCGATGTGCTGCTCATGCTTTCCCGCACCCAAAAGGTTGACCTTCGGCAGGTGTCTATTTTGGCTTTGGCCGAGCAATATCTGATTTTTGTGGAAGAGGCCAAGCGGCTGCGCATTGAGTTGGCGGCTGATTATCTTGTTATGGCCGCATGGCTGGCTTTTCTGAAATCGCGGCTGCTTTTACCGCCAGACCCCAAAGACGAAGGCCCGAGTGGTGAAGAAATGGCCGCGCACCTCGCCTTTCAGCTTGAACGTTTGGAGGCTATGCGCAAAGCCGCTGCCCGCCTGATGGCGCGCGACCTGCTGGGCCGGGATTTTTTCGCCCGTGGCCAAACCGAGATTTACAGCCGCAAACGCACCGTGCGGTATGATGCCAATTTGCTGGACCTGATGCAGGCCTATGCCCGCATAAAAACCAAAGATGATTTTGAGCCGCTGCACTATAAGCGTGAGGCCGTGTTTACTATGGAGCAGGCGCTGGAGCGGATGAAGCGCTTGATTGGCACCGCGATGGAGTGGGGCGAGCTTTCGCAATTTCTGCCGGAAAGCTGGCGGCATGACCCTAAAAAGCGCCGCTCTGCTACAGCTTCCACCTTTGCCGCCGTGCTTGAGCTGGTCAAAGAAGGCCGCATCGAAATTCGACAATATGATAGTTTTGCACCGATTCAACTGCGCCAAAGGGCTCCCCTATGATCGAAGATGAGGTGAATGACTCGCTGTTTGAAGCCCCGCCGATGGGGGAGCAGGAGCGCATGATTGAAGCTCTGTTTTTTGCCAGCGCCGAGCCGATGAGTGTGGCCGAAATCACCTCCCGCTTGCCCCATGGCTGTGATGCCAAAGAGGCGCTGGTGCACCTTGGTAAGCGCTATGAGGGCCGCGGTGTGGCTTTGCGCCGCATCGGCGAGGCTTGGGCCTTTCGCACCGCGCCCGACCTTGGTTTTTTGATGCAAAAAGAACAGATTGAGCACCGTAAACTTTCACGTGCCGCTATCGAAACCCTTGCGATTATCGCCTATCATCAGCCCGCCACCCGCGCTGAAATCGAGGAAATTCGTGGTGTTTCCGTTTCTCGGGGCACCCTCGATATGCTGATAGAACTGAGCTGGGTTAAGCTTGGCCGCCGTAAAATGACCCCGGGCCGCCCCGTTACTTTTGTCGTTACGCAAGTATTTCTTGACCATTTTGGGCTAGAAACCCCGAGTGACCTCCCCGGTGTGCGCGAATTGCGCGCCAGCGGGCTGCTAGATAATCGCCCGCCCCCCGAGGCCGCTTTGGAGCCTGACATTGATGAAGATCAAGACGATATGTTTGAGTAACCTGCGCGCCGCGCTGTTGCTGCTTTGCCTTGCCGCGCCCGCTCATGCCGAGCGCCCAAATCTCGTGTTTCGGCTGGGGGTTGATAGCCTGAGCTATAACCAATCCGCCATTGAAGGCCTTTCGGGCATGTCGCTATTTGTGGTCAGCCCGCGCGGCTATTATTTCGGCGAAAGCATCTATTCTGCTGCGCTCGGGCAGGGTGGTGGTTTTTTTGTTGGGGGCGCTGAATTTGGAAAAACCACCCCTATCGGCGAGCGGTTTTTCTGGGATGCAAGCCTGTTTATCGGCGGCGGCGGTGGCGCAGCCCAAGTGCCGGGTGACGGTCTGATGCTGCGCCCACAAGTGCATGCCGGCGTTACCTTTGGCCGTATGCGCCTCGGGGCAGGTGTGGCGTGGACACGGGTTTCCGGCTCCGAAATTTCCAGCCCCAGCTTTGGCGTTACGCTCTCCCGCCAGCTAGACCTTGCACTGGTAAGCGGCGGCGGCACTGGTGGCCGCACTGAGTTTTCCCAAATGCGCGTGCGCTACCGGCCCTATATCCCGCTCGGCAGCACCAAGAGAAACGGCCAGCCGCTACAGGTGATGCACTTGATCGGTGGAGAGATGATCTTTGCCGAGAGCGAACAGCGCGAGACTTTCATTGTTGCCGTTGGTGCTGTTGCCGGTGATGCCGAAGGCTATGCCGATTGGCAACTCGGCCAGCGATTCCTGCTCGGGCAGGGGGCCTTCAGGCCCTACGCCGAGGCTGCTATTGGCATTGGTGGGGGAGGCGCGGTTGAAACTGGCGGCGGGCTTATTGCCAGCATTGGGGCTGGGCTCCGCTGGCAGCCCGGTAGGCTTGGCTTCGATCTGGGTATTAGCGCCATTACGTCGATCAACGGCGATTTTCTTGTGGTTTCTCCAACGCTTAATATTGGCCTCGCCTTTGGCGGCGGCCAATCCCAAAGCACTGAATGGCAAATTTCCACCGGCCTTACCCAGCAATTGCCCAATGCGGACTTTCGTAAAGCCGGTGTTTCCAACACCGGATCGCCCCTGATGATTGATATAAAAATCGACCTTTTTCTCACCCCAAGCCTGTATCTTTCTGGCCAAGCCTATACCGCGCTTGCGGGCGGGGCCGGGGGCTACCAAATAGGTCTTTTCGGACTTGGATATCGCCATAAGCTCGCCCCGCGCTGGTCTCTATCTGGCGAGGCTCTTGTGGGCGCAGGTGGCGGCGCGGGCATCGATACCAAAGGCGGGCTGCTGCTGGCATATGGGCTTGATCTTGACTACGCGCTGACTGAGCGCATACTCGTTACCCTTGGCGCAGGGCAAATTATGACCATGCAAGGTGGTGGCATGGCTCCACTCACCGCCAATATTGGCCTCAAGCTCCCATTTACAACGTTGCACTAATACCGTCGGGCTTGACCCGACATGCGCCGACAAGGTGGCCCGAAGGGTCGCCGCGAAGGTGCACCCCTAGGACTTGAAGTGCTTACTCAGCTTCAGCCCTTGCCCCTGATAATTGGAGCCCAAATCGGCACCATAAAGTACCCGCGGCACTGCCTGCATGCGCTCATACACCAGTCGGCCTACAGTCTGCCCATGCTCCAGCACAAAAGGCGCCTCGTGGCAGCGCACTTCCAGCACCCCGCGAGAGCCTTTGCCACCCGCATTTTCATTGCCGAACCCTGGGTCAAAGAACCCTGCATAATGCACCCGAAACTCGCCGACCATGGC
The DNA here is from genome assembly GCA_002402045.2 of Paracoccaceae bacterium. Taxonomy (GTDB): domain Bacteria; phylum Pseudomonadota; class Alphaproteobacteria; order Rhodobacterales; family Rhodobacteraceae; genus UBA3077. The sequence continues at coordinate 105,656 of NVUX02000076.1, read as the reverse complement.
GAGGTATGGCGCCATTTCAGCAGCGCAATCCGGCGGGATATGCACCGCCTCGTTACTCACCAAAATGTAAAATGCGCCGGGGTCAAGGATGATCCGGCCATTGGGCGCGGTCACCGGCTCCCAAAATTCCTCAACAGGGTAATGCGCCAGCTTATCAAGGTCGATCAATCCGGTGTGCGGCTTGGCGCGATAGCCCACAACCCCGCCCTCTCGTGGAGTTAAATCTACCGAAAAGCCAAGCCCGTCGGAAATGTGAGCCTGCTGGTCCACCAGCCCTTGCGCGGCATCAAGCGCGCGCAGCTCATCATCAGACAGCACCACCTGCCCATTGCGAAACCGTATCTGGTTCAGCCGCATGCCGGGGCGCGCTAGCACCGAAAAAGAGCGCGGCGATATTTCAGCGTAAAGCTGGCCGGTGTAGCCCGCATCAATCCGGTCAAACTCGGTGGCATTTTCAGTGATCAAGCGCGTAAATAAATCCAGCCGCCCCGTGGAGCTTTTGGCATTGGCTACGGCATTAATATGTGCGGGCAGCGCCAGCGATTCCATCAGCGGCACCAAGTAAACACAGCCCTTTTCCAGCACGGCACCCTCGGTCAGGTCAATCTCGTGAGTCGAGAAATCCTTGATTCGCGCTGCAATGCCGGCCTTGCTCGGCAAAAAAGACGCCCGCACCCGCCACGCTTTATTACCAAGGCGTAAATCAAGACTAGCCGGTTGAATTTGGGCCTCGGGAATGGGCTGTGTTGCGGTGATTTTTCCATCCGCAATCATCTTCTCGATCGCCTGAAAAGGCAAAACGCCAGCTGTCATATTTCCATCCCCCTAAACGTCAAAAACGCCGGCTTGCGCCAGCGCTTTGAAAATATTGGTCGGGCTAGCGAGATTCGAACTCACGGCCTTTCGTCCCCCAGACGAACGCGCTACCAAGCTGCGCCATAGCCCGACTGAGGCTTGTTATATCGCCAATTTCAGCAGGTGCAAGCGCGAAACGCATCAAACAGAAGAAGCGATTGAGCTACGTAGATTTTCCAGCCCCTTAACGATCTCTTTCAGGTTCGGCTTGCTCGAAACCACGGTTAGCTGGACCTCTTGACCAATGCCCATCACGTGTTTTAACCCACGATCTTTCAGCACTTTTTGCACGCCTTTAATGGTCATGCCCTGCACATGCAGCAGATCTTGAATGCCGCGCAGAAGCGAAATGTCTTCGGGGCGATAATACCGCCGCCCGCCACCGCGCTTCACCGGTTGAATTTGTGAAAACCGTGTTTCCCAAAACCGCAGCACATGGGCGGGCACATCCAACAGGTCAGCGACCTCTGAAATCGTCCGAAACGCTTGCGCAGATTTTTGCTTTGCCAGCGCCATAGCTTAAGCCTTATTGCCGGTATCAACCCGCTCTTTCATAAGGTGCGAAGGCCGGAAGGTGAGCACGCGGCGCGGTGCAATGGGCACTTCCTCGCCGGTTTTTGGGTTGCGGCCAATGCGGGCGTTTTTATTGCGGGTACTAAATGTGCCAAAAGACGAGATTTTGACTTGCTCACCTGACACCAGTGCGTCGGCCATATGGCCCAACACCGATTCCACCAAATCAGCAGAATCATTTCTCGATAATCCGACCTCACGAAATACAGCTTCGCTCAAGTCCATCCTTGTTAAAGTATCTACGCTCACAGAATCGCCTCCTAGGTTCCCGTTCACGTTACGGGAAACAGGGAAAGCGAGTCAATAACAACGGCTTATCGCGCTACATTATAGTGGGTTACCAGCGAAGAGTTGCCGCGCCCCAGGCCAAACCGCCGCCAATGGCCTCCATAAGCAGCAGATTCCCGGGTTTTATCTGCCCGCGCTGCACCGCCACGCTCAATGCCATCGGAATAGAGGCCGCTGAGGTGTTGCCGTGATCCTGCACGGTCTGCACAACTTTATCCATGCTTACGCCCATCTTTTTGGCTGAGCGCGCAATGATCCGGAGGTTGGCCTGATGCGGCACAACCCAGTCGATATCGTCAGCCGTTACGCCTGCGGCCTCCATGGCCACTTCCCCGGTGGCCACCAGCTTTTTAACGGCGTGTTTAAAAACTTCCTGCCCCTGCATGCGTAGCACGCCCGTGGTTTGGGTGCTTGAAACGCCGCCATCGACATAAAGCAGGTTATTATAGGCCCCGTCAGAGTGCAGGTCAGTCGAAAGAATGCCGCGATCATCCGAGGTGCCTTCGCCTTGCTGCGCTTCCAAAATTAGCGCCCCTGCACCATCGCCAAACAGCACGCAGGTGCCGCGGTCTGTCCAATCCATAATGCGCGAAAAGGTTTCGGCCCCAACGACCATAACCCGCTTGGCTTGTCCCGCCAAAATCATCGCATTGGCCGTGGAAAGGGCGAAAATAAAGCCCGCACATACGGCCTGAATGTCAAAAGCAAAGCCGCCATTCATTTGCAGCGCGTGTTGCAGCTTGGTGGCGGTAGAGGGGAAGGTTTGGTCGGGCGTGGCCGTGGCCAGCACAATCGCGTCTAGGTCACTGGCTTCAATCCCAGCGCTCGTCAGCGCATTCCGCGCCGCTTTTATGGCAAGGTGCGAGGTTAGCTCGCCCTCGGCGGCAAAATGTCGGCGCTCAATGCCGGTGCGGGCGCGAATCCACTCATCCGTGGTGTCGAGGGTTTTTTCAAACTCGGAATTTTCAACCACACGCTCGGGCAGGTAATGCCCACAGCCAATGGCTACGGCTCTTGTTACGCTCATGTTTGCGCCTCATCAATGTTGGAAAGCACATCTTTACTGGCCGCCAAACCAGAGGCAACCCGTGCCGAGAGCTTTTCGGAAAAATCATTTTGGGCGAGGTCATAAGCCAGCTTAATAGCCGCCGCCACGCCTGTTGCATCAGCACTACCGTGGGATTTGACCACCGTGCCGTTGAGCCCCAAAAACACCCCGCCATTAGCGCGGCGAGGGTCTATCCGGTTTTTGAGCCGCTTCAATGACGTGAGCGCAAATAGCGCCCCGAGCCGTGAAAGTAACGAGTGGCTAAACGCCGCCTTTAGCAAAGCCGACACCTGCCGCGCCGTGCCTTCTGCGGTTTTAAGCGCGATATTTCCGGTAAAGCCATCGGTAACGATAATATCGACGCGGTCCGAGGGGATATCAGAGCCTTCAACGAAGCCGACAAACTGGAAATCAGACGAGGTGGCGACTGTGCCAATAAGCTTGGCGGCGTCTTGCAACTCTACTCGGCCCTTAAACTCTTCGGTACCCACATTCAGCAACCCCACGCGTGGTTGGCGCAGGCCAAAACCATTTCGGGCATATGAAGCCCCCATAATGGCATATTTCAGCAGGTCTTGCGGGTCGGCCTTAATATCGGCACCAGCATCGAGCAAAATATTATAGCCCTGCTTATTGGTCGAGGGCCAGAGAATCGCAATAGCAGGGCGGTTTACGCCAGGGGTTTTGCGGAGTTGAATAGTTGACATCGCCATCAGCGCGCCGGTGTTGCCACAGGAAACCGTGGCTTGCGCCGCGCCCTCTTTCAGGGTGGCAATTGCGGCCCACATGGAGGATTTTTTCCCGCCCCGTAAGGCCGCCGAGGGCTTATCATCCATCGAGATCACGTCTGTGGTAGCGCGAATCTCTGTTACTGCCGCCAAATCAGGCTTGCGCTTGAGGCAGCGTTTAAGCTCCGCCTCATCACCATGCACAATGAATTTGATATTGGGGTAAGTGCGGGCAGATTTCTCCATCCCGCCAACCACGGCTTTCACACCGCTATCGCCCCCCATAGCATCTATTGAGATGATGGTAGGGGCGTTGCCTTGGGGTATCCGGTTATCTATTTCTGTCATGCCGAAGCACCCCCGCAGTTTTTATGCCGCGTCTTCGTCCAGGTCGATTTCCTCAACCATTGCAATGACTTCACGGTCAGAATAGTGGCCGCAAGCGCCACAAACGTGGTGCGGGCGCACAAGCTCGCCGCAGTTTGAACACTCATTAGGATTTGCACCCTTAAGAGCCAAGTGTGCGCGACGCATGCCGCGCTTGGAGCGGGTGATTTTACTCTTTGGAACAGCCATAAGCTTCAAGCCTTTGTAATATGCGGAAAACCGCGCGTGATAATCTCTTCGGGCGGACGTAGCAGGAAATACCCGACTATGCAAACCCGAAAAGGGAATAGAAGCGCGATACATAGCCTTTTCCACCCAAACCGCAAGGGCTAATTGGCGCGGGCCTCAGCAGACGCAAAGTTCTGGTTTCACCCGAAAAACTCAGTCCACAATGAAGGCTGTATCCAAACACCAAGCGGGGCTTTATACGCCGTCGTCATTGCCCGTCATTTTGTCGCGCAATGCCCCAAGGCCAGCGAAAGCCTTGGTTTCTTCGTCCTTGATCGGTGCGGCACCCTCCGGCTCAGCCGTTACCCGTAGCGGCGCAGTGGCTCCCGCACGTGGGTAATCCGGCATAGCCAACATCAGCGCCTCTACCGCCACATGCCCAAGGTCAATGATCGGGCCAAGCGCCTCCACATCATCTTCTATCGCGTCTTCGGGCGTGTCGTCCTCTATCATGGCCTCGGGCAAAAACCTCAGGCTTACCTCGGTATCAATGCGAGCCTTCAAAGGCTCAAGCGTCACCACACATTCTTGCGTGATAGACACGCCTAATGTGCCCTCCACCAGCCAGCCGCGCTTGCCAATAGGGGAAAGCTCGCCCTGAAAGCGCATTTTTCGCAGGCCACGCAGGCCGAGTGATTCCCGAATGGCTTCGGCCTCGGATTCGGTCGGCGCTTCATCAAAAGGGATCGCCTTATGGGCGCGCAGGCGCTCCACTTCTCTAGGGCGCTCAAAGGGGGCGGGTGGGAGCGTATCGGCCATTTACCACGTATCTTTCTGGTTTGCGGCGCGCATTGCTTGCGTCAGCCTCTTGAATATGGAACATAGGGGAAATTCCCCGATTAGGGGAGAGTATATGTGCCGTGAAAACCGTATGAGCAAGGGTGATATGAAAAAGTTTTTGGGTGTTACGCTTTTCGGGGCGAGTTTATTGGTTGCGGGTTGCGTGCCAAAGGTGGATGTTCACGGCTATGTGCCGGTGGCGGCGGTTGTTGCCAGTGTTGCGGTTGGGGATACGCAGGAGAGCGTTTTGGCGCGGCTCGGCCAGCCCACAACGCGCGGGCTGGAAGGCACAAATGCGTGGTATTACATTTCGTCAAAAGTCCGGCGGGTGGCGTTTTTTGCCCCGAAAGAAATTGAGCGCCAGATTGTGGCCATTACCTTTAGCGGCAGCCATGTTGCGCAAATTGAGCGTTATGGGCTTGAGGATGGCCGCTTGATCAATCTCAACAACAATACAACCGTTACCGATGGCCGCAAGCTCACCTTCTTTGAGCAATTCCTCGGAAATATCGGCAATTTTAGTGCCGAGAACTTTATCGGTGGGTAAAACCAGCCTTGGGCGGCTCGGAGGAGGGCCGCTCTAGTTTAAGAAAACTTTGGCCGCTCAGGCCTCCGCAAATCCCGGTAGCCAAACGGTAAAGGTGCTGCCTTCATCCAGTTTTGATTGGATGTCGAGCGCCCCCTCGTGCCGATTTAGAATGTGCTTCACAATCGCCAGCCCCAGCCCCGTGCCCCCTTGGTCGCGGCTTTTGGCCACGCTGACGCGATAAAACCGCTCGGTTAGGCGGCTAAGGTGCTCTGGGGCAAGACCGGGGCCAAAATCTTGCACTGATAGGCCGATTTGGCCAATGTGCTCAGCGTCAGGCGGGGCCGCAAACAAGCGCACGGGCTGGCTTTGAGCGCTGTATTTAAATGCGTTTTCCAGCAGGTTTACCAGCACTTGCAGCAACTGTTCATGATCGCCGCGAATGCGGGGCATTTCGGCTGGTAATTCAGAAACAACCGACGCGCCGAGGCGCTCGCCCAAGGGCTGCACGGCGGCAATCGCTTCAGACGCCAGCGCAATTAAATCGCAAGGGGCGAGAGGCCTGTTATGCTCTTCAATCTCAATTTTATTGAGCGACATCAGGTCATTAACAAGGTTTTGCATCCGGCCTGCCTGCTTGGCCATAATCTTCAAAAACCGCTCCCGCGCTTCTGGGTCATCTTTGGCATGGCCTTGCAGGGTTTCGATATAGCCAAGTATTGTAGCTAATGGTGTGCGCAACTCGTGGCTCACATTGGCAATGAAATCAGAGCGCATTTGCTCGGATTTCAGCATCGTCGTGCGCTCCTCAATCGCGGCAATCACCCGGATAGATTTGCCAAATTCAGACCCCGCCGGCAGCAAGCCGATATGCGCCACAAAAAACCGCTCCGGCCCTTCGGTGAGGCTAAACCGCACCTTGCCAGTTTTGCCGCTTTCAATCGCGGCCTGCACGGCTTTGGTAAACTTTGGCGCGTCTAGCGTTTCGGAGAAATGCTGGCGGATAATGAGGTTTGGCAGTAAATCATAGGCAAACTGGTTGGCATAGGCCACGCGGCCCTTTCGTGTAATCACCAACAGCGGCAGCGGCATTTGCTCCAGCATGGCCGCGCCGATGCCACTGGCAAGGTGGGGCGTTGGCTCCAGCGGCAGGTGGGCCGATTGCATAATGGCATCTGAGTAGCGGATATCATCAAGATAAAGCCCGCGCGGCGGGGCGATGGGGGCATTTGGGCCAAGGGCGCGGGCCTCTAGCACCTCTCGCATAATTTCGGGCGGGTGCACGCCGGCACCAATGCGCTCCAGCAGGGCCACAATGCGCCTGATTTGCTCGGGGCCAAAGGAGGGCGCGCGAAAGTGCAGCCGGATCTCGGTGCCGCTGGAATGGGCCGAGCTTTCAATGCGCAGCTCGGATAGCTGGGTGGGGCTGCCGCTAGCGCAAAAGCTGGTGAAATCATGCTTGCCTATAAGGTAGTGCGCCGCCTCGCGCATGGCGCGGATATCTAGTGGATGATCAATGCGCCACATGGTGCCTTTGTTGAAGGTCAGCGTGGCGCGGCGGGAAAATAGCCGATAGGTATAGTGCCGCTCTACGGCTTTACTGGCGTCAAAATCATCGGGCACGGTGCTGGCACCCACAATCGCCAGCGCTGTGCCGCGCAAAAACTTACCAAGATTGGCCTTAAGTGTTAGCGGGTTGTGATCCTCTGGCAGGTCCAGATGCACGATTTGGCTGCTGGCATGCACGCCGGGCTCGGTGGGTTCGGCCACCGTAAGATTGCTGGCGGGGGTGTTGTTTGTAATAAACGCGGATTCAAAGGCCGCACGCAGTTCGGGCCAGCCATCAAAACGGCTGCCGTCATATTCAAGTTTGAACGTAAAGCGGGGCATTTCTAGGGTTCTAAGCTGATTTTCCTTGCGGTCAAGGCCAAAACGAATCATGATTCAGGAGCCGAAAGCTTCGTGATTGCAAGAATTGTGAGAAAGCCGGGAAAAAATGCCTAAAAAAGCCACTTACTATATGTAGTGCTCTTCCTTTCTTTTTTCGCAACAAGGTGTGGTTTTTGGAGTTATTACCAGCTTTCTGAGCAGCTATAATGAGCCTTGGTGGCTTTTTCGGGCTAATTGGGGTATTGCTAGGCATGTGTCGTTGTGCTATCCAGATTGCACGGAAGAACAGCGGTTTATGATTAAGCACTAAAAAAATTTAGGCAGGTTCATACAGGCAGCCGCTTTCCTCCCGTACAGAAAAAAGATCCGACGCGAAACGAGCAGAAACAGATTTACGCAGTTGGGCATACCCGAACGGGACAGAAGCGGATCGTGTTGGGCAGACACGGTCCGCAACTCGTTTTGAGGGGCAGAAATTAGGAGTAGGCAGGTGGAGCTAGGTTTCTTTGACCAGCTGACCAGTAAGGTCGATAAGAAAGGGCGGGTTTCCTTACCCGCCGCTCATCGTGCCGTGCTTGCCTTGGAGGACCCTGATTGTATTGATGGCAAAAACCCCCACATGGTTTTGGTGCATTCCAAATCCCACGAGCATTGCGCGCGGGGCTTTACGCTGAAGGCCTATAAGAAAATGCGCAAGAAGATTTCCAAGATGCCGTACGGCAGCGATAAAGACGACGCCTCCAAGGCACTTATTCAGGCCGCTACGCTTATCCAGATGGATGATAATGGCCGGATGATCCTGCGTAAGGATATTCGTGAGCGCTTTAATATCGGCGACAATGCTGTGTTTGTCGGCTCTGATGACCATCTGCAAATTTGGGATCATGATATTTATTACGATAGCTTAGATGATGATGGCGAAGGCAAGAACCCCTTCATCCTTCTTAACCCCCGCAAAGAGGCATAGACATGCTGGCAGCCCCCCATATTCCGGTGCTATTAGAGCCAATTCTGGCCCAATGTGCGCCGGTTAATGGCGTGTGGCTTGATGGCACCTATGGCTTTGGCGGCTACAGCCGTGGGCTCATGGCGGCAGGGGCCGCGCGTGTGATTGGCATTGACCAAGACCCAGACGTGATTGCCCGCGCCGACGTGCCTGAGGGCATTGAGCTTATTCAGGGCCGCTTTGGTGAGCTGGACCAGCTGGCCGATGTGCCGCTGGATGGCGTAGTACTCGATATCGGCGTGTCTTCAATGCAAATTGACGAAGGCGCACGGGGGTTTTCCTTTATGCGCGACGGGCCGCTGGATATGCGGATGTCCCAAAGCGGGCCATCGGCGGCGGATGTGGTTAACCGTGCCTCTGAAGACATGATTGCGGACATCCTTTTTCGCTTCGGCGAAGAGCGGAGATCCCGCCGGATTGCGCGGGGGATTGTGGCAGCACGCAAAGATGCGCCCATTTCCACCACCTTGCAACTTGCTGATATTATCAAGAAAAACCTGCCATACCCCAAGCCTAATCAGCCGCACCCTGCAACGCGCAGCTTTCAAGCCCTGCGCATTGCGGTGAATGACGAGTTGGGAGAGCTGGCTCGCGGGCTGGTGGCGGCAGAGGCAGCCCTTAAGCCGGGCGGCTTGCTGGTGGTCGTTACGTTCCACTCGCTGGAAGACCGCATGGTCAAACGCTTCATGCAAATCCGCTCGGGCAACGCGCCGCGCGCCAACCGCTATGCGCCCGAAACCGAGGCCGATACTCCGCGTTTTGAAAGGATTACCCGCAAAGCGATAGAGGCCACGCCCGAGGAATGCGCCGCCAACCCGCGCGCCCGCTCGGCCCGACTGCGCATTGCGCGGCGGCTCGAGGCCCCAGCGGCTTTCACCGACCCCGACGATATCGGCATCCCGAAATTTGACCTGAGCAAAGGCGGCATATTATGAAAACGTTTATGTATCTTCTCGCCGGTGTGCTTGTCGTTTTTGTCGCGAGCTGGACATATAAGGTGAATTATCAAGTGCAGGAGGCCGAAGACCGTGTTTCGAGCCTGCAACGCCAGATTAACCGCGAGCGCAGTGCAATTGCGGTTTTGGGGGCTGAGTGGGCCTACCTTAATCGCCCCGAGCGCCTGCGTGCCTTGTCTGAGGCCTATTATACCGAGCTGCGCCTGATGCCGATTGACGCCTCGCATTTTGCCGAAATCTCCGAAGTGCCGATGCCGCTTGATGAAATCGGCGCGGCCGTGCAGCAGATCGTGGCGAGGACCTACTAATGGATATCCGCCGCCCCCTGCGCCCTCTGCCGCGCATTTTGAAGGCGCGCGCCAAAGGCGAAGACCCAAACCTTGTAGAAGCCGAAGAGCGTGCCGCGCGCTTGCGTAAGCAACGCACCCGTGAAAAGCGCCGTGCCGAACTGCGCCTTGGCCTCATGGCCGCCGCCTTTGGTCTCGCGTTTGTGGCGGTCGGCGCAAAAATGGGCATGGTCGCCATGGCCGAACCAGAAGAGCCGCGCGCGCGCAGTTATGCCGCCGCCATCATCAATTCCCGTGCCAATATCGTAGACCGTAACGGCGCGATTTTAGCCACAAACCTGCGCACCGCTTCGCTTTATGCCACGCCGCAAGATATGGCCGATCCGCTGAATGCGGTTGACGGCCTCATGGCGATCTTCCCTGATCTGGACGCCGACCGTCTGCTGCGGGATTTCACCGGAAACCGCAAGTTTGTATGGGTTAAGCGCAAGCTTTCCCCCGAGCAGCAGCAAGCCGTGCTTGATCTTGGTGAGCCGGGCCTGAAAGTAGGCCCACGCGAGCTGCGGCTCTATCCAAATGGTGCTTTTGCCGCGCATATTTTGGGCGGCACACGGTTTGGCGTTGAGGGCGTGCGCTCGGCTGAGCTTGTGGGCACGGCGGGTGTGGAGCTTGAGTTTGACGAGTATCTTCGCGACCCCGCCAATGACGATAATCCGCTTCAGCTTTCCATTGATCTCACGGTGCAATCTGCCATGAGGCAGGTGCTTGAGGGCGGTATGCAGTTGATGAATGCCAAAGCCGCCACCGGCGTGCTGATGGAGGCAAACACTGGCCGCATTATCTCGCTGGTGTCCCTGCCGGATTTTGACCCAAACCACCGCCCGCGCCCCCCTGTAAGCGGCGACCCTGCCGATAGCCCGCTGTTTAACCGCGCGGCCCAAGGCACATATGAACTTGGCTCCACGTTTAAAATTTTCACGGCCGCGCAAGCGATAGAAAGTGGTGCGGCCAACGCCGATACCATGATCAACACCCGTAGCCCGCTGGTGTGGCACCGCTTTAAGATCAACGATTTCCATAATTATGGCGCGCGGCTTAGCCTGCGGGATGTGATTGTGCATTCCTCTAATGTGGGCGCAGCACGGCTGGCAGCCAGCATGGGGGCCGAGGCACAGCAAGCCTTCCTTGGCCAGCTTGGCCTGCTCACAAAGCTACCGCTAGAGCTGCCCGAAACCCGCCGCTCAGCCCCGCTTTTGCCCCGCCGCTGGTCTGAAATTAGCACGATGACGATATCATACGGCCAAGGCATTGCCGTAACGCCGGTGCATCTTGCGGCTGCCTATGCGGCTATGGTCAATGGTGGGCTGCGGGTGCAGCCAACCCTGCTAAATGATGTGGAACTACCAACTGAAGATGACCGCGTGATTTCCGAAAGCACATCCTACGCGCTGCGCGATATGCTGCGGCAAGTGGTGGTGCGTGGCACGGCTTCACTCGGTGAGGTCGCGGGCTATGATGTGGGCGGCAAAACCGGCTCAGCTGATAAGCCCAACCCGCAAGGGGCCTATTATGAGGACAAAGTTATCGGCACATTCGCCGCCGCTTTTCCGATGAGCAACCCAGAATACGTGCTGGTGGTTTCCCTCGACGAGCCGAAAATTGATGTGTTGGGCGAAGAGCGCCGCACCGCTGGCTGGACAGCAGTTCCCGTTTCCGCTGAAATTATCCGCCGCATCGCGCCCTTGTTAGGCTTGCGCCCGAATGCCGGAAATGAAACACCTCAAACACCGATTCTTCTGAGCAGCAACTGAGGGTAATATGGCCAAAACGCTTTCTGAACTAGGGTTAGAGCGGCGGGTGAGCAGGGCTGGCCAATGGCAGGGCGAGCCTGCGTTTTCTGGCCTCTGCGTAGATAGCCGCGATACCAAAGACGGCTTTTTGTTTTGCGCCATGCCGGGGGTAAATGTCCACGGGGCGGAGTTCGCGAAATTTGCGCTCCGCATGGGCGCAACCGGCGTGCTGACGGATGCAAAAGGTTTCGAGATCCTCGAGATCCTCGATAACCCTGATTACCCCGTGCTGCTGGCCGACGATCCCCGCGCCGCCCTCAGCGTTGCCGCTGCTCATTTTTACAGCGGCCAGCCCCGCCATATGGTCGCCATCACCGGCACTAATGGCAAAACATCTGTCGCTAATTTCCACCGCCAAATCCTAGAGCATCTGGGCCGCGCCGCCGTGAATTTTGGCACGGTGGGCGTTGAGGGCGCGGTGAGCGCCAAGCTCAGCCACACCACGCCGGAGCCGATCACGCTGCATAAGCTGCTCAAGAGCCTCGCCGACCAAGGCGTGACCCACGCCGCGATGGAGGCCTCAAGCCATGGGCTTGAGCAGCGCCGCCTTGATGGCGTTTCGTTGGAGGCCGCCGCCTTTACCAATCTTAGCCGCGACCATCTCGATTATCACCACACCTTTGAAGATTACTTCGCCGCTAAAGCGGGCCTGTTTGCGCGGGTTCTGCCCGTGGGGGCTACCGCCGTTATTAATATGGATGATAGTTTCGGCCCCCCCGTGCGGCTGGTGGCTGAGGGCCGTGGCCAGCATGTTATCACCCTTGGAGAAGCCACTGAGAACGACATGCAAATCCTAAACCGCCGCTATGATAGTGACGGCCAAGACCTGCGCTTTAGCTGGCGCGGCACGGTTTACACCACCCGCCTCAGCCTCATTGGCGGCTTTCAGGCTAGCAATGCCCTAATGGCCGCCGCGCTGGCGATTGCGATTGGCGAAGAACCGGAGGCGGTGTTCAAAACACTGCCGAGCCTGCAAACCGTGCGGGGCCGGATGGAGCTGGCCGCGACCCGCTCAAGCGGCGCGACGGTTTTTGTAGATTTCGCCCACACCCCCGAGGCGCTGGAAACGGCCCTGCAAGCCTTGCGCCCACACGTTCTTGGCCGTCTTATCGTTGCCTTTGGCGCGGGTGGTGACCGTGATAAAGGTAAGCGACCCCTTATGGGCGCTGCCGCCGCCGCCAATGCCGATGTGGTGTTTGTGACAGACGATAACCCCCGCACAGAAAACGCCGCGACCATTCGCGCCGAGGTGATGGCGGGCTGCCCGGAGGCCTCAGAAGTGGGAGACCGCGCCGAAGCCATTTTGCGCGCCGTTGATGCCCTGCAACCCGGTGATACCCTGCTCATTGCCGGAAAAGGCCATGAAAGCGGCCAGATTATTGGCACAGATGTGTTCCCGTTTGATGATGCCGAGCAGGCCAGCGTGGCGGTTGCCGCGCTCGCGGGGATACTATGAGCCTCTGGACCCGCGACGAAGCCGTAGCGGCTACGGGCGGCACTTGTGCGGTAGATTGGGCTGCAAATGGCGTATCCATTGACACGCGCACGCTTGAAAAGGGCGACCTTTTCGTGGCGCTTTCCGCCAGCCGTGACGGCCATGACTTTGTGGCGCAAGCGCTTGAAAAAGGTGCAGTGGCGGCGCTGGTTTCCCGCATTCCTGCGGGGCTTAAAAATGCACCTTTGCTGCTGGTGCCAGACGTACTGAAAGGCCTAGAGGCCCTCGGTATTGCTGCCCGCGCCCGCACTAATGCCCGCGTTATCGCCATTACCGGTTCGGTCGGTAAAACCGGCTCCAAAGAGATGTTGCGGGTGGCGCTTGAAGGGCAGGGCAATATTCACGTCGCCGAAAAAAGCTATAATAATCATGAGGGGGTGCCGCTTACACTGGCGCGGATGCCCGTGGACACCGACATTGCTGTGATTGAAATTGGCATGAACCACCCCGGCGAAATTGCACCGCTGGCGAAAATGGCCCGCCCGCATGTGGCTTTTATCACCACCGTGGCCCCTGTCCACCTTGCGGCTTTTTCCGACATTGAAGAAATTGCGGCTGAGAAGGCAGAGATTTTCAAAGGTTTGGAGCCTGGCGGCATTGCCATTCTAAACGCTGACATTGAAACCCTACCCATTCTCGCCAAACACGCCTCCGCCAAAACCCTGCTTTTCGGCCAGTCCAAAACCGCCGATTTTCGGCTGCTTTCTTGTGATGTGGGCAACGGCGCAACCGTGGTGCGGGCCAACACCCCGATGGGTGAGATTATGTTTAAGCTTGGCGGTGAAGGTGCGCACCTTGCTCAAAACGCCGTTGGCGTGCTGGCGGGGCTTTACGCGCTTAAGGCCGATTTGGGTCGCGCTACGCTGGCGCTCGCAAGTTGGCATCCGCCTGAGGGGCGGGGGGCGCGCCAGCAAATACCGCTGGGGCCAAAGGGTTTGGATGGCCATTTCACCCTGATTAACGAAAGCTATAACGCCAACCCCGCCAGCACCCGCGCCGCGCTCGAAACGCTGGCCCAGCAAGCGGGCCGCAAGGTTGCGATTTTGGGGGATATGCTGGAGCTGGGTGGAACCGCGCCTGCGCTCCACGCTGCACTGGCCGGGATTGAAGGCATTGATATCACCCACACCGTTGGCCCGCTTATGGCGGCTGTACCTTTCGGGAACAGAGGCCTTAGGGCGGAAACTTCATCCGAGCTTGCAGCGCAAATCGGGCGGCAAATTCAGGCGGGTGATGTGGTAATGGTTAAAGGCTCACTTGGCATGAAAATGGCGAAAATCATTGACGCGCTGATGAATCTAAGCGATGCGGAGAGCCAGCAAAAACCCGAAGGGAAGTTTTAGATGTTTTATATGTTGCCGGAATGGTTTGACGCCGGATTTTTCAACCTGTTCCAATATATCACCTTCCGCTCGGGCGGCGCGTTTTTTACCGCGCTGATATTTGGATTCATGTTTGGCCAGCCGCTGATAAACCTGCTGAAACGCAAGCAGGGCAAGGGCCAGCCTATTCGGGAAGACGGGCCGGAGAGCCATATTTTAGCAAAAGCAGGCACGCCGACCATGGGCGGCGTGCTGATACTCGGCGCGATTCTTGTGTCTACGCTGCTTTGGGCGCGGCTTGATAATGGCTATGTGTGGATGGTGCTGTTTGTGACCTATAGCTTTGGACTGGTTGGCTTTTGGGATGATTACCTGAAGGTTTCAAAGCAAAACCACAAAGGGGTGTCAGGTAAAATCCGGCTTGGGCTTGGCTTTATCATTGCGGCCATTGCGGGCGTGTGGGTGATGTGGCTGCAATCTCCAGAGCTTTCGGGCCAGCTGGCACTTCCGATATTTAAAGACACACTGATTAACCTTAGCTTTTTCTTTATTCCGTTTGTGATGATCGTGATCGTTGGCTCTGCTAACGCGGTGAATTTTACCGATGGGCTTGATGGGCTAGCGGTGATGCCGGTTATGATCGCGGCTGCCTCATTTGGCATTATCGCCTACCTTGTGGGCCGTACAGACTTTACCGAATATCTCGGGCTGCATTATGTGGCGGGCACTGGCGAACTTACAATTTTCGTTGCGGCGCTCATAGGTGGGGGATTGGGCTTTCTGTGGTATAATGCGCCGCCCGCTGCGGTGTTTATGGGCGATACCGGTTCCTTGGCTTTAGGCGGGGCGCTGGGGGCGATTGCCGTGGCGACCAAGCACGAGATTGTGCTTTCGATCATTGGTGGGCTGTTTGTGGTGGAGCTGCTCAGCGTGGTAATTCAGGTGCTTTATTACAAGAAAACCGGCAAGCGGATATTTTTGATGGCGCCGATCCACCACCATTTTGAAAAGCTCGGCTGGGGCGAAAGCCAGATCGTGATCCGCTTTTGGATTATCTCGCTTATTTTGGCGCTGATCGGGCTGGCAACGCTTAAGCTGCGGTAGTAGGGTTGTGGGAGCATCAAATCCCACTCTACAGTCGAGGCGAATCAATGATCCCTGTTCAAGGTTATAAATCCAAACGTGTCGGCGTGCTTGGCCTTGGGCGCACTGGCTTAGCCACGGCGGCCGCGCTGCAAGCTGGTGGCGCTACCCCCGTGTGCTGGGACGACAACCCCGCCGCGCGCGCTTTTGCTGAGGTTGAAGGCTTTGAGGTGGAAGACCTCTCCCGCCCGCGCGAGGCCTCCGCGCTTGATCTTCTGGTCACCTCTCCGGGCATTCCACACCTTTACCCCGAAGCCCACAAGGCCATTCAGGCGGCATGGGATGCGGGCGTGCCGGTTGATAATGACATTGGCCTATTCTTCCAATCCTTCGCCGTTGACGAATGGGGCGGGTTTGATCGCCATCCAAAGATTGTTTGCATCACTGGCTCTAACGGAAAGTCGACGACCTCGGCGCTGCTGCACCACATTTTGCAACAGGCCAAGCGGCCCAGCCAGCTTGGGGGCAATATTGGCAAAGCCGTTTTAAGCCTTGAGGAAGCTGTTGATGGCGAGGTCGCGGTGATCGAGCTTTCGTCTTACCAGACAGACCTTGCCCGCACCCTGCAACCCGATGTTGCGATATTTCTTAATCTCTCGCCAGACCATCTGGACCGCCATAATGGTATTGGTGGTTATTTTGCCGCTAAAAAACGGCTGTTTACCCAAGGCCTGCCAGAGCGTTCGATTATTGGCGTGGATGAGCCTGAGGGGCGGTTCCTCAGCAATGTTATTCGCGAGGGTGGTAACGTTATTGAAATCAGCACCACCCGCCAGCTTAAGGGCAATGGCTGGAGCGTGTTTATGCGCAAGGGCTTCCTTGTGGAGTGGCGCAAAGGGCGGCAAATGGCGGCGATTGATTTGCGCGCAATGCAGGGCCTTCCGGGCGCGCATAACCAGCAAAACGCATGTGCGGCGTATGCGGCCTGTCGGCACCTCGGGTTGGCCCCGAAGGTGATTGACGCGGCCATGGCCAGCTATAGCGGCCTGCGCCACCGCTGCCAGCAAGTGGCAGAGCTGGCGGGCGTGACCTTCATTAACAATTCCAAAGCCACCAATGCTGATTCTGCGGGGAAATCTCTGCTGGCCTTCAAAAACATCCTCTGGATTGCGGGGGGGCAAGCCAAAGCTGGCGGAATTTCGGGGCTGGATTTTACGTCTGTGAAAAAGGCTTACCTGATCGGCGAAGCGGCTGAGGGCTTTGCTGTGCAGCTTGGCGATACGCCGCACGAGATTTCCGGCACGCTAGAGGCCGCCGTTGCTGCCGCCAAAGCCGACGCTCAACAAGGTGATACCATACTTCTCGCCCCTGCCTGTGCCAGCTTTGACCAGTTTGAAAGCTTTGAAGAGCGCGGCGAGGTGTTTGAGGCGTTGGTGGAATAAACCCCAGCCTATCTTTTTCGCAATTTAATCTGCGCTACGGCCATGCCCACCAAGATTAGGCCTAGCGCCCAGATAAAGCTGTTTGGCAGGTCCTCTTTTAGCACCACCATACCAATGATCACGGCCCAAATCGGTACTTGGTAATTCACCAGTGCCAGAAACGGTGGGCCTGCGGTGTTTATGACGAAAACCAGCATGATAGTGGCCAGCGCCGTTGGGAATATCCCGAGGTAGAGCATCCCTGCTAAAGCGGGAAGGGTGGGAGCTGTGGGTATGCCTTCAACCGCCAGTGCAATCGGGAGTGCTATGAGCGAGCCCATCAGCAGTGCTGCCGCTGAAAAGGCCATGGCCTCTCCCTTGGGGGCCAGCCGTGTGATGATAGCACCAACGGCATAGCACATGCTGGCCACCACGCAGGCAATGCGCGCAATGTTTTCAATATCGCCGCCACCGGATTGCAGTATCCGTGCGGGGCCAATAAGAACCACCACACCAATAAAGCCAATGCCAAACCCCAGTATTTTTATCGGCGTTAATCGCATGCCCGGAATTAGGAAGTGAGACAGCGGCAGCACCAAAAGCGGCACAACCGCCATGGTAATGCCCGCATAGCCCGAGGTTACGTGCTGTTGGCCCCAGCTTAGGAGCGTAAACGGGATGGCATTAGAAAACAGCCCCATGCCAAAGGCAAAAAACCATGTGCGCCGGTCTTTTGGCAGGCCGATGCCCATGGCAAAGCTTACGCCTGTTAAAATCACGGCGGCCAAGGCAATGCGCAGCGCAGCAATGGTAATGGGGTCAAAGCTTTCCAGTGCTTTTGCCACGCCCAAAAACGATGCGCCCCAGATCATGCCGAGGGCGAGCAGCAAGCTCCATTGCAATAAGCCGGGGCGAGTCATGGTGTTTCCTTTGGTTAGGGTCGCGAGACGCTATCCTAAGCTGGGCGAAAAGGAAAACGAAGAAATGTGAGGGGAGCAATCACAAAACAAAATGGAAATTTAACGTGAGACTGGTTCCAAATTTCGCAAACTATACAAATTCCTCGGTTCACACGCGCCATTAAAAATGCAGCGCCCCAAGGCTCTTCGTTGGGTGGGGGTGAATGGCTCACGAAAATGGGTAAAAAAGAGCGGAATTCTATAGGTCAATGCGCCATCAGGGCCAATTTCAAACGCTAAAACTTCGCTGTCGCGGCCAAGGAAAGAACTAAACGAAACATCTAGGTAGGCGTTATCTCTGGGCTTTTCCGGTCGGCAAGACCAAGTATAATTACTCCAGGTTTCCCAAATAGTAACGTCAACAAGTCTATTTCGATGCCTGCGAGGAATGGGATCAATCAGCTCGAATACTGCGGATGCAGTCAATTTTTTTGCAATGAAATCAGAATCCGAAAATTCAGATCTAAGTTCGTCAGTGACATCTTCAACTTCAATTTCAGAAATTGAAATGAACCGCCCGTAAACAATCTGATATTGCTCATCCTGCTCTTGAAAGCTTTGGATATACTGCGCGAAATCTCGATACCACGGTGGAGAACAGCTTAACGCTATTGAGGGCACGCAAAAAAGAAATACTGAAATCAAAACTCTAATCATCGTTCACCTTTCCCGCGGAACTTGAGCTAAAGTGTAAGCACACGCCTTTATATGTCAAATCCTGAATTTGGTTGAGTTTCCTCAAATCGCGGCTCACGTTTCCCATCGGAAACAAAAAACGACACAAAATCGACAATACGCGACACTTTATCTCTTGATTTTCCGTGCTGCATTGCGGTATCAGCCCCGTGGGCAGGTTGTCGGAATAAGCGCGAGCGATGGCAGGCTCAAAAATATCGCGCTGATGTAGGAGCCGTCTATGAGCCTCCCTTTAATGCCGCAGGTTAAGCCTGCGCGTCCCGAATTCTCATCTGGTCCATGCCCAAAACGCCCCGGTTATAGCTTTGAAGCTGTTGCCAAGCGGGCCTTTCTTGGGCGCTCACACCGTGCTGCTGGCCCCAAGGCGCAGCTAAAAGGTGTGATTGATAAAATGGCCGAAATCCTTGAAATCCCGTCTGATTATCGCGTTGGAATTGTGCCGGCGTCTGATACGGGGGCCGTTGAAATGGCACTCTGGTCGCTGCTGGGTGCGCGGCCGGTGGATGTGCTGGCATGGGAAAGCTTTGGCGCTGGCTGGGCCGGTGATATCGCCAATCAGCTTAAGCTGGACGATGTAAACAAGCTGACCGCCGATTACGGTGAGCTGCCTGATCTGAGCAAGGTTCGCAAAAATGCAGACGTGGTGTTCACGTGGAACGGCACAACCTCGGGCGCGCGTGTGCCCAATGGCGACTGGATCGCGGATGAGCGCGAAGGCCTGACAATTTGCGACGCCACCTCGGCGGCTTTCGCGCAGGAATTGCCGTGGAACAAGCTTGATGTCACCACCTTTAGCTGGCAAAAAGCTATGGGCGGAGAGGGCGCTCACGGCGTTATCGTGCTGTCCCCCCGCGCTGTTGAGCGGCTTGAAAACTACACCCCGCCGCGCCCCTTGCCGAAAATATTTCGCCTTACCAAAGGCGGCAAGCTTATCGAGGGCATTTTTAAAGGCGCCACCATCAACACGCCCTCAATGCTGGCCGTGGCTGACGCCGAAGACGCGCTGGCATGGATGGAAGGCCTTGGCGGCCTGAAAGCCACCCGTGCGCGGGCCGATGCCAACTTTACGGCGCTTCAAGCGTGGGTTGACGCCTCCGATTGGGCCGAGAACCTTGTGGGTGATCCTGCCGCGCGCTCTAACACCTCGGTGTGCCTAAAGTTCGCTGATCCGGCCATCGCCGCTCTGGATAGCGACGCGCAAAACGCATTCGTAAAAACCATGGTTAAGCTGCTGGATGAGGCCCATGCGGCTTATGATATTGGCAGCTATCGCGATGCCCCTGCGGGCCTGCGCATTTGGTGCGGGGCTACGGTTGATACCGCCGATATTGAAGCCCTGACCCCATGGCTCGACTACGCTTTTGCTACTGCCAAAACTAATTTGAAGGAGGCTTAATATGCCTAAAGTACTTATATCCGACAAGCTCAGCACCGCCGCCGTGCAAATTTTTAAAGACAACGGCGTGGAGGTGGACTTTATGCCAGATCTTGGCAAAGACCCTGCCAAACTCGCTGAAATCATTGGGCAATATGATGGCCTCGCCATTCGCTCGGCCACCAAAGCCACAGCAGAGATTATTGCCAAGGCGGATAACCTGAAGGTGATTGGCCGCGCCGGTATTGGCGTGGATAATGTTGACCTTGCCGCAGCCTCGGCGAGGGGAATTGTGGTGATGAACACGCCGTTTGGTAACTCTATCACTACCGCCGAGCATGCGATTGCGATGATGTTTGCCGTGGCCCGCCAAATTCCGGCGGCTGACGCCAGTACACAAGCCGGAAAGTGGGAAAAATCCCGCTTTATGGGCACCGAGATTACCGGCAAAACGCTGGGGCTTATTGGCTCGGGCAATATCGGCTCGGTGGTGGCCAGTCGCGCGATTGGCCTCAAAATGAAGGTGATCGCGTATGATCCGTTCTTGAGCGAGGAGCGCGCCAAAACGATAGGCGTGATCAAAGCTGCAAGCCTTGATGACCTGCTCGCTAGGGCAGATTTCATTACGCTGCACCTGCCTAAAACCGATAAAACCGCCAATCTGCTGAGTGCCGAAAAGATTGCCAAGATCAAAAAAGGCGCTTACCTGATCAACTGTGCTCGTGGCGGGCTGGTGGATGAGGCGGCCGTAGCTGTAGCGCTGAAATCAGGCCAGCTTAAAGGCGCGGCGTTTGATGTTTATGCCAATGAGCCAGCCAAAGAAAGCCCGCTGTTTGGCTTGCCAAACGTGGTTTGCACCCCGCATCTTGGGGCAGCAACAACTGAGGCGCAAGAAAACGTGGCGCTTCAGGTGGCTGAGCAAATGTCAGATTACCTGATGCGCGGTGCAATTTCTAACGCCATTAATGCGCCAAGCGTAACCGCCGAAGAAGCCCCCGTGCTAAAGCCGTGGATCGGCCTTGCCGAAATGCTGGGCGGTTTTGCCGGGCAGGTTACGGAAAGCCCAATCACCGAAATCGAGATCGAGTTTGTGGGTAAGGTGGGTGACTTGAATCTTAAGCCGCTTACCGCCAGCCTTATCGCAGCCCTGATGATTCCGCTGGTGGGCGAAGGTGGGGTGAACATGGTTTCAGCGCCCGTTGTGGCACGTGAGCGTGGCATTAAAATTTCGGAAACCCGCAAAGACGAGCAGGGCGCTTTTGGCACCTATATGCGCCTTGTGGTCACCACCGAAACCCAAAAACGCTCGGTGGCAGGCACCATCTACTCCGATGGCAAACCGCGCTTTATCCAGATCAAAGGCATCGGGCTTGAGGCTGAGCCGCAGGCCTATATGCTGTATACGACCAATGCCGACCTGCCTGGCTATATTGGTGCTTTGGGCACTACGCTTGGTGCTTTGGGTGTTAATATTGCCACCTTTGCGCTTGGTCGCGTAACGAAGGATGGCGAGGCGATCGCGCTTGTGGGCGTGGATGCGCCGATTGACGAGGCGACGCTAAAAACTATCGCGAGCTTGCCGCAGGTTAAGCAGGCTAAAGCGCTGGCGTTTTAGAAAAACCGAGCGGCTCCGTTTATGCGGAGCCGTTCTGATGCGGCGCGTCTAGCGGCGGTCTACTTTGGAACATTGCATGCGCGCCGCGCCAAGACGTTATCGCTTTTGGCAAAAGGCGCTGCCGTTGCCATGCGGCGCGGGCGATATGCTGCCAAATAGAGCAAGGGTAGACGCGTAGCGAGGCCACAGAACCCGCTAAATTAGCCCGAGTTTCGCCCTTGATACATAGCGCCACATGCCCAGCATGCTCGCTACCGTTAGACCAATGGCTAGGCCCAGCCAAATGCCAATGGCCTCTAGGCTGGTATATTGTGAAAGCGCATAAGCCGCTGGGGTGCCAATAATCCAATAGGAAAACAAGGCGAATTGCATAGGAACGCGGGTGTCTTTAAGCCCGCGCAACAGCCCGGCGGCTAGCACCTGCAAGGTGTCTACGAGCTGAAAAGCGGCCGCCACGGCCAGCAGTGGGATAGCAAAAGACAAAATGGCGGCGGCGTCGGCGGTTTTGAAGTCAAGAAATAGCGAAAGCAGTGGTGAGGCAGCCAGAATAAGAAGCGCCGTGATTGCCAGCGCAAACCCAATGCCGACAATCAGCACCGTGCGGCCTGCCATCGTGACCTCCTCAGGGTTTTTGCGTCCCTTGGCGAGGCCCAGCCGGATGGTCGCCACCTGCGAAAGCCCTAATGGCACCATAAATGCGATCGAAATTAGTTGCATTACAATGCCATGCGCCGCCAGCGGCACCGTGCCAAACCAGCCCATCATAATTGCCGACATTGCAAACAGACCAAACTCGGCCAAAATTGTAACCCCGATTGGCCAGCCCACTTTGGCCACCTCCCAAAACGCCACCCAGTCGGAGCGCCAAAACCGCTTGAGAATCGCATGGGGGGCCAGCGCCGGATGCCAGTTGGTGACCAGCAAAAGCATGATCATGGAAAGCAGCGCCGAGCCGAGGCTGGCATAGGCGGCGCCTTCAATCCCCATTTCTGGCGCGCCCCAGTTGCCAAATATCAGTGCATAATTAAGGAAACCGTTTATCACCGCGGCAATCAGCGTTGTGCCCAGCACAATATGCGCCTTGCCCACCACGCCGAAATAGCTCCGCAGCACCATAATAAACAAATTGGGCAGAAACGACCATTTGACGATGCTCAAATATTGGTCTGCCATCCGCGCCAATTCCGGCTCTTGCCCGAGTGCCAGCAATATCGGCTCGGCAAACCACATGATCGGAAACACCACCACGGTAAACGCCGTGGTCACCCAAAAGCCCATGCGCACTGCACGGCGCAGCACGGTTGTATCTCCAGCGCCTAACGCGTGCGCGGCCAGCGGCACCACCGCTTGGGCAAAGCCCGAGCCTGTCAGCATTAATATCAGGAATATTTGTGTGCCCAGCACCGAGGCCGCTAGTGGGGCCGCTCCCAGCCAGCCCAGCATCACCGTATCGGTAATGCCCATTATCATTTGCGCCAGCATCGTGCCAACCATCGGCGCGCCCAGCATAATGGTCGCACGCAGGTGTACGCCATAAGTATGCGGCGATGTTAAGGTCTTAGTCATGTAAATTGTCCGAAAACCACGTTGCGAAATGGCAACGGGTTAGCTCAACTTAGCCGAGATTTCGGCAAAGGAAAGCAGAAACTCACTGCAGCTTCCGAATTTCTGCTTCTACAGCCGCCAACGGCGTGGCTTCTACCCCGCGCGCTACTATATTTGTGCCAAAGCCGCTTTCCGTCACAAACGGATATGATCCTATGGAAAGCGCGGGGAAATTCGCGGCAATAACCGCAAGCCCTGCCGCCACTTCGCCCTCGGGCCGGTCTATCCGCACCGAAACCGAGCGCATCGGTGCGCCGCCGGTAAGGCTGGGCAGTAGCCCTGCCACCATGGCCTCAAATATCACAGGCACGCCCGCCATCACATGTACCTTCTCAAGGCTAAACCCCGGCGCTTTGCTGATAGGGTTGTCTATCAGGCTGGCCCCATCGGGAATACGCGCCATGCGTAGGCGCATTTCGTTTAGGTCTGCCGGATTATCATAATTCGTGGCCAGCACTGCCCGCGCGTCTTCTCGCACGCCAATGCCCACGCCAAAAGCCGCCGCCACCGCGTCTGCCGTAATGTCGTCATGGGTCGGGCCTATGCCGCCCGAGGTAAACACATGGGTGTGCACCGCGCGCAGGGTGTTTAGCGCCGCCACAATCACCTTATGCTTATCCGGTACTACGCGAATTTCCAACAGGTCTATCCCCACCTCGGTCAACCGCTTGGCAAGATGGTTGCCGTTGCTATCTTGCGTGCGGCCTGAAAGGATCTCGTCTCCAATCAGCAATATGGCGGCGGTGGGGTTCATCTTGAGGCTCCGGCTTGGGCGGGTTAAGGAAGGGGCATGAAATATGCTCGTCCCCTTATTCGCGCGGTTCTACTCCGAAGGTATAAACGCTTTTTGGCAGATGTCACGCTTGAGGGTGGCACTGAGGCCACCGCCCATTGTGCCAACCCCGGCGCAATGACAGGGCTTGCCGAGGCTGGCACCATTGTGTGGCTGGAGCCAAATGACGACCCGAAGCGCAAGCTGCGCTATAGCTGGAAGCTGGCTGAAATCGGGGAGGCGCTAGTGGGCGTTGATACGGCGCTACCCAACAAAGTGGTGGGCGAGGCCCTGCGCGCGCAGGCCGTGCCAGAGCTGGCCGCTTATAAAACCGTGCGCGCCGAAGTTAAATACGGAGAGGCCAGCCGCGTTGATTTCCTGCTCACCCAAGCAGGCCTGCCCGATTGCTACGTGGAGGTGAAAAGTGCCAACCTGTGCCGCAAGGCGGGCCTCGTTGAGTTCCCTGATACGGTTACAAAGCGCGGGGCCAAACACATGGCCGAGCTGGCTGCGATGGTGGCGGAGGGCCACCGCGCCGTGGTGCTCTATCTTGTGCAGCGCACCGATTGTGAGGCTTTTGCCGTGGCGAGTGACATTGACCCCGCCTACAATGCCGCCTTTCAGGCTGCCCGCACCGCTGGCGTAGAGGCGCTTTGCTTTCGCGCAACCCTCACGCTTGAGGGCACCCGCTTTGGTGAGGCCTTGCCGATTGTAACGCGGTAACATATATTGAGCGTGTACCCACTCAGGAGAGCCGCCATGCACCGCGCCAAAACCGGATTTTTGAACAGCGACAGCATTCGCATTCACCCCGCAGAAGATTTTGCGGGCATGCGGGCGGCGGGGCAGCTGACGGCAAAATGCCTAGATATGATTGCGCAATATGTAAAACTCGGCGTAACCACGGGTGAGCTGGATGCGCGCATTCAGGCGTTTATCGAGGATGCGGGCGCAGTTTCGGCCACTATCGGTTATCGCGGCTATGAGCATGCCAGTTGTATCTCTATCAACCATGTGGTTTGCCACGGTATTCCGGGCAGCAAAGTGCTGAAAGATGGCGATATTCTTAATATTGACGTAACCTGCATTTTGGACGGCTGGTTTGGTGATAGCTCGCGCATGTATGTGGCGGGCAAGCTGAGCCGGCGTGATGAGCGCCTGATTGAAGTTACGCATGAAACCCTGATGCTGGGTATTGCGGCGGTAAAGCCGGGCAACACCTTTGGCGATATCGGCGCGGCGATCCAAGCTTATGCCGAGGGCAACCGGATGTCGGTAGTACGGGATTTTTGCGGCCACGGGCTAGGGCAGGTTTTTCATGCCGCGCCCAACGTGCTGCACTATGGCCGCGCGGGCAGCGGGGCCGTGCTGGAAGAGGGTATGTTTTTCACCATCGAGCCGATGATCAACCTTGGCAAGTCTTTCACCAAGGTGCTGGCCGATGGGTGGACGGCGGTGACAAAAGATAAGAAAAATACCGCGCAGTTTGAGCACTCTATTGGCGTTACGGCTGAGGGCTGCGAGATATTCACGCTTTCACCCACAGGGAAATTTTACCCGACTTGGAGCGCTTAAGGGTTTATTAACCAAAGCATGTGAATGGTTAACGCATGACAACGCCTAACCAGTTCGCCGAAAAACCCTTCCCCGGCTTTGAGCCCGATTTTGAACCTGATTTCAAGGTTGTGCCAAGCACGGCCAAGCTACCCGAGCCGCATTACACCAACCATCGCCAACGCCTGCGCGCGCGCTTTATGCGTGCAGGGGCCACGTCCTTGGCTGATTATGAAATGCTGGAGCTGGTGCTTTTTCGTGCTATTCCACGGCGAGATGTAAAGCCGATCGCCAAACGGCTTTTGGCTGAGTTTGGAGATTTTAACCGCGTGATTACTGCGCCCGCTGCGCGGCTATCCAAGGTGCAGGGCGTAGGCTCGGCTGCGGTGCAGGAGTTAAAAATTGTAGAGGCGGCGGCGCAGATGCTAGGGCAGGCGCGGGTGTTGGGGCAAAATGCGATCACCTCTTGGTCGTCGCTTATGGACTATTGCAAAACCGTGATGGCGCACCGGGAAACCGAGCAATTCAGGGTGCTTTACCTTGATCGAAAAAACACTCTGATCGCGGATGAGCCACAAGCCGTCGGCACTGTTGACCATGTGCCAGTTTACCCGCGCGAGGTGGTAAAGCGGGCGCTTGAGCTGAATGCGTCTTCACTGATATTGGTGCATAATCACCCCTCGGGCAGCCCCGATCCATCAGATGAAGATATTGTCATGACCAACCGGATTGTGGACGCGGCCAAGGCGCTCGGCATTTCGGTGCATGATCATATTGTGATTGGAAAAGAAAGCGATGCCAGCTTTAAGGCGCTCGGCCTGATCTAGCTATTGCGGCGCGGCGAGGGTTTTCTATTGGCAATTTTCCCTACGCGCCGCGCTGATACATTTGTGCTTTTTGCGGCTTAACGGCCCGCTAACCGGATGTCGTCAATTGCACCAGGGAGGGCGATGGGGCCACTTACAATTGTACCGCAGGCTGGGACCGAAAAGCGCACGTTGCGTATGCCCGCGCTTCTGTTTTCGCGGCTTCGGACCGTTTTAGCCGTGATGGTTTGGCCACATACCGGCGCAACGTTACTAATTACAATAGACATTGCAATCGTTCCTCGTTGCTGGTTGCGCGTGGTTGGCATTGTATATACTTCTGCGAGGGCACCACGCCCAAGGCTCGGGTCTCCGAGTTGCAGCAAATAGCCGCCACCTTTAACGCGCGAGGTTCGGTAGTCTCGCGGCGTATCGGCTGTAATGTGGCCGTCAGAACCAAGGGCTGCGCCAAATTCTATGGCGCTGAGATCGAGGTTCATATTGGCCTGCCATGAAACACCGGCCCGCACTATGCTGTCCACATCGCGCACAAATATAGTTGTGCTGTTTGTTGACTGGTCTTCAAATTTCACGTTAATTTCAGCATTGGCCTCCATCGCAGGAATAAGCACGGACGTGGCACCGAGCGCATCTGTTAATACAGAAAACGAAAGACCGGAATGCTCGATGGTGACCATTTGATTTGGCTTGCAGGCGGCCATAATCTCAAGCGAGATATTGGCCCCTCTTTTGGTATTCGCCAAAAGTATAATTTCACACGCAGAATTTTGTGCGGGCGCAGTAACCACTTCAACTTCCGGTGCAACATTCAAGCTTGCTTCACGAACTTGCGGCTCACCAGCTGGTTGCAGGTCGAGGCTAGGTAAGGAAATATCCAGTTGTCCCGGAACACTCAGCGCCGTTGCCGCCGCCACACTGTTTGGTTGGTTTGAGGCTTGGCTAACCGAAATAAATCGAGATATGGTATCTGTCCGAATAATCGTATCTGGTACGATTGTTTGGTTGGGTTGAGAGGCCACAACAATTACCCCAACGGCGTTATACGAAGTAATACTGGCGGCCGCGATTGGTAAGTCTAGCGTGTTGCGAGTGATCGACCGATCATTAACCTCTGAGACGCCTACAGCCAATTCCGAAGAATAAGACAAAGCCGTTGGCGGCGATAATTGCGCTTCAACATTTGGACCACGTTCCAATATGCTAACGGTGGTTGGCCGCGCAGATGCGGGCGCAAGCGCTGCCGGTGTATCGGCGGGGGACCTGAAGCTTTGCAAGCCAGGTTCGCTTAAAATGATGTTGAGGCTCTCACCGGCAGCATTTCCACGTGTGGGTGTGCGATTGAGAGCGATTAGGGCAATTGGACCACCATCAGCAGGCTGCGCGCTAAAACTGGCGTCTGGGGTTGGGCTATCTGTTTGTGCAGAAGCCACAAATACGGGCGCGCCTCCATTGCCCTCTGGCGCGGCAGCAAGGGGGGGAGACGTTGGCGAAGATGGCGCAGCCTGTGCGATTTGGAGCGAATCCAGCGCTTCGGGGCCACGCTCTAATTGCACGATGTTGCTACCACCAACACTGGTGGCTTCTAATCCGCTTGGCGCCGCAATTACTGAAGTCACAACCAGCTCTGATCCGCCAAGAGATATATTACTTGAATTTGCGATAACGGGGGCCGCAAATGTGATAGGACCAGCCGAGGCTGTTTGACGAATGCTTGCGCTATTTTGAGTCGCTATGTTTTGATCAGTTGAGCTGGCAGAATTTAGACTGCCGGTTGCGCGCCGGATAGCCGCAACAGCCACGCCCGGGCTCACCAGCTCGGTAACACTTGGTGCGGCCAGTGCAGGGGGCGCCATTTCAACCGAAAAACTTTCAATTTTCGGAGCGTTGGGATCTGAGGCGGGGCTAGCGGGCCCGATAGACGCGATCTCCAGCTCAGATTTCTCAGCCTCCGTCAAAACAACCTCAGCCGTTTCAACTTGATCCGGCGCATTGGCTGCGGCGGTATTTGCTTGCGCAAAACTCACTGAAATAACGTTGATTTTTACTGCATTGGGCGCGCATTTTCCCTCATTATCAACGCAGTAAGCAAATTCAACCACACCATTGCACGCGTCGTCGCTCGAAAATGACAGCCGGTTGTTGCTCGACATCGCAATGGACCCGCAGCTGGGGCGCGTAAGCACCACAATGGGCCCTTTTATCGTGTCATTGGACAAAACATCGAGAATTTGGCTGGCACCCGCGCGAACAGAATACGAATCATCTTGGGTGACCACGATTTCTTCACCGGACATCATTGCGATTACCCGGTCACCATATTTGACCATGGAGCCAGCAAAAACTGCCAGAACCAAGCCCGTAAGAATCATCATCATGCGATCGTTTTTGAACACGAACCGCGCCTCCAAAATTACTTCTACATAAGAATTATCACATTTAGTTAGACAAAACAACGCCTTAAAGGCCGAAGTTGAGCTAACTTTTAACTATTTAAAAAAACACAACCCATGGGAGGTCGCGCGTGTATTATGCCTATATATTGTGGCCTAAATGTGGCTTGGCAAATGCGGGAGGCGATTTCTCGCCGCCCGCGCTGTTTTTATTTAGCCTTACCGTGGCAATGTTTGTACTTTTTGCCGGAGCCACATGGGCAGGGCGTGTTGCGGCTGGTATTGCCCCAAGTGGCCTCGTCTGTCGGGTCCACCTTTGGCGGCATGCCGCCGGTGGCCGCGGGGGCTGCCGCTTGTTGTTGTGCCGCCAGCATTTGCGCCCGTATCTGCTCTTGCTCCTCGGGCGACATAATGCGGATATGCGAAAGCTGCTTTGTCACGTCTACCCGCAGGCGGTTGAGGAAGTTCTCAAACAGGGTAAAGGCCTCAGTTTTATACTCATTCAGCGGGTCTCGCTGGGCGTAGCCGCGAAAGGCCACCACTTGGCGCAGGTGCTCAAGCGTTAGCAAATGCTCGCGCCACGCCTTATCAATGGTTTGCAAAAGCACTTGCTTTTCAACGCGGCGAATAACGTCTGGGCCGGCCTGTGCCGCCTTGGCGGCCATGGCTTTGTCGGTTTCCAGATAAAGCCGCTCGGCGATAACCTCGTCATCCACGCCTTCTTCCTTGCCCCACTCAATGATGGGCAGATCAAGGTTAAAGTTCTCGATAACCTGCGCATACAAGCCAGACATATCCCACTGATCAGGGTAGGCCTTGGGCGGAATGGCGTCGGCAATAATGTCATCCACCACATCGTGGCGCATATCCTGCACTTCTTCCGCGAGGTTATCGCTTTCCATGATTTCGCGGCGCTGCTCAAACACCCGTTTGCGCTGCTCGTTGACCACATCATCATATTTCAGCACGTTTTTACGAATATCAAAGTTGCGGGCTTCCACTTTACCCTGCGCGCGCTCCAGCGCTTTGTTCACCCACGGGTGCACAATCGCTTCGCCCTCTTTCATGCCGAGCTTGCCCAGCATTTTGTCGAGGTTACCAGAGTTGAAAATCCGCATCAGGTCGTCTTCGAGGCTCAGGAAAAAGTGCGTGCGCCCCGGGTCGCCTTGGCGGCCAGAGCGGCCCCGTAGCTGGTTGTCAATCCGGCGGCTTTCATGCCGCTCGGTGGCCAGTACATAAAGCCCGCCAGCGTCAATCGCCACTTTCTTCGCGGCTGCCGTTTCCGCCTCAATGCGGCTGCGAATCGCGGCTTCGTCAGCGCCTTCGCCTTCGGCTTCAATTGTGGCTGCAATTTCCATATCAGCGTTGCCGCCAAGCTGAATATCGGTGCCACGGCCCGCCATGTTGGTGGCAATCGTTACTGCACCGGGCTTGCCGGCCTTTGCGATAATAAACGCCTCTTGCTCATGAAAGCGCGCGTTTAGCACTTCATGCGGCACGCCCTCGGTCACCAGCATTTTGGCCAGCATTTCGGATTTCTCAATCGAAGTTGTCCCCACCAGCGTGGGCTGCTGCTTTGCATGCGCCAGCTTGATTTCCTCAATCACCGCCTCGTATTTCTCTTCCGCTGTGCGGTATACGTGGTCATGCTCGTCAATTCGGATGATCGGCATATTTGTCGGCACTTCGACCACGCCGAGCTTGTAAATCTCTTCAAACTCGTCGGCTTCCGTCAGCGCGGTGCCTGTCATCCCTGCCAGCTTTTCATAAAGCCGGAAGTAGTTTTGGAAGGTCACACTCGCGAGCGTAATATTCTCCGGCTGGATCGGCAGGCCCTCTTTGGCCTCAATCGCCTGATGGAGGCCATTGCTCAAGCGCCGCCCGCTCATCATACGGCCGGTGAACTCGTCAATCAGCATGACTTCGGAGCCACTTACGATGTAATCTTTTTCGTTCTTAAACATCTTATGCGCCAGCAAAGCTTGGTTCACGTGGTGAATAAGCGAGGCAGATTCAGGGTCATAAAGCGAGGCTTCAGAATCAAGCAAGCCAACCGCGTGCAGCCGTTGCTCGACAAAATCATTGCCTTCCTCGGTAAGCGTCGCGGTGCGCGCCTTTTCATCGATCTCGTAATGCTCGTCCAGAAATTCCGGCACCAAGGCGTCTATCTTCAAATACAGGTCCGATTTATCCTCGGTCGGGCCGGAAATAATCAGCGGTGTGCGGGCTTCGTCGATCAAAATCGAGTCGACCTCGTCCACAATCGCAAAGAAATGCTCGCGCTGCACCATCTGGCTCAGCTCGGCTTTCATATTGTCGCGCAGGTAATCAAACCCAAGCTCATTATTAGTGGCGTAGGTTACATCGGCCTTATAGGCAGCGATTTTTTCCTGCTCGGGCATGTTGGGGTAAACTGCACCCACGGTCATTCCGAGGAAATTATAAACCTTGCTCATCCACTCGGCATCGCGCCGCGCGAGGTAATCATTTACCGTCACCACATGCACACCCTTGCCGGCAAGAGCGTTTAGATAAACGGGCAGGGTGGCCATCAGGGTTTTGCCCTCACCAGTTTTCATCTCGGCAATCTTGCCTTGGTGCAGAAATATTCCGCCCAAAATTTGCACGTCATAAGGCCGCATACCCATGGCGCGCGTAGCGGCCTCGCGGGCGTTGGCAAAGGCCTCTGGCAGCAAATCATCAAGGGTTTCGCCTTTGGCAAGGCGTTCCTTAAACTCGTCGGTTTTGGCTTTTATTTGCTCGTCGCTCAGGGCCTTAAACGCGTCTTCTTGGGCGTTTACTTCGTCCACCAGCGGGCGGGTGGCCTTGATCAGGCGATCATTCGGGGTGCCAAATACTTTTTTGGCGAGGTTGCCGATACCGAGCATAGGGTCTCTATCCTTAAATGCCGCCAGCATTGCCGGCGATTAGCTGCCAGTGGGCGCAAAATTGCTGGCCACTAGCGCTTGTATGATCGCGCCTAAACGCGTAAATAATTTGGGTGCATTTAGCACCCTTTAACACGGGGTAAGGATGTAAGCGCGACTATGGCAAGTGTCAACGTGCCGCACAGTTATAAACGCCTTTAAGGGGCTGCAACGGGGATTTTGGAGAGCAATATGCGAAATTTTTTGGCCGCTACAGCGGTTTCGGCATTGATGGTATTTTCGGCGGGCGTTGGCCTTGCGCAAGATGCGCTGACAGCCGACAGCGTGATTGCCACCGTAAATGGCACAGATATCACGCTTGGACACATTATTGTGCTGCGCAGCCAGCTTCCGCAAGAATACCAAGGCTTGCCGGATGATGTGTTGTTTGACGGCATTATTTCGCAGCTGGTAGAGCAAACCCTGCTGGCAGATTTTGCGGAAGCCAACGCTGAAATTCCGCGTGAAGTTGGCCTTGCGCTCGAAAATGAGCGCCGCGCGCTGTATGCTGCCGTGCAAATCGAAGAAATTGCAGGCCGTGATGTTTCAGACGAGGCCATTCAGGCGGCTTATGATGAGCAATACGGCGACCTGCCTGCCGAGCCAGAGTTTAACGCCAGCCACATTTTGGTTGAGACCGAGGAAGAGGCGCTGGCGCTGATTGTAACGCTGGAAGGCGGCGCGGATTTTGCCGAGCTGGCCAAAGAGAAATCGACCGGTCCATCGGGGCCAAATGGCGGAGAGCTGGGCTGGTTTGGCCTTGGCATGATGGTGGAGCCATTTGAAGAGGCGGTATTGGGTATGGTTGTTGGTGCGATTTCGGCGCCGGTAAACACGCAATTTGGCTGGCACGTGCTTATTTTGAACGAAAAGCGCAACAAGCCCGCGCCCACATTGGAAGAAACCCGCGATGGGATCTTGGAAGTCCTTCGCCAAGCGGCTGTTGAAGCCGAGATTGCGGCACTAAAAGACGGGGCTGATATCATGCTTCCGGAGGAGGGCTTTGATGTCACGCTGATGCGCGATGCCGAGCTTTTGCTCAAGTAATGGCGGCCGATGTAAATGCGCGGATAGCGGCGCTAAAGGCCGAGCTGTTGAAACTGGAGGCGACATTGCCGCCGCCGGTTTCCCCCCTTGCCCCCGCTGATTTTCCGACTTCGCCAAGGATTGAGGGCGTGCGCTTTGCCGTCGCTAAAGCCGGTGTGAAGTATAAAAATCGCACCGATGTGATGCTGGCGGAGCTGTGTGAGGGCACGCAAATTGCGGGGGTGTTTACCCGCTCCACCACGCGCTCGGCCCCCGTGCTGCGCTGTGAAGAGGCCTTGGCGGACCATACAGAAGCGCCGGATAAGGCGGGGAAGTTCGCGATTCTGGTGAATTCAGGAAATGCTAACGCCTTCACCGGCGGGCGTGGCTTTGAAAGCGTTGATGTGCTGCGCGAAGCCGTGGCGGCCTCGCTCGGCTGCCCCGCTGAAAAGGTGTTTACGTCTTCTACCGGCGTCATTGGTGAACCCCTCAACCATGGCCGGATCGCGAAGGTATTGGATGGGCTAAAGCGCGGGCTAGATCCGGCCCGCAGCGCAGCGGCTGCCAAAGCTATCATGACGACGGACACGTTCCCGAAGGGGGCGTGTGCCGAGGTTTTGCTGGATGGTGTGCCCGTGAAGATTTCAGGTTTTGCCAAGGGCTCGGGCATGATCGCGCCGGATATGGCAACCATGCTGGTTTACATTTTTACCGATGCGAAAATTTCGCAAGCCGTACTGCAACAAATGCTGTGGCTTGAGAATGCCAGCACGTTTAATTGCATTACGGTTGACGGCGATACCTCGACCTCTGACACCTTGCTATTGGCGGCCACTGGGCAGACCGATATGCTGATGATTGATGATTTTGCTGACCCGCGCGCGCGCGAATTTCGCGGGGCATTGCGGGGCGTTATGCGTGATTTGGCGCAGCAGGTCGCGCGCGATGGTGAAGGCGCGAGCAAGCTGATTGAAGTGCGGGTAACGGGGGCTAACTCCTCTGGGGCGGCGCACCGGATTGCCATGTCTATTGCTAATTCGCCGCTGGTGAAAACGGCTGTTGCGGGGGAAGATCCGAATTGGGGCCGCGTGGTTATGGCCGTGGGTAAAGCCGGAGAGCGGGCGGACCGCGATCGGCTTACAATCCGGTTTGGCGATATTCTGGTGGCTGAAAACGGCTGGGTTTCGCCGGGGTATACCGAGGAAGCCGGGGCCGCTTATATGAAGCAAAGCGAGATAGTGATTGCGGTGGATATCGGGCTGGATAGCGGCAAGGCCACGGTTTGGACTTGTGACCTCACGCATCAGTATATCACCATAAACGCTGATTATCGCTCATGAAAATCCTGTTGGTTTCGGCTGTCGCCTTGGTGGATGCCGATGGGCGTGTGCTTTTGGCACAGCGCCCAGAGGGCAAATCTATGGCGGGGCTTTGGGAATTTCCCGGCGGGAAAGTGGAGCAAGGTGAAACGCCCGAAGAGGCTCTTATTCGCGAGCTTCAGGAGGAGCTGGGCGTGGATACATGGCAAAGCTGCCTCGCCCCGCTGACCTTTGCCAGCCATGCTTACGCCGATTTTCATTTACTTATGCCGCTGTTTATTTGCCGCAAATGGCAGGGCATCCCGCAGCCGCGTGAGGGGCAGGTGCTAAAATGGGTGCGCCCGATGGCGCTGCGAGATTATCCAATGCCGGCGGCTGATATCCCGCTGATTCCTATTCTGCAAGATTGGCTTTAGGCCTTCACAGCTTTAGCGAGAGTACAGCTCAGCCCGTGTTGGCGGATTACACCCTGACGTTTCGCAATTTTTTGCGGCGGCCTTGGCGGCCATCTGCAAAATTGGCTCTATCTGGGCTTCGTCAGCGGCTATGAGCGCATCACGGCGTAGTAACCCTGATTCAGAGAGCTGCGCCAGCAACGTGCCCATAAACGTATCGCCCGCACCAACCGCATCCACAAACGGATCGGCCATAGGGGCCGGCACGCTGATGCGCCCATGCGCTGAAAAGGCCATCGCCCCTTCGGCCCCCATGGTGAGCACCAA
Organism: Paracoccaceae bacterium; assembly: GCA_002402045.2. Taxonomy (GTDB): domain Bacteria; phylum Pseudomonadota; class Alphaproteobacteria; order Rhodobacterales; family Rhodobacteraceae; genus UBA3077. Next base: position 71,146 of record NVUX02000076.1, on the reverse strand, counting down.
AAGCGGAATGTTGTATTTGCCGCGAAGATGCTGAGCGGCGGCTTCAAGCGGCCGCTTGGGGTCAAGCCACGCCAAGTCTTCATCTGAAAGCTTCAGCAGGTCGGTTTTGGGCAGAATCCATTCTAGCCGCGCCAGATACTTACGGCGGTTTTTGATAAACTCTGGGCGGATGTTTGGGTCTAACGACGTGAACAGCCCACGCTTATGCAGGGCGCGATACATTTGCGCCCAAGCGTCGGCATCCTTGCCGGAGGTGAGCGCAAGAGAGCCGAGCTGAAAGACCGAGGCCTGCTTGGGAATGATGCGGTTAAGCATCGTGGTACTCACCCGTCGCTCGGCGGTTTTTTGGCGGTAAAATTGATAGCTTGGTTGGCCATCTTTCAAGGATACCAGCGCCAGCGAGCTAGGGGCCGGGCTGCGCTCGGCCAACAGGGTAACGCCATCAGCAGACAGCGCCGTTGCCAGCCTGTCTCCCATCTCGTCGGTTGATATCGGGGTTAAATAGCCCACAGCTTGCTCTTGGCGGGCCAGTGCCTTGGCAATATTGTATGGGCCACCGCCGGGGGTGGCCGAAAACCCCCCACTGGGGGATTCTATAAAATCTATCAGGTTTTCACCGCCAACCAGAATCATGGTATGCTATCTTTCTGTCTAGTTCAGCGCTTTGGCCGCACGGGCAATTTTTTCGCCGGCTTGGCGGCCAAGGCTGGCAAGGGTTTCGTCATCGCCCAAAGACTGGAAGGTCATCATCGCCATCGGGTCAATAAAACGTACAGTGCAATTGCCGTCGCCATTTTCCTCAACCGTTACATTACACGGCAGCATCAGGCCCACATCGGCCCGTGCAGAAAGGGCTTGGTGCGCAAGGCCCGGATTGCAGGCACCCAAAATTGAATAGGCCCGAAAATCCACATCGATCTTCTTTTTAAGTGTGGCTTTTATGTCAATCGTGGTGAGAATGCCAAAGCCCTCGGCGGCCAGAGCGGCGGTTACTTTTTCCACCACATCATCGTGGCTCCCTGCGACGGTGACGTTAATGCTAAATGTGTCAGACATGATCTGTTCCTTTATCAAGATTTCTGCTCAAAGGTAGGGGTTTGGGGGCGGTTTGCAAGGGGGCGAATTGTAACGGGCGCAGTGTGTATTTCAACCGGACCGTAACCATTATATGCAAGCCGAAGAGGCGCTGCTAGTCTGGCACAATCATATAGCCAGCACCCCGCACCGTTTGCAGATAGCGCGGAGATTTTGGGTCGGCCTCAATTTTTCGCCGCAAACGCGTAACTTGCACGTCAATCGCGCGCTCCTGTGCGGTTGAGTTTCCCTGCCCAAGCGCTTCAACCAGCCGTGTGCGAGACATGGTTTCGCCGGGCTGGGCCGCAAATATTTTCATCAGAGCATTTTCGGTAGAGGTTAGCCGAACGAGCGTATCGTCGCGCCAAAGCTCAGCGCGCGAAATATCGTAGCGAAAGGCCCCTAGATGCAGGTTTTTGGGCGGTGCCGGTTGCAGGTTTTCCATCGGAGCACGGCGCATAATGGCGTTTACGCGCAGCAGCAATTCTTGTGGCTCAAACGGCTTGGGAAGGTAATCATCGGCACCCGCTTCCAGCCCGGTAATCCGGTCAGAAGCCTCGCCGCGCGCGGTTAGCAGCATGATCGGAGTTGATAGGGTTTTGCGCAGATCACGCGTGAAATCAAACCCGTTTTCGCCGGGCATCATCACGTCGACAATCAGCATATCAAATTCCAACCCACATAACAGCCGGCGGGCGTGGGCTGCATCGCGGGCGGTTGTGGTGAGGTATCCGTTTTTGCTCAAAAACTTGGCAAGCAATGTGCGAATGCGGCTGTCATCATCTACAATAAGGAGGTGAGCGCCGATGTGGTCGGGGGTCATGTCGAATCTCCGGCCAATAGGCGCTTGATCTGGGCGGCGGCTTCGGGCTCAAACATGGCGTTTAATACGGTGCGAAAGCCCTGCACAGCCTCGGGGCCAGCCGCCGAATAAGCTTTGCGCATTTTTTGGCGCTGGGCATTGGAAAGCTCTTTTTCCAGCGTTTTCCCTTCGGGCGTGAGGTGTAAATTCCGCTGCCGCCGGTCGCGTTTGCCAATGCGGCTGTCCACCAGCCCGTTATTCACCAGCTCGCGCAAAACACGGTTGAGCGATTGCTTGGTCACGCCCAGAATGTCGAGCAGCTCGCTAACCGTTAGCCCCGGCTTGCGGCCAATAAAATGAATGGCGCGATGGTGCGCGCGGCCATAATGATGCTCAGCCAAAATCTTGTCTGGGTAGGCGGTAAAGCCGCGATAAGCAAAAAACATCATCTCGATGCCTTGGCGGAGTTGTTCATCCGTTAAAAACAGAAGCTGGTCGCTACGATTTGGGTTCTGCATGGGTCCGCCTCTTTTAAGAGTGTTCACAGTTTATGTCAGCTATGTTGACATTCCAAGGGAGGAATGATAGGAAATACGTAATATACTTACGTTAATCATGCGCAATGCGCAACTTATGGAAATATACGAGGGAAAATCATGGCAAACGGATATGATGATCGCGATGGCGTTATTTGGTTAGACGGTGAAATGGTGCCATGGCGCGAGGCCAATGTGCATGTGCTTACGCATGCAATGCACTACGCTTCGTCGGTGTTTGAGGGTGAGCGCTGCTATAACGGCAAGATATTCAAAAGCGTTCTGCACTCCGAGCGGTTGCTGAAATCTGGTGATTATATTGACATGCCTATCCCGTGGACGGTTGCGCAGATCGAAGACGCGAAATACGCAGCGCTGGAGGCCAACGGGCTGAAAGACGCTTATGTGCGGGTGCTGGCGTGGCGCGGTGCGGGCCCCGATATGGGGGTCGCTTCGGCGGCGAACAAGGTGCGCATGGCCGTGGCTGTGTGGGAGTGGGGCAATTATTATGGCGATGCCAAATATAAGGGTGCCAAACTCGACATTTCCAAATGGCGGCGGCCTGATCCTTTAACCATCCCCTGCTTTGCCAAGGCTTCGGGCCTTTATATGATCTGCACCATGTCCAAGCACGCGGCCGAGGCCAAGGGCTGCTCGGATGCGATGATGTATGATTATCGCGGTTATGTGGCCGAGGCCACGGGCGCCAATATTTTCTTTGTAAAAGACGGCGTTGTGCATACGCCGCTGCCAGACGCCTTCCTAAATGGCATCACGCGGCAAACGGTGATTGGCATGCTAAAGGCCCGGGGGATCGAAGTGGTTGAGCGCCATATTATGGCTGATGAATTGGTAAGCTTTGAGCAATGTTGGCTGACAGGCACCGCCGCTGAGGTTACGCCTGTTGGGCAGATCGGCGATTATATGTTTGAAGTTGGCGCGTTGGCCCGTAGTATTTCGGAGGAATACGAAGTGCTGGTGCGCGCATAATGTTGCGCGCGGCTTTGCTGGCGGGGTTCATGGCCCTGCCGCTTCAGGCGCAAGAGGCTGAAGACGGCGTGATCGGCGCGTGCTTGGCGCAAAATAATAGTAGCGCGCTTTGCATTTGTGCGTCGCTCATGCTGCATTCGCGGTTTGGGGATGAACAATACGCCCGCTTTGGCGCTATTTCTGAGCGCATTGCACAAATAAATGCGGGGGCAGCTGCGGAAGAGGGCGAATTGGCGGGGCTTACACGCGAAGGCTATCGATTCTTTGTTCCGCACGGGCAGGCATTATCTGTGTGTCGTGATAAAATTGGAGCGGCCGAGTAGGGTGCTTCAAGTGCCACGATTGCGGCGCGTTTACCTCTGCGCTTGTTGCAAGAGTGTGCCCGCGCCGCGCCACAACATCAGCGCCTGAAACTTACATCCAAATGCGAAGTTAATTGAGCTATTGAACCTGGGTAATTGTTAGCGCAAAATGCCGTCTTTATAAAATGAGGGTTGAGATGGCACCGCGAAAAATTATCATTGATACCGATCCGGGGCAGGATGATGCCGTGGCCATTCTATTGGCATTTGGCTCCTCTGAGCTTGAAGTGCTGGGCATTACCTGTGTGGCAGGGAATGTGCCGCTAGCATTGACCCAGCGTAACGCTCGGATTATTTGCGAGTTGGCTGGGCGCACGGATATTCCGGTGTTTGCGGGGGCGGTTCGCCCGATGGTGCGTCCGCTGGTAACGGCGGAAAATGTGCATGGAAAATCAGGCCTGAATGGCCCCGAGCTTTGGGAGCCGACCATGCCGCTTCGCAAAGAGCATGCGGTTGATTTCATTGTTAAAACCTTGCGCACCCAGCGTGATGGCGTGGTGACGCTCTGCGTGCTTGGCCCGCTCACAAACATCGCTTTGGCGCTGATCAAAGCTCCTGATATTGCCGAGCATATCCACGAGATTGTGCTGATGGGCGGCGGCTGCTTTGAGGGGGGCAACATTACGCCCGCGGCTGAATTTAACATTTATGTGGACCCCCACGCCGCCAAGGTTGTTTTCCAGTCGGGCATTCCATTGGTGGTGATGCCGTTGGACCTCACCCACAAAGCCCTGACCACACGCAGCCGTATTGAGCGCTTCAAAAACCTTGGTAATAAAGCCGGTATTTTTACCGCCGAAATGCTCGACTTTTTTGAGCGGTTTGACATGGAGAAATACGGCTCCGAAGGTGCGCCGTTGCACGACCCAAACGTGATTGCCTATCTCTTAAAACCCGAGATGTATAAAGGCCGTGAGGTCAATATTGAAATCGAAACCGAATCTGCCCTGACCATGGGCATGACGGTGGTTGACTGGTGGCGGGTTTCAGGCCGCGAGCCCAACGCGATGTTTATGCGCGAGGTTGATGACGACGCGTTTTTTGAGCTGTTATTTGAGCGGATCGGGCGGTTATAATTGTGGGGTAAGCCTCCTATTCCGCCAATTTACTAAACTTGACGATGCTCAAGGCTTATCATCTCAAAACGGTTATCATTTGCGCTTTATCCTTGAGGACGCGCGGAATGGATCATTTTGATATTATCGTAATTGGAGCCGGCCCAGCAGGGCTTGGCTTTGTGCGGAGCTTGGCTGGCAGTGGCCTCAAGGTGGCTGTGGTGGAGCGCTTGGCGGAAGCTGTTTTGGCCAATCCGCCTGAGGACGGTCGCGATATTGCGCTCACGCATGCCTCGGAAGAGATTATGGAAAAGCTGGGGATGTGGCCGCATATTCCTGCTGAGGCCTGCGGGATGATTAGAGATGCCAAAGTGCTGAATGGCCGCTCTGACTATGCGCTGCATTTTGCGAGTGATGGCAGTGGCAAGGATTACCTTGGGCGGATTGTGCCGAATTATTTGATCAGGCGCGCGGCGTATCTGGAGGTGAAAGACCTTCCCGATGTTACCCTGATTTGCGACGCGCCGGTAGAAGATGTGTCTACCGGGCGGGTAGGGCTGAAAAGCGGTCGGGTGCTGACGACCGCCTTGGTTGTGGCTGCTGATAGCCGCTTTTCCGAGACCCGCCGGAAAATGGGCATCGGGGCCGAAATGGAAGATTTTGGCCGTGTGGTCATTGTGTGTGAAATGTCACATGCGCTGCCCCATAATGATGTGGCGACCGAGTGCTTTCACTATGATCAAACGCTGGCAATTCTCCCGATGAACGGGGCTGTTTCTTCGGTGGTGGTAACGCTGGCCAGTGACAAATCCGAGGCCGCGATGGCGATGCCGGATACCGAATTTGCTGCTGAAATTCAGATGCGATTTGGGGGGAAGCTTGGCAAAATGGAACTGGTGAGCAAGCGGGTGGCGTATCCGCTGGTGGGGGTGTTTGCGAAGCGCTTTGTGGCCCCGCGGTTTGCATTGGTTGGAGATGCCGCCGTGGGCATGCACCCTGTCACCGCGCATGGCTATAACCTTGGGCTTACCGGCGGCGCCATTCTGGCAGGGATGGTAAGGCAAGCGGCCACAGAGGGCCGGGATGTGGGCGATATCAACGTGCTGCTCCCCTATGAGCGGGCCCACAGGAGGATTGCGCGGCCATTGTATTTGGCCACAAATGCATTGGTGAAACTATACACAGATACGCGGCTTCCGGCAAAGATATTGCGCGGTGCGGCGTTGCGGCTGGGAAATGTATTGCCGCCGGTAAAGGCCCGAATTGTGCAGCAGCTCACGCAAGGCAAAGCATAAGGCCGCCAATTTATCGGGTGTAATAAGCAATGGGAGTGTGTTAATAAATCAAAAGCCAATACAGGAGCTTAGATGAAAAACACGCCCTTTTCTGTTCGCCCAAATGATGGCGTTTGCAGCACCCATACAGCCCAAGCGGGTCTCGATGTTTTGCTGGGAGACGAATTTGGTCCACTTAAACTGCCTAAATTTTACGAGCGGCTTGCAAAGGAGCTTGGGCGGGATTTTCCAAATATCCGGTTTGTGGCGCACTATTTGCCATTGTTTCATGATGGCGCACGACACAAGGTCTTGCGGCAGCAAAGTGCGGTTTATTTGAAGTCGCGTGCGGAAGCGATTGCGGAGTTTGAGCAAAAGGCCGCAGATTTATTTGATGAAAAACTGGGGCGAACGGGGCAGGTGGAAATAATTGCGGACATAATTGACCCGGTTATTGAAATGGCCGCCGAAGCTATTACAGGGCTACCCTTTTCGCCAGAGGTTGTTTGCGTGTTTACCACAAATAACAGCTTAAAAATGATGCGTAAAATTGATTCAGAATTTGCAGCCTTGCGCAAATTGGCATGGGCGCTGTTTCCCGATGACAGTGCAGAAACCCACGGTATAAGAGTTGCGTTTTCTACGCTTGGGTTGGTGCCGCTTGGGGCCAGCTTGGCAGCGAGCTTTGCCAAGCTGTTAAGCAATTCAGCCGAAACCCGTATTTGCGCGCTGAACTGGGGGACGCAATTTCCGGCAACTGGGGTGGCGATTGTGGGGCGTGAATGCGCTCAGGGGCCGGTTGATCTTGGAACAGAGGCGCATTCGGTGCGGATATGCGAGGTTGATATGCGCCATTTTCTAGAGGAAGGCGGGCAGCCAAACCATATTTTTGGAGTGGGATCTCATGCTTGCCTCGGGCGCAGCTCTGCTTTATCGCTGTGGTCTCGCATAGGGGCGAAAATGGCGCAAAACCCGTTGGGGATTCGCCTGATAAGCATAGCGGCTCCCACCCATAAAATTCTGGATTATCCCAGTGCAATTTCAGTTGAGGTATTGCCATGACAGACCACATAAAAGCAGCACTGTTCAGTGCAATTGACGAGGTTTTTCAACCACAAAATTCAAGAACTCAGGCTGAGCTGATCCAACAACCTGATTTTTCGTTTAGGGATTTGAGCGACTCAAGCATCAAGTTTGTTGAGTTTTGCATGCATGTTGAAGAAAGCCTTGATGTCGAGATCGAGTTTTCGGACTTGATGGACAATCCGACATTTTCTGGCTTTTCAAAGTGGTTGCACGCGAAAATTGGCCAAGGATAATTGGGGACGGAGGCGTCATATTTAGCTGAGATTCTAGCAACAGAGCGGCCAATATTGCGGCTACATTGCCTGCAACGCGCCAGTAATGATCTTCCGCCCGGCGATCTTACGCGGCTCTACCTTCAGCTTCCGGCTATCGGCGGGCGAGACATTTGCAAACTGGCCCCCCAATTCAGGTATATGACCGCACCGGCGCGCCGGCGGGCAGCTGCGCAACCACAGCTGGAAAAACAGCCGAATTTAGGGGCGCATCTGTATTATAAAACGCCTGATGCATTAGCCGCGCAAAAAACCCTGTATATTATGTTTAGTGGTCAAAACGGCGGGTTTTTTGTTCCGCTTTCTGTTTTTGTATCTCTGCTTCCTGATGGGCCCAAGGACGTACTGGCTATTCGTTCAACGCTTGAAAACTTTTTTCTGGATGGTGTGGAGGGCTTTGGCGGCAATGCGTATGATGTAGCAAACGCACTGCGAGAAAAGATGCGGACTGAGGATTATAACAAGGTTGTTGTGCTAGGGTTTAGCGCCGGCAGTATTTTTGCATTGCGGGTTGCAGAATTTTTGGCCGCTGATATTGCGATAAGCCTTGCGTGCGTATATCCGGACGAGGGCTTTCGGATAAAAAAGACCGTGGCGGCTGGTATAACCGGATTTGATCCCATTTGTGCATGTCGCCCGACACAGGTGGGGCGGCTCATTAATGTTGTGGCGACAAAATGCGAATTTGATGTGCTGTGTTCACAGCGGCTAAAGAACATTAGGCCAGCATTGATGGCGATACATCTGGTGAATAACCCAAAGCACAATGTGCTAAAGCCAATGCTGAAAGCGGGGTATGCGCGGGTGTTTATGCGGGTGGCCCTTGGGCGCAATGGTATGATGATCCGGTTTATCTCTGGCCTGAGTAGTGCCTATGGGCTCTGGGTCGTTCGTCCGGTTCGGCGGCTATTTGGGATGCAAAAAGTGGCAGACTGGTATACCGCGCATAAGAAGGGCAGCTAAGGATAATGCGGCTGGGGTGTCTCGCTGCGCTCGACCCGCGCGGTGCGGCGAGGTTTTGGAGGGGGTAAGGCTGCACTTGCGCCGCACTGAAACCTAGGCGCTTTTCTCTGTGGCTTCTTTTTGAGGGTCTTTTTCCGCCCCAAATCCGTGCATCCGGCGAGACCATTGCAGGGCCACAAACATGCCTTTGGTGCGTGGGAGCAAAAACAGCGCGAACGCAAGGAACACTACCGAGAAGCCAAGCGCCATCACCCAGCCTTCGGGGCGAAAGGTGGTGTGGACGATGAGCATGAGCGGGGCCAGCAAGTGGCCGGCGATCAGGATTGTGGCCCATGCTGGGCCGTCATCGGCGCGGTGGTGGAATAATTCTTCACCACAGACGGGACATTCATCACGGACTTTTAAATAATCCCGTAACATCGGCCCATTTCCACAATTTGGGCACTTGCACTTCCAGCCGCGCAATAGGGCTGGTTTGATCGGGCGATCGTCTTTATTCATCCGGAATCCTCGGGGATTTTCTTTTATGGGGGCAATATAGTGGGAAGAGCGCCTGATTGCAGTAGGGCAAGCTGCCCTGCGGCGGGATGTCTCATGTTTTATTTGAGGGGTGAGCGACGGAAGGGTGTCGGTGGGCCGTATTACCCTCTGTAAGCCACAAAGAACTGCGGTTTAAAACCAAAATACAGGAGCCCAACATGAAAAAGATATTATTGAGCAGCACAATTATTATTGGCCTTTCGGCCTTTGGGGCCAGCTTGGCTTATGCTGAGGCTGGCCAGCGCGGGGGGCCGCGTGGCCTGAGCTTTGAGCAGATTGATGCCAATGGCGACGGTGCGCTGACCATGGAAGAGTTTCAGGCGCAAGCCGGCATCAAGTTTAGCGAATCTGACACCAATGGCGATGGCCAGCTGGATGTGGAAGAGCTAATGGCGGCCGCCGAGCGTGAGCGCGGGCGGATGATTGAGCGGTTGATGGAGCGTATGGACGCCAATGATGACGGGATGCTTTCCATGGAAGAAATGGCGCCGCGAGATTCGGGCCGGTTTTTTGAAAAATCCGACGAAGATGGCAATGGCGAAATCTCACAGGCAGAGTGGGATGCGGCCAAAGATAAAATGCGTGGCCATGGCCGGCGTGGGCATGGTGGACGCGGGCATGGTGGGCAAGGCCACCAACGTGGCCATTCTGGAAACTAAGCCTATGAGGGTGGCCAATGGTTTGGCCGCCCTTTAAGCTTGGAGTATGGGTATGGCATTGGACACACAGAGCGAAGAGCACGACACCGCCCTTCTTGCGGCTTTTGCCCGTGGCGACCAAAGTGCTGCGCGGGCGCTCACGGGGCGGCATTTGCCGCGTGTTTTTGCGCATGCCTGCCGGTTGCTACAGGATAGGGCCGAGGCCGAAGATGTGGCGCAGGAAGCCATGCTGAAGCTTTGGAAAATGGCGCCAAACTGGCGGGAAGGCGAGGCGAAGCTTTCGACATGGCTTTACCGGGTCACGGCCAATGCCGCAACGGATCGCTTACGTAAGCGCCGGACGGTGGCCCTGGAAGCCGCGCCCGAGCAGATTGACCAAGCGCCTTCGGTGGAGGCGAGGCTGATCGCGGATGATCGCCAAAAGGCCTTGCATGATGCAATGGGGACTTTGCCGGAGCGGCAGCGCAACGCCTTGGTGTTGCGGCATTTTGAGGAGCTTTCCAACCCGGAAATTGCTTCGGCTTTGGAGACTAGCGTGGAAGCGGTGGAAAGCCTGTTGGGGCGGGCGCGGCGGGCGTTGGCCGCGAAACTTTCACATTTGCGCCCGGTAGCGCAACCGAGTAAACATGAAAAAGGAGCACGGACATGACAAGCGAAGACCATATTGACGGGCTGTTGCGCGAGGCAAAAAACAGCCCTTCGCCGTTGCCTTCAACGGACCTGATTTCGCGCGTGCTGGCGGATGCGGCTGGCTTGATGCCCGCAGCGGCGGAGGTGGTGCCAAAGCCGCGTATATGGGCGCGCTGGCTGTCGCCAATTGGCGGCATGGGCGGGGCGCTCACGCTGGCGGCTTGCGCGGGTTTTGGTGTGTTTGCGGGGGCGGGCTTTGCCGATGAAATGCTGGCTATTCCTGGCTTGGACGGGGTTTTGGCGGGGTTGACTGATTTTACCGATAGCACCACGCCGCTTGAATCTCTTTCCCTATTGATGACTGAAGGATAGGCTATGGCGAAGACAGAAAAATCGGGTTGGATTTTGAAGCTGGTGCTGGTGATCTCGCTAGGGATAAATATGGCGATTGGCGGGTTGGCGCTGGGGGTTTGGGCGATTGATAAACCAAGGCGCCCACCTAGCCCAGATGCCGTAGCCTTTTTGTCATTTGCGCTGCCTAAGGAGCACCGGGATGCGCTGCGCCACCAGCTGGTAAGCCGACGCACCGAGTTGCGTGCCAACCGTTCGGCGATTAAGGAATTACGGGGCCAAATGATAGAGGCCTTGCAAGCGGAGCCGTTTGATATTTTAGTGATCGAGAACATTTTGCAGCGCCAGCGCACTCGGTTTTTAGCGCTGGGCGAACTGGCCCATAGTGCGCTTTTGGAGCGAATTGAATTGCTCACCCCTGAGGAACGCGCGACTTATCTGGAGTCGTTGCTTCGGCAAGAACACCGCACGCGGCGCAGGTAATTTTTCTGAGTGAAATGCCTGACGGGCGAGGTGCGGTTCCCCTATGGCTCGGTGGCGGCGCGTCGGCTATTGTTATGCTTGGCAATATCGTACCCGCGCCGCGCTGATGCAGCGGTGGGCTTGGGAAATGTAAGTGGCAGCGTATGAGCTTAGGAATGTTAGACGCGGTGATAGGGCGCGCCGCTCAGGATGCTGGCGGCGCGGTAAAGCTGCTCGGCGAGCATCACACGGGCCAGCATGTGGGGCCAGACCATTTTTCCAAACGAGAGCTTGAGATCGGCGCGGGCCAGAAGGCTGGCGTCTAGCCCGTCGGCGCCCCCGATCATGAAGGCGAGGTTGGCTTGGCCAGCGTCACGCCAACCTGCAATTTTGGATGCGAACTCGGGGGAGGTTAGCAGCTTGCCGCGCTCGTCGAGCACCACAAGGGTGGCGTTTTCGGGCAGGGCTTTCGCCAGCAGGGCGGCTTCGGCTGGTTTGCCGCCGCCCTTTTTGTCTTCAACTTCGATTATGCTGGCGGGGCCAAGGCCCATTTGTCGGCCGATCCGGTCAAAGCGGGTGAGGTAACCCTCGATCAGGTCGGCCTCTGGCCCCTTGCGGAGCTTGCCGACGGTGATCAGGGAAAGCTTCACGCGTTGTCGCGCGGGTTCACCGACCAGAGCTTTTCGAGGTCGTAAAAATCACGCACTTCGGGGCGGAAAATGTGGACGATGACATCGCCGCAATCGACCAGCACCCAGTCGCCCATCTGCTTGCCCTCAGTGCGGCAAAGCATGCCAGAGGCTTGCTTGATGCGGTCGGCCATCTTTTCAGATAGCGCGCCGACATGGCGGCTAGAGCGGCCCGAGGCGACGACCATATGGTCGGCCACTTCGGATTTGCCCGCGAGCGGGATGCTGACGACATCTTCGGCAGCGTCCTCATTGAGGGACGACAGAATGAGCGCCAGAAGCGCGTCGGAAGACAAGGGGGATGGCTGGGCAGGGGTAATTGCCGCTTCAGGTTTCGTGGACACGAAGATCTCCGGTATAAAATGCGAGCCTATGGCTGCTGACTGGTGGCAATCTAACATGATTCCCTTACCATCTCAAGAAACAGCGCAAATAGGCGATTTTGGCGGTGATGGCAAGGGGAAAGCGAGAGGGCGTGTGTGGAAACATCATGACCTACGGCAAGTTGCGTCCGTTTTTGAGGGCTGCGTGTGCGTCGTGGAGATTGCGTTCGCTCCAAACATCCTGCCCCGGAATTGGGCGTCTCTCATCGGGGGCGTGCTCAGACCGTGCTGGGGTTTCGGCATTGCTGTGATATCTGGGCACTTTGTGGTGGACGTTGTGAGGGGATGGGGGCAAGGTATGGGCATGGATAAAAGCAAAATTATACGAGACGCGGCGACGGTGATATTACTGCGCGATATGGGCGGCGTGCCGCATGTGTTAATGGGGCAGCGGGGCGCGAAGGCGGCATTTATGCCCAATAAATATGTGTTTCCCGGTGGGGCTGTGGATGAGGTTGATTTTAGCGGCGTGCTTGAGGGCGCGGCGGATGTGCGGCTGGGGGAAAAGGCTGTTGGGCTTTATACGGCGGCTTTACGCGAGCTGCTGGAGGAAACGGGGCTGCGGCTATCCCCACGAATGGAGGGGTTGCGGTTTGTATTTCGGGCGATCACGCCCCCGGGTCGGCCCCGGCGCTTTGATGCGCGGTTTTTTGTGGCGATGGCGGCGGATGTGCTGAATGATCTAGACGATTTTTCGGCGGCTTGTGATGAGCTTTCGCACCTGCACTGGATCGCGTTAAGCGAGGTGAGAGCGCTGGATTTACCGTTTATTACCAGCGTGGTGCTATCGGAAGTGGAGGCGCTGTTGGCCGCCCCGAATGCCGACCACAAAGCCCCGTTTTTTTACCATGAGGAGGGCCGCTCGCATTTTGCACTTTTGTAAGCCAGAAGGGCGGAGTAGGGCTTGACTCTGGCCCGCAAGCGTATAAAACGCAGCGATCAGATTAGAATTAGGCACGCATGGGCGGGCCGACCGCGAGGAGCTATACCATGGCGAAGCCAACCACAATTAAAATCCGCCTGAATTCGACAGCGGATACCGGCCACTTTTATGTTGCCAAGAAAAACGCACGCACAATGACCGAGAAAATGGTCAAGCGGAAGTATGACCCTGTTGTGCGCAAGCATGTTGAATACAAGGAAGGCAAGATCAAGTAGTTTGATTGCCTTTTTGAGAATTGGAAAAGCCGGAGCAAATGCTTCGGCTTTTTTCGTTTTGGAAAGGCTTGGCATGCCGAGGCGGAGCCGAGGCCACGGCCAGCGGCACGCTTTTTTATGCTTGCTGAAAAATGTGTTTTTTTCGAGTGAGGGTTTACCCCCGCAGAGGCAAAAGCAAGCTCGGAACTGCCGAGCAGTTCTGGCGTTGTGGTGCCTCGGCGACCCTTCGGGCCACCTCGTTACCGCGTGCGTCGCTTCGCTTGCAGGGGGATGGGCGGGGTGGCTTGTGCATAGAAAAAGGGCGGGGAAAGCCCCGCCCTTTTGCAATTAGGTATGCGCTGTTTAGTTGCGTGAGCCCATGAAGCGCAGCATGAACATAAACAGATTGATGAAGTCGAGATAGAGCGTTAGCGCGCCATAGATGGCGAGCTTGCCTGTCATTTCCTCGGTGTCCATATTGCCAGCGTTCAGGTTGGTTTGCACCCGACGGCCACCCATGCCGCGCGAACTTACGCTGCCACCGCTACGGGCTTGCAGATACATGGTTTTGATCTTTTGGGTGTCATAGGCCGTTAGGCCCGCAAAGATCAGCACGCCGATGCCGGAGATCGCGAAATCCAACGCAGCGGATTGCATGAACATATTGACGACCATCGCAATAATGAGGCCAACGACACCCATAATCAGGAAGCTACCCCATGCGGAGATGTCCTTTTTAGTGGTGTAGCCGTAAAGGCTGAGCGAGGCGAAGGCGATTGATGTCACAAGGAAGGTTTTGACGATGGAAACATCGGTATAAACCATAAATATCCAGCTGATCGACATGCCCATGAGCGCGGCAAACACATAAAAGAACAGTTGAGCGCCCGCTTGCGAAAGGCGGTTTACGGCAGAGCCGAAGAACATCACCATGCCCAGCGGTGCAAACATAACCACCCAGCCAAGGGCGTTCATGCTACCGGTGGCGCTGTTAAACAGCATTGAAATAAGCGCGGGTGTAGAGCCAAAGCCATATGCGACGGCACCGGTTACGGCCATCGCGATAGCCATAAGGCCATAGACTTTGCTCATGTGAGCGCGCAGACCGGCGTCAATCTCGGCACCTATGGTCGCCGAGCCAGCGCGGCGGACTGTGTTTTCGTTGGCCATTGGACCCTCCAAAAAATAGTTTTCCCGTGCATATGCTCGGGGTCTTACAATACAATATCGGGGTTTTTGCCCCCCATTTCAAGAGTATTATACTTGGTTTCGTAAGATTTGCGCAGGTTTTATGGCCAAGGGCCGCCATGCGAAGGCGAGGCTGGCGGCAAGGTTGGCCAGCGCCCCTCCGGCAATGATGGTGATCGCAGCCTGCCAATAGAGTACAAAACCGGAGTCCATAACATAGGTCATAACGGCCCAAGCGGCGAGGCTGCCAGCGGCCAGCGCAACCAGCCCAGCGGCGGCACCAAGGATCAACGCGCGCAAGGCAAAGCTGAGCAAAATGCGACGGCGGGTGGCACCGAGGGTTTTGAGCACGGCGGATTCAAATACTCTGGCATCGGCACCGGCCGCCGCCGCGCCGATCAGCACCACAAAGCCCGTGAGCAAGGTAGCGGCCGCCCCCCAGCGAATAGCGCTGGACAGGCTTTCGAGCGTGCTGGACACCTTTTGGATAACATCCCGCACGGGAATAGCGGTGATATTGGGGAAATCTTGCGCCATGATGCGCAAAAGATTGCCCTCGGCTTCACGGCTGGCATACACCGTGGAGAGAAACGTGTGGGGCGCGCCGGAAAGGGCGTTTGGGCTCCAGACCATTACAAAGTTGAGGCTCATATCGGAGAACTCCAGCGCCCGCAGATTGGCGATGGTGGCGGTGAGATCTCGGCCCAGAATATTGACCGTAATTTCATCACCGATTTTCAGGCCGATCTCGGCGGCTTCCTCTTCGGAGAAGCTCATAATGGGCGGGCCAGTATAGTTTTCCGGCCACCATTCGCCCTCTGAAACCGTGCTATTGGCCGGAATGCTTGCGGAATAGGTAATGCCGCGATCGCCGTTAACAACCCAATGGTCACCCACGGCCTCTTTGGCGTTAACCCCGTTAATTTCGGTAATGATGCCGCGCAGCATCGGGGTGGATTCGACCTTTTCTACGGCGTCCTCTGCCAGCATGGCGGCGGTGAACGGGTCGATCTGGGATTGCTGAATATCCATCACAAAAAATGCCGGGGCGCGCTCCGGAAGCTGTTGGGTGATGGTGGCGCGCATGTTGCTGTCTATCTGGCCAATGGCGGCAAGCACCGTTAGGCCCAGCCCAAGCGAAAGCACCACAGATGTGGCCTCGGAGCTGGGGCCGCCGATGGCACCAAGCGCGAGGCGCAGCGCAGGGCGGCCCTGCATCAGGCGGGTGCGGGCCAAACGGCGCGAGAGGGCCTTGGTGAGGCGCGCGGCGATGGCCAGAATGATGAGCGCGGCGATGATGCCACCCGCCGACCAGAGCGTCAGCATTGGCACGCCGGAAAAGCGGACGGCAAGGCCAACAAGGATCACCGTCAGCAGCAAAACCAGCACAAAATACGGCCAGCGCGGCAGGCGGTTGGCGCTGCCCGAGATTTCCCGAAACAGGCCAGCCGGGGAGATATCAACCGCGCGGGCAAGCGGCCAGATGCTGAAAATCAGGGCGGTGAGCAGGCCATAGATGGCGGCCTCCAGCAGCGGGGCCGGGAAAAAACCAGCCTCAATCGGGATCGGCAGCTGATCGGCCAATAACGGGATTGCGAGCGTGGGGATACCGCCGCCAAGCAAAAGGCCAAGCAGGATGCCCAGCACGGCCAAAACGCCGATTTGCATCAGGTAGGTGGCAAAAATAGTGCCTCGGGTGGCCCCGAGTGATTTGAGCGTGGCGATGGTATTGACCTTACGCGCAAGGTAGGCACGCACGGCGGCTGAAACGCCAACGCCGCCCACGGCCATGCCCGCAAGGCCAACAAGTACGAGGAATGAGCTAAGGCGCTCAACCGCCATAGAAATGCCGGGGGCGCCATTGCGGCGGTCTCGCCAGCGCAGGCCTGAATTTTCGAATTGCGCGAGGGCGTCGCTTTGCAGGGCGTCAATATCGGCGGTTGCGGGGAGCAGCATGCGGTATTTTGCATCAAACAATGTGCCGGGGCCAAGCAGGCCGGAGCTGTTTAGCGCCTCTGTGTGCACAATCGTGCGCGGGCCAAGGCCTAGGTCTGAGAGGGTCGTGTCTGGCTCGGAAACCAGAGCGGCGCGGAGCTGGAAATCTTGGGTGCCCATGCGAACAGTGTCGCCTATTTCCAGGCCGAGGCGGTCAATCAGGGCAGGGTGGAGCACCATGCCGGGTGTGCCATTTTGCGTGGCAAGAGCGGCTTGGATCGGCATAGCAGGGGCAAGGATGACCTCGCCATAAAGCGGATAATTGGCGTCAACAGATTTGACCTGCGAGAGGCCGGGGGTTGGGTCTGTTTCTGGCCGCGCTTGCAGCATGGAGCGGAAGGTGAGGACTTCGGATATTTTGTCGCTGTTGGATTCAATCCAGTGGCGCTCTTCTTCCGAGGCCTTCCTGTGCGTGAAATGGATTTCACTATCGCCGCCTAAAAGCGTGGCCGCCTCGCCGTTGAGCCCTTGATCAATGGCGGCGCGGATGGTGCCGATGCCCGCAATGGCCGCTACGCCCAAAAGCAGACATAGCAGGAATATCCGAAAGCCAGCAAGCCCGCCGCGCAGCTCGCGCTTGGCGATGGTGGCGGCATATATCAAGCTCATGCGAGCGCTCCGTCGCGGAGCTCTAGCGTGCGGTCGCAGCGCGCGGCCAGCTCGGGGGCATGGGTGACAAGGATGAGGGTGGCGCCGTGGCGGTCTCGCAGGTTAAACAAAAGATCAACGATGGTTTCGCCGGTGGAGGTATCAAGGTTGCCGGTTGGCTCGTCGGCCAGCAGAATTTTGGGGCGAGGGGCGGCGGCGCGCGCTAAGGCTACGCGCTGCTGCTCGCCACCTGAAAGCTGGGCGGGGTAGTGGTCTGCGCGGTCCTTTAGGCCCACGGCCTCTAGCTCGGCTTTGGCCTTTTTAAAGGCGTCGCGGTCTCCGGCCAACTCAAGGGGTGTCGCTACGTTTTCAAGCGCTGTCATGGTGGGAATGAGGTGGAATGACTGGAAAACGATGCCCATATTGTTGCGGCGAAAGCGGGCGAGGGCGTCTTCGTTCATGTTTGTGAGGTCTTGGCCAAGGGCGGTAATGGTGCCGCCGGTCACGCTCTCAAGCCCGCCCATCAGCATAAGCAGCGAAGACTTGCCAGAACCAGACGGGCCGGTCAGGCCAATGCTCTCTCCCGCCTCGACATCTAGCGAAATGCCCTTAAGTATGCGAACAGGACCAGCATTGCCCTGCAAAGTAAGCTGGACGTTATTGAGCGAAAGAACAGGTGATCCCATGCGAATTTCCCCTAAGGTTATGTTAGGCACGATATATAAGGGTGCGCGCGCACTTCACAAGGGCGTGATTATAACGCTTTTGTGTGTGGGGGTAGCCGAGGCCCAGCAAAGGGTGGTGGCTTTCGGAGATTCGCTGACGGCGGGGTTTGGATTGCCGGTGGAGGAGGGCTTTGTGCCGCAGCTTGAGGCGTGGCTTCAGGGGCAGGGCGCAGATGTGATTGTGGTGAATGCCGGGGTATCTGGCGATACCACTTCCGGCGGGCTTTCGCGGGTGGGCTGGGTGCTGGCCGAGGGGGCGGATTTAGTGATTTTGGAGCTGGGTG
The DNA here is from genome assembly GCA_002402045.2 of Paracoccaceae bacterium. GTDB lineage: Bacteria > Pseudomonadota > Alphaproteobacteria > Rhodobacterales > Rhodobacteraceae > UBA3077. The sequence continues at coordinate 53,101 of NVUX02000076.1, read as the reverse complement.
CAAATGACATGCTGCGCGGCGTGCCGCCAAGCGTGGCGCGTGAAAATCTGGACGCGATATTGGCAGAAATAACAGGGCGCGGAATTAAGGTGCTGGTGGCGGGGATGCTGGCGCCGCCAAATTATGGCACGGAATATCGCGCCGAATTTGATGCGATTTATCCGGAGCTGGCCGAAAAACACGGCGCAGAGCTGTATCCGTTTTTTCTGATGGGGCTAGGGCAGGCTGATGGACTGGTCGCTTTTTACGGGCTGCTGCAATCGGATGGAATGCATCCGAATGCCGAGGGGGTGATGATGATTGTTGAGGATATTGGGCCGGTGGTGCTAGAGGCGTTGGAGTAAGGCGTGGATTCCCGCTGGAATGCGCCGATATTTGAGGAGCTGCTGTCTCTGAACCCATGGGCCGTCCATTTTGGATAGAGCGTCGGGCGCTGGTTTCCAAACAGCTCTGGAATGTAAACGCGATCAGCCAATGCGAGAACATCGTGGATGAAGCGGCATTTAGCGGCAAGGTCGGATGCAACTCGTGCCTGCTCCTTCGCGACATCGATGATTTTGAGTACTGGAACGCGCAAACCAGAGCGCCGGCAATGCGTGTTTTCAATCACGCCGGTATGGACGCCTTCCGTATCGGTGTGCCTTTGGTGAGCCTTAATGAAGCGGGAGGTGTGGCCTCTAACGCCCCTATTGCTTCTACCTATACAAAAGGCAGTTTCTGGCAGGTTTTCTGCTTCTCGGACAGGCGAGTTTGCGTGGATTGGTGTTCAACGACCCCTTCGATATATCAGAGCGAATATTTTCGGTCGGACTGGATATGCAAAATGCGGTATTCCATGCGCGGCTTAACTGCAAAAATGCAGTCTTTGGCCCGTTTTCGCATTTCGAAACGCTAGAATGCGATGACGTCGTATTTTCGGGTGCTCAGTTTTTACAATTGCCAAATTCCATGGGGACGCTGACTTTTCAAACGTAGTTTTTAATGGGCCTTTGAGCGAAACTTCAATATTTGAGTCTGCGGTTTGCTTCAGCGGGGCCACATTTGAATCGGATGTCGATTTCAGGGAAGCATTTTTTACGAAAACACCTGACGTTTCGGGTGCAATATTCCGCGGTAACACAACATTTTCAGATGCGATTTTTAGTGATAATGCGAGCTTTGACGGTGCGTCTTTCCCTGGCCGTGTCTGGGCCGGAAAAATTCCAGCTGATGTGCGCCGAAAAATAGAGGCTGCGGAGCATCCATAGTAGATGGATTGCGCGTAGTTGTGAGGATGTCGATGCTCTTGAATGACAAAGGGCGCTATATGCGCCCTTCGAGAAACCGTGAGTGGTAGAAGCTTACAGCCAAAACGGCTTGTTCGCCTCTTTGAACGCCTGCCGATAGCTGATGCCGATGTCTTCCAGCCCCGCATTGGTTAGCTTTGTGAGCGCGGAGCGCGTTTTAAAGCGGCGGACCCAGGTGGCAACTAAATTTACGGAGATTGCCGGGATTTGAATGGTTTTGAGTGCGAGTGCTTGCATGATTGCCTCCATTAGGATTTGTGTTGAGTTTGCATGAAATCATTTCATGGGTTGATATATGGGGTAATCTCATAAATAAGTAAAATGAATGATTGTTGATTGATGCATCAAGGAGTGTGATATGGTTAGGAACTTGGATTTAACAGCGCTGCGCTCGTTTGTGGCGGTCGCCGAGTCGGGCGGCGTAACCAAAGCTGCGGCGCAGTTGCACCTTACACAATCAGCGGTGTCAATGCAGCTAAAGCGTTTGGAGGAGGCTTTGGGGCAGCCCTTGTTGGTGCGCTCTGGGCGCGGGGTTCGGCTTTCGCAGCAGGGAGAGCAGCTGCTGGGCTATGGTCGGCGGATATTGGCGATGAATGATGAGGTGTGGCTGCGGATGACTGATGCGCAGTTTGAGGGCGAGGTCACGTTTGGCGTGCCGTCAGACATAGTGTATCCGCATATACCCGGGGTGCTTAAGCGCTTTGCCAATAATTTTCCGCGGGTCAAGGTGCAGCTTATTTCGTCATATACTGCACATCTGAAGCGCTTGCTGGCAGCCGGAAAGATTGATGTGATTTTAACCACAGAGCACGGGATTGAAAAAGGCGGCGAAGAATTGCGCAGCGCGCCTTTGGTTTGGGTTGGCGGTGAAGGCGGCCGTGTTTGGGAAGAGCGGCCCCTAAAACTGGCCTTCGAGACCAACTGTATTTTCAGGCCCACAGTCCAGCGGGCACTGGAGGATGCGGATATGGAGTGGGACATGGTCGTCACGTCTGATTCGACCCGCACCATTGAGGCTACGGTGTCGGCAGATCTTGCCATTCATGCGCTGCTATCAGAAACGTCTTCTCCCTATATGAAAGAAATTATACATAATGGGGCGCTGCCAGAGCTGCCGGTATTTAATGTGAACATGTATATTGCCGAAGGGGCGCGGCGTGAGATGGCGGAGCAACTGGCGGACTATGTGCGGCTGGCTTATGGGGCGGAGGGCTGAGGCGTGCACCGCCGAGCGCAGCGAGGCCACGGCCAGCGGCAGGCGTTTTTCGGCTTGCTGAAAAATGTGCTTTTGCCGAGTGGGGGCTTGCCCCCGCAGAGGTAAAAGCAAGCGCGGCGCTTTAGGGACAGCTCCGGCGTCGCGGCTCCTCGAGGAGCTAAAGCCCCCCTCGTCACCGCGTGCGGCGCTTCGCTTGCAGGGTGCTTATTTCAGGCCGATGAGTTTATCTGCTGAAAGCGGGCCTGCGCCTTTGATGAATAGCAGCATTAGCAGGGTGATCCAGAACAGGCGTTGGTCCATAATCTGGCTGTCTGCTATGCGGTCAAACCATGTGCCGATGGCGGTTTCGTCGGCCATGTGACCATAGATATCAACATAGGATTGCACGAAGGTGAAGCCGATCATACCAAGTGCGGCGAGGCGGGTAAAAAGACCTATGGCGAGCAGGACGGGCAGGACGAATTCGGCATATGTTCCGGCATAGGCGACCACTTTGTGGAAGCTGGAGAGCTGGCCAACGTCATATCCAGCGGCTTCAAAGTCCACGGGGAATATTTGGCCGTAGGCACCAAAGCTTAGGTCAAATAAGCCGTCACCGAGTTTCAGGGTAGCGGAGGCCCAGAAATACATGAAGAGCACAGCGACAAATGTAAAACGGGCCAGTGTGGGCAGCAGCCATGGTTCCAGTTTGCTGGAAATAGCTTCGAGGGGCTTGTTATAAATATTTAGGAGCATATTCATGGAGCTAACTTTCTATTTTGATAAGGAGGTTGGACTCAAAAAGGCCTCCGATGTTTTCGGTGAGATCAAAGAGCGGAATTTTTTCGCAGAATTCTATGGTTTCGCCCAAGGTGCGGCCCGCGTTGAGGGCGCGCAGGAAATCAGCGGCACCGGGGGGGAGGGTGCGCATTTCGACCATATCGGAAGGCCGCGCGATGAGGACATCTTGGCCGTGTTTTGGGATAGCGGTTTCCGGAGCGTCTGAATTTTGCTGCCAGATGGCAAACACCGGAAAGGGCGAGGAGATGATGTATAGGCTCGGGTGCAGGCGCAGCTTGGCCTCCGACATTTGCTCGGGCGTTAGGGCGGCGAGGGCGGCGCCGTCTATCGGAGTTGCATCTAGCGCGTGGTAGGCCTCGGTACGAGCTTTTTCTAAGCGGGCTACATCGGGTAGGTAGGTGAGCTTAGCAACAGGGGGGAAGGCGGCGAGGAAATCAGGGAATTCGGGCGCGAATTGGGAGATGATGGGGGATTTGGGCGGGTGTTGGCGCACAAATACACCGGCCATGGCTTGGAAGAATTTATCGCCGACGAGTTTCTGCACAACCGGATAGGCGTCTGACAGGGCGTCTGACAGGGACAACACGACATTGTTGCGGTAGACGTCGAATCGTTTGCCTGCGGGGCGGCCTTTTGGATCTATGAGGCCTCCGGGGGTTGGGCGCTCGTTATCTAGTAGGGCTTTGGCGAAGTCGATCTGGCTCATGATATCGCCTCCAACGCTGTGGTGGCGCGGGCGGCTTCAGATTCTAGAATCGACCAGTCGGGGATGTCGTTATCCCACTCCACAAGGATGGGCTTGGGGCCGGTGCGCTTTAATAACGTGTCGAGCAGGGTCCAGACAGGGTCCACCACTTTGTCGTTATGAGAATCAATTAGCAGGGGCGCGCCGTGCTCGTCTTGGTCTTTTATGTGGCCGCCTAAGTGGAGCTCACCGATATGCTCGACCGGAAAATTGGCGATATATTCCTCGGGGGAATACTCTTGGTTGGTGCCGGAAATGAAAACGTTGTTAACATCAAGCAAGAGGCCGCAGCCGGTGCGGGAGACAACCTCGTTTATGAAGGTGATTTCATCCATCGTGGAGGCAGCAAAGGCAACGTAGACTGAGGGGTTTTCGAGGAGCATTTGCACATTGAGGGTGTCTTGCACCTCGTTTACGTGGTCAGCGACGCGCTTGGCGGTTTCCATGTTGTAAGGCACGGGCAATAGGTCATTCAAAAAGCCGCCTTCATGGGTGGACCATGCGAGGTGCTCGGAAAAGGATGCTGGTTTTAACCAGTTTATCAGGTGCTTAAGGCGGGTGAGGTGGTCTTTATCCAAGGGGCGCTCGCCACCGATGGAGAGGCCGACACCGTGGCAGGAAATGGGAAACTGCTCAGCAAGGCGCTTAAGCTGTGCGATGGGCGGGCCGCCCGCAGACATATAATTCTCAGCGTGGATTTCCAGCCATTTGACGCTGCCGGAGTCGGCGAGGATGTCATCAAGGTGCTGGGGTTTGTAGCCAACCCCTACGCTATTTGGTAAATGAGGAATAAGGGGCATGTTTGGCTCGCATATATGGGGGTGGATGTGCCGAGGTTCCGGCACATCCTAGGTTAATTATGCAGGGATGTCGCGTGTCAGTTCTTCCATAGACCCCATGCGGTGTGAGCCGTCGGCCATGTCTGGAAGCTCTACGGTTGCGCATGTGCCAGCTGGCACCATGGAGAAGGCGTTGCCTTGGAAATCAACAGTTGATGTACCGGCGCATGTTGTGCCAGCGCCTGCTTTACAATCGTTCTGGCCAGCCAGCGAAACGCCATAGCACTTTTCAGCGGCTTGTGCGTGGGCAGTGCCTGAAATGGTTGTGAGTGCAGCAGCTATGGAACCAGCAATGGCGAGGCTTTTAAGAATTTTATTGGACATGTGAAATTTCCTTTGGTTGGGTTTTAATAATCGTGTCGTTGTTGACAAGGGTAGAGCTAACGGGTGTTTTGATAACGTTCCAGTAACATGAGCGTTATGTTTCTGTAATGTAACGTTGGGGTGAGTTTTGTTTCAAATCGCATGATTGCAAAGGCGAAATTGTTAAGGGTGGGCTAGCGGGCAAAAAAACGCTCAGGAGGACACCGTAACGCGGTATCAGCTGCGCGGCTGGATGATGGCGGCCCTGCGTTGGGCAAGCGCATTATTGGCGTTTCGGAACGTTTGTTTAACGCCTAGGCCTCTGCCTGATTGATCTGAGCTAACAGATCGTCGCAGCGCTGGGTTTGATGGTCTGACCCGTCCACAAAGAACGCGCGTGCGTCGGTTACGCGGGTGCGCGCCTCTGTTAAAAGTGCGGGATCAGGGGCAAGCCGGTGTCGCGCAAGGGCGAGATCGGCGATATTCCATTGCAGTATTGCCCAAATGAAGGGGGCTTCGTCGCGGTATTTCAGCGCATCGCAGACGGCATAGCCTTGGTGGGCGCAGGTTAGCATCGCCAAATCATCGGTCACATCGCCAAGCCAGCGCTGGGCATGGGCCAGATTGCCTTGGGCCGTTGCCCAATCAAGCTTGTCGGCCCCGCGGTCTTCCTGCAGCAATGCGGTCGTCAATACTGTCACCCCTTCGCCCAAGAGGGCGGGGTCGCGGGTGGCTTCACCGAGTTTTTGAAGAGAGATACCTAAAGCATTCCAGCGATGCTCCCAGTTGTTGAACTTTTTCTTGATACCTATTTCCACGGCTGCGCGGAGGCATTTGACGGAGCTTTGTAAAAGGTCGATGTCGCCTTCACGCTCGCCTATCATCGCCAGTGTGACACCAAACCCATCTTGGTAATTTGACCAGCTCCGGGGGGCTTTTGATTTGGAGGTCTTTTTGAGGGCGGCCTCGAACGCATTGCGCGCCACGATAATGTGCCGATCATTGCTTGACCGTTCCGCCAGTCGTAAATTGCACCAACCGAGCGTGTTGAGCGCCTGAGCTGCCAACCCAGATTTGTTTTTGGTGCGTTTATAATTAGCCTTGGCCAGTTCCAGCGCTGTGTGCAGGGCAAAGATATCGCTGGTTGCATCGCCTCGATTTTTCCATTCGTCGGCTGCTGCGTCGATAGCCCAGAACAATTTTCCGGCTTGTGGCGTTAGTCTCAAATTGTTAATCAGCCGTTTTGCGGCCAGATCTGGGCGGTTACGCAGGCGGTCTTGGTCCAGCCGTTGCGTAAGCAAGGCTGTGGCCTGCTGTTCCTGCCGATCCCGTTCCGACTTGTGCGTCTCCCGCATCCGGCGATCTTCTTGGTCCAGCAGGGCGTCGGCATCGTCCAGCGCACCTTCGTTATTCAGTTTGGCCACCTCGGCCATAATTGCGTTTAATTGGCTGCCAGTGTTGTCGGGCGGCATTTCACCGCGTTTATGGATGCGGCTCGCCGCCTCCAGAGCGGTTCGCACAGCTATGTAGGCGGTTTCGCGGTCCTTGTAGGTGCCTTCGGCATAGGTGTTTGCCAGTTTGATGAGAAGCGCTTCGCTCGCCCCTTCGGTCACATTCTCGCGCTGGGCGCGTGCAATGATGAGGTCGGCATCTTGATCGGTCTTTGTAAGTTCATCGCCAACTGTGATGTCACTATCTGTAAACTTGTCGATCCAGCTTTCATCAAGTTCAAGCGCTTTGATCAATTTCCCCGCCGTGGCCAAACTGATCGACCGTTTCCCCTTTTCAATGTCGGACAGGAATGAAACGCCGCTCGTGCCAGCCATTTTGTTGGCAAGCTCTTGCAACTTCCAACCCTCCAGGCCTCTGGCCCGCTGAACGGTGGCTCCAAACGCTTTCAACACATCCTGTGCAACTTTAGACAACTATCGAAAATCCTATGGTCATTCGTGGAATTTCATTTTGGTGCGAGTAGATCAACACTCCACCATACTAAACCCATGGGGTCAACCGGCTCCTGACTGGCCAGTCTCAACTTTATATCGAAGGAAGAGACTATGATTTATATGATGATGATACTGCAAGCCTTGCTCACGGCGAAGGTTTTGAACCTAGCATTTGCGGCGCTGTGCGTGTGGGGGGCATTTGGATTGCACCCCAAGACGTTGGCGCTGCTGTCTGCGCTGCTTTGTTTTGCGCTGGCGTTCACTTAAGGGGCTGGGGGGCTAGGCAGCGCCCCTTATTTTTTGCGCGTTGATTTACATCAATTCCTGAATGATGAATGTATGCGATTGCGTGCTTGTTTGGTTGACCTCGGCAAAAGGCAGGGGTAAAACCGATAGGACTCTTACCGGCCCTGATTTTGGGGTGAACTCTAAAGGAGCGGCCATTGCCAGACCTTTTACGCGAATACCTCCCCATAGCTATATTCTTTGGCCTTGCCATTGTGCTGGCCATAATATTGACGGCTTCTGCCATAATTGTAGCCGTGCGGCGGCCCGACCCTGAAAAGCTATCGGCTTATGAATGCGGGTTTAATGCTATGGATGATGCACGGATGAAGTTTGATGTGCGGTTTTACCTCGTGGCGATTCTGTTTATCATTTTTGATCTTGAGGTGGCGTTTCTGTTCCCTTGGGCGGCATCGTTTCAGCATGTAGGGCTGTTTGGCTTTTGGTCGATGATGGTGTTCCTTGGGGTGCTGACCATTGGCTTTATTTACGAGTGGAGAAAAGGGGCGCTGGAATGGGCATAGATACCGGCATGAATGTGGCAGGGGCTGATAAAGAAGGCGCTGTGGGCATGATGAATGACCAGCTGGCCGATAAGGGCTTTTTGCTGACCTCCACTGAGGATATTATTAACTGGGCGCGTACGGGCAGCCTGCACTGGATGACCTTTGGGTTGGCCTGCTGTGCGGTAGAGATGATCCACACCTCTATGCCGCGCTATGACCTTGAGCGCTATGGCACGGCCCCGAGGGCGTCCCCACGGCAGAGCGATTTGATGATTGTGGCTGGTACGCTGACCAACAAAATGGCGCCGGCGCTGCGCAAGGTCTATGACCAGATGCCAGAGCCGCGTTATGTAATCAGCATGGGTAGTTGCGCCAATGGCGGCGGCTATTACCATTATAGCTATTCGGTTGTGCGCGGCTGTGACCGCATTGTGCCGGTGGATGTATATGTGCCGGGCTGCCCGCCCACGGCAGAGGCCTTGATGTATGGCGTGCTGCAACTGCACCGCAAAATTCGCCGCACCGGCACGATTGTAAGGTAGCTTGATATGTCAGACGCGCTAAACGAGCTGAAAAGCCTGATTGAAATGAAGCAAGAGGACGCTGTGCGCCACTGTAATGTGGCCAATGGCGAGCTGACGGTGCATGTTGTGCCCGCGGCTATTCCGGCATTTGTGGAGTTTTTGCGGGTGGACCCAAACTGCCTGTTTACCCAGATGATGGATATAACTGGCGCGGATTACCCCGAGCGGCCCAAACGCTTTGAGCTGATTTACCACTTCCTTTCGATGCGTCACAATATGCGCATTCGGGTAAAGGCGGACCTTGTGGATGGTGAAATTGCCCCGAGCATTACCAGCATTCATTCTTCGGCCAACTGGTTTGAGCGCGAAACATTTGACATGTATGGCATCCTGTTTTCGGGCCACCCTGATCTGCGCCGTTTGCTGACAGATTATGGCTTTACCGGCCACCCGCTGCGGAAAGATTTCCCGACCAGCGGCTATCTTGAAATGTATTATGACGAAACCGAAAAGCGCTGCGTTTATCGGCCGGTTTCCCTAGTGCAAGAATATCGACAGTTTGATTTTATGTCCCCTTGGGAGGGTGCGGAATATATTTTGCCGGGTGACGAGAAGGTGGAGGCCAAATGAGCCAGCCAACACTCGTTTTTGGCATTGGCGCCGCAAAATCTGGAACCGGTTGGTTGCAGACATATTTGCGTGATCACAAGGACTGTTTTTTCCGCAATCTGAAGGAGCTTCATTACTTTGATTCTCTTGATTCAGGCATGGGCAGCTTTTATCGCGATGACGCGACGAGCCGTGTGCAGCGAGAAAGCAAAAAACTTGCCAACCACCGAGATGCAAAAAACAACACATGGCTGCCGCTGTTGATTTCAGATTTGAACGAATGGATGGATGTGTTTGATGGCCAAACGGCGGTTGATGGGCGTTATCTCAAATACATAGGGCATGACCGGACGGATGTTGCGTTGGTCGGTGATTTTACACCAGCCTATGCGGGCTGCTCAAAGCCGATGCTAAAGCACATGTCGCGGATGGCTGAAAACGTGCGGTTTGTATATATAATGCGAGATCCGGTTGACCGGCTTTGGTCTCATATCCGCATGGATGCTGGCAAGGGCGGCGTTGAGGCCATTGTTGAGCAATATCTGAGTGATTCCCGCCCTAATATTGCAAACGAGTCTGACTATTGCGGAAGAATTGGTGGATTGCTTGAGGTCGTGCCGAAAAAACAACTGCATATCGAGTTTTTCGAGCGGCTTTTCTCAAAAGAAGCTATTGAGAAGCTATGCCGGTTTTTGAGCATTTCTGTAAAGCCTGCATGCTATAGCAAAGCTGTGCACAAAGGTAATGCAAAGGCGCTGGACCCGCTGCTTCGCATGGTTTTTCAGCGCAAACTGAAGCGGCAATATGATTTCGTAGAAGACCTATTTGGCGGCTTGCCGCGTGAATGGACTAATAAGATGGTGACCCTATGATGGATGGATCAAACACCCCCGGCCCAAAATCGGTCCGTAATTTTAGCCTGAATTTCGGGCCACAGCACCCCAGCGCGCACGGCGTGCTGCGCATGGTGCTGGAGCTGGACGGCGAGATTGTAGAGCGCGCCGACCCGCATGTGGGCCTGCTGCACCGTGGCACAGAAAAGCTGATGGAAAGCCGGACATATTTGCAAAATATTCCGTATTTTGACCGGCTGGATTATGTGGCACCAATGAATCAGGAGCACGCGTTTTGCCTCGCGATTGAAAAGCTGACAGGGGCGGAAGTGCCGCGCCGTGGGTCGCTTATTCGGGTGCTGTTTTGTGAAATTGGCCGGATACAAAACCACCTGCTGAATGTGGGCTCGCAGGGCATGGATGTGGGCGCGATGACGCCAAACGTTTGGGCCTTTGAAGAACGCGAAAAGCTGATGATCTTTTATGAGCGGGCTTGTGGTGCGCGCTTGCACGCCAACTATTTCCGCCCCGGCGGCGTGCATCAAGATTTGCCGCAAAAGCTGATCGAGGATATCGAGGCATGGACACATACCTTCCCGCAAGTGCTGGACGATATGGCGAACCTGCTGACCGAAAACCGGATTTTCAAGCAGCGGAATGTGGATATTGGCATTGTGACCGAGCAAATGGCGCTGGATTTCGCCATGACGGGTGTGATGCTGCGGTCTTCTGGCGTGGCATGGGATTTGCGCCGTGCGCAGCCCTATGAATGCTATGACGAGTTCGAATTCCAAATTCCGATTGGCAAAAATGGCGACTGTTATGACCGCTACCTAATGCGGATGGCCGAGATGCGCGAAAGCATCAAGATTATCCAGCAAGCTGTTGTAAAGCTAAACGAATGCATTGGTGGCGACGTGATGCAACGGGGCAAACTGTCTCCGCCTAAGCGGTCTGAAATGAAGACCAGCATGGAAGCGTTGATCCATCACTTTAAGCTATATTCCGAGGGCTTTCATGTGCCTGCGGGCGAGATTTATGCTGCGGTGGAAGCGCCGAAGGGCGAGTTTGCGGTTTTCCTTGTGGCGGATGGCTCTAACCGGCCTTACAAAGTGAAGATCCGCGCGCCGGGCTATGCGCATTTGGCGGCAATGGACCATATGGGAACGGGGCATCAGCTTGCGGATATCGCGGCGCTAATCGGGTCTATGGATGTGGTTTTTGGGGAAATCGACAGATGAACCAAGCCCTTGCACAATGGATTATGGCCCTTGCGACTCTCACAACAGCTGTTGTGGTTGCCGTGCAGTCGTTTTCTATTAGCAAGACTTTGAATTCACAATTTGCGGGCAATCTGCAAAACCGTGAAATATTGGTGTGTGAAAATTCGGTTATTGCCGTGAAGCTCAGCTCTGATGTGATCCGCGAATATTTGACCATTGTGCCGCGGAGCACGTTGGCGGATATCAGCGATGCAGAGCTTGAAATAGCCACCAGCCGGTTTCCTATTTCGGTGGGAGATGGCTTTGCCGAGCATGAGGCCGTGCTTGCGGATACGCGCGCTCAGCTGGCATTGCTTAAGTTTTATGCTTCAAACGATTTGGCGGTGATCATCGCTGATATGGATGGTGGCATAGACCGGATACAAGATATGATAAGCGTTGCGGCGACGTTAAGGAACACCGCAAACAGCGGCAACGATTATGATTGGATGGAAACGGAGCAGCCAAACCCGAAAAGCCAGCCGCGCGCTTGGCTTTTAGAGATTTACGCCGCTTCAGATATGTTTTTTACAGGGATAATTGACGTTAATAATAGATGCGCTGAAATCGTTTTAGGCAAACGCAGGGGGCTAATTTGACAAATATTAAAGCACTTATAGCGGGGGGCATTTTGGCCGTTACGGCCAGCGCGTCTATGGCGCAATCCCTTGACCCTGTGCGGGTTGAAATGTTTCGCTCTATCCTGAAAGGGAACGAGTGCGTGCTAACGGAAGCGGCGGCGAGCAATATTTTGCCACGATTTGATTTTTCCCGCGAAGAGACCCGCTCTATTGTGGGGGCTTTGGTGGCGGCTGGTGAAGTGCGGCTTGATGGCAACACCCTGAACCTGGTGGATGGCAGCTGTGAAGCTGAAGACCCTGTGGTAGCACTGCTGGGCCAGCGCGATGTGCAGCAATTTATTGCGGTAATGGCAGAGTATGGCTGCGCGATGAACGAGGCTGATGCCGAGCAGATATTTACCGATCGTGGCGTTAACAAAGCGCAAGTGGGTGCTGTTGTGGGGCCCATGATCGCGGCCAACATGGCGACCTTTGAAGCCGGTGTTTTGAGCGTGAATAGCGCCTATTGCGCGGTGCCTGTTGTGGCCGAAGCAACATCGGCAGTTGTTGGCGCGTCGGCAGAGCTGGACCGCTCGGGCATGTTTGGCATGGGCCGCGTGCGAGCGCTGGTAGATGTAATGGCCGCCAATAGCTGCACGCTGAATATGGAAACGCCGGATGCCTTTTTAATCGAGGCGGAAATTGAGCATAGCTTTGCGACTTTTGTGGCCCGGAAAATGATTTCGGACGGGTATGCCAGCATGGTGGATGCTGAAAATATGTTGCTGCCTACGCCCTATTGTGTGTCGGCCAACAGCCCTGCACTTGCGGCGCAGCCGAGCACCGAAACGCCAAGTGGTGATATGGCAATAGTGGCCACAGCTGAGGCGGCGACGGCATCTGCTGAAACGCCAGCGACCGAAATGGACCGGTCAGGCATGTTTGGCATGAGCCGTGTTCAGGGCCTTGTGGATGTAATGGCGCAAAACGGGTGTATGCTGAATATGGAGGTGGCTGATGGCTATCTTGCAGAGGCCGGGCTCGCGCATAGTTTTGCCACGTTTATTGCCAAGAAGATGATTTCGGACGGGTTTGCCGGCATGGTAGATGCGCAAAACATGGTGCTTTCAGCACCGTATTGTATTTCAGCTGGCGGGGCCGCGCCTATTGTTCAGGCCGAAGCCGTTGTTGAACAAGCTGTTGAAACGGTATCTGATGAGCTGGGCGTTGATATGGCGGCGGTCGCTACGATACGCCAGATTCTCTCTGAAAACGGGTGCCGGATTGACAATGAGAAAATGCAAGAGTTGCTGCCGCCCGCCGGATTTACGCCTGAGAATGCACAGCCGATTTTTGATTTTCTGGAACATAATGGCGAGATGAGCAACGTTGACGGGATATTGATTTATGCCGGTGCCTCCTGCACCGCTACGCCGATGGAAACGCCTGTAGAGCTGCCCGTAATTACGACGGCCTTTGAAAATGACGGCAGCCCGCGTGGGCGCTTTTTGGCAGCCGTAATTGGTAATGGCTGCGCGCTTGAGATCTCAACTGCTGAAAGCTTATTGGCAGATACCGCAGGCTTGCGTATGGATCAGGCCTTTCGGATTGTTGATGAGCTGGTGTCTGAAGGTGAGGCGACGCTGATGTCTGATAGCAGCATTGTGCAGATTGATTTGGCGCTATGTGCTGAGCCTGGCACAGCGCTTGCGGTTGTGCAAACAAGCCCTGTGGAGGCCGTAGAAACGCCGGTAATCACGCCCGTTGAAGCCGTTGAAGTGGCGGTCGAGACGAGCGATAACCCTCGGGCGGGCCTGCTGGCTATGCTGGCGGCGAATAATTGCGAAGTAACGCAAGCCAACGCGGCGGCGCTGATTTCAGCGGCGGGGCTGGATTTTAATACCAGTATGCAACTACTGACCCAAATGATGGGCTCTGGCGAGGCGACAAGCCCTGATGGTGGGCAAACGCTGAACGTGGGGGCGCCGCTTTGTGTGGCGGGTGGGGCCGTGCCAATGAACCCGCGTGAAACCTTTATTAACTTGATCAAGCAAAACAATTGTAGCATTACGGCGGCTGAATTCGGCGCCCTGCTGCCAGTGGATGGGCTAGACTCCTCCACTGCGTTTGGCATGATCAGCGAGCTAGAAGCGGAGGGGGTCATTAGTTTGCCCGCCACCCGTGATGTTGTAACCCTTAGTGCGGAGATGTGCCGTTAATGCTACGCCGTCTAACCCCAGACCAGCCCGAAAGCTTTGCTTTCACCAACGCCAACATGGCGTGGGCCCAAGAGCAAATTAAAAAATACCCTGAAGGGCGGCAGGCTTCGGCCATTATTCCGCTGCTTTGGCGGGCCCAAGAGCAGGAAGGCTGGCTGAGCAAGCCTGCCATTGAGGGCATCGCCGATATGCTCGGCATGGCCTATATTAGGGCGCTGGAGGTGGCGACGTTCTACTTCATGTTCCAGCTCAAGCCCGTGGGCTCTGTGGCGCATATCCAGATTTGCGGAACCCTGTCTTGTATGCTGTGCGGGTCGGAAGACCTGATAGCCGTGTGCCAAGAAGAGATTAACGAAAAGCCATATTTGCCAAGTGCAGATGGCAAGCTGAGCTGGGAAGAGGTTGAATGCCTCGGGGCTTGCACCAATGCGCCGATGGCGCAGGTGGGCAAGGATTATTATGAGGATCTGACGGCGGATACCCTGCGCGGATTGCTCAAGGACTTCGCGGCGGGCAATGTGCCTAAGCCTGGGCCACAAAATGGCCGATTTGCAGCAGAGCCTAAAGGCGGGCTGACGTCGCTTAAAGATAAAACCGGCGAAGCGCATAATGGCTCTGTGGCGCTGGCGGTATCTATTGGTGATAGCGTGAAACGGATTGATGGCAGCGAGGTGCCGCTTTGGGTGGCGCCGGTGCCCGTAGGGCAGCAAGCGGCGGTGGTTGAAAAGCCAACACCGAAGGCCAAAGCCAAGCCCGCGCCAGCGGTGGCCTATTCCGATGATGACAAGCCCGAGCTTTTGAGCGCGCCGAATGGCGAGGCCGATGACCTTAAAATGATCAAGGGCATAGGGCCGAAGCTGGAAAACGAGCTGAACGGGGCCGGGGTGTATCACTTCAGCCAAATCGCCAGCTGGACAGAGAAGGAAGTGGCGTGGGCGGATGAGAACCTCGTGAGCTTTAAGGGTCGGATAAGCCGGGATAACTGGGTAAGCCAAGCCAAAGAGCTGGCGACTTAAAGAGGGAATTTGAGCGATCCATTGGGAGAGAAAAACATGAGTAAGCATTATTCAAGTGACAATGAGTGCATATTAACCGGAGGGCTGTGGGCGCTAATAGCGGCCCTGGTTGTCGGGTTTTTCTCATGGATTTTCGTGGATTTCTGGCCAACTGCCATTGTGGTTTTTGCTGTGGTGCTGCTGGCTGGCCTAATGCTTGCATTTTTCATGTGTAAGGCCCGCACGGTGGCGCGGGGTGGCGTGGATATTCGCGCGGTTGATCTAGCGCGGGCCGAGATGGGCATTGCGGCACCGGATAACGCGGCGGATGTAGCGGAAGCCGAAGATAACGCTGAGGCCGAGATGGAAGCTGCGGCCGAGGCTGAAGCGGTTGCCAAGGCTGATGCCGCGAAAGCTAAAGCGGATGCTGCGAAAAAATCCAAAGCAAAGAAAGCGAAGGCCAAGGCTGAGGTTAAAGCGGCTGCGCATGATCATGAAGGTGATGCGGGCGAGGCCAAGCCAGAGCTTTTAAATGAAGCGCGGGGCGGCAAGGCGGATGACCTCAAGAAGATCAAAGGCGTGGGGCCGAAGCTGGAGAAAGAGCTGCATGCGGCTGGAGTTTTCCACTTTGACCAGATCGCGAGCTGGACCGCCGAGGAAATTCGCTGGGCTGACCAGCATTTGGTGAGCTTCAAAGGCCGTGTGAGCCGAGATAACTGGGTGGAGCAAGCCACGGAACTGGCGAAATAAATGTCCGGGCGCAGAGCCCTGCCAAACACAAAAGGATAACGCATCGTGCATGATAACAAGGCCGAAAATCAGCAAAAGCAAGCCAAGCTAGCATCATATGTGATACTGGCTTCGGTTATGGTGCTGATGGGCGGCTCTTGGCTTGGGGGCCAGCTGGGCCTGCCGGTGCGTTACGCTTTTTTGTTTGATTTGATTGCAATGGCTGGGTTTGCCTTTGCGATGTTTACATTATTTAGGGTTTGGCGTGCGCGCCAAAAAGACGGAGAGTAGCATGCTCAAAGATAAAGACCGGATTTTCACCAACCTTTACGGGATGGAAGATCGCTCACTCAAGGGCGCGATGTCGCGCGGGGCGTGGGATGGCACGGGTGACTATATTAAAAACGGTCGCGACTGGATCGTTGAGCAAGTAAAGGCCTCTGGCCTGCGCGGGCGCGGCGGGGCGGGCTTTCCGACCGGCTTGAAATGGTCGTTTATGCCTAAGGAATCTGATGGTCGCCCGAGCTACTTGGTGGTGAACGCGGACGAATCTGAGCCGGGCACCTGTAAGGACCGCGAGATCATGCGGCATGACCCGCATACGCTTGTGGAGGGCTGCCTGATTGCTGGCTTTGGGATGGGGGCCAATGCCGGATATATCTATATCCGCGGCGAGTTCATTCGGGAGCGCGAGGCGCTTCAGGTGGCGATTGATGAGGCGTATGGCGCGGGCTATTTGGGCAAAAACGCGGCGGGTTCTGGCTGGGATTTTGACCTGTATCTGGTGCACGGCGCGGGCGCTTATATTTGCGGTGAGGAAACCGCGCTTTTGGAGAGCCTTGAGGGCCGCAAAGGCATGCCGCGGATGAAGCCACCTTTTCCTGCGGGTGTGGGGCTTTATGGCGCGCCAACAACTGTGAACAATGTGGAAAGCATTGCTGTAGTGCCAACGATTTTGCGCCGTGGGGCGGAGTGGTTTGCGGGCATGGGGCGGCCTAATAATGCGGGCACCAAGCTGTTTGGCATTTCGGGCCATGTGATCTCGCCTTGTGTGGTGGAGGAGGAAATGTCTATCCCGCTGCGCGAGCTCTTGGATAAGCATTGCGGCGGCGTTCGCGGCGGCTGGAAAAACCTTAAGGCGGTTATTCCGGGTGGCTCTTCGGTGCCGCTTTTGCCTGCTGATATTTGCAATGATGCCATTATGGATTTTGACTGGCTGCGCGAGCAGCGCTCGGGCCTCGGTACGGCAGCTGTGATTGTGATGGACCAAAGCACCGATGTGATTAAGGCCATTTGGCGGTTGAGCAAGTTTTATAAACACGAAAGCTGCGGGCAATGCACGCCCTGCCGTGAAGGCACCGGCTGGATGATGCGGGTGATGGAGCGCTTGGTAACCGGCGAGGCAGAGGTTGAGGAGATCGACATGCTGCTGGACGTGACCAAGCAGGTAGAAGGCCACACGATTTGTGCGCTTGGCGATGCGGCGGCATGGCCCATTCAGGGGCTGGTGCGGCATTTCAGGAATGAAATTGAAGACCGGATTAAGTATCAAAAAACGGGCCGTGTTAGCTCGATTGCTGCGGAGTAAAGCCATGCCTAGCGATAATTCACTATTAAGCTTGCTACCACTTGCGATCATTGGACTTTTGACAGTTCCACCATATTGGAAAATATGGAAAAGGACTGGGAATAGTCAGTGGTGGAGTCTTCTAATGTTTATTCCACTAATTAATATAGGAATGGCTTGGTTTCTTGCATATAAACGCTGGCCTGCTGTTGATGATGTGATCTCCGGTTCGGAGTCGAATAAATGACAAACCTCAAAAAAAGCATCATTGATGGCAATGAAGTTGAAGTGGATGGGGCGATGGCCATCCTTCAGGCGGCGGAGTAAGGAATATGGGGTTGAAAACAGGGGTGTTTTTGCTGGGAGTTGGTTTTTTGGCGGCATGTGAGCCGATGCCTGAAGGGGCAGCTGGTTCTGACGGATTTTTTGCGACCAATATCGGGCGTCGGGTTGGACAGGCCGAGGCCTTGGCGGCTTCCTGCCCTAGCATAAGGTTAAATAATGTGGCGGTTCAACAATATAAGGCAGCTATTTGCCAAAGGCTTGAGCTTGAAGACGGGTGCAGCTTGCCTTCATTTGAATCGGAAAGGCAGCGGCTTTTCGCGGCGACAAAGGCAAGTTTGGCGGCGCTATCGCCTGAACAGGCCTGCGTATATACCCGTGCCGAGGCCGAAAATGACGGCACGCTGACGTCATTTTTACTTGGCGCGGGCATTCCGCGCGCCGCTGTGGTGCAGGTGCCGGTTGAAGTCGAGCCATCAGAGCCAGTAGGTGGCGGGTGGTTTTCGCTTTGAGGCGATAAATAGAAACTCAGAGCGCAGGTGATTGCGCTCTAGCATAGAAAGGAAATGAGGCATGGGCCTTGGATTGTTTTTATCGGATTTGGCATGGGGTTTTCCCGTGCCCAACCCCGTGAAAATTTGTGGGGCGACGCCCCGTAACAGCAATAAACAGATGCGCGTTTTGGCGCGATATAGTGCAGGATGCGGCATATGACAAACCTCAAAAAAATCATTATTGACGGCAATGAAGTTGAAGTGGATGGGGCGATGACCATCCTTCAGGCGGCTGAGGTCGCGGGCATTGAAATTCCGCGTTTTTGCTACCATGAGCGGCTGAGCATTGCGGGCAATTGCCGGATGTGCCTTGTTGAGGTCGTGGGTGGGCCACCTAAGCCTGCCGCGAGCTGTGCAATGCAAGTGCGAGACCTTAGGCCCGGGCCGGAAGGCCAGCCGCCGGTGGTGAAAACCAAATCTCCGATGGTGAAGAAGGCCCGTGAGGGCGTGATGGAATTTTTGCTGCTAAACCACCCGCTGGATTGCCCGATTTGCGATCAGGGCGGCGAGTGTGATTTGCAGGATCAGGCGATGGCATACGGGGTTGATTTTTCACGCAGCCGCGAAGCCAAGCGCTCGATGACAGACCTTGACCTTGGGCCGCTGGTGGCGACAACCATGACGCGGTGCATTTCTTGTACGCGCTGTGTGCGGTTTACCTCGGAAGTGGCAGGGATTATGACCATGGGTCAAACGGGCCGTGGGGAAGATGCTGAGATTACGACGTATTTGAACGCCACGCTCGATAGCAATTTGCAGGGCAATATCATTGATCTCTGCCCCGTGGGCGCGCTGACCAGCAAGCCATATGCCTTTACGGCGCGGCCTTGGGAGCTTCGGAAAACCGAAACGATTGATGTAATGGATGCCCTCGGGAGCAACATTCGGGTCGACACAAAAGGCCGCGAAGTGAAGCGGATTGTGCCGCGCAATCATGATGGCGTAAATGAAGAATGGCTGTCGGATAAGGGGCGGTTTATTTGGGACGGTTTGGCGCGGCAACGGTTGGACACACCTTATATCAGGGTAAACGGTAAGCTGCAAAAGGCGAGCTGGGACGAGGCAATGGCGGCGGTTGTGACCGCTATGACTGGTAAAAAAGTGGCGGCGATTGCCGGTGATTTGGCCAGCGTTGAGGCGATGTATGCGCTGAAGGCGCTTGTTGGCGGCGCTGGTGGCAATGTGGAGTGTCGCGTTGACGGGGCGTATTTGCCGCTGGGCGATCGCTCGGGATATGTGGGCACGGCAACGATTGCTGACATTGACGATGCGCAGATGATTCAGTTGATCGGGACGAACCCGCGGGATGAGGCTCCGGTGCTGAATGCTCGCATTCGGGCAGCTTGGGCGCGAGGGGCTAACATCGGCCTCATCGGCGATGAAGTGGACCTGACGTATGAGTATACCCATATGGGCAATACGGTTGCCGACATCGAGAAGATGTTGAATGTTGATTATAAACAAGTACTTGATGTGCCGTCGATCATCATTGTGGGGCAGGGCGCTTTGCAAGGAAAAGACGGCGAGGCGGTGATGGACGCGGTGAAGCGTATTGCTGAATTGACCGATAGCAAGTTTATGGTGCTGCACACAGCGGCGGCGCGCGTAGGCGGCATGGACATTGGTTTTGCCACTGAGGGCGGGATGATTACTGCGCTTGATGGGGCTGCGGTGGTTTATAACCTCGGGGCGGATGAGCTGGATATTGATGCTGGGCCGTTTGTGATTTATCAGGGGTCGCATGGCGACAGGGGTGCACACCGGGCAGATGTGATTTTGCCAAGCGCGGCCTATACCGAAGAATCAGCGATATTTGTGAACACTGAAGGGCGGCCTCAAATGGCGCAGCGGGCGGCGTTTGCGCCGGGGGATGCTCGCGAAGGCTGGGCAATTATCCGAGCACTTTCGGGTGCTTTGGGGGCAGAGCTGCCGTTTAATAACCTTTCGGAGCTGCGGGCGGCGATGTTTGCCGAGGTTCCGCACCTTGCGGCGCTGGATAGCGTGCCGGAAAACGAATGGAAGGCGGCCGACGTTAAGCCGCTGGGCAAACGCGCAATAAAGTATGCAGTTTCTGACTATTATCTGACAAATCCGATTGCGCGAGCCTCCGGTATTATGTCAGAAGTCAGCAAGAGCGCTTTAGGCGCGAAAATGGCGGCGGAGTAGGCCTATGGAGTTTATGACAGACGTATTTGGCTTCTATTTCGGCACTTTTTTAGTGATCCTTGGGCAATCGCTGCTCGTGGTCGTGCTGATCTTGGTGGCCTTGGCCTTCCTTATGTATGCCGACCGGAAAATTTGGGCCGCTGTGCAAATGCGCAAAGGCCCCAATATGGTGGGCCCGTTTGGCTTGCTGCAAAGCTTTGCCGACTTCATCAAGTACATCGTTAAAGAGGTTGTGGTGCCCGCGGGGGCAGACAAAGCTGTGTTCCTCCTCGCACCGATGATCACCTTTATTTTTGCCGTGGTTGCCTGGGTGGTTATCCCGTTTGATGATGGTTGGGTGGTTTCAAACCTGAACGTGGGCGTGCTTTATATCTTCGCGATTGGCTCGCTTGAGGTCTATGGCGTGATCATGGGCGGCTGGGCGAGTAACTCGAAGTATCCGTTTTTGGGCGCGCTGCGCTCTACTGCGCAGATGATCTCTTATGAGGTGTCGATTGGTTTTATCATTGTGGGCGTGCTTATCAGCACCGGCTCGCTGAACTTTACCGATATTGTGCGGGCGCAAGCCGGTTACGGCGCGCTTAGCTGGTATTGGTTGCCGCACCTGCCAATGGTGGCGCTGTTTTTCATCTCGGCTTTGGCCGAAACCAACCGTCCACCGTTTGACTTGCCAGAGGCCGAGGCCGAATTGGTGGCTGGTTATCAGGTGGAATACTCCGCAACACCATTTTTGCTATACATGATTGGTGAGCTGATGGCGGTGGTCTTGATGACCGCGCTGCTGACGATCCTGTTCTTTGGCGGCTGGTTGTCTCCGGTAAGCTGGCTGCCTGATGGCATTCACTGGTTTATCCTGAAGATGATGTTTTGGTTCTTTATGTTTGCGATGGCCAAGGCTTTGGTGCCGCGCTACCGCTATGACCAGCTTATGCGCTTGGGCTGGAAAGTGTTCCTGCCGCTTTCGCTCGGCTGGGTTGTTTTTGTGGCCGCGGCCGCACAATTTGAATGGTTCGGCGGGTTCTATGTTCGCTGGGCGGTAGGGGGCTGATATGACAGTTACAGTTAACAAGGTCATTAAGCGGTTTTTGCTGCTGGATTTCTTCAGCGCTTTTGGCACGGGGATGAAGTACTTCTTCCGCCCTAAAGCCACGATTAACTACCCGCATGAAAAAGGGCCTTTGTCTCCACGTTTTCGCGGTGAGCACGCTTTGCGCCGCTATGCGAATGGCGAAGAGCGCTGCATTGCCTGCAAATTGTGCGAGGCGATTTGCCCCGCGCAAGCCATTACGATTGACGCTGAGGCGCGCGAGGATGGCTCCCGCCGGACCACGCGCTATGACATCGACATGACCAAGTGCATCTTTTGTGGCCTTTGCCAAGAGGCCTGCCCAGTGGATGCGATTGTTGAAGGCCCGAACTTTGAATATGCGACCGAGACCCGCGAAGAGCTTTTCTATGATAAAGACAAGCTTTTGGAAAACGGCGCGCGCTGGGAGGCAGAAATTGCAATGAACATCCAGTTGGACGCCCCTTACCGCTAGGGCATTGAAAGGAATAATACGATGGTCATAGCGACCCTTGCTTTTTATCTGTTTTCCGCCGTGGCGGTGGCTTCGGCCCTCATGGTGGTGCTTTCGCGCAACCCCGTGCACTCTGTGCTGTGGCTCATCCTTACATTTTTCAGCGCGGCGGGGCTTTTTGTGATCCTCGGCGCTGAGTTTGTGGCGATGCTATTGGTGATCGTCTATGTGGGCGCGGTGATGGTTTTGTTCCTGTTCGTTGTTATGATGATGGACGTGGACTTTGCCGAGCTAAAATCTGGCATGGCGAAATATGTGCGGATTGGCAGCCTTATTGGGCTGGTGATACTGATTGAGCTGCTGATGGCCACAGGCTTTTGGGGCGGCTGGGAAATGGCAGATATGGCGCCTGATATGCGTGCGGCGATCACGCCAGCGCTTACGGAAACCCAAAACACCATCGCGATTGGCAGCATTCTTTATACGCAATACGTTTACCTGTTTCAGGCGGCTGGCCTGATACTGCTGGTGGCGATGATCGGCGCAATTGTGCTGACCATGCGGCACAGAAAAGACGTGAAGCGGCAAAGCATTGTTGGCCAAATTTACCGCGATGCAGATAAGGCTGTTGAAATGATAGACGTAAAACCGGGGCAGGGGCTATGAGGGTCTTCCTGATACTTGCAATGGCTGCACTTGCATTCCCCGCGAATGCGGTGGTTTGGACGGTTGACCATATCGAGTTTCAGCGCGAGAGAAATGGGGCGTTCGGGGACGGGCCCGAAATCGTTAGTATCTATTCCTTTGGCTTTACTGATTTCAGCAGTGTTTTTGAACGCGTGGAGCTGATTGATTGCGCATCGGGGCAATATGCAGGCATTGAAATGCTGAGCGATGACTATTTCCAAGTGAGAAATAAGACGCTTGTGATTCCGAGCTTAGAAGGTGAAACGGCGCTAGACGTTGAGTTTACCGAAATAGCTGGAAAAAATGAACTGTGGCAGAGCTGCGTTCTTGGCAACATGGCAAGCATACACGTGTCTGGCCAGTTTCTGAAACCTGGCAACCTGCAAGACGTTGGCGAAAATACAAATTTCCAAGTGCTGGATCCGGCCAACTTACCCGATATTGCTGCTACCGAATTCGCGCTCATTTGTGCCCGCTTTAATTATGCCTACGGAGGCTCGAACTGATCATGACCATTGGAATCGAACATTACCTAACCGTGGCAGCGATGCTGTTTGTGGTCGGGATATTTGGCATTTTTCTCAACCGGAAAAACATCATCGTTATTTTGATGTCGATCGAGCTGATTTTGCTGGCGGTGAACATTAACATGGTGGCGTTTTCCAGTTTTATGGGAGACCTCGCGGGGCAGGTATTTACGCTGTTTATCTTAACAGTGGCGGCCGCTGAGGCAGCGATTGGGCTGGCGATTTTGGTGGTGTTCTACCGCAACCGTGGCTCGATTGATGTGCAAGATGCCAACGTGATGAAGGGGTAGAGACATGCCAAGTATTATTCTATTCGCCCCGCTAATCGGAGCGCTCATCGCTGGCTTTGGCTGGCGCGTAATCGGCGAAAAAAATGCGCAGTGGCTTACAACCGGCCT
This sequence comes from Paracoccaceae bacterium, assembly GCA_002402045.2. Lineage (GTDB taxonomy): Bacteria > Pseudomonadota > Alphaproteobacteria > Rhodobacterales > Rhodobacteraceae > UBA3077. Next base: position 29,763 of record NVUX02000076.1, on the reverse strand, counting down.
GTTGGTTCTGGCAGCGTTGCTGTCGTGGATCGTATTTTTCCGCAGCTACCCTGAAGCTGAAACCATCACCATTTTGCGTTGGGTTGAAAGTGGCACTTTGAGCGTTGACTGGGCCATTCGGATGGACCGCCTGACGCAGATCATGCTCGTGGTCGTGACCACTGTTTCGGCCCTCGTGCACGTATATTCGCTGGGTTATATGGAAAACGACCCGCAGTGGGGTGAGGACGAAAGCTATAAAGCGCGCTTCTTTGCCTACCTGTCGTTTTTCACCTTTGCGATGCTGATGTTGGTAACCTCTGACAACCTGTTGCAGATGTTCTTTGGCTGGGAAGGCGTGGGCGTGGCCTCATACCTGCTCATTGGTTTCTACTATAAAAAACCTAGCGCCAATGCGGCGGCTATCAAGGCTTTTGTGGTCAATCGTGTGGGCGACTTTGGCTTTATCCTCGGGATTTTTGGCATATTCTACATGACCGACAGCATCAACTTTGATGTGATCTTTCAAGAGGGCCATAATTTGGCCGCCGTTAAAATGAACTTCCTCGGGATGGAATTTGCCGCGATCGAGATTATCACCTTGCTGCTGTTTATCGGCGCGATGGGTAAATCGGCGCAGTTGTTTCTCCACACATGGTTGCCGGATGCGATGGAAGGGCCAACGCCTGTTTCGGCGCTGATCCACGCGGCAACCATGGTTACGGCGGGTGTTTTCCTTGTGGCGCGGATGTCTCCGCTGTTTGAATATGCCCCAGGTACGCTGATATTTGTGACTATCATTGGCGCGACCACCGCTTTTGTGGCGGCGACTATTGGTTTGGTTCAAAACGACATTAAGCGCGTGATTGCTTATTCAACCATGTCTCAGCTCGGCTATATGTTTGCCGCTGCGGGCGTGGGCGTTTACCAAGTGGCGATGTTCCACCTGTTTACCCACGCGTTCTTCAAGGCGATGCTTTTCTTGGGGGCTGGCTCGGTGATTACCGCCATGCACCACGAGCAGGATATGCGGAACTATGGCGCGCTGCGTAAAAAAATCCCGTATACTTTCTGGGCGATGATGATCGGCACGCTGGCAATTACTGGCGTTGGTATTCCGTTTACGTTTGTGGGCTTTGCCGGGTTCTTCTCGAAAGACGCGATTATTGAAAGCACGTTTGCGGCGGGCACGGGCGTGGGGCAATATGCTTTCTGGATGCTGGTCATTGCGGCAGCGATGACCGCGTTTTACAGCTGGCGCCTGATGTTTATGACCTTTTATGGCAAGCCAAAGGGTGACAAGCATACCCATGAGCACGCGCATGAAAGCCCGCTAGTTATGCTGGTGCCACTTGGTGTGCTGGCGATTGGCGCGGTGCTTTCGGGCGTTCTCGGCTACACGTACTTCTTTGGTGAAGGCGTTGCCGAGTGGTTTGGCACGGCGGTTTATAACAACCACGATACAAATACTGTGATCCATGACGCGCATAATGTGCCGACATGGGTGAAGCTCTCGCCCTTTGTGGCGATGCTGCTTGGCTCGGTGACCGCGTGGGTGTTTTATGTGTGGAAAACGGATATTCCGGCCATTTTGGCCAACCGCAACAAGGCGCTTTATCAGTTCCTGCTCAACAAATGGTATTTTGACGAGCTTTACGACATTCTGTTTGTAAAACCTGCCTTCAAAATCGGCAATTTCCTTTGGAAAAAGGGAGACGGCACAGTGATTGATGGCGGACTAAACGGGCTGGCGATGGGGATTATCCCTTGGCTTACCAAAATCGCAGGGCGCTGGCAGTCTGGCTATGTATTTACCTATGCATTGGCGATGATCCTCGGGGTCGGCGGGCTGCTCACATGGTTTATGATTACACGAGGGATCAATTAAGATGGATAACCTACTCTCTCTGGTGACGTTTTTCCCGATGATCGGGGCGGTCGTAATGCTGGTGTTTTTGCGCGGCGAAGACGAAATGGCCGTGCGCAATGCTAAGTGGATAGCGCTTGGCGTGACCATTGCCACCTTTCTGGCCAGCCTTGCAATTTTGGCGCAGTTTGACCCTGAGAATACTGATTTTCAGATGGTTGAGGAGGCTTCGTGGATTGCGGGCCTCAGTTATAAGGTCGGTGTAGACGGTATTTCGGTGCTGTTTGTGATGCTGACCACGCTGCTTATGCCAATTGTAATTGGCGCAAGCTGGAATGTGGATAAGCGCGTAAAAGAATATATGATCGCGTTTTTGGTGCTTGAAAGCCTGATGATCGGGGTTTTTGTATCGCTTGACCTGATGCTGTTTTACGTGTTTTTCGAGGCCGGTCTTATCCCGATGTTCTTGATCATTGGTATTTGGGGCGGAAAAGACCGCGTTTATGCCTCGTTCAAGTTCTTCCTCTACACGCTGTTTGGCTCGGTGCTGATGCTGATCGCCATGATCGCGATGTGGTATGACGCCGGCACGACCGATATTCCGACGCTGATGGACCATACGTTTAGCTCTGACGCGATTACCATACTGGGTGTTTCCATTGTGGGTGGGGCACAAACGCTAATGTTCCTCGCGTTTTTTGCCAGCTTTGCAGTGAAAATGCCAATGTGGCCGGTGCACACATGGCTGCCGGATGCCCACGTGCAAGCGCCAACCGCAGGTTCGATTATTCTGGCGGCAATTTTGCTGAAAATGGGCGGCTATGGCTTCCTGCGGTTTAGCTTGCCGATGTTCCCTGTTGCCTCTGTTCATATGCAGGATTTTGTGTTTGTCCTTTCGGTGATCGCGATCATTTACACCTCGCTGGTGGCGCTGGTTCAAGAAGATATGAAAAAGCTGGTGGCCTATTCCTCGATTGCGCATATGGGTTTTGTGACCATGGGCATTTTCACCTTTAACAAGCAGGGCTTAGACGGCGCGATATTCCAGATGATTAGCCACGGGTTTATTTCCGGAGCGCTCTTCCTTGGGGTGGGCGTGATTTATGACCGGATGCACACACGTGAAATTAGCGCTTATGGTGGCCTCGCTGTGCGGATGCCGGTTTATGCGCTGATGTTCATGTTCTTCACTATGGCCAATGTCGGCTTGCCGGGCACTTCGGGCTTTGTCGGGGAATTCCTGACGCTTGCGGGGGCTTTTCAGGCTAATACATGGGTTGCGGCGGGGGCCACAACGGGGGTTATTCTTTCGGCGGCTTATGCGCTTTGGCTCTACCGGCGGGTGGCGTTTGGTGATCTGATTAAGCAGAGCTTGCAGGGCATTAAGGACGTGAGCACACGAGAGCGCGTGCTTTTTGTGCCGCTGATAGCAGGCACGCTGGTGCTGGGTATTTACCCAAGCTTTGTGCTGGATCTGATCGGGCCAAGTGTGGATGCGCTGGTTTCGAATTTTAACGACGCAACGGCAGGGCTGATGGATGCAGCGCCAGCCCTTGCTTCGCATTAGGCGGGTAAGATGATGATAGGCAATGATGTAAACGTGGTTTTGCCCGAGCTGGTGCTTGTTGGCGCGGCTATGGCCGTGCTGATGTGGGGCGTGTTTAGCAAACGTGAAGTAGGCGCGCAGGCGCTTTGGCTGATTTCAGCGCTGTTTATTGGCGTGGGCGCATGGATAGCGCTGACGGGGCGCGGGACAGATTCCGCCTTTAACGGCATGTTTATCAATGATGCTTTTGGGCGTTTCGCCAAGATCACCATGCTGTGGTCTGGTGCGGCGGTGCTGCTGCTTTCGCGGCAATATCTTGAGCGTACAAAGCTGATGAAATTCGAGTTTCCGGTGCTGGTGGCGCTGGCGATGGTGGGCATGATGATGATGGTTTCGGCTGGCAACATGATGTCGCTTTACATGGGCTTAGAATTGCAATCGCTGGCGCTTTATGTGATCGCGGCGTTTAACCGTGACTCGCTGCGGTCTTCCGAGGCGGGGCTTAAGTATTTTGTGCTGGGCGCAATATCGAGCGGCTTACTGCTTTACGGGATGTCGCTGGTTTATGGCTACACTGGTGCGCTTGGGTTCGTGCAAATCACCGACGTAATTGCCGCTGAAGGCCTGCCGCTGGGTGCGCTATTTGGCTTGGTGTTTATTGTATCGGGCATGGCGTTTAAGGTTTCAGCCGCGCCGTTCCATATGTGGACACCGGATGTGTATGAAGGCTCTCCTACGCCGGTAACGGCGCTGTTTGCCACGGCGCCAAAAGTGGCCGCCGCTGCGATGATTACGCGAATTTTGTTTGATGCCTTTGGGGGCGCTATTGCTGAATGGCAGCAAATATTGGCGCTGCTAGCGCTGCTTTCCATGTTTGTGGGCGCGGTGGCGGCGATCGGCCAAACCAATATTAAACGGCTGATGGCCTATTCTTCGATTGGCCATATGGGCTTTGCGATTATGGGCCTTGCGGCGGGCACAGAGGCTGGCGTGCAGAATATGCTGATTTATATGGTGGTGTATGTCACCACCAATATCGGAGTGTTTGCCTTTATTCTCAACATGGAAAAAGATGGCCGTGCGGTTACTGATATTTCGGCGCTGAGCCTTTATAGCCGTGTGGCACCGGGCAGGGCGCTGGCGCTTATGGTGCTGATGTTTAGCCTTGCGGGCATTCCGCCGCTGGTGGGCTTCTTTGCCAAGCTTTATGTGCTGCAAGCGGCATTTGCTGCTGGGCTTGGTTGGCTGGCGATCGCGGGGGTAATTGCCTCGGTGATCTCGGCCTTCTATTACCTGCGTATCATCAAGCTGATGTATTTTGGCGAGGCGACAGACGCGCTGGATGGCAAAATTCCAATGTTGCATATGGGGCTGCTGGCAGCCTCGGCGGCGGCAATGGTGTTTGGCATTGTGAATATGTTTGGCATTGAGGGTTATGCCCTGAGCGCCGCACGCGCGTTGCTCGGCTAGATGGGCTGGCCACCCGAGCTTGGGCGCGTGGTGCTTGAGACGGTGGATAGCACCAATACTGAAGCCTTGCGCCGTGTGGGGCAGGGCGATTGCTGGATTTTGACCAAGGCGCAGCCCGCTGGGGTTGGCCGGCGCGGTAAGCGCTGGGATATGCCGAAGGGCAATTTTGCGGCGTCCCTCCTTATGCACTCTCAAGAACCATTGTCTACGCTGGCGCAGCGTTCGTTTGTGGCGGCACTGGCTTTGCACGATGTGCTTGCGGGCCTCGGGGTGGCCGATATTTCACTGAAATGGCCGAATGATGTGCTGGTGCAAGGGCGCAAGGTGGCGGGGATATTGCTGGCCTCCTCACAGGGGGCCATTGTGGTGGGCATGGGGGTGAACCTTGTTTCGGTGCCCCATCCAGCGGCCTTGCCTGATGATGCGCTGGCCCCGATTTCGCTGAAAGAAGTGCTGTTTTCACCGCCGACTGATGAAGATTTTCTTGAGCTGCTGGCCAATGCCTTTCTGAAATATGAGCACCAAATGCGCAGCTACGGCTTTGCGCCGATCCGCACCGCGTGGTTGGCCAAGGCCGCACGTATTGGCGAAGTTATCCATGCCCGCTTGCCAGACGCTACGCTTTCCGGCACATTTGAAACCATAGATGAAACCGGCGCGCTGGTGCTTGGCACGGCGGACGGGCCGCGCATTTTACCCGCCGCCGAGGTGTTTTTCTGAAAGGAGCGCTCATGCTGCTCGCGATTGATGTAGGTAATACAAACGCTGTGTTTGCAGTGCATGACGGCGAAAAGTTCGTCGCGGAGTTTCGCTGCTCTACCAACCACGCCCGAACGGGAGACGAGTATTTTGTGTGGTTCAAGCACTTGATGGACCATGCGGGGATTAGCACCGAGATCAACGAGGTTATTATCTCGTCTACCGTGCCGCGGGTGGTCTATAACCTTCGCGTGCTGTCTGACCGTTATTTTAACTGCCGCCCGATGGTGGTGGGAAAACCCGATGTAGATATCGGCACCGCCCCGAGGGTGGACCCGCATGTGGGCATCGGGCCAGATCGGCTGGTGAACTGCGTGGCGGGGTATGACCGCTATGGCGGCAACCTGATTATCGTTGATTTTGGCACTGCGACCACCTTTGATGTGGCCGACCATGATGGCGCTTATGTTGGCGGCGTGATCGCCCCCGGGGTGAATGTTTCTATGGAGGCCTTTCACCACGCCGCCGCCGCTTTGCCGCATGTGGATGTAAGGCAGCCCGAGACCGTTGTGGGCACGAATACCGTTGGTTGTATGCAGTCTGGGATTTTTTGGGGTTACATTGGCCTTGTGGAAGGCATATGTAAGCGTATTCAGGAGGAACGCGGCCAAAAGATGAAGATCATCGGCACCGGCGGCCTCTCGACCTTATTTGCGCAAGGCACCAAGGTTTTTGACCACTTGGATACGGATTTAACCGTGCATGGATTGATGCTGATTGCGAGCCTAAATAGAAAGAAAATTGATGGCTAAGAAAAATGACAGACTGATTTACCTGCCGCTCGGCGGCGCTGGCGAAATTGGCATGAACATGTATCTTTATGGATACGGCCCAAAGGGCAAAGAGAAATTTATACTGGTAGACGTTGGGGTTACGTTCCCTGACATGGAGGGCACCCCCGGGGTGGACCTGATAATGGCGGATGCCAGCTACATTATTTCGCGGGCCGACCGGCTTGAGGGGATATTTATTACTCACGCGCATGAGGACCATATTGGTGCGCTTGGCCTGCTTTATCCGCAGCTGCAAGCGCCTATTTATTGCCGTGCGTTTACGGCCGCCATTGGGCGCAACAAGATGGAGCGCCAGGGGGCTGACTCCAAAGCGATTGTTGAAGTGGGCGTGTGGCCTGAAACCGTAGAGGTTGGCCCGTTTACCGTTGGCTTTGCGCCGATTTCGCACTCTATCCCTGAAGCTTCGGCACTGGTGATTGATACGCCGGCTGGCCGGATATTCCACTCAGGTGATTTTAAGATCGACCCGGACCCGCAAGTGGGCGAGGCGTTTGACCCAGAGCTGATGAAAGAAATTGCGAAGCCCGGCATTAGGGCCTTTGTATGTGATAGTACCAATGTGTTTAACCACAAGCCGGGGCGCTCGGAAGCGAGCCTGCCAAGCGCGATTACCGAGATGATGACTCATGCCACGGGCATGGTTGTTGCCACAACATTTGCGTCTAATGTAGCTCGGCTAAAAACGCTGGCACAGGCGGCGGTAGATGCTGGCCGTGAAGTGGTTATGGTGGGGCGCGCGATGAACGTGATGACCCAGACCGCCATGAGCACTGGGGTTCTGACAGACTTTCCGCCAATTATCAGCATTGAAGATGCCAAGGGCAAACCGCGCGATAAGCTGATGGTTTTGGCCACGGGCTCGCAAGGTGAGCGCCGCGCGGCGAGTGCGCAGCTTTCTGTGGGCAAATACCAAGGCATGGAGCTGAAAGCCGGAGATACTTTCCTGTTTTCATCCAAAACCATTCCGGGCAATGAAATCGGCGTGGGCCGCATTCATAACCAGCTGGCGAAAAAGGGCGTAGTTGTTGTGGCCGAGGATGACCGTTATCACGTGTCTGGCCACGCCAACCGGCCAGACCTTGACCGCCTGCAAACCCTGCTGAACCCTGAGCTTGTTATCCCGATGCATGGTGAGTATCGCCACTTGCGCGAGCACGCTGAAATGGCAATCGAGAATGGCCGGAAGTCTATCATTGCGCCGAATGGTGTGATGGTCGACCTGACGAATGAAGCCAAAGTTGTTGAGCATATCGAAACCGGGCGCACGTATTTGGACGGCACTGTGCTGATCGGCGCGATGGACGGCGTTGTGCGGCAGCGGCTGCAATTTGCCCTGCGCGGGCATGTGGTGGTTTCGGTGATGATCGACGAAAACAACCGTTTGAGTGATGGCGTGTGGGCCGAGGGCCACGGGCTGCCTGAGCCAAAGCACGGCACCCTTGATGAGGCGCTGGAATCAGCCATGAACCGCGACCTTGAGAAGGCCAAACGCGGCGTGCTCGGAGACGACGACGCTGTTGAAAAGATGATTGCGCAAGCCTGTAATCGGGTGTGCAAAAAGGCGATTGGGAAAAAGCCCGTTTGCACAGTGTTGATTAACCGGATGGTTGCCTAAAGCTTGAGGTGAATTTCCTCAACGAAGGTTTGATCTTCCATGGGAGGGCGCACATATCCTTGCTGGATTGGGCGCTCTTCCAACACAATCTCCTCAGGGGTGATATCCTCATAGGGAATTTGGGCAAGCAAATGCGTGATGCAATTTAGCCGCGCGTGCTTTTTTACATCAGAGCGCACCACAAACCACGGCGATTGCTTGATGTCGGTATGGGCAAACATAATGTCCTTCGCCTTAGAGTAATCAACCGAGCGCTTGCGCGATTCTAGGTCCATCGGGGAAAGCTTCCAGCGTTTTGTGGGCGTTTTGAGGCGCTTTTGAAAACGGCGTTCCTGCTCCTCATCACTGACCGAAAACCAGTATTTGATCACCATAATGCCCGAACGCACCAGCATGCGTTCAAACTCGGGGCAAGAGCGCAGAAAATCTTGGTGCTCTTCATCGGTGCAAAAGCCCATTACCCGCTCAACGCCGCCACGATTATACCATGAGCGGTCAAAAATTACCATTTCTCCGGCACAAGGCAGATGGGAAACATAGCGCTGAAAATACCACTGGGTTTGCTCGCGCTCGGTGGGGGCGGGCAGGGCAACTACGCGGCAAATGCGCGGGTTTAGCGGCTCAGTAATCCGCTTGATAGTACCGCCTTTGCCAGCAGCATCACGGCCCTCAAAGATCACGACGACCTTCAACCCTTGGGTTTTGATCCACTCCTGCATTTTGACCAGCTCAACTTGAAGCCGCGACATCTCGCGCTCATAGGCGGCGTTGGACAGTTTCTTTTCAGAGGCGGAATTCGTTTTGTTTGGCATCGGATTGTTTCCATAAGATAGCGTTGCGTCAATGGCGCAACGCTATCTTATTTTAACAGATGCGTCGAACCATTATTCCGGAGTTGGTGCGGGCGCTGTAATGCGGGCGCGTTTTTTTGGTTTCTCGGCAGGGGCCGCTTCGGCTGGAGCCTCAGCAATCGGTGCCTCAACCTTCGGCGCTGCCTTTTTACGAGGCTTGCGCTTTGGCTTATCCGGCACACCTGCGGCCTCCGCAGCGGCTTTATCAGCCTCAATTTGTGCTTTGGTCCGGCGCTTGCGCTTTGGCTTTGCGGGGGCCTCCTCAGATTTCGGTTCTTCAACCGCCACTGGGGCAGGGGCCTTAGTGCGCGTGCGGCGCTTTTTGGGCTTCTCCTCCTCAACCTTTGCTTCTGGCGCGTCTTCCACCATGGCTTTGGCCGATTTACGCAGCTTGCGCTTTGGCTTTTCCGCAGGAGCTTCAGCCTCTGTCGTGGTTTCGACCACGGCGGCTACAACTTCAGTCACGTCCGGCTCGGCTTGTGGTTTATGGCTGCGCTTTGGGCTTTCTCTAATAATTTCAACCGCTTCTTCTGGAATCGGCAGAAATTCTCGGGTTAAAAACGCCGGCATATGGTCGCCCATGCCCATGGGGCCCCGGCGGTTATCATTCCGGTTATCGTTTCGGTTGTTTTGCCGCTTGTCGCCACGATTATCGTTGCGATTGTCATTTCGGCGCTCGTTACGACGGTTGCCTTCTTGACGGTTATTCTCGCGTTTAGGCTGCTCTTCGCGTTCCTTGCGCGGTGCGCGAGTGCGCTCCGGCTTTTCTGCCTTCTCGGCGGTCGGAGCTTCCTCAACCTTGGCCGGTGCAGTTTTCGCCTTTTGCAGCGGGTTTTCCATCCGGTCGATCTTGGTTTTCACCAGCTCTTCAATCGCATCAAGGTGCTTTTTGTTCACAGGCATACACAGCGTAATCGCTTTGCCCGAGCGGCCCGCGCGGCCTGTGCGGCCAATACGGTGCACGTAGTCTTCGGCATGAATGGGCACGTCAAAGTTAAACACGTGCGACACGTTCGGAATATCAAGCCCGCGCGCGGCCACATCAGACGCCACGAGGAACTTCAGCTCGCCATCACGAAAGGCCGTAAGGATTTTCATCCGCTGGCTTTGCTCTAGGTCGCCGTGAATCGGGTTGGCATCCAAGCCGTGCTTTTTGAGGGATTTTGCAACAATATCCACGTCAACCTTGCGGTTACAGAAAATAATCGCGTTGGTTAGGGCCTCGCCCTCGCCCTTCATAATAGCACGCAACAGGTCGCGTTTCTCGCTGGCGGCATTCTCTCGGCGGCTAGGCGTATGCTCGCACACAACCTGCGTAATGGTTTCAGAGGTGGTAGCTTGCCGCGCCACTTCAACCCGCACGGGGTTATGCAAAAACTCTTCGGTAATCCGCGTGATTTCTGGCGCCATAGTGGCCGAGAAAAACAGGGTTTGGCGGGTGAAAGGCGTAAGCTTGAAAATGCGCTCAAGATCAGGGATGAAGCCCATGTCGAGCATCCGGTCGGCTTCATCAACCACCATGATCTGCACGCCGTTTAGCATCAGCTTGCCGCGCTCGTGGTGGTCCAGCAAGCGGCCCGGGGTGGCGATGAGCACGTCAACGCCGCGATCGATCAGGCGGTCTTGCTCTTTAAAGCTAACGCCACCGATAAGCAGGGCCATGCTGAGTTTGTGATACTTGCCGTAATTCTCGAAATTTTCGGAAACCTGTGCGGCGAGCTCGCGGGTGGGGCACAAGATAAGCGAGCGGGGCATGCGCGCCCGTGCGCGGCCTTTTGCCAGAATGGTGATCATCGGCAGGGTGAAAGACGCTGTCTTCCCCGTGCCGGTCTGCGCGATACCAAGCACATCTCGGCCCATAAGGGCATGCGGAATCGCTTCGGCCTGAATGGGCGTTGGGGTTTCATAGCCGGTCTCGGCTATAGCTTTGAGAACCTTTTCATCAAGGTTCAAGTCACTGAATTTAGTCATGTTTATCCGTTTATTGCGGCGGTTACAGGGCCGCTTATAAACGCGGCTAAAAGGCACCGAATTGTGCCTTCATCACAGGGGCATTGTTAACCCCATCTGTGACATAGGTCAATGTGATTAGGGCGACTACGGATATGTTGTCAGAAAATTGCGGTTTTACCTCGGGGCAAACCGCGATATACGGCCCCTTGAAGGAGAACGAATATGACAACAGAATTGCCAAAGGCCTATCGCGGGCTTGAATCTTTGAAGGTGAGCAAGGTGCATCATTGGACGGATAAGACGTTTTCCTTTACCTGTGCGCGGCCTTCATCGTTCCGGTTCCGCTCGGGTGAGTTTGCCATGATAGGCCTGCCAAACGGGGATAAACCCTTGCTGCGCGCCTATTCCATTGCCTCGCCTAACTGGGCCGAGGAGCTTGAGTTTTACTCAATCAAGGTGCCTGATGGCCCACTGACCAGCAAGCTGCAACACTTGAAAGTGGGCGAGGATATCCTGATTCGTCCCAAGCCCGTGGGCACGCTGGTGCATGATGCGCTGATTCCCGGCAAACGGCTGATTATGTTTTCGACAGGCACAGGGATTGCACCGTTTGCCTCGGTGATGCGCGACCCAGAGACCTATGACAAATTTGACGAAGTGATTCTGACGCAAACCTGCCGCGAGGTAAAAGAGCTGGATTATGGCAAAAGCCTGATGGCGGAAATTGCCGAAGACGAGCTGCTGCAAGAGGTGGTGGGCGACAAGCTGCGCTTCATCGCCACCACGACGCGGGAAGAAAGCCCCGAGATGGGCCGGATGACAGATTGGCTAAGCGATGGCCGGTTTGAGGCTGCAACCGGCGCGGCGCTGAACCCTGAAACCGACCGCGTGATGATTTGTGGTTCGATGGAAATGTTGGCTCAGCATAAAGAGATTTGTATGGCTGCTGGCTTGAAAGAAGGTTCAAATAGTGAGCCGGGGCAGTTTGTAATTGAAAAGGCGTTTGTGGATTAGGGCAGGCTAAAAACCTTACGATTCGTTGGCCGTAGCCGCTGTGCGTTCCGCTTGCGCATTGCGCTCGCGGTCCGTCCAGGTGGACTTGATATAGGCCCAAATATCGTTAATTTGCGCATCGGTTAGCACGCCCTCAAAACCGGGCATGCCGCTTTTGAAATCGGTGATCCCAAGGTTGGCCATCGCCATTTCCCCGCCAAGCTTGGTGTAGGTAAATAGCAGGTCATCATCATGGTGCCATGTGTGGCCGTCAGGGCTGTGGGGCGGGGCGGGGTAGGTGCCGGTTTCATCCGGTACCTGCCAATTCGCTTGCCCCTCCAGATTGGCCCCATGGCAGCTGGCGCAATTTTGCGCGTAGGCCAGCCGCCCACGGTCTTTGGCGGTTTCAAATGTCGGAAAGCCAAAGCCAAAAAGCAGGGTCAGCCCGAGGCCTGCGGCGGTCGTAAGTACAACTATTTTTTTCATAGGCCCACTTTAGCATGTGATGCGCAAAGCGCCATTGAGCGAATGCCCCATCACCGTTTTGTGTAATTATGCCTGCATTTCTTTGGTCGCTGTCAGCTTTAACTCAGGGTAATCTCGCTCAACACGGTCAATATCCCATTGTAAACGTGTGAGAAACACGGGCGCGCCGTCATGGTCGGTGGAGCATTGGCCTTTATTGGCATTTACAAATGCATCCACTTTATCAAGGTCACCATTTATCCAGCGGGCAGATTGGTATTGGGTGGCCTCGAAGCGTACGGGCAGCCCGTATTCCAGCTCAATCCGGCTGGCCAGCACCTCGAATTGCAGCGCGCCGACCACGCCAACAATCCAGCCGGAGCCGATCATCGGTTTGAAGACTTTGCTGGCACCTTCTTCTGCGAACTGCGTGAGCGCCTTTTCCAAATGTTTGGATTTAAGCGGGTCGAGCGCGCGGACTGATTGCAGAAGCTCGGGCGCAAAGCTGGGGATGCCGGTGAAGCGGATGGCTTCGCCTTCGGTCAGGCTGTCACCAATACGCAGTTGGCCGTGGTTTGGAATGCCGATAATATCGCCGGCCCAAGCATCTTCGGCCAACTCACGGTCATTCGCGAGGAACAGCACGGGGTTGGAAATGGCCATTTGTTTGCCGCTTCTGATATGCTTGAGCTTCATGCCGCGCTTGAAGTGGCCTGAGCACAGGCGCACAAAAGCCACGCGGTCACGGTGCCGAGGGTCCATATTCGCCTGAACTTTAAAGACAAAGCCGGTAACCTTTGTTTCGGATGGGGAAACACTGCGGGGCGTGCCGGGGCGAATTTGCGGCTCGGGGCCGTATTTCGCGATGCCGTCCATCAGCTCTTGTACGCCAAATGAGTTGATCGCGGATCCAAACCAGATCGGGGTTTGGGTGCCCTCAAGGAAGGCCTCGCGGTCAAATGCGGGCATAAGCTCTCGGACCATTTCAAGATCTTCACGCAGCTTTTCGAGCAACTCAGGCGCGACATGCTGTTCAATCGCAGGGTCGTCTAACCCGTTGATTTTAATGCTCTCGGCCACCACGTTGCGGTCAACGCGGTCCATGAGTTGCAAGCGGTCATTCATGATATCGTAGCAGCCAATGAAATCACGGCCCACGCCGATGGGCCAGCTCATGGGGGCGACATCAATGGCGAGGTTTTCTTGAATTTCATCAATGATATCCAAAATCTCGCGGCTTTCACGGTCCATTTTATTACAGAATGTCAGGATGGGCAGGTCGCGCAGGCGGCAGACTTCAAACAGCTTTTGGGTCTGGCTTTCGATGCCTTTTGCCCCGTCAATCACCATAACCGCAGCGTCTACGGCTGTGAGCGTGCGGTAAGTATCTTCGGAAAAATCAGCGTGGCCCGGGGTGTCTACAAGATTAAACCAGAAGTCTTTGAACTCAAAAGACATTGCCGAGGCTGATATTGAGATGCCACGGTCCTTTTCCATCTGCATGAAATCTGAGCGGGAGCGGCGGGCGTCGCCCTTGGCGCGCACTTGGCCCGCCATCTGGATAGCACCACCAAAGAGCAGGAATTTTTCTGTCAGCGTGGTTTTGCCGGCATCGGGATGCGAGATAATGGCAAAGGTGCGGCGACGTGCGATCTCGGGCGGGAGGGGGGATGAAGTGGTCATGCTGGCGGTATAAGCGAGGGGGGTGGCGAGGGCAAGGCGGGAGCAGCGCGTCTGGCGGTGCGCGTGTGGCAAGTGGGTGTACGCGCTGCGCTGGAACCTTGGTGCTGCTTGGGGGGCCACAAGCGCGAAGGGGGCGGGCGGCGCAAGTGCGCGGCCGCAAAACAGTGCTGGGGTGGGGCGCCGCATTGCTGGTGCTTGGGTAAGGGCTGCGTTAGGCTTGGGCAAATGGAATCAGGAGGTTCATCATGGATTTGGGAATTAAAGGTAAAACGGCAATTGTGTGCGCTGCATCAAAAGGCTTGGGGCGCGGCTGTGCTGAAGCTTTGGCCGAGGCGGGGGTTGATTTGGTGATTAATGCGCGGAGTGTGGGGCCTCTGGAAGAGACTGCGCGGGAGATTGCAGCGCAGTATGGTGTGAAGGTTACACCGGTGGTGGCGGATATTTCAACGGAAGAAGGCCGCGCGGCGGTGCTGTCCGCTATGCCAAGCCCCGATATTTTGGTGAATAATGCTGGCGGACCGCCTCCGGGCATGTGGTCTGACTGGGAGCGTGAAGATTTCATTAAGGCGCTTGACGCCAATATGCTGGCCCCGATTGCGATGATGAAGGCGGTTTTGCCTGCCATGATGGACAAGGGCTGGGGCCGCATAGTGAATATTACCTCGCAGTCAGTGAAATCTCCGATTGCGGTTCTCGGGCTTTCTAATAGCGCCCGCGCGGGGCTTACGGGCTATGTGGGGGGAACGTCGCGGCAGGTGGCTGGGAGCGGCGTGACCATTAACAATATGCTGCCGGGGTTGCACGCCACTGACAGGGCCGTGAGCCTCGATCGGGGCGTGGCGGACGCGCAGGGGATTTCGATGGACGAAGCCAAGGCGCAGCGGGCGGCAACGATTCCGGCGGGGCGCTATGGCACGCGTGAAGAATTTGGCGCGATGTGTGCGTTTTTGTGCTCTGAAAAAGCTGGGTATATTGTGGGGCAAAACATTTTGCTAGACGGGGGCGCGGTGAATGCAACATTCTGATACTAAACCGAGGTTTTTTTCTGTGAGCTGGCTAAAGCAGCTTTGGGCGGGGCAGTTTTCATTTGGCGATACGTTTTTTGCGGGAATGTTTGGGCCAGCGTTTGTTTTCACCCCTGTCGGCGTGGTGATCGCGGGCCTTTTTGCAGTGGTGGCACCGGGCACGATGGGGCTGGCAATTTTTGGGATGACGGTACTTTATGCGCTTTATTTTAGCACCACGCTGCCAGCGGTATTCAAAACCGGACTGGTTGCAAAAGATGTGGGCGGCTGGCGATGGTTTGGCCTTTTATTGGCTGTGGCGGCAACGGGGGGGCTGTGGTGGTCGGTCTATAAATTTGCTGCAGCATTATGAGTGGCTTTAGCCTGAAGGACCATCTTTTTAACCAAGAAAAAGTGCAATATTTGGCGGGGCTGTTTGGCAATAGCATAGACGAACAGCGCTTTGTGGCTGAGGTGATGGCCAAGATGCCCGAGCTTGAGCTGAAAGCGCGCATTACCCATATTTCCGAGGTGCTGGCGGGGCATTTGCCGGATGATTTTGGCGCTGCAGCGCACATTATCGATGCGGCGTTGCCTGCGCCCTTGGATACCTCAAAAAGTGATGATGACTTTGGGGATTTCATTCTTTCCCCTTTGGGCGCTTATGTGGCGTCTACTGGGCTGGGGGAGCTGGAGGTGGCGCTGCCGCTACTTAAAGAGATCACCAAGCGGTTTTCGGTCGAGTTTGATATTCGGCATTTTTTGAATGCGCACCCGGAGGCAACGATGGCCACGCTGGCCGATTGGGCCAACGACGAAAACTACCATGTGCGGCGTTTAGCGAGCGAAGGCACGCGTCCTGTGCTGCCTTGGGGCGTGAAGGTTGGGCTTTTGGTGGAAGAGCCGATTGCGCTGCTGAACCAACTTTATAGTGATAAAACACGCTATGTGACCCGCTCGGTGGCGAACCACTTGAATGATATTACCAAGAAAGACCCGGACCTTGTGCTGCGCACTTTGGGGCGCTGGCGGGCGGAGGGACGGCAGGACAGCAAGGAGCTGGACTGGATGGAGCGGCATGCTCTGCGGACGCTGGTGAAAAAGGGGCATGTGGGGGCGCTGGAGCGGCTGGGGTATAAGGCCTCACCGGAGATTTTGGTGGAGATGCGCTTTAGCAAAACGGTGGAAATTGGCCAGGTTGGGCAGCTGGAGCTGTGCATCGAGGCCACGCGGGACGAGCGGCTGATGGTGGATTATGTGATCGAGTTTGTGAAGGCCAACGGGGCGCGGCGGCCCAAGGTTTTTAAGTTTAAAAAGCTTGATGTGAAAGCGGGCGAACGGGTTGAGCTCACGAAAAATCACAGATTTTTGAAGGGGGCGAGCACGTTTACCCATTTCAAGGGCGTGCAAATGATTTATATGCAGATTAACGGCCAACGGTTTGGCGCCCAGGAGTTTGAGCTGACATGAAGCATACGAGTATGAAGCACGATGATGTAAAAGATTATTACGGCAAGGTGCTGCAAGGCTCGGATGATTTGCAGACCAATGCCTGCTGCACGCCTGACGATGTGCCTGATTATTTAAAGACGGTGTTGGCCAAAATTCATCCCGAGGTGACAGAGAAATACTATGGCTGCGGACTCGTTGCCCCGATGGCGCTTAAAGGCGCGGCGATACTGGACCTTGGCTCTGGCTCGGGGCGTGATGTGTATGCGCTGGCGGGGCTTGTTGGGGAAGGCGGCTCTGTTTTGGGCGTCGATATGACCGACGAGCAGTTGGATGTTGCGTGGCGGCATGAAGATTTTCATGCGGCGGCCTTTGGCTATGCGCAGCCTAATACGGCATTTAAAAAGGGCTATATTGAGCGGCTGGGCGAGCTGGGGCTGGCGGATGACAGCTTTGATATTATTGTTTCGAATTGCGTAATTAACCTTTCGCCCGATAAGCCCGCCGTGCTGCGCGAGGCGTTTCGCTTGCTTAAGTCAGGCGGGGAGCTTTATTTCTCGGATGTTTATGCAGACCGCCGCGTGCCTGCGGAGCTGCTGGACGACCCTGTGCTTTATGGCGAATGCCTTTCGGGCGCGCTTTATTGGAATGATTTCCTGACGCTGGCCAAAGAGGCCGGATTTGCGGACCCGCGGCTGGTGGAAGATCGGGTGCTCACGATTGAAAACCCCGAGATCGAGGCCAAGCTTGGCGGGATCGGGTTTTATTCGGCGACCTATCGGCTGTTTAAGCTTGATCTTGAACCGGCTTGCGAGGATTTCGGGCTGAGCGTGACCTATTTGGGCGCAATGCCCAATGGCGGCGCTGAGTTTGTGCTGGATAAAGACCATGTGTTTGCAGCAGGGGCCGAGGTGGCGGTGTGCGGAAACACCTATCTGATGTTGAAAGACAGCCGCTTTGCGCCCTATTTCGAATTTAGCGGCAATTTTGCCACCCATCGCGGGATATTTACGGGCCGTGGCGGCAGGCTGCCGTTTGATCCGGCGAATGGCGGCTCAGGTAGCTGTTGCTAGCTTGGGGCGGGCTTGGTATCTGAAGAGAAGCCTTTTGAGGAATACCCGTGACACCGAAGCTTGAATTGCAAAATATTACCCGCATTTTTGACGGGGTAACGGTGGTCGATGATCTTACGATCAGCCTGATGCCGGGGCAGGTGACCTGCCTTCTGGGGCCTTCCGGCTGTGGGAAATCAACCACTTTGCGGATTGCTGCGGGCGTAGACCAGCAAAACAGTGGGCAGGTGCTGCTCGACGGTGTCATTATCTCGGATGATTCTGTGCATTTACCGCCGGAGCGGCGCTCGATTGGCTTGATGTTTCAGGACTTTGCTTTGTTTCCACACCTATCAGTTGTGGATAATGTGGCCTTTGGGTTGAAAAGCAAGGGCAAGCGCGAGGTGGCGCTGGGCTTGCTGGACAAGGTCGGGCTAAAGCACACCGCCGAGCGGTTTCCGCACCAGCTTTCAGGCGGCGAGCAGCAGCGGGTGGCACTGGCGCGGGCGCTGGCACCGAACCCTGCGGTGATGCTCATGGACGAGCCGTTTTCGGGGTTGGATAACCGGCTTAGGGACGGCATTCGTGATGACACATTGGCGATTCTCAAAGAGATGAATACAGCTGTGCTGTTGGTGACCCATGAGCCGGAAGAGGCTATGCGGATGGCGGATAATATTGCTCTGATGCGCGCGGGCAAAGTGGTGCAATACGGGGCACCCTATAACCTATATAACGCGCCAGTAGATCGCAAGGTTGCTGGTTTTTTTAGCGATATCAATGTGATACATGGGGTTGTGCAGAATATGCAGGCCGAAACACCTTTTGGGCAATTCTTTACGCCTAACCTTGTGGATGGCGCCGATGTGGAAATAATCGTCCGGCCGCAACACCTGAAAATTGATTTTGACAGGCAGGGCAAAGGGCCGCTGCCAACGCCGCAAGACGGGGTGCCGGCGCGGGGCGTGATAAAGCGGGCGCGATTTATGGGCAATGAAAGCCTTGTGGAGCTGGAAATGGACTATGATAAGTCGGTGCTGAGCGCGACTATTCCGGGGGTGTTTTTGCCCAGTGAAGGCACGCCACTATGGCTGAGCCTGCGCCGCGACCGCTGTTTTGTGTTCCCGTGTGAGAACCAGAGCATTGTCAAAAGCCCCTATATGGAGAAAAATTCCGCCGATTAGCGCGTTAGGGTTTGAACCTCGGGGCCAAAACACCTAGATAAGACATATATATCTCAAACTGGGAGAGAGAGAATGACTACGACGCTGTTTATTGGCAATATCGGCCCTATGGGCTTGATCCTTGTGGCTGTTGTTGTGCTGGTGCTTTTTGGGCGCGGCAAGGTTTCGTCACTTATGGGCGAAGTTGGCAAAGGCATTTCGAGCTTCAAAAAAGGCGTGAACGAAGGCAAAGCCGAGCTTGAGCAGGCCGCAGCTGAAGACGCTGTTGACGTGACGCCTGTTGAGAAAAAAGACGAAGCCTAAGGCCTCGCGCAACACTTAGAAGCGGGGATGTGCCAGAATGTTTGATCTGGGCATGATGGAAATTATTGTCATTGGCATTGTGGCGTTGATCGTCGTGGGGCCAAAAGACTTGCCGGGGCTGTTTCGTACCGTCGGCAATTTTGTGGGCAAGATGAAAGGCATGGCGCGCGAGTTTCAGCGCTCTATGGATTCGGCGGCCAAAGAGTCCGGCGTAAGCGAAGCGATGGATGGGATTAAATCTGCGACGAGCGGTCTGAAAAAGGCCACCAGCTTTAACCCGTTGGATTTCAACAAAGATTTGAAATCTATGACTAAAGACGCGATTAAGAAAACCACGATGCTGGACGACGACGCCAAAGCAGCGCGGCTGGCAAAAATCGAAGATGAGGCTGATGCGGACCCGAGGGCGCGGGCAGATGATACGCCCGTGAAAAAACCTGCTCCGAAAGCGGCGGTGAAAAAAGCGACTGCAAAAAAACCTGCGGCGAAAAAAACGGCCGCAAAGACGCCCGCTGCGAAAAAACCGGCGGCAAAAAAGCCAGCAGCCAAAAAGACTCCTACCAAGAAAGACGCATAAATGAGCGATAGTGAAGTGGAATCCAGCGCCGCGCCGCTGATTGAGCATTTGGCAGAGCTGCGCAACCGGCTTATTCGGTCTGTGCTGGCTTTTGTGGTGGGAATGCTGATTTGCTATTCTATTTCGACACCGATTTTCAACTTTCTTGCCAGCCCTATTTGCACCCAGCTTATTGAAGCCACGGGCGAGTGCGGGCTGATATTTACCGGCCTGCAAAAGGGCTTTACCACCGCGCTGCGCATTTCGATGTTTGGCGGGTTTATTTTGGCTTTTCCGGTTATTGGTTGGCAGCTTTGGCAGTTTGTAGCGCCGGGACTTTACAAAAAAGAAAAAGGCGCGTTTTTGCCGTTTTTGCTGGCCTCTCCGGTGCTGTTTTTCATCGGGGCTTCGTTTGCGTTTTACGCGGTTCTACCGCTGGCGTTTGATTTTTTCCTCAGCTACCAAAACCTTGGGGCAGAGGGCGCCGAGGCGCTTGATGGCCCCGCGGCTGTTGGGATCACCTTCCTTGGCACGATTGACGAATACCTCGGGCTGACAATGAAATTTGTGCTGGCCTTTGGCCTGACCTTCCAGCTGCCGGTGCTGATGACCCTGCTGGCCAAAGCGGGCATGCTGAATGCCAAATCGCTGACCAGCACGCGGAAATACGCGATTGTGGCGATTTTGGGCTTGGCTGCGGTGATAACCCCGCCGGATGTGATTACCCAGATCATCATGTTTACCGTGATTTACGGGCTGTATGAGCTGTCGATTATTTTGGTGAGAATTGTGGATAAGAAGCGCGAGGCGCAACTGCGCGAAGACGGTTTTTATGATGATGACGAGGAAGATACGCCAGCGCCCGCGAAGGTAGATGAGCCGATTGTTGAGATTGTTGAGGATGACGACGATGATTTCGAGGCCGACGCCTTTGACGACGATAACAAGCCAACATGAGTAAAAAGGCGCTGAAGCGGATCGCGGCGGCGTTGGAGCGGATGAGCCCCGCGCCGATGTCTGCACCTGATTTTGGCGTGGCCGATGCCTTTGTTTGGGAAACCGAGCCAGATGCGCTTCGGCCCGTGGCCAAGGTGAGTGGCGTGGCTATGGCGCTGCTGCTCGGGATTGACCGGAGCCGTGATACGCTGCTTACGAATACCCGCCAATTTGCCAAAGGTTTGCCGGCTAATAATGCGCTGCTTTGGGGCGCGCGGGGCATGGGCAAAAGTTCATTGGTGAAGGCGGTGCATGCCGAGGTGGGCGGGCTGAAACTGGTGGAAATCCAGAGGGACGACATCCCCAGCATCGGGCGCTTGATGAACCATTTGCGCGGGCGCAGCGAGCGGTTTTTGCTGTTTTGCGACGATCTTTCGTTTGATCGGGATGACAGCCACTACAAATCACTGAAGGCGATATTGGATGGCGGCATTGAGGGGCGGCCCTCAAATGTGCTGTTCTATGCGACCTCGAATCGGCGGCATTTAATGCCGCGTGATATGATTGATAATGAGCAGCAAAACGGCATTAACCCCTCGGAAGCGGTCGAGGAGAAGGTGTCTCTGTCTGACCGTTTTGGGCTGTGGCTCGGGTTTCACCCTTGCACGCAAGATGAATATTTGCAGATGGTCGCGGGCTATTGCGCTGAGTTGGGCCTTGAGCCAAAAAACCTGCGGGCTGAAGCGATTGAGTGGCAGCAAACCCGCGGCGGGCGCTCGGGGCGTGTGGCATGGCAATTTGTGACCGACCTCGCGGGCCGCATGGGCGTGAAGCCCTAGTGGTTTTCGGCGCAGAGCCCGTGGTTTGACAAGCTCTCAATTACATAACAATCTTTGATATTATCGGCGTGGCAGGTGGCCATGCGCGCCAGCTCTGCCTCTAGGCGCTGCAGTTGGGCTATGCGGGCGCGAATGGCCCCAAGGTGATTGGCTGCAATATGGTTGGCCTCGGCGCAGGGCATTTCGGGGTTGGCGGACAGCGTAAGCAGCTCGCGGATATCTTCGATTTTCAGGCCCAGATCGCGGGCGTGCTTAATGAAGCTGAGGCGACTAAGCTCGGTTTTCGAGTAGCGCCGCTGGTTGCCCGTAGTGCGCTCGGGTGCGGAAATAAGCCCCATTTGCTCATAGTAACGAATGGTGGGAATTTTAACGCGCGTGCGTTTTGAGAGTTCTCCGATGGACAGCATGCTGGGCCTCTGATTATTGCTATAGATACTATAGGTATTTGGGGTGGGCCATTGAGAAATCAAGCGCTTGGGTGGGGAAAATGGTTGAATTACGGCGTGAACTGTCTGACAAGTTAGGTATCAAATTGTAGACAGGAGCACCGCATGACCCACGCAACCCCGCTTTGGCAGCCCAAACCCGCAGACACACTGATTGAGCATTTTATGGCGGCGACAGGGCAGCAGCCAGCCGATTATGCGGCGCTACACGCGTGGTCGATCTCGAATACGGCTGATTTTTGGCGGTTGGCGTGGGATTTTTGCGGGTTGCGAGGTGAGCAGGGCGCTGAGGCTTTTATTGATAATGAAGACCCTCTGAGGGCGCAGTTTTTCCCTGAGGCGCGGCTGAATGTGGTGGAGACGTTCCTGAAAAACGCCGATGAGCGGCCTGCGATTTCGTTTATCGGTGAAAACGGCCAGCGGATGAAGTGGACGCGGGCCGAGCTGAAGCGCGAGGTTGAGCAGCTTGCGGCGGCGCTGAAGGCCGAGGGCATTACGGCGGGCGACCGCGTGGCGGGCTATGTGCCGAATATGCCGCAAACTGTGGCGGCGATGCTGGCGGCGGCGTCGCTTGGGGCCGTGTGGTCATCATGCGCGCCGGAAAGCGGGCCGGATGTGGTGGTGGACAGGTTTGACCAGACCAAACCCAAGCTGATGTTTACTGTGGATCACTATTTTTACGGCGGCAAACGCTTTGAAACCGCAGCCTCGGTCGCCGAAATCGTGGCGCGGGTGCCGAGCATTAAAAAAGTGATTACGTGGTCTTTCACGGGGGAGGGCCAGAGCAGCTATGAGGATTTCAAGGTGGCGGATGCCGCCCCGCTGGCCTGCACGCCTATGGGTTTTCGGGACCCGCTTTATGTGATGTTTTCATCCGGCACCACGGGCAAGCCAAAATGCATTGAGCATTCGGGCGGAGGCACGCTGTTGCGCATGATGGTCGAGCATCAGCTGCATTGCAATATTAAGCCGGGCGACCGGGTGTTTTATTATACCACGTGCAACTGGATGATGTGGAACTGGCTGGTGGGGGCGCT
Source organism: Paracoccaceae bacterium (assembly GCA_002402045.2). Classification (GTDB taxonomy): domain Bacteria; phylum Pseudomonadota; class Alphaproteobacteria; order Rhodobacterales; family Rhodobacteraceae; genus UBA3077. The sequence continues at coordinate 6,982 of NVUX02000076.1, read as the reverse complement.
GGCCTCGGAAGCGGAAATTGTGCTGTATGACGGCAACCCTGCTTTCCCTGATGTTGACCGTCTTTTTGCGCTGGCAGAGAGCGAGCGCTTTACCCATATGGGGGTTTCGGCCAAGTTTATTGACGGGGTGCAAAAGCAAAATCACAAGCCGAACGTACATGATCTGAGCGATTTACGGGTGGTGCTTTCTACCGGCTCGCCGCTTTCCCCCGAGGGGTTTGCGCACGTGTATGCTGATTGGAAATCCGATGTGCAGCTGGCCTCGATTTGTGGCGGCACCGATATTTTAGGCGTGTTTGTGGGCGGCTGCCCTATTTTGCCGGTATATCAGGGCGAAATCCCCTGCGCGGCTTTGGGGTTGGATGTAACCACGCTGGGCGAAGATGGCCAGCCAGTGATCGGCGAGCCGGGTGAGCTGGTGTGTCGCAATGCGCATCCTTCCATGCCCACGCGGTTTTTGAATGATCCGGACGATGCGCGCTATCGTGCGGCCTATTATGGCACGTACCCCGATATTTGGGTGCAGGGCGATTTTGCGCTACGCACCGAGCAAGGCGGGTTTATTGTACTTGGCCGCTCTGACGCGACGCTGAATCCCGGCGGGGTTCGGATTGGCACAGCCGAGATTTACCGGCAGCTTACGGATATTGACGAGATTTCTGATGCAGTGGTTGTGGGCCAGAGCTATAATAATGACACCCGCGTGGTGCTGTTTGTGATGCTCACCAAAGGGGTGGCGCTAGATGAGGGGCTGGTTAAACGGATTAAAATTAGCATCCGAAAAAATGCTTCGCCGCGCCACGTTCCGGCCATAATTTTAGCCGTGGCGGATATTCCACGCACGATGTCGGGCAAAACGGCTGAGCTGGCGGTGCGAGATGTGGTGAACAACCAACCTGTGCGCAACCTCACGGGGCTGGCCAACCCCGAAGCCCTAAAACTGTTTAAAAATATGCCTGAGCTTGCTAACTAGACGGTTGGCTGCTCAGTTCATAGCTAACCGGATTTACCAATTTTGCCCTGAGTTGTCAGACGTTTCCGATAGGGAATTAGCGGGGCAACACCGATTGCTGGTAAATGGCTCGGGCCTACATTGGCTTTGCCATTTGTTGGCAAGGCTAGGACCCCGACAGCAATGCAATTAACTCAATTGCCCCAAAATATGCTATGGAATGGGCTGGCAGTTCTGCCAGCCCATTGAAGGTTAAAATTCGAATGTGACCCCGGTTTCTTTTTCGGCGTATGCCCAAAGTTGAGTGCCAATTTCCGCGTCCTTCGCATAGGGCGCAATAAACGCTGGCGCTGGGTAGCCGTTGACCTCGCCCTCACCATCAGGACCAATATAAGCAAATTTTTCTATGGCTTCGGTGGCTGCGAACAGCGTCGAAAACGAGCCTTGGTTTGCATCCATATAGGCCACAGTTTCGATCATTTCCGGCTTATCCGTGCGCAACAGCTCGGTTTTGCTGACCCCCGGATGGCAGGCTGTTGAGATAACATCTCCCCCGCTGGCGCCAATTCTTCGTTGCAGCTCAAACGAAAAGATCAAATCCGCCACTTTGCTTTGGCCATATTCGCGGAATTTTTCGAACGGCTTTTCAAGCTTGAAATTGCCAAAATCAATTTTGCCGTTGCGGTGCGCCATGCTGCTGAGCGTGACAACGCGACCGTGTTTTGACTTTTTCAAGACAGGAAACAGCAAGGCCGTCAGCACATAATGGCCAATGAAATTCACCCCAAACTGGGCCTCGAAACCATCGGCGCTATGGCCCGGTGGCGGAAACATAATGCCCGCATTATTGATGAGCACATCAAGGGGCTTGCCGCTTTGCACAAAACCCTCTGTGAAGGTTTTAACCGCGGCAATGCTGTTGAGATCGACAACCGCAATATCCAGCTGCGCCGCAGGCACCAGCTCGGCAATGCGCGCACGGGCCTCGACCAATTTGGGCTCACTTCGCCCCGCAAGGATCACATGCGCCGACTTTTTTGCCAGCTCAAGCGCGGTCTCGTATCCTAGGCCGGTATTGGCGCCTGTAATCAGGAAAGTTTTGCCTGATTGGTCTTGTATCTGTTCTGGTGTCCAATTCATTTTACTGTCCAATCAAAGGCCAAAGGTGGTTTTTGCGTGATAGGTATCCATGTATTCTTTCATACGCGAAATTTTGCCATCCGCAATTGTGAACAAGAAATGGTAGCAGTTGTCATACTGCGTTCCCATCGCGGTTGTCGCTTTCATGTTGGCCTCAGCCGCTACTTTGTCGCCCTCGGCGATCATGCCTGTTACCGTAAATTCGGCACCATTCGGGAATAGATCCGCACCGCCACCGAAAAACCCGATAAAGAAGTCCTTATCATGCTCACCCGCGGTTTGCAGATAGTCAGTTTTGCCCGCGATCCACCAGCTAAAGTCGTCGGTAATCATACCTGATAATTTAGCCACATCTGAAACCCGCATCGCTTCGATAAAGGCAGCAACCAACTCTTTATTTGTCATTTTGTTTCCTTACATGTGTTTGATGTGTTAGGAGATGATCCCAATACTTTACAAATGCAAGTAGGCATACTTTTGGTTCCTAAGAACACAAAGGTAAGTAATGCATAAAATAACGTAGTCAGAGGTGAAAAATGCGCGCTAAATCTTTAGAAGAATACCTACATTGCCCCTTCCATCTCGCAATGAACATTTTGGAGGGTAAATGGAAATTCGCGATTCTTTATGTTTTGTCCGCAAGAGGAACGTTGCGGTTCAAAGAATTGGAGCGTGCTATCCCTGAAATTTCTACCCGGATGTTGACCAAAGATCTAAAACACCTCGAAGAAAAGGGCATTGTGCTCAGAAAAGCCTATGCGACTATCCCGCCAAAGGTTGAATACTCTTTAACTGATATCGGGCACAGCATTGCGCCTGTTATTTCGAGTATTACCAAATGGGGGGAGGCCTATATCGAGGAAAGCAAAGTGCTTTCTCGCTAACGGTTTAAGTGGTGAATCGAAGGGCAGGACCTTGGCAGACCATGCCACGCGGCCCACTCTCAACTTTACTATTGGCGGGATTGGCCTGCAAAGCGGGCCAGAGTTGTTTCAACATTTTTGAGATATCCGCCGGGGCTTTTTCCCAGAAAATCTCTAAACGCGCGGGTAAAATGGGCCTGATCAGAGAAGCCTGTTTCAGCAGCCACACCGGCTAAATCACCACCATTACTTACTAAAAGGTGATTTAAGGCTTGGTTGATCTGCAAGGCCTTGCAAAAAGATTTTGGGGTCAGCCCGATCAGGGTTTTGAAATCTGTTCTAAACTGTCGCTCGGCCAAGCCAAGCTCATCGACCAGATCAGCAATTCGGATATCCCCATCTGCGGCTTCGATGCGCTCGACCGCGGTTATAATTTTGTCAGAAACCACATGCTTTGGCAATTGAGACAGAACATCCGCTAACAGCTGCATACGTGCGCTTGTGGGTAAGTCGCCCGCCCCGATTATCGTCTCCAGATGCGGTTTTAGCGCTGGATTTAATATATGGGGCGCCACAGCATCTTCCAACATTCTTGCGCCCGTTATTCCGAGTAACTGAAAATGCCCAACTGCGGTAAATTCCAGAAATATTTGCCCAATATCGCGTTGAAACCCTGCGGAAATTTCACTCTTGGTCACTTGTCCAGAAAAATGCAAAGGCCCGTCTATGTCACTGTCAAATCGGGTTTTAGCGTTCACTATCCCTTGCCAGCGCCCCCGCCATACCCAGCCTAAATAATGATAGCCAGTGGCGCAAACATCAACCAGCATATCCACCTGCTCGTTGCTGTCAGCTATAAGGATGCGGCGCACGTAGGGTTTTAAGCTTTCAGGCACGTCTATTGGGCGGTAAATGTCCGGGTTGGATGTTTTTGTCATTTTACGGCCTTGGCTCCCGGTGGTTTCTGTTCTGCCGAAATGTTCAATACATGCCAAATTGGATCATAGTAGTATTGGCAACGTAACAGTTCGAGGCTGATATTGCGCGTAAAAGGTATGACTAAAGCCCCATTAGCACAAGTGACTTCATGGTTAGCGAGGGCATTGTTTATTGGATTTATCAGACACGATTATTCCCATCATTGATGGCGCAACAATAGCTTTTGATACAAGAACCTAGCTAAGGGAATACTCAGATGAAAAATATTGTTGTGGTTTCAATACTAGGTTTTCTCGCCGCGACCGCGTCTTACGCAGAAGACATATGTCGCGCAAACCTGTCAAACGAAGACCTGATGGGCGAGTATAGAATTGCGATAGGCCCGGGCACCTTGACCATCGTTACCCGCAAAGGGGCTCGACGCGTTCATGCCGCGCCGGTGATGGAGGGGACGGCAACCATTGCCCTATATGATGGTGTGCCCATATTGTATTCTGATGATCTTGTTGTCGGCGGGGCATTGGAAATACGCCTGCGACCCGCCGAAAATGATGAAAAAGATCTTGGGTTCTTGGATGATCCAACCATCCCAACGGCAGGGTCAGAAGACGTTGCCTTTGTTTTGGGCTGTGAGATTGCAACGGACCTGCCGCAGTTGATTGGAACCGGTACGGTGATCGGGAATGGCGTTACGGTTCCAAATTCGGTTCATCTTATGGTGTATTTTCAAGACGACGGTGGGATTTCTGCAATTGGTGTTTATGACAGCACGGTTATTTCAGAGGCCGCTAGTGGCAAAATAGAGTTTCACGTGCGGTTCTCGATGTCCAGTATCTAACGAAAAACGCAAACCGAGCCTGATACTTTTTTAGAATTTGTAAGGAATAGCAAATATGCACAACGAATTGAGCGCAATGATAAAAAGCGAAAAGAAGCCTGCCAAAGGCGAAGGAATCCGTACGGATCAGACAAAAGAAAGCGCTCAAGTTGCAAAAATTTTGGGCTATATCGGCGGAGGGGTGCTTGCCGTCGCCGGCATGTCTGGCTCAGCAGCATTCGCACAAGATGATCAATGCGGTACGCACTCTGTTGATGCCCTGTTTCAAGGCACATTGGGCGCGCAGCAAGTGCAGCTAATAGATGGCATAGTTTTTGGAACGCCGATTGCCGACGCGATTGCTGACTTCAACCTTTACAGGGTTGGAAATGAAATCGGACTCATCATTAGTGGTGGCGGCATGGTGGGCTCCGTTGAGTTCGAGCTAGAACAGGTTGCCAAGGCGGATGCGCTGGATTTTGGCGGCGCAGGGTTTGGCATATCGCTCCCCGATCTAGGGAGTTTTAGTGGCTGCACCGATATTTCGAACTTTCCGCAATATGTTGCAGCCGGGCATATCATAAGCGCCGATGGTCAAAGCATACCAGCCACGGCTCGATTTTATATGTGGCTTGGAACCGATAATATTGAGGGAACCTCAGAGCTACGCGCAAAGCTTTATGCGGTTGGGGTCATTAGAAGCCAAGTGCTTAACGGCAAATTCTTTGTCATGTAGCGCGGTTGCGCCAAGGCGCTGCAATTTTTGCACACAATAAAAGCGCCTCATACTTCTAAGCGCGTTAAATCCGTCCGCACCTCAGAATTAAAACGAGAGAACCAACATGTCAGAACAAAGTAAACCCAACCAACGTGTAATGAATATTATTCTGGTCCTTGTTGGGCTGGCTTGTGGGGGCGTCGGTGCGGGTTTCACTTACTTTGCCTATACCTACTCCCAAACAGTTATTGCAACAAATGGCATTGTTACGCAGCAATTTATCGAAAACGAGCACCACGACAACAGAAGATACAACCTCGTAATATCCTTTTCAGATCAACAGGGCGATCTCCATACCGGTCAGGTTTCCATGACAAGCCAAGACTATGATTTACCTGTGGGCACAGAAATTGACATTCTGTATGATCCGGATATTTTAAATGGTTTGAATGGCTTAAGCCAAATTAAATTGGACACATGGTTTGAGGTTTGGGGGATCGGTTTTATTTTCTCCATGGTGGGCATCTTTACCATAGTGGTCCTCATTCTTGCTTACCGAGACAAAAAACTACGCGCGCATAGTAGCTCGGCTTAACTGGATAATTTATGGTTTTGGGTGGTTTTTTTGGCCAAGGTTGCAGAGTTGGAAATGGAAAGGTGAGGGTGTTTATGTCAATTCAAGATAAAAAATCTACGGATATCAGGAAATATTACGACAAAGATGGACATGAAGTCGCCCCACCGACGGTCGCTCAACGCATTCAAGCGACGCGCATCATGGGCCTTATTGGCGGCGCATTGTTTGCCGGCTTTTTACTTACGATCGGGTATTCGGTTTTTGAGAACGCAAAGACCATAGGGGTGGATGGAACTGTCGTTTCGGTCAACACGGTGGTCGAGAGCTCCAACAGGTCTTCAACGGGCTACTCGCAGACAACCGTCTACCGGCATACGTTCCGCTTTACGGATCGTGAGGGTGTTGAGCATGTTGCAGACGCAGTAGGGCAGCGCGATTCGAAATACAGAGTCGGAGACGTCGTTTCAATCGGTTACTACCCCGATGATTTCACCAAGGTCCGCGTGCATTCTTGGTTTGGCCTTTGGAAGGTTCAGCTGGTGCTTTTTGGCCTTGGGCTGGTGCTGATCATCTATTCCGTCTGGGGGGTAAAACAGATCAGAAATGAAGAATAGAGAATGAGCCAATTATTCAATTATTATATCGAGAGAACACGATGTCATGGAATATTAGCCGCAGAGGCGGACCAAGGAAAATTAGATATAGAAAGCCAACGCCTCGGATCAGTTGCTCGGCACACGAGGCAAAAAATGGTGCGCAAAGATCATGATTTGAGCATCCGGCGGCAATGTCGCTTGCTATCGCTGTCGCGGTCTAATTTGTATTATCAGTCGAAGGGTGAAAGTGCCGAGAATTTGCGGTTCATGGCGGTAATCCCTCCTAAAACTATTGGTGTTCACAAGTAGAATTTTCTCGGCATAATAATCTGAGGAGATTTTGATGAAGAAGGCAGGATACAGCGACGCACAGATCATGG